>NZ_KI912270.1:2586744-3233430 GCF_000243415.2 Mycolicibacterium tusciae JS617
ACATTCGAGGTAGGCACTTTCCAGTGGACTCGCGTTGCGTCCCACCAGCGCGGTCTGGTGCGTCAGGACCGCGACCACGTTGTTGTCGTAGCGCACGGGAACAGCCTCCACGTTGAGGCTGGGGGGATCCTCCCGTAAGTCCTTATAGCCAGCCGGGCTTTGCCTGCCGATGGCGCCCGAGTTGAACGCATCGGTCACCACCGGCATCTCGTGGGCCTGGTTCAGGGTGCCAACGGCGTCGGCGAGCAGCACCGTCGGGGCGGTGTTCGGTCGCACCTGGGCCACGCACACCACCGCGCCATCGTCGCGGCGCACCCACATCAGAAAGTCCGCGAAGGACAGGTCGGCCAACAGCTGCCACTCGCCGACCACCGCATGCAGGTGGTCGACGGCATTACCGGGCAGGACGGTGTGCTCGGCGAGCAAATCACCGAGGGTGGACATCGGGCCTCACTGTTGCGGGCGGCGGACTCGGGTCAGCTGATCACGGCGATGAGGTCGCCGGCCTGGATGACGTCGCCGACGGACACGCTCACCTTGCTGACGGTGCCCGCGACTTCGGCGAGCACCGGGATCTCCATCTTCATCGACTCCAGCAGCACCAGGGTGTCGCCCTCACCGATCTGATCGCCCTCGTGAACCACGACCTCGAGCACACTGGCCACGATCTCCGCGCGAACATCCTCGGCCATCTTCACCCCTTCGGCGTCTTAAGTCGTCGGCACCCGGCTCCGCGCGCCTGACGCTCATATCGAACCACACCACCGGCCCGGCAGCCGTGCCGCCGGGCCGTGAGAGAATAGGTGCGAGCGCCTGCTGGATGTGGGCCCCACAATCCCCGTACCGAATGGAGGACGACCATGGCTAAGCGTGGCCGTAAGAAGCGCGACCGTAAGCATTCCAAGGCCAACCACGGCAAGCGGCCCAACGCGGGCTCGAAGTCAGTAGGTCGCTAGCCGGCCTCGTCCGGGCTCAGCCGCGCCGAATGATGGTGGTGCGGCTGATCTCGATGCGCAGCCGCTCACGCAGGCTGTCTGGGGCTTTTTCACCACTGCATTTGTGGGCGATCAGTTTCTTCACCCGTTCCTCGACGCCGTAATGGCGAAGGCAAGTCGGGCACTCTTCGAGGTGATGTCGCAGCTTGTCCTGCGTTTCAGCCGTGCATTCGCCGTCGAGCAGCGTCCACACCTCGGCGATGACCGCAGCGCACTCGGGGTGCTCAGGGTCGACGGGACCGATCGGCGCCTGCCAGCGCTCGTCGTCAGGAGTCGAGCTCATGACGAGACCTCCTCGGGCGCCTCGACCTGCTGGCCTCGCATGAATCCGCGGTCGCGGGCCACATCGGCGAGCAATCCACGAAGCTGCCGCCTGCCTCGGTGCAGCCGGGACATGACGGTGCCAATCGGGGTGTCCATGATCTCGGCGATCTCCTTGTACGGGAAGCCTTCTACGTCGGCGTAGTACACCGCCATCCTGAACTCCTCCGGCAGCGCCTGCAGCGCTTCCTTGATCTCATTGTCCGGAAGGGCCTCCATCGCCTCGACCTCTGCCGAGCGCAATCCGGTGGAGGTGTGCTCGGCGTTGGCGGCGAGCTGCCAGTCGGTGATCTCGTCGGTCGGATATTCGGCGGGCTGGCGCTGTTTTTTGCGGTAGCTGTTGATGTAGGTATTGGTCAGAATGCGGTACAGCCACGCCTTGAGGTTGGTGCCCTCGCGGAACGAGCGGAAGCCTGCGTACGCCTTGACCATGGTTTCCTGCAGCAGATCCTCGGCGTCTGCGGGGTTGCGCGTCATCCGCAACGCGCCGCCGTACAACTGGTCAAGCAGCGGAATCGCATCGCGCTCGAATCGGGCAGTCAGCTCAGCGTCTGACTCGTCCGATCTGGCGGGCACCGGCGCGGGCGCCGAATCAGACCCCGACCCGTCGTTGTCGGTCATCGCGGGAAGCACCGTCCCTTCTGTAGCGGCGCCACCAAATAGGCCCGGCAGGTCGACCGGACGCTCCATGGCAAGTGCTGGCACCTTGACCCCTTCCTTCGATCGTAGAGGTTGAGACCGACTTCTTACCCGGCCGCCGCTGCTGGCAGCCCCACTGCCGTCAATAACAGCGCCACCGGGCGGGCTTGTTCCCGCACTACGCTGAGCCCGTGGCGCGCGCGGCAACTCCTGCAATCGCGGCCCTGCTGGCCGCCGGGGTGCCACACGAGGTGCTGCAGTACCACCACGATCCCCGCAACGAGTCGTTCGGCGACGAGGCCGCAGAGGCGCTGGCCCGCGAACAGGGCGTCGACGCCGAGCAGGTGTTCAAGACGCTGGTGGTCGCACTGCAGCAGGGGCCCCGGAGCGGCTCCGGCCGCGACATCAGACTCGGCGTCGCGGTGCTGCCGGTGCCCAGCAAGCTTTCACTCAAGGCCACAGCCGCCGCGCTGGGCGTGCCCAAAGCCACGATGGCCGAGCGCGCGGCCGCCGAACGTTCGAGCGGCTACGTGATCGGTGGGATCTCGCCGCTCGGTCAACGCAAACCGCTGCCCACGGTCATCGACGAGTCCGCGCTGCGCTGGGACCGCGTGTTGTGCAGTGCGGGAAAACGCGGCTGGGACGTCGCGCTTCATCCGCGGGACCTGATCGCGCTGACCAACGCAACCACCGCCGACATACGCGCCTGAACTTTCGCGCGAACGTGGATTACCGGCACGCCCGCCGCGGGCGGATTCATACGGTCAGTGCAATATCTGTGATCAGAGGGGTTGCACATGCCGAGTGGTTATCCGCATTCGAGGTCGACGCGGCGGGAGTTGTTCGATCGGGTCTGCCTGGGTGAGCCGTTGGAGCGGGTGGCCAGGGACATGGGCGTGTCGACTACGGCGGCGAGTCTGTGGTGGCGTCAGGCTGGCGCAATGCCACTACTGCGCGGACAGAACTCCGAGAGAACCCACGGCCTGATCACCTCCGGCGATCCCGACCGTCTCGGCGGCCGGGGGCATCGCCTCAGCCTGGATGAACGCATCGAGATCATGCGCGGCCGCGACAACGGGCTCACCTACGAACGGATCGGCGAGAAGATCGGCCGGGACGCCAGCGTCGTCTGGCGAGAAGTGCACCGCAACAGCAACCCTGACGGGGATTACCACGCCGGGATGGCCCATGCCCGGGCTGCTCAGAAGGCCAAGCGTCCCAAGGGGTTCACCCTCGATGACCCGGTGCTGTGCGCCATGATCGAAACGGCGATGGACGACGGGTGGAGTCCGAAGCTGATCTCCGAGCTGTTGGTCCGCGATCATCCCGATGACAAGCTGGCACGGGTGAGCCACGAAACCATCTACAAATGCCTCTACGTCCAAACCCGTGGTCAACTCCGGGCTGACCTGCACAAGTGTCTATCGACCAAACGGGCGGCCCGTAAACCCCACCGGTCGGTCACCCGTGCCGGCGTCTATCCACCGGGATCGGTCTTCACCATCCGTGATCGCCCCGCCGAGGCCGCCGACCGGGCAGTGCCCGGGCACTGGGAGGGAGACTTGATCATGGGCGCCGGAAATACCAGTGCCATAGGCACATTGGTGGAGCGCAGTACTCGGTTCACCATCCTGTTACACCTGCCCGCCGATCACACCGCCGAGTCGGTGGCCACCGCGATGATCGGGGCGATGAGCGAGCTGCCGGCGCACCTGCGGCGCACCATCACCTGGGACCGGGGCAGCGAGATGGCCAACTGGCGCACCATCGATCTGCAACTGCAGGCGCCGGTCTACTTCTGCGATCCTCACTCGCCCTGGCAACGGGGCACCAACGAGAACACCAACCGGCTCCTGCGGTTCTGGTTCGAGAAGGGCGCCGACCTGAGCATGCACACCAAGGCCGACCTCAAACGGATCCAAGACAAACTCAACACCCGACCCCGACCTACCTTGGACCTCGACACGCCCGCCGCCCGACTCGCCGCACTCATCGACCAAGCAGCCTGACCAACAGCCGACGTTGCATTGACCGCTTGACAACGCCGCGCCGGAGGCGTGCGGGTAACCCACGTTCGCGCGGGGGCTTGACGCGGGAGTTCTAAGGTTGAGGCCATGTCGCTTTCAGGGAAGACCATGTTCATCTCCGGCGCCAGCCGCGGAATCGGGCTGGCGATCGCCAAGCGCGCGGCCGCCGACGGCGCGAACATCGCGCTGATCGCCAAGACGGCGGAGCCACATCCCAAGCTCGAGGGCACCGTCTATACCGCGGCCAAGGAGATCGAGGAGGCAGGCGGGCAGGCGCTGCCGATCGTCGGCGACATCCGCAACGGCGACTCGGTGATCTCGGCGGTGGCCCAGGCCGTCGCGCAGTTCGGCGGTATCGACATCTGCGTCAACAACGCATCGGCGATCAACCTGGGTTCGGTCACCGAGGTTCCGCTCAAGCGGTTCGACCTGATGAACGGAATCCAGGTGCGCGGCACGTATTCGGTTTCGCAGGCGTGCATCCCGCACATGATGGGCCGGGACAACCCCCACATTCTGACGCTGTCGCCACCGATCCGGCTGGAGTCCAAGTGGCTGAAGCCCACGGCGTACATGATGGCCAAGTACGGAATGTCGTTGTGCGCTCTGGGAATAGCCGAGGAGCTGCGCGATGCGGGCATCGCCTCGAACACCCTGTGGCCCCGCACGATGGTGGCCACCGCCGCGGTGCAGAACCTGCTCGGCGGCGACGAGGCCATGGGCCGCGCCCGCAAGCCCGACGTGTACTCCGACGCCGCCTACGTGATCGTCAACAAGCCGGCCCGCGAATACACCGGCAACAGCCTGCTGTGCGAGGACGTACTGCTGGAGTCCGGCGTCACCGACCTGTCGGTCTACGACTGCATCCCCGGTGCCGAGCTCGGCGTCGACCTGTGGGTCGACACCCCGAACCCGCCGGGATACACCGGCCCCTAGTCCCTCAGTCGAATTCGATGATGCCCCGGATGTTTCGGCCTTCGCGCATGTCGGTGATGGCGTTGTTGATCTGATCGAGGCGGTAACGCTTCGTCACGAGCTCGTCGAGTTTGAGGTTGCCGCTGCGGTACATCGACAGCAGCATCGGCATGCTCGCGCGGGGATTCATCCCGCCGTACAAGAGCCCCTTGAGCTGCTTACAGCCCTGGAGCATGTCGACGAGGATCAGCGGAACCATGTTGATATCGAGTTTCGGCACCGCGGTCATCAGGCAGGTGCCCCCTTTGCGCGTCAGCATCATCGCGGGCGCCAGCAGCTCGGCGTGAAGCACGCTCGGGGTCAGCACAACCCGGTCCGCCATCACGCCGTTGGTGATCTCCTTCACCAAGAGGAAGGCTTCCTCGATCGAGGGGCTGGTATCCGTCGCGCCGAAGAACTTGGCCGTATCACGTTTGAACTCAACGGGATCCACGGCGACCACTGCGTTGGCGCCCGCGGCGCGGGCACCCTGCACAGCGTTGATGCCCACCCCGCCGGTGCCGACGATCACGACGGTGTCGCCTACTTGGGTTCCGACGCCCACGGTCGCCGAGCCCCAGCCCGTCGTCACGCCACACGACACCAGGGAGGCGGCCTCGAAGGGAATCGAGTCGTCGATCTTGATGACGGACTCTTCGGCGACGACCATGTACTCCGAAAACGTGCCGAGCTGTGTCATCGCGGTCAGATCCTCGTCACCGACGTGGCGCCGGCGGGTGCCGTCGGTCGTCATCTCCTTGGCGAACATCAGCGCGCCCGCGTCACACAGGTAGGTCATGCCGGAAACGCACCACCGACAGGAACCGCACGCGGGGATGAAGGAGGTCGCAACGTGATCGCCGGGCCGTACCGATCGCACCCCCGGGCCGACTGCCTCGACGACGCCCGCACCTTCGTGGCCGCCGAGCAGCGGGAAATACTCGGGAGCGGAACCACCGGTGGCCTCCACCATCGCCGTGAGCTCCGGTGACATGATGCCGTCGCCGCTGGCGTAGTGGTCGTCGGAGTGGCAGACCCCTGCCACCACCATCTTCACCAGCACTTCACCATCGCGTGGCGGGTCAAGGGTGATCTCCTCGATCGCCCACTCCTCGCCGACTCCCCGCAGCACCGCCGCCTGGCACGTCACCCCGCTTGTCATGAATGAAGCGTCACACTCACAGAAGCACTTTGGGTGCGTATGGGATTACTCGCCTCGGTCAGTTCAGCGTTGACGGCCGCCCGAACCGCGCGTGCACGCCCGGTGAGAACAACGCGCGCATGCGCTCCCCCGCGATCTCCACTCCGCCCGCGGCGAGCAGATCATCGTCCAATTCGAGGATCTCGGCCGCACGCAGCGGCCACTGACAATGTTCGTTGGGCACCCACCACGTCCGCCCGGCCTTACGGGCGTGGGCGCCCCAACGCGCCGTGAGCCATACCTCCAGGGGCGTGGGCGCCACGTGGTCACCGATCCTGACCCTCAGCGTGCTGCGCAGGCCGCGGCGGGGCCAGCGCCGAACGCTGGAATACGAGATCTCGTCATCCTGGCGCGTCACGCGCATCTTCGCCCACGTGTACGGCACACCCAGTGCTGTTCTGGTGAACCCCACGACGGCGAGCCGCGTGGTCTCCAGCGACCGGAAGTACACGCCGTGACGCCCGGCGTCGTCGATCGAGTACAGACGGATGTTTGTCTCGGCGAAGCTTCCGAAGTACGGCAGCCGCAGCGAGGTGCCCAGGGCGGTGTGGCGCATCAGGAACGGCACCAGCGCGACATAGGTGAGGCCGTCGGAGAACACATCCGGGCGGGTGCCAGGCGGGAACAGGTGCGCGACGCGCTGCGGGTCCACCGGCCAGTGCACGAACGTGAGGTCCGCCCAGAACTGGTCGAACAGCACCGGCCGCGGCAGCGGCTGTGCGATCACCTGGAAGCTCACCGCGCCATCGTGGCACGCCCGCAGGGGCGAGGGCGGGCGCTTGCGATGTCCGCTAACGCCTGCCGTTCAGCATGTCGTGCACGTTGTCCGCGAAGGCCGCGGTGGTGAAGCAGGTCGGTTCGGCGAACTCCTCAACGGTGAGCGCGTCATTCCAGCTTGCATCGGCGGCGGCGCGCAGCAGCGGCTTGGTCATCGCCATCGTGTGCGGAGGCATTTGGGAGATACGAGAGCACCATTCGTCGGCCGCGTTCAGCAGCTCCTCGTGGGTGACCACCTGCTGTACGAGCCCGAGTCGCAACGCGGTCTCAGCGTCGATGTGCTCGCCGCGCAGGTAGAACGCGAGCGCTCCCTGATAGCCCAGTCGGCGGGTCAGCGCCCAACTGGTTCCCACCTCTGGAATGAGGCCCAGTCGGCCGAATGCCGGCACGATCACGGCACGCTCACTGGCGATGACGAGGTCGCAGGTCATCGCCCACGCCAAACCGACGCCGGCTGCCGCGCCGTTGAGCGCCGCAATGAATAGCGTGTCCGAACCTGCGATGAGTCGGGCGATACCGCCGAATTCGCGCCGGATCCACCGCCATACGTCGGCGCCGCCCTCCGGGGAATCACGGTGGTCGACGGCCGCGCGCATCATCTTCAGATCGCCCCCGGCGCTGAATCCCGGATCGGCGCCGGTGATCACGACCGATCGCACATCGGCGTCGGCATCGAGGTCGGTGAGCGCCCGTCGGAGTTGCCTAACCAGCGGAGCCGAGAGCACGTTGAGCCGCTTCGGCTCGTCAAGTGTGACGACCGCCCGGTCTCCGCGCCGTTGCACCCGTACCCGTTCAGGAGCCGTGGGATCATCGCCTTCGGCGACCATCGTCCGGTAAAGAGAACCCGCTTCGGTCATTGGACTTCCTCCTCAGTCTCGTTGGCGCGCAACACCACCCACGCGGCATCCGCGAATGTCGCGACAGCCCCGCGGGGCAGTTTGGCAGCGGAACCCGCCACCCAATAGCGAGAGAATTCCTGCGCAGGTCCGAGCCACAGCGCGGCGGTGATCCCGATATCCAACGCCCCCAACGCCCCGTAATTCTGATGCGGGCGCCACCAGTCACGGACCGCTGCGAAAAAGGCGCTGTTGGACCGGCGCAACTCCTCGCTGTCCAACCGGGAACCCAGCAGCAGCGTGGCCTCGCCGCGGTGTGCGGTCACCCATCGCAGGTGATAGGCAACCCCGCCACGAATGCCGCCCTCTGCCGTGCCGTGTTCGCGCAGCATCGCAAGAAACCCCGTCTGGTATTCGCTCAGCAGCTGCGCGTAGACGGCGGTGGCCAGCGAGAGTTTGTTGGGAAAGTGGTGATACAGCGCGCCGACACTGACCTCGGCCTCGCGTCGCACTTCGTCCAGGGTCGCCGAGAGCGCGCCGTCGACCGCGAACCGGCGACGGGCCACGTCCAACAACCTGGCCCGCGCGTCCACACTCGTCCGACTCGTTGGCGGCACGAGGATTACTCTATCAATACCGAGGATTCCTCGGGCAAGACCAGCCTCAGGCTGCGCAGATGTCAGCACCGAATATCAGGTGCGGCCACATCACCGCGGTCTGCACGTAGGCCAGAATTTCCGAGCCGGCGGGCAGCCTGGTTTGCAACGCGGTCTCGAACAGCTGCACCTGCTCGGCGTCGAAGAAGGCCCACCCGAAACCGATGAGCAGGTAGGGAATGGCCAGCCACATCGCGAACTCGATCATCGCTTCGACACTCACCCGACGGCTGAGCACTCGGCGCAGCATGCTCAGACCAACGCGCGGTGCCGTCGGACCCGGCGTCGAACATCGGCCAACAGCACATAGCTGCCGCCCTGGCGGATGAAGACCGGCAGGAATCGGTTCACGAAAGCGACGAACTGGAAAAGCCTTTCGAACAAAGTCTGCCTGAAGCCGCTCCACTGCACGCCCATGGCATCACGGAAGACCGGTGCGAGGAATCCGACGGTGAGGAACTTGAGCAGCGGCCGAAAAGGAAGGCCCAGTATGGGATTGATCATGCGCAGCTCCAGTAGATCGCCTAGGTAGTCACGGACACGATCGTCCATCGAAACGTGCCCGCACGCCTCGATCCAATACGTATCGAATTCCGCACGGGTGGGCGGCCATTGATCCTCGCTCACCTGCAGTGTCGTCCCTAAGGTCCACGCCGACCGGTAGAACTGCTCGGACTGCGCGGCGGTCATCTCCCCGCGCAGCAGCTGATACGTATCTTCGAGCCCGACGAACAGGCATGCCGCCACCCACATCTGAAGGTCGCGGTCAAAGGCGTTGTAGGGCACCGGACTATCCGGCCCGGACTTGACGTGACGATGCGCAGTGTTGACCGCCTCACGGAACGCCGCGCGGTCCTCCGGCGTTCCCAGAACCGCCACAGCGATGTATTGGAACGTCGTCCTGGCCCGCTTCCACGGATGCTTCAGCAGATTGCCCGAATCCACCTTGCTCTCGGCTACGCCGTGGCCCACCCCGGGTCGCGACAGCTGCATGATCACGTTGGCCGCTCCGGCCGCGAACGACCAGAAGTCCAACGCGTCCGCAGCGGTGACCGGTTCGGTGTCCCATCGGGCCGTGCGCCTGCGGACGGTGATGCGGAAGTCTGCAGCGGTCATGTCATGCACACCGTCGAGACCAGCAGTACCGGCCACGACACGATCGACCCCAGCACCGACAGGACCCGGGAATACCCCTGCCCGCCGAGGTGGTCCCCGGCATGGCCCACTGCGTCGTCGCCTGCGTAGCCCCCTCCGATAGCCGTCCACACCATGCCGACCACCAGATAGGGAACCGCGAGAATGACCGCCGTGCCGATCCATTCGGCGACCGTCATCTCGAAGCGCAGAACCTTTTTTGCAGCGGTGAGCACCCCCATATGTTAATGGCCATTCGCATCTGGGGGACCCGTTTCGGCTGGAAAACACGAGTTTCCGACGCGATGCCGGCCCTTACAGCAGGGTGGCCTGCTCAGGCTCCGGTTCAGCGGGCTCGATCAACTCCGGGCCGTTGTTCCGGATGCTGTTGACCAATCGGGACACCTCACGGATCTCGATGCGGTCCAGGTCGCCATGGCCTCGCAGCAGTCCCTCGTCGATGGGCGCGTCGGGGTCCAGCCAGCGATCCCAGTCATGTTCGCTGATCGTCAGGGGCATCCGATCGTGGATCTCGGCCAGTGGGCCCGCGGCGTCGGTGGTGATGATCGTGCAGCTCACGAGTGGAGACGAGTCTTTAGGCGCGCCTTTGGGTCGCCACGTGGTCCACAGGCCAGCCATGAACAGCGGTTCGCCGTCGCCGCCGTACATGTAGAACGGCGTCTTCGGCGCTTTCTTGCCCGACGCCAATTCACCGTTGGGCCGCCATTCGTACCAGCCGTCCATCGGCACCAGGCACCGCTTGTTCTTCGCCGAGCTCCGGAAGACCGGCGAGGTGGTCAGCTTCTCGGAACGCGCGTTGATCAGCAGCGGCCCCTTGGTGTCCGGGCCCCCGTCCTCGGCGGTCTTCGCCCACGGCGGGATCAGCCCCCAGCGCATCGACCGCACCCGGCGGGTGGACTCGTCGTCGGGCTCGCTGTGGCGTTTGACCACGCTGCTGATCGTCGTCGTGGGCGCGACGTTGTAGTTGGCACCGGGTGCATCCTTGTCCGCCTTTTGCGCAGAGGTGCTCTCGTCGATCGCCTTGATCTTCTCGGCCAGTAGCGCCGGATCGGTGGTCACCGCGAATCGTCCACACATATATCCCATGGTGGCAGAAACGCATGAGTACCCAATGCGCGCATCCATCGGCGTCGGGTCGATGGCGGTCGATTGTGTTCGACGTCCGCGCTGCACCAGCGGTTGAACGGCAGAATTCAACGGTCACGCCCTGTCGGTGGCTGCGTTTATGGTTGCGATGTGCAGAGGCGCTACCGCTACCGCTTCGAACCAACATCGAGCCAACAAGCGATGTTGGCGCGAGTATTCGGGTGTTGTCGAGTCGTGTTCAACGATGCAGTGCGGCTTCGCACCGAGGCATATCAGAGCGGGATCAAACTGTCAGACAGCGAGATTCAACGCAGGGTGATCACCTGCGCGAAGAACACCAGTGAGCGGGCATGGCTGAGCGAAGTGCCCAGTGTGGCGTTAGTGCAGTCCGTGAACGATTCGCGCCGTGCTTGGCGGAACTTCTTCGACGCTTGCACCGGAAAACGCAAGGGCCGACATATGGGTCGGCCTCGAATGAAATCGAAGAAAGACCATCGTCAGTCGTTTCGATTGACCCGAAGCGGATTCAACCTTCGACCTAATGGTCGGGTGTTCCTCACCAAGGTCGGTGAGGTGAGCGTGCGTTGGTCACGAGCTTTGCCCAGCACGCCATCCAGCGTCACAGTCATTCGCGAACCCGACGGCCACTATTACCTGTCCTTCGTGGTCGAGGTCGCACCAACCCCGCTACCGGCAGTCGGCCACGAGGCCGGCGTCGACATGGGAATCACCAGATTGGCAACTGTCGCAACATCGAACGGAGGTCGTACGGAAGTTCCCAACCAGAAGCATCTAGCCCGCAAGCTACGCAAGCTAGCGCGACTGGAGCGAGTGAAGGCTCGCCGAGAGAAAGGGTCATCCAACAGAGATAAGGTGCGGCGAGAGATCGCGGTCGTACACAACAAGGTGGCGCGAACCCGTCGGGACTATCAGCATAAGCAGGCTCTGGCGTTGGTTCGCGAGAACCAAGTGATCCACGTCGAATGCCTCAATGTTGCGGGCTTGGTCCGAAATCATCGACTTGCTCGAGCCATCAGCGACGCGGGCTGGAGACAATTCACACAGATCATCACGGAGAAAGCAGATCAGTTCGGGCGTTCTGTTCACAAAGTCTCGCGTTGGCTTGCGTCGAGCAAGACCTGCTCGGACTGCCAATACCAACTCGAAGAGCTCCCTCTTCACGTCCGCCGTTGGACGTGTCCGGCATGCGATGCCGTCCACGACCGCGACCACAACGCCGCAAGAGTCATTCTCGCCGCCGGGCGGGCGGAGAGACTAACAGCCTCCCATGCAAGTGGGCAGGTCCGCAGACGCGAACCTGGTGGAGCGCCAGTAAGACCTCCCACGCGGAGGCAAGGTGTCGATGAAGCGGAAGCATCCCGCCAGCGGCTTAGCCGCTCAGGGAATCCTTGTCCGTTTAGGTCAGGGTGCACGTCAAAGGGCAGGATGTAGGCGTGAGCAGCAGCTGGCAGGCACCCTCGACGTCACGACCGGTGCACGCCACCGTCACCGTGCCGGGGTCGAAATCGCTGACCAACCGGGCTCTTGTGCTGGCCGCGCTGGCAACCGGGCACGGTACGTCCACGATCAGTGGCGCGCTGCGCAGCCGCGACACCGACCTGATGATCGGAGCCGTTGCGGCTCTCGGAGTCACCGTCGAGGGAACGGACACCGAGCTGACGCTCAGCGGCGCGATCGCCCCGCAGGCCGGCACCCGCATCGACTGCGGTCTCGCCGGTACCGTCCTTCGGTTCGTGCCACCGGTCGCGGCGCTGAGCACCACGACCGTCACGTTCGACGGCGACGAACAAGCGCGCTCGCGACCCATCGCA
The DNA here is from genome assembly GCF_000243415.2 of Mycolicibacterium tusciae JS617. The sequence goes on from NZ_KI912270.1 coordinate 2,599,224, forward strand.
CCCCTGCTCGAGGCGCTGCGCGGTCTCGGCGTCGATGTCGAAGGTGACGCGATTCCGTTCGCCGTCCACGGGTCCGGAGCGGTGACAGGCGGGACCGTCGAGATCGACGCATCGTCGTCTTCGCAGTTCGTCTCGGGGCTGCTGCTCTCCGGTGCCGCGTTCACGAACGGGTTGACGATCGTGCACACCGGCGAGTCGGTGCCCTCGGCCCCGCATGTGGCGATGACGGTGGCCATGCTGCGTGACGCCGGCGTGGACGTCGACGACAGCCGCCCCAACCGGTGGCACGTCTCGCCCGGCACGATCGCCGCCAGGCACTGGGATATCGAACCCGATCTCTCCAACGCCGTGCCGTTCCTGGCGGCCGCGGTGGTAACGGGAGGAGCGGTACGCATCTGCGGGTGGCCGCCGGCCAGCGTGCAACCCGCCGACACCATTCTGAGGATCCTGAAGAACGTCGGTTCGGTTGTCCGCCAAGGTGATTTCTATCTCGAGGTGCAGGGCCCCCCGTCGCTCGTAAGCATCGATGTCGACCTCCACGAGGTGGGTGAGCTGACACCTGCGGTGGCTGCGCTGGCCGCCCTTGCGCCCACGGGTTCGGTGTCGCAGCTGCGCGGCGTCGCACATCTTCGCGGCCACGAAACCGACCGGCTGGCCGCACTCTCCGCCGAGATCAACGGTCTTGGCGGGCAGTGCGTCGAGACGCCCGACGGTCTGCTGATCACCGCGCGACCGCTGCACGCCGGGCTGTGGCGGTCTTACGCCGATCACCGGATGGCGACCGCCGGTGCCATCGTCGGGTTGCGGGTCGCCGGTGTCGAGGTCGAGGACATCGGCACCACGGCCAAGACGCTGCCCGACTTCCCGCAGATGTGGGCCGACATGCTGGCCGGCGATTGAGCCCTCGCGAGTACGACGAGTCCGACGTTCGGGTCCGACCCGGCAAGGGCTCGCGACCGCGTACCAAGAACAGGCCAGACCACGCCGACGCCAGCGAAGCCATGGTGGTGACCGTCGACCGCGGCCGGTGGGGCTGCGCGCTCGACGCCGACCCCGACCGCCTCGTCACCGCGATGCGCGCCCGCGAACTGGGACGCACACCGATTGTCGTCGGCGACAACGTCGGCATCGTCGGCGATGTCTCGGGCAAGCAGGACACGTTGGCACGCATCGTGCGACGCGATGAGCGACGAACCGTGTTGCGGCGCACCGCCGATGACACCGACCCGACCGAACGTGTCGTCGTCGCCAACGCCGATCAGCTGCTGATCGTCGTCGCTCTCGCCGATCCCCCGCCGCGCACCGGCCTGGTGCAGCGCGCCCTGATCGCCGCGTACGCCGGCGGCCTCCAACCCATCTTGTGTCTGACCAAATCCGACCTCGCACCTGCCGAACCGTTCGCCGCTGAGTTCGCCGAACTCGACCTCACGGTCATCACCGCCGGGCGCGACGACCCGCTCGACGTGGTGGCTCCGCTGCTCACCGGCAAGGTCACCGTGCTGTTGGGACATTCCGGTGTCGGCAAGTCGACTCTGGTGAATCGCCTTGTCCCGGATGCAGATCGGGCCATCGGGCAGGTGACGGGCATCGGCAGGGGCAGGCATACATCGACACAATCGGTGGCGCTGCCGTTGAGTCTGGGCGGCTGGGTGATCGACACCCCGGGAATCCGCTCGTTCGGCTTGGCGCACATCGAACCCGACGATGTGATGCTTGCCTTTTCCGACCTGGCCGAGGCGATCAAGGACTGCCCAAGAGGCTGCGGCCATCTGGGCGCGCCTGCTGATCCCGAATGTGTGCTCGACACCCTGACGGGACCCGCCGCCGGCCGGGTGGCCGCCGCCCGGCGTCTGCTGGCGGCGATGCGGGAGGGCTAGCGAATCGGCGCACGAAAAAGCCCTCCCGGCGCGGGGAGGGCTCTCTCGGTCGTCAGGTCAGGCGGCTAGCCCGGATTTTTCGTGGAAACTTGGGTGTCGCGGGGTGTAGATAAGCGAAAGTGCCTGTCCTGCAAGGAATAATTGGACTTGTCAAGGGTTCAATCGTTCCAGCTGGAAGGCACCTCGCAAGTGAAGAATATCGCGGTCGCACCATGGGTGAAAGTCTCGGCCGACGGTCATGGTGTCGTGTCGCATGCCGGGATGGGCATGCTGCGCGAACTGGCGGACCGCACGGGCCTATCAGGGCAGGTCACCGCCGCGTTGGCCGACACCTACCGCGGCCCGTGGGTGTATGCCCCCGGGGAGGTGTTCGCCGATCTGGCGGCCGCAGTGGCCGACGGGGCGGACTGCATCGACGGGGTCGGGCAACTGTGCGGCGATCGTGAGCATGTGTTCGGCGCGAAGGCGTCGACGACCACGATGTGGCGGCTGGTCGATGAGCGGATCGACGCCGCACACCTGCCGGCGGTGCGGGCGGCACGTGCTGGGGCGCGGGCGGCAGCGTGGAGCGCCGGAGCCGCCCCCGCACCGGGTGTCTGGTTGCACATCGACATCGATGCCACGCTGGTCATCGATCACTCCGACAACAAGGCCGGCGCTACCCCGACCTGGAAGAAGACGTTCGGTCTTCATCCGCTGCTGGCGTTTTTGGATCGCCCGGAGATCGCCGGCGGGGAGGCCCTGGCCGGGATGCTGCGCACCGGCAACGCCGGCTCCAACACCGCCAGTGACCACATCATCGTCCTGGAACAGGCACTGGCCGCTCTGCCCGCGGCGTGGCGGCCCGACCCCGACCATCCCGGCGACCCCGACAAGGCCCCGGTGCTGGTGCGCTGCGACACCGCCGGAGCCACCCACAGATTCGCCGACGCCTGCCGCACCGCCGGGGTGGGGTTCTCCTTCGGCTACCCCGTCGATGCCCGCGTACAGGACGCCGTGGACACCCTCAACCTCGGCCAGTGCTGGTATCCGGCGATCGACACCCACGGCGGCATCCGCGACGGCGCCTGGGTCGCTGAGGCCACCGACCTGGTCAACCTGGCCTCCTGGCCCGCAGGAACCCGGCTGATCCTGCGCAAAGAACGCCCCCACCCCGGTGCGCAGCTGCGGTTCACCGACGCCGACGGGATGCGGGTCACCGCGTTCATCACCGACACCGGACCCGGTGTCGTGCCCGGCCAAGTCGCGGGCCTGGAACTACGCCACCGTCAGCACGCCCGCGTCGAAGACCGCATCCGCGAACTCAAAGCCACCGGACTGCGCAACCTGCCCTGTCACTCCTTCTGGGCCAACGCCGCCTGGCTCGAAATCGTCCTGACCGCCGCCGATCTGGTCACCTGGACCCGGCTCCTCGGATTCACCGGCCAGCCCACCCTGGCCCGCGCCGAGATCACCACCTTCCGCTACCGGGTCCTGCACGTCGCCGCCCGCATCACCCGCGGTGCCCGCCAAGTCCGGCTGCGTATCGACGCCACCTGGCGATGGGCATCAGCGATCGCAACCGCCTGGCAACACATCCGCACCGCCTTCGGATAGCACCCTCCCCACCTGACCGACCAACGATGAAAGACCCACGGCACTGGGAAAGCCCGCCCCACCCGGCGACACGGGACAACACCGCCACGCCATCACACGAAAACCACTACTCGGAAACATAATTCAGCGGCAGAACGACCCCGGATCAGTTCGATGCAAAATCGAGGCTAGCACACGCTTTTCACGCTTTCCACGCTTTCCGTGCCTTTCTCGGCCTCGTGCACGCACGGCGGCGATGGCCGACTTCAGTCCACGTCGCTGCTCCGGCGCGAGCTGGTCGAACATCCGCTCGCTGCGGGTCTCCGGCGCATCGTCGCGGGTATCGCGCAGGTACTTGTCAGGCAGCGACAACTTGGCGATCGTGCGCCACGTCTTCCCGTACTGCACCAGGAAGTTGCCCGTCGTGTACGGCAGGTCGTACTTGTCGCACAACTGGCGCACCCGGACCGAGATCTCCTCGTACCGGTTGCTCGGCAGGTCCGGGTACAGGTGATGCTCGATCTGATGGGACAGGTTGCCGCTCATGAACCGCAGCGCAGGACCCGCTTCGAAGTTGGCACTGCCAAGCATCTGGCGCAGGTACCACTGACCCTTGCTCTCGCCGACCATGTCGGTCTTGGTGAATTTCTCTGCGCCGTCAGGGAAGTGGCCGCAGAAGATCACGGCGTTGGCCCACACGTTGCGTATGACGTTGGCGACCGCGTTGGCCTTCAGCGTCGACATGAAGGTCGCACCCGGCGACAGCGACGTCAACGCCGGCCACACCACGTAATCCTTGGCGACCTGATGGCCCGCCTTCACACCGAACTCGCGCACGCGCTTCATCGTTGCGGCACGGTCGTCGCCGCCCTTGGCGATCTTGCCGAGCTCCAGGTGCTGAAGCCCCACGCCCCACTCGAAGCCGAGGGCCAGCAGCGTGTTGAACAGCAGGTTGCCGTAGAGGTTGAACGGCTTCCATTTCGCGTCGCGGGTGACCCGGATGACGCCGTAGCCCACGTCGTCGTCCATGCCCAGGATGTTGGTGTACTTGTGATGCATGAAGTTGTGGGTGAAGCGCCAGTGCTTGGACGACCCGCTCATGTCCCACTCCCACGACGAGGAGTGAATCTCGGGATCGTTCATCCAGTCCCACTGGCCGTGCATGACGTTGTGGCCGATCTCCATGTTCTCGATGATCTTGGCCACGCCCAGGGTGGCGGTGCCTGCCCACCACGCCGAGCGACGCGAACTGGCGGCCAGCGTGAGCCGGCCCGCCAACTCGAGCGCGCGCTGGGCGGCAATGGTGCGGCGGATGTAGCGCGAGTCGCGCTCGCCGCGGGAGTCTTCGATGTCCTGGCGGATGGAATCCAGCTCAACGGCCAGACTCTCGATGTCCGCTTCGGACAGATGTGCAAATTCGGGGACGTCAGTGATTGCCATCGTCAACCCTCCTCTCAAGTACCTACGTTATCGTAACCTACGTACCCGTAGGTTACTGGTCAGTAAACCTTAGATGTCCAGTACGCAATCGCCCGAAGCTGCGGAGACACAGGTCTGTATTCGGGTGCCGGGTTCATGTTCGGCCCCCGTCCGCAGGTCGCGGACGTGCCCGTCGAGCAGGCCCACGACACAGGATTGGCAGATGCCCATCCGGCAGCCGAATGGCATCCGCACACCGACACCCTCGCCGGCGTCCATCAACGGCGTCGCGGCGTCCACCGCCACTGTCTTGCCGCTACGCGCGAACTCCACGGTGCCGCCCTGCCCATGTGCTGCCGCCTTCGACACGGCGAAACGCTCCAGGTGCAGCAGGTCGGTGATGCCGGCGGCCGACCAGGCGTGCTCGGCGGTGTCGAGCATGCCCTCGGGTCCGCACGCCCAGGCCTGGCGCTCACGCCAGTCGGGCACCTCGTCGTCGAGGCGCGACAGGTCTAGGCGGCCCTGGGTCCGGGTGGCGCGCAACCGCAGCTGGTAGCCGTCATGCCCGCGTTCAAGATCCGCCAGCTCCGTCGCGAACAGCACGTCGGATTCCGTTGGCGCCGAATGCAGGTGGACGACATCGGTGATCTGCCCGCGACGGGTCAGCGTCCGCAGCATCGACATCACCGGCGTGATACCTGAGCCGCCGGTGATGAACAACACCTTTGCGGGTGCGGGGTTCGGCATCACGAAGTTGCCCTGCGGCGCGGCCAGTCGCACGATCGTGCCGGGTGCCACCCCGCCGACTAGGTGAGTCGACAGGAACCCCTCGGGCATGGCCTTGACCGTGATGGTGATGGTGCGCCTTGACCCCGATACCGCCGGGCGAGCGCCGCCGGCCGTGACCGGGCTCGAGGTCAGCGAGTAGGACCGCCACCGCCAGCGTCCGTCGACCAGCACGCCGATGCCGATGTACTGGCCGGGCTGATAGTTGAAGGAGAAACCCCACCCCGGCTTGATCACCAGGGTCGCCGAATCCTCGGTCTCGCGGCGGACCTCCACGACGCGGCCACGCAGTTCCCGCGCCGACCACAACGGGTTCGCGAGTTTCAGATAGTCGTCGGGCAGCAGCGGCGTGGTGATCCGCGCGGCGACGGTGCGCAGCGCGTGCCAGGCCGGATGCTTCTCACCGACGACGCCCGCCCGTGCCGTGTCGGCGACATTGGCCGAGACCTTGATATTGTTCTTGGCCATGCAACCTACGGTATCGTAACTTACGGCTGCGTATACAGTCGTTCACCGTAGCTTTGGTCACACCCGGCGGGCTCAGAGCAGTTCGAGCAGGAACGGTAGCTCCTGCGACGCATACCAGGCCAGGTCGTGATCCTGCGCATCCCCGACCACAAACTCCGCGTCTTCGTCACCGAGGTCGGCCTCGTCTACCGCCTCGATCGCGGCTAGCACGGCCGTCTCCGCATCGGCGTTGTCGACATATGCGGCGATCACGTCGGCGAGCGCGATCGGGCCGGACAACCGCACCACCGCGTCGTCGAGATCGGGCCGGGGCGTCGGGTCGGCGACCTCGGCGACGACCACCGCCCGGCGCGGCGGCAGGGTCGACGAACCTTCCCCGGCGAGGAGCCGCAGCGACGCCAACGCGGCCTCGCGCAGCGCCACTTCGGCCAGTTCGTCGTCATCGCCGTGGGCGTACGCCTCGCGCAGAGTCGGTGTCACCGCGAACGCCGTTCCACTACGGGCGTGCAACAACTGGTCAGCGACCAGCTGCTGCAACATGGCCAGGGTCGCTGGGACGTACACACGCACGCGGGAAGGTTAGCGCTCTTTTGCCGAAATCGAGCTCAGCCGTCGCTGTGGGGATCCTTCTCCACCGCGATCACGAAGTCGTCACCGTGTTGGGTGACGCCGGAGACGACGGCGTTGTTGACCGCTTCGGTCGCATATTGGTGCCGGACCACCTTCGGGTCGTTGCGCAGATCCTTCACCAATGACACCGCCAGGCCGATCATGACGACCAGGAATGGCAGGGCAGCGATGATGGTGATGGTCTGCAGGCCCGTCAGCGCGTCCTCCCCGCCAACGAGCAGCATCACCGCCGCCACCGCACCCATGGCGACGCCCCAGAAGATGACGGTGCCCCGGCCCGGCTTGATCGTTCCCCGTTCGGACAGCGAACCCATCACGATCGAGGCTGCGTCCGCCCCGGAGACGAAGAAGATGGCGACCAGCACCATCACCAGAATGCTCGCGATCATCGCGATCGGATATTGGTCCAGCAGCCCGAACAGCTGCGCTTCGATGCTGCCTTCACCCGCGAGGTCGACACCTTCCTGTTGGATCTTGATCGCCGCCCCACCGAACACCGCGAACCACACCAGCGAGACCATGCTCGGCACCAACAGCACGCCCGCGACGAACTGACGGATGGTGCGCCCCCGTGAAATGCGCGCGATGAACATGCCGACGAACGGCGTCCACGACACCCACCACGCCCAGTAGAAGATGGTCCAGGACTGCAGCCAGGTGTTGACCTCGGCACCCTCGGCGCCGGTGCGCGCCGACATCATCGCGATGTCGCCCAGGTAGCTGGCAATTGCGGTCGGCATCAAGTTGAGGATGAAAACCGTTGGCCCGACCACGAATACGAACAACGCCAGCACCAAAGCCAGCACCATGTTGATGTTCGACAGCCATTGGATACCCCGGGCGATTCCCGAAACCGCGGACAGTACGAATGCGACCGTGAGCACCGTGATGATCACGATCAGGATCGTGTTGCCGGCTTCGCCGATGCCAGCGACGATCTGCAGACCACTGCGAATCTGCAATGCCCCCAACCCAAGCGATGCGGCGGATCCGAAAAGGGTGGCGAAAATCGCCAGCATGTCGATGACCTTGCCCCACGGACCATTCACCCGGGGGCCGAGCAGCGGCTCGAATGCCGCGCTGATCAGCTGTAGACGACCCTTGCGATACACGCCGTAAGCGATCGCCAGTCCGACGACCGCGTAGATCGCCCACGGGTGCAGAGTCCAATGAAACAACGTGGTCGCCATCGCGGTCTGGACCGCCTCCGGATTTCCCGCCGCCCCGGTGCCGGGAGGCGGCGTGGTGAAGTGCGTCAGAGGCTCGGCGACGCCGAAGAACATCAGACCGATGCCCATGCCGGCAGAGAACATCATGGCGACCCAGGAGACGCCGTTGAACTCGGGCTCTTCGTCGTCGCGGCCCAGCGGGATCGTGCCGTATCGGCCCAGCGCAAGCCAGAGCACGAAGATCACGAACCCCGACCCGGTCAAGACGAACAACCAGCCCGTGTTGTCCATGACCCAGGTCAGTGCACTGCCTGAGGCGTTGGCCAGCGACGGGGTGCTGACGAAGCCCCACACCAAAAACCCGAGGGCAATGACGGCCGTGATACCGAATACGGCCCAGTCCACTCCCCGCGAGCGCGTGTAGGCGGCTTCTTCGACGGGTACATCGAGGACCGGATGGGGAATGACCTCGTCAGTCGGCGACGAGAAGGCCCGTCCTACAGGAGTGTGCGTTTTTCGGTTCTCGGAGCCAAGGGTCACCGGTAAGCCATTCCCCACGCGGGCGCATCTCAATCAAGATCGGCGAGCCCGTTGTTTACCGCGCAGCTTCCAGCAGTTCTTCGAGCGATTCGCGCAGCAGGCTCGGCAGCACGTCCACGTCGCTCATCGCGTCGCGGTCGGCGTTGATGCCGAAGTAAAGCATGCCGTGGTACGAGGTGACGCCGATGGCCAGGACCTGGTTGTGCAGCAATGGTGGCACCGAGTACGTCTCGAGCAGCTTGGTGCCCGCGACGTACATCTGCTTCTGTGCGCCCGGCACGTTGGTGATCAAGAGATTGAACTGCCGCGCCGAGAAGTCCGTCGCGACGCGAATTCCCATGGCGTGCAACGTCGGTGGCGCGAAGCCCGACAAAGTGACGATGGTCCTGGCATCTACCAGGCTGGCAGCGGTGGAATGAGACTCGGTGGCGTGCGCTATTTGCGATAGCCGGACCACCGCGTTGCCCTCCCCCACCGGCAGGTCCACGAGGAACGGCGACACCGCACTGATCGCCTGCCCCGGCCCCGTCGTGTCGAGGTCGGCGTCGGGATACACCGACATCGGAGCCGTCGCGCGCATCGTGGTCATCGCCGTCACCGGCTCACCGCGCGACAACAGCCAGTTTCGCAGCGCGCCCGCGACGACCGCCAGCACGACGTCGTTGACGTCACAGTCGTAGCGGGCCCGCACCATTCGAAAGTCCTCCAGGCTCCCGCTGGCCACGGCGAACCGACGGTTACGTGACACCGTGGTGTTCAGCGGGCTGCTTGGCGCGGTGCCGCGAGCGAAAGTTCGTGCCGCGTCGACGAACCGACGGCTGACGTCCGCCAACTGACCTGCGTTGGTGGCCATCCCGGTGACCGCCGAGCGGAGCTCGCCGAGTTGTTCGGCGGGACGGGTCACCCACTCGCCGACCGCCCCCAACACCAACCGGCGGTCGCTGGGCTCGCGCGCGGGAATCCAGATGTCCTCGCCGAACTCCGGCCGCTTCTGCGTGCGGTCCGCGATGACATGCCCGATCTCCAGCGCTGTCATGCCGTTCACCAGCGCCTGATGGGACTTCGTGTAGATCGCGATCCGGTTCTTTGCCAGGCCCTCGATCAGATACATCTCCCACAGCGGCCTCGACTTGTCGAGGGGTCGCGAGCCCAGCCGCGCGATCAGTTCATGTAATTGCCCGTCGCTGCCCGGAGACGGCAGGGCGGAACGGCGGATGTGGTAGGTGATGTCGAAGTCGGGGTCGTCGACCCACACCGGGCGGGCCAGACCGACCGCCACTTCGCGAACCTTCTGGCGGTAGCGCGGAATCTGCGGGAGCCGTTGTTCGACGGTTTCGAGCAGGGTCTCGTAGCTCAGGCCGTTGCGTGGCTTGCGCAGGATCGACAGCGAGCCCACGTACATCGGCGTCGACGTGTTCTCCTTGTGGAAGAACGCCGCATCGGAGGCCGACAACCTGGTCACCATCGCCGCGACGCCCCCTTGTTGACTACGCGGTTCTCGTCCGCGGTGGTTTCATCTCCAACGTAGCGACAGATCGTGTCACTGCGCATCACAGGTGCGTCGAACCCCCTGCAAACCGTGCGATCATGAACGAATCTGCGACTCTCCGGCAGATGACGTCCATTTCCCCGTCGATCGCCGGAGAGCATTTCATGACAACATCCCACACCCCTGCGCCGGGGCCTCCCCTGGTTTCGCCGGTGGTGGACTACGAGCCACCGCCGGTCGGCATGTCGGCGTGCCGATCGACACCGACATTGCGTCGACGCGTAGCGCGAACGTCGCCCATGCCGGCCGAGCGGCCCGCCGTTCGGCAACCAGCTCCACCGCGCACTGCGGTCACCTTCGCCGACGCTGCGTTGCGCCGGGTACTCGAAGTGATCGACCGGCGCAGGCCGGTCGCGCAGCTGCGGCCGCTGTTGGCTCCGGCGCTGATCGACACGGTGATCGAGCTCAGCCGGTCATCGCATGCCGGGGCCGGCCGGACGCAGCGTGTGAGTACGGTCGCCAGGCTCTGCCGGTTGCGGCTTCGCATGGTCGACGGTGCCGAAGGCAGTCAGGCCGAGGTCTTCGGGACCTACACCACCGGGCCGCGCGTGCGTGCGCTGGCGGCACGTATCGAACTCGACGGAGATCGCTGGCGCATCGTCGCCCTGCAGGTCGGTTGACTCGCTGACGCGGCGCCACGTTGAAACGCATCGCCGCCGTGCTCGAGCCCTAGCCGCGACGTTTGGTTTCGCGGGCCTGCTGACGCGCGGCCTCCCGCCGTTCCCGGCGGGTGGTGCCTGACGGTGCCGAATGTTTGGGGCCGCCGCCGGTGCGTTTGACCTCCGCCGAGCCGTCCTCCGAAGGACCGCTATAGGTCATCGGCGGCGGTTCGTTGTCAATTCCCTTGGCGCGCAACCCTGCAGGCGACCCAGCTCCCGTCGGCGATCCAGCTCCTGCCGGTGCCGGACGCTCCTTGGTGGCCAATCCACCCTGCCCGCTTTCCTGGGCCTTGGCAGCGGCGGCCTGCGCGAACTCGGCAAGGCCCTGCGGCGTGGCGACCGGCGCCACCGCCGGCGCGGGCGCGGCTTCGACCGACACGTTGAACAGGAAGCCGACCGACTCCTCCTTCATGCCCTCGAGCATGCCGATGAACATGTCGTAGCCCTCGCGCTGGTACTCGACCAGCGGGTCGCGCTGCGCCATGGCTCGCAGCCCGATGCCCTCCTTGAGGTAGTCCATCTCGTAGAGGTGCTCGCGCCATTTACGGTCCACCACGTTGAGCAACACGTTGCGTTCCAGCTGGCGCATCGCCCCCTCGCCGGCGATCGCCTCGAGTTCCTTCTCGCGGACGCTGTAAGCCCGCTCGGCGTCTTTCACCAAGGCCTCGAGCAACTCTTCACGGGTCAGCTCGCCGGCCTCGCCGATGGCGTCGGAGTCGATGAGGTCATGGTGGTCGATACCGACCGGGTAGAGCTGCCGCAACGCAGTCCAGAGCTGCTCCAAATCCCAGTCCTCGGAGTAGCCCTCAGCGGTCGCACCGTTCACATACGCGGTGACGACGTCGACGAGCATCTTGTGGGCCTGGTCGGCGAGGTTCTCACCCTCCAGAATACGGCGGCGCTCGTCGTAGATGACCATGCGCTGCTTGTTCATCACTTCGTCGTACTTGAGGACGTTCTTGCGGACTTCGAAGTTCTGCTGCTCGACCTGCGTCTGGGCGCTCTTGATCGCGCGGCTGACCATCTTCGCCTCGATCGGGACGTCGTCGGGCAGGTTCAGCCGGGTCAGCAGCGATTCCAGCGTGGCGCCGTTGAACCGCCGCATCAGCTCGTCACCGAGCGAGAGATAGAAGCGGGACTCGCCGGGGTCACCCTGGCGGCCCGAGCGACCACGCAGCTGGTTGTCGATACGCCGGGATTCGTGCCGCTCGGTCCCGAGCACATACAGCCCGCCGACCGCGATCACGTTCTTTGCTTCCTCGGCTGCTTCCGCCTTCACCTGCGGTAGGAGCTTGTGCCACGCCGCCTCGTAATCCTCGGGCGTTTCCACCGGGTCCAGGCCCTGGTCTCGCAGCTTCTTGTCGGCGAGGAAGTCGACGTTGCCGCCTAACACGATGTCGGTGCCGCGGCCGGCCATGTTGGTGGCCACCGTGATGGCGCGCAGCCGCCCGGCCTCGGCGATGATGTTCGCCTCCTGCTCGTGGTACTTGGCGTTCAGCACGTTGTGCGGGATGCGGCGCTTGGTGAACTGGCGCGACAGATACTCCGAGCGCTCGACGCTGGTGGTACCGATCAGCACCGGCTGGCCCTTCTCGTACCGCTCGCTGACGTCGTCGACGACCGCGATGTACTTGGCTTCTTCGGTCTTGTAGATCAGGTCGGACTGGTCGGCTCGGATCATCGACTTGTTGGTCGGGATGCTGACCACGCCGAGCTTGTAGATCTCGTGCAGTTCGGACGCCTCGGTCTGGGCGGTGCCCGTCATGCCGGCGAGCTTGTCGTACAGGCGGAAGTAGTTCTGCAGTGTGATGGTGGCCAGTGTCTGGTTCTCGGCCTTGATCTCGACGTGCTCCTTGGCCTCGATGGCCTGGTGCATGCCCTCGTTGTAGCGCCGTCCAACCAGTACGCGACCGGTGAACTCGTCGACGATGATCACCTCGCCGTCGCGCACGATGTAGTCCTTGTCGCGCGTGAACAGCTCCTTGGCCTTGATGGCGTTGTTGAGGTAGCTCACCAGCGGCGAGTTGGCGGCCTCGTAGAGGTTGTCGATGCCCAGCTGATCCTCGACGAACTCCACGCCGATCTCATGCACGCCAATGGTCCGCTTGCGGATGTCGACTTCGTAGTGGACGTCCTTCTCCATCAGCGGGGCGAGCCGGGCGAACTCGCTGTACCAGTTCGAAGCCCCGTCCGCCGGGCCCGAAATGATCAGCGGGGTGCGGGCCTCGTCGATCAGAATCGAGTCGACCTCGTCGACGATGGCGTAGTTGTGGCCGCGCTGTACCAGGTCCTCCAAGGAGTGCGCCATGTTGTCGCGCAGGTAGTCGAAGCCGAACTCGTTGTTGGTGCCGTAGGTGATGTCGGCGCCATACGCGACGCGCCTCTCGTCTGGCGTCAGGCCTGACAGGATGACGCCGACCTCCAAGCCCAGGAAGCGGTGCACGCGACCCATCCATTCGGCGTCACGTTTGGCGAGGTAGTCGTTGACGGTGACGACGTGTACACCGTCGCCGGCCAGCGCGTTGAGGTACGCCGGCAACACACAGGTCAGGGTCTTGCCCTCACCGGTCTTCATCTCCGCAACGTTGCCGAAGTGCAGCGCCGCGCCGCCCATCACCTGGACGTCGAAATGCCGCTGGTCCAGTACCCGCCAGGCGGCCTCACGCGCGACCGCGAAGGCCTCGGGCAGCAGGTCGTCGAGGCTGGTGCCGTCGGCGACCCGCTTTTTGAATTCGTCCGTCTTGGCCCGCAACTCGGCGTCGGAGAGCTTCTCTACGTCATCGGACAGGGTGTTGACGTACTCGGCCACCCCCTTGAGGCGCTTGACCATGCGGCCTTCACCAAGACGGAGCAACTTATCCAGCACGCTATTCCTCAAGCTTTCCAAATGGGTTGAATCTGTATAGAGCTCAACCCATGGTAGCGACGTGACACCGCCGGACCCTGTCAGGCCAAACGAATGACAGGCCTAGGCGAGCCGGATAAGCCCGTAGTCGTAGGCGTGGCGGCGATACACCACACAGGGCTTGTCGCTTTCCTTGTCATGGAAGAGGAAGAAGTCGTGGCCCACGAGCTCCATCTGCGACAACGCATCGTCGACGGTCATCGGCGTATCGGGATGCTCCTTGATACGCACGATGCGTCCGGGTTCGTGGTCGTCGAGCATCGCCCCGTCGACCTGCGATGACTCCGAACCATCCCCGCCCAGCGCATCGGGCAGCGGGCCGATCGCGGTGGCCTCGGCCAGTGAGACCGGGGTCTTGTCGCCGTAATGGATCTTGCGGCGGTCCTTGCTGCGTCGAAGTCGGTTCTCGAGTTTGCAGACCGCGGACTCCAGGGCGGCATAGAAGCTGTCAGCGCAGGCCTCGCCCCGGACTACGGGGCCGCGGCCGCGCGCGGTGATCTCGACGTGCTGACAGTTCTTACGCTGACGCCGATTCTTTTCATGGTCCAGTTCGACGTCGAAGAGGTAAATGGTGCGGTCGAGTCGTTCGAGGCGGGACAGTTTGTCTGAGACGTAGACGCGGAAGTGCTCGGGAATCTCGACGTTGCGGCCCTTGACGACGATCTCGGCTCGCAGCTCGGCTTCGGGCGTCTCATCGGTGACCAGCATCGCTTGGTCCGAGTCAATGGAATGGGTTGACATACTTGGCAACTCGTTTCTCTTTGCGTCCGCACGCGTCAGCGTGCCTGGCTGGCTTTGGAAACGCGCCGGAGGCCCCGCATGAATGTATGCCTTTGTCGCGGCCCGCCGGTGCAAGGTGTCGTCTACTCACCTCCTACCGCTTGTGGGCGATGCCGGCGCCAACTGGTGATGCGCCGCCGTGAGGCATTCACGGGTGGTTGATGCCGACGGTAGTCCGTAATCACCCGGTCGTGCCACAAAATGCAGCCACTTTTCGAGACCTGTTTTCAGTTCTTCACATCAACTTGATGTCGGGGTAATTGCCGCAGCCGTCACGTGGCGTGGTCAGGCGTTGGCGATAGCCAGCACAGCGACCACGGTCACCCCGGCCGTTTGCAGGACACGGACGGATTCACACGCCGTGGCGCAGGTCGTCACGACGTCGTCGACGACCACCACCTCGCCGGCATCCCCGCCCCGACCCGTTATGGGGCGTACCACCTTCACCCGCCCCGCGATGTTGCGCTGGCGGTCGGAGCTGGAGAGGCCGACGGAGTCGGCGACCAGAGCCCGCGCGCGCAACGCCTGAATCACGGTGACGTCGCGTCGTCCCGACGTGGCGGCGCGGGCGACGCGCGCGACCGGATCCCCACCGCGGCGCCTGGCCGCCCATCGGCGCGTCGGCGCGGGGACCACGGTCAGCGGCGACGCGACGATACCCCAGGCCAGCAGATGAGCCAGCCCGCCGCGAAGCGCACCGGCCAGCGGTTCCACCAGGTCGGCGCGGCCATGCTCCTTGACGGCGACAATGGCTGCGCGCCGTGCACCCGCATAGCGGCCCAGCGAGAAGACGGGCACGCCGGGATCTACGCGCGGGCTGATCAGGTGCGGCTCGTCGGGTCTGACGGCCAAATCCCTGGCGCAGGCGTCACACCATCGCGTCGAGCGCGCACCGCAGCCGCCACATTCCAGCGGGAGGACCAGATCGAGCATGTCCGCAGTGTGGCGGTGGCCTGTGACACTTCGGGGTACTCCCTCCGGCATGCAGGACGAGCGCGAGTCGGTCATCGTCAACTGCCTGGTGGAGGCGTTCTCCGAGCTGATGGAGGCAGACCCCGATGCGTTCCGGACCAAGTTCCGCAAGATGGCCGCCGAACCGTTCGCTTTTTATCGCGGCAGCGCGTGTGTGTTCTATGCCGACGTCGTCGACCGCAAGGACAGGTGGGCGGACGAGCGGACCTCACGCGTCTGGATCCAGGGCGACCTGCACGCCGAGAACTTCGGCACCTATATGGACGGCGCGGGAAAGCTGATATTCGACGTCAACGACTTCGACGAGGCGTTCGTCGGTCATTTCACCTGGGACCTGCAGCGGTTCGCGGCGAGTATCGCGCTGATGTGCTGGCAGAAAGCTTTATCCGATGACGACATTGGCAATCTCATCGCGACGCTGGTCGAGTCGTACCTCGGCCAGGTGCGGTGGTTCCTCGCCAACGATGACGACTCGACCTTCTCGCTGAACTTGGACACGGCGCGCGGCGCGGTGCTGTTGGCGCTGCAGGATGCCCGGCAGTCGACGCGCCACGCAATGCTCGATCGAATGACCCGTGTCGACGAATCGGATCGCCGGTTTCGTGACGCCCCCGGTGTACGCCGCCTCGACGAGGGTGAATACGCGAAGGTGGAGGCCGCATTCGAGGCCTACCAGGACACGATCCCGAAATCGAAGCGGTTCCGCGAAATCGCCTACGACGTCAAGGACATCGTGGGCAGGACGGGATTCGGAATCGGCAGCGCGGGCCTGCCCAGCTACAACGTGCTTGTCGAGGGATTCAACCAGGCGCTCGACAACGACATCGTGCTGTCGATGAAGCAGGGCAATGTGGCCGCGCCGAGTCGGGTCGTCGACGACGAGGAGGTGCACAGCTATTTCAAGCATCATGGCCACCGCACGGCCGTTTCGCAGCGTGCGCTGCAGGCCCACGCCGACCCCCTGCTCGGCCATACCGAGATCGACGGAACCGGCTTTGTCGTCGCCGAACTCTCGCCGTATGAGGCCGATCTCGATTGGACCGAACTGACCGAACCCGACGAGCTAACGGAAGTGATCGAACAACTCGGCCGTGCGGTCGCCAAGGTGCACTGCGTCGGCGACGCCGACAGCGATCAGGATTTGGTGAAGTTCCAGACCGAGGACGCGATCGTCGAGGTGATCGCCGACCGCGACGACGAATTCGTCGGCGACATGGTGTCATTCGGTCTGGAGTATGCGGCAACCGTTCGTGACGACCATCGACATTTTGTGGAAGCCTTTCGCGGGGGCCGCATTCCCGGCGTCACGTCCACCTGATTTGGCGATTTCGGCGTGTTTGGTCCCGCTCAGCACGCCGAAATCACCACTCTCGCACGGGGTCCTCAAGCCAGGACGATCGAATCCCCTTGAACCGTCACGGCCTTTGACTCCAGTGGCTCCGTTGCGGGCCCCGCTGCGACAGAACCATCCAGGTTGAACTTGCTGCCATGGCAAGGGCAGTTGATGGTTCCGTCGACCACCTCGTTCAGCGCGCATCCGGCATGCGTGCAGGTCGACGAAAAGCCCTTGAAATCGCCCGCCGCCGCCTGCGTCACGACGACCTCACCGAGGATGACACCGGAGCCGACTGGCACATCCGAGGTTTTGGCGATGACGTTATCGGGTTCCGGCGCCGTCCCGCCTGTCGTCGGCGGAGCCTTCGTCGTCGTGGCGGTGTCGCCGGACGCCTCCGGCTTCTTGCCATAGGTCGTGCAGGCGGCGAGCACGGATGCGACCAGCCCGACCCCCGCACCGATCAGGACCTTCTGCCGCGGGACGCGAAAATCGGTAAATGACATAGAAAACCTCTCCACTAGAACGTGATCCCGCTCGTCTGGAAGAACCACAGGGCTGAGGTCAACCAGACGTAGACAAGACCGAAGAACAGCAACCCGCCCGCGATCGGGATCACCCATCCGCGGAGGCCGTTACGGGTCAGCAGGATCATCTTCGTCACGAAGATGCCGTAGAACAAGCATCCGAACAGTGAGTGGAAGAGCACCCGGCTGTCAGTCTCGGCGAATCCCAGCGCATACAGGCAGTGCACGGCGACAGGAACGCTGGCGAGCACCGCCAACCGTCCCGACCAGACGTGCGCAGCGCGCATCCACGCCGGCGCCCTGCCGCCCGGAATCAGCCGGTACATCGCAAAGGCGGACACCAGCTGAAACAGCCCGAGCACCACCGCAAGGGTCGCCAGCCAAGCCTTCACCGCGGTGCCGCTGGAGAACCCGGCGATGCTGACCGAAAAGAACTGGGGCTCATGGACTTTGCCGAACACACCCAGCCCGACCGCGACCAACGCACCGATGAGGACGGCGGCCAGCACCGCCGCGTCGCCGTGGGACGTTTTGATCCGCTGTGTTGTGAGCTCAGACATCGCTGGCACCCCGCACCCGTGCCGCGGTGACGGTGCGCCCGCCGATCACGGCGCTGCCGTCGTTCTCCAGACCCGGTGCGGGGGCGGTCGATCCGTCGTCCTGTCGCAGCACCCCGGTCGCCTTGCCGGAAGAGTCGACGATCCAGCTGCTGCGGACCCCGCCCTGCTCGTACACATACAGCCCTGCCGGTGGCTGCGCGGTTTCGGCTCTGAAGTCCCACTTCTTCTCACCGATCCACAGGGTTCCGACGACTGCGGCCCCGTCCAGGCGACCCTCCAGCCGGCCGGTGCCGTCCTTGCTCACAAGGCTCACTGCGCCATTGACGGCGGACCCGCGCATCCATGACTCGATCGAGGTGCCATCGCAGGCGTACGCCACGGCCCTGTCGCCCTCGACGGCGATATCCAAGGTGATGGTGCCGTTGGCGGTCGGGACCTTGCCCACGTAGTCCGCCTTGGCCGGAAACGCCGGTGCAGGGGGCGTGGCAGCAGTGGTGGTCAATGGCGTCGGCGCGGCGACCGGCGTACCGGGCACCACGGACTCCTCCTGGGCAATGTTGACGGTCAGGATGCCTACACCCACTGCCGCAACCGCGGCGAGGGTGATCAATGGACCGCGAACCTTCATCGTCGTCTCCTTGGCTGTAGCCAACGCTTTCTAGCGTCGGTTTGTCAGCACAACGGGCGTCGACGGCGCTTGGTTCAGTGCGACTTCGAGAGAGTATTTTCCAGACTCAGCCCGGCAAGACCGGTAACGCACCGGGGACCATCAGCGGACGCACCTCCGACCACACCGGGTCGTTGTCGGCCACCGAACCGGTCAGTTGCAGCACGCCGCGCTGATCAGCGACGTAGACCGTCGACGGGTTCGCCGCCACGGTGGTGACCGGCATCCGCAGATTCCGGCTGGGTCCGTCGGAGTTGACGCCGTCGAGGTTGACGTATGACACCGGATGCTGCGGATCCGTGCGGCTGACGACGATGTCGTCGCCGGTACGCCAGGACAACGAGACGACCGTGTTGCCGAGCCCGAACCCCAGCCGGCGCGGGTATGTCAGCGCATATCCGCCCCCTGGCGTCTGCTCCACCCCGGCCATGATCACCTGACCGTCGATGATCATCGCGGCGCGTGCTCCGTCCCTGGACAGTTGCAGTTCGCGGATCGCGCCGGGAAACCTCGATGACACCGGCGTGGAGTCGACCGGTATGCGCGCGGGTTGCCCGGACGCATCCTGGATGACACGCACCACGTTGGTGCCGTCGACCACCACCCAGACGGCGTCGTCGAGAGCCCAGCTGGGCCGCGTCAGGTTGCGTCCGTCCAGCGCCTGCGATGCGTTGCCGCCGAGTGGGCCGACCCATAGCGACGCCGCCATGTCGGGTGCGCCCGGCCGCAATGTCACGATCGATGCGACGTTCTGGCCGGTCCGCGACACGGCTGCCGCCGTCTGATCGGGCGTCTGCCCGAATGCCCCTGGGACGCGTGGCGCGCGGGGGCCGTCCAGGAACACGAGCGAACCACCCATCAACCCGTGCAGACCCGCCGCCGCTCCAGGGAACGCTCCCGGATCGGTGGCCGCCACATCGGAGGTCTCCCACCCGTCGGCGAACCGGTCATCGAGCGCGGCGCCGTCGGCGGTGATCACGTACGGGCCGTTGATAGCGGCGCGCGACAACGTCCAGATGATCTGCGCCGCAAGCAGTTGGCGACTGTGCGGATCTGTGGTCGACAGGTTGTCCAGGTCGATCCGCGCACCGCCATACCCGCGGCCGACGCCGGTCTTGCCGCCGTCGGCGCGAGTCACCGGTCCGCGCAGCTTCAGAGGCGGCCCCAGCAGGTTGCGCACGCTTTTGGCCAACTCCGGGCGCGGGCCTGCGATGAGCTTGCTGACGAGTTCGGTGGCCAACTGGTCCGGGTCGGATACCGCGACGTAACGCGGATCGGGCACCACGGTGGTGCCGGTCGGGTCGGCGAAATACAGGGTGTTGCGTTTGTAGGTCGACTGAAACTGTTGCCAGTCAAGGAAAACCCCGTTGGGCAGCTTGTCGATACGCCAGCCGTCGGGCGTCTTGACCAGTTCGATCGGCCCCGGATCGGGCAACGCGCCCTCACCCGTCTCGAAAACACCCAGGTCCGACAGCGACCCGAGAATGTCAGCGCGCATGCGCACCGTAACCCGGTCCGCTCCACGGGTTTCGACGAACACGACATTGTCGATCAGCAGCGCGCTGCCAGCGTCATCCCATGCGCCCGAACCCGATTCGGTGAGGAACTGTCGCGCCGCCAGGTGCCGGTTGGCGGGATCGGCAGTGGCTTTGAGGAACTCGCGCAACAGCACGTCGGGATCCATCCCGGGCGTGGGCTTGGGCAGACTGGGCGGCGCGGGACGGTCGACGGTGCCGATCGCCTGCGGTGACGAGGAACTCGGCACCCCGGCGCAACCCGCAAGTGCGAACACCAGCAGCAAAACAGCGGCCAGACCGCGGACGCAGGACGCTATCCGGCCTGCGCGCTTCACACATTCTCCGATTCACGCGCGGTCGGTCGCGGGGCACGTTCGGGTCCAACAGGTTTCAGCGGAAGTGGACTTGTCGTGACCTTGTGTCCCCGCATCAACGGCAAGGTGAGCCGGAAGCAGGCGCCCTTGCCGGGCTCACCCCAGGCCTCCAGCCGGCCCTGGTGCAGTCGGGCGTCCTCGATGCTGATGGCCAGACCCAGGCCGGTGCCACCGGATTGACGCACCCGCGAGGGGTCCGAGCGCCAGAACCTACTGAACACCAGCTTCTCCTCGCCCGGCCGCAACCCGACGCCGTAGTCGCGGACAGTCACCGCGACGGTGTCCTCGTCCACACCCATCCGGATGCGCACCGGCTTGTGCTCCGCGTGATCGATGGCGTTGGCGATCAGGTTGCGCAGGATGCGCTCGACCCGGCGCGGGTCGACCTCGGCGATAACGTCGTCCGACGGCATGTCGACGATGAGCTCGATGTCGGCGTCGGCAGCCAGATGGCCGACGTTGTCCAGCGCGCTCTGCACCGTCGCGCGCAGATCCACCGCCTCGACGGACAGTTCGGCGACACCGGCGTCGTGGCGCGAGATCTCCAAGAGGTCGTTGAGCAGTGTCTCGAAGCGGTCGAGTTCGTTGACCATCAACTCGGTGGACCGCCGCAGCGCCGGGTCGAGTTCGTCGCTGTGGTCGTGGATCAGATCGGCGGCCATGCGGACCGTCGTCAGCGGGGTGCGCAGTTCGTGGCTGACGTCGGAGGTGAACCGCCGCTGTAGATTGCCGAACTCCTCGAGTTGGGTGATCTGGCGGTGCAGGCTCTCGGCCATATCGTTGAAGGACACGGCCAGCCGGGCCATGTCGTCCTCGCCGCGTACCGGCATGCGTTCGGTCAGGTGCCCTTCGGCGAACCGTTCGGCGATCCGGGAGGCCGAACGCACCGGCAGCACGATCTGGCGGGCCACCACGAGCGCGATCATGGCGAGCAGGAACAGTAGGACGACGGCGCCGGTGGCCATGGTGCCGCGCACCAGAGTGATGGTGGACTCTTCGTTGTTCAGCGGAAAGATCAGGTAGAGCTCGAGATTCGTCACCGTCGACGTAGAAGACGAGGTCGGGCTGCCGATGATCAGCGCCGGGCCGGAGAAACCGTCGGTATGCACGGTCGCGTACTGATAGCTGACCTGGCCGGCCTTGACGAAGTCGCGAAGGGCGTTGGGGATTTGCTGCACCGGTCCCGCCGCGGTGGCGGCACGCGGTCCGTCGCCGGGTACCACCAGGACCGCATCGAAGGCGCCAGCCAGACCGGGGCCCGCATCGGCAGTGCGGTCGATCAGGGTGTTGCGGGCCAACTGCAGGCTGCTGTCCAGCGAGCGCGTCTCCTCGCCACCGACGATGTCGCTAACAGTGTTGCGCGCCCGGTCGATCTCCTCGGTGGCCGCCCGCACCTTGACCTCGAGGATGCGGTCGGTGATCTGACTGGTAAGCACGAAGCCGAGCGCCAAGATGACGGCCAGCGATAAGCCGATCGTCAAGGTGACGACGCGCAACTGCAGGGAGCGCCGCCAGGCGAGACTCATCGCTCGACCCAGCGCACCCAATCCGCGTAATAGTGGTGCCGAACGCCGATGGATGCGCCGCCTCGAGCTCCAAATCACGGAGGTCCGGCCTTGTATCCCACTCCTCGAACTGTCAACACCACCTGCGGGTTCTCCGGGTCCTTCTCAACCTTGGCCCGCAAACGCTGGACATGCACGTTCACCAAACGGGTGTCGGCCGGGTGTCGGTATCCCCACACCTGTTCGAGCAGCACATCACGAGTAAACACCTGCCGCGGTTTACGCGCCAACGCCACCAAAAGGTCGAATTCGAGCGGAGTCAGGGAAATCTGCTCGCCCAGGCGGGTGACCTTGTGAGCAGGGACATCGATGTCCACATCGGCGATCGACAGCATCTCAGCGGGCTCGTCCTCGTTGCGGCGAAGACGGGCGCGTACACGGGCGATGAGTTCCTTCGGCTTGAACGGCTTCATCACGTAGTCATCGGCACCGGACTCCAGGCCTAGGACCACGTCGACGGTGTCGGTCTTGGCCGTCAGCATGACGATCGGCACGCCGGAGTCCGCGCGCAGCACGCGGCACACGTCGATGCCGTTCATCCCGGGCAACATCAGGTCCAGCAGCACCAGGTCGGGCCGCAGTTCGCGGACCGCGGTCAGCGCTTGGGTGCCGTCACCGACGACCGCGGTGTCGAAGCCCTCCCCACGCAGCACGATGGTGAGCATCTCGGCGAGCGAAGGGTCGTCATCGACAACCAGAATCCTTTGCCTCATGGTGTCCATGGTGTCACCAGATCGCGACAAACCCTGGCTACCACACGCGTGTTTTGCGTGTTGACCCGGCGCGGCACCGCCCAGACTGATGCCAGATCGCTATTGCCGACGAAATCGTCGATCTCCCCGCAGTCTCGAGGGACTAAAGCTGCGACAATTCCGCCGCCAGCGCCGCAGCGTCCACGTCGGGCGGGACGACCTTCCATCGTCCGCACCAATTGCCTGCGGCCAGCGCGGCGTAGACCTCGGCGGTGCGGCGCTGCAGGCCGTCGTCGCGTTCGTAGGCGTCCTTCGCGCGGTCGACCTCCTCACGGGCACGGTTGTCGGCACGCGCGGCGGCGAGCTCGACCGGCACTGCGAGCAGTATTTGGGCGTCGGGCTCGGGGAGCTCGAGCCGGCCGTATTCCAGGTCGCGCACCCATTCGACGACGTCGCCGTCGGCGCCCTGGTGTAGTCGGGCCGCGCTGTAGGCCGCGTTGGAGGCGACGTAGCGGTCGAGGATCACGACGTCATTAGCGGCGGTGAGCTGACCGATGTCGGCTTTGCCGCCGGCACGGTCGATGGCAAATAACACCGCCATCGCGTAGACGGACTCGGCCAGGTCACCGTGCTTGCCGTGCAGCGCCTCGGCGGCCAGGTCGGCTTCCACCGACTTGCCGTACCGCGGGAAGGCAAGGGTGGCGACGGATTTCTGCGCGCCCTCGAATGCGGTGCGCAGACCGTTGGTCAGTGTGCGCTTGCCTGCGCCGTCGACGCCTTCGATCACGATGAGCACGCGGGCAGCGTAACGCGGGGCCGATGAGTTCTGCCGCCGCCGACGGTCTGTCTCCCATGACCCATCCGTACGGCTGGAGGATGACGCAATGACGATGCATAACGTCGGGACGCGCGAACAGTGGCGGGCCGCCTACGAACGGCAGTTGGCAGGAGAAAAGGAACTGACCCGCCGCGCCACCGAGCTCGCCTCAGATCGGCAAAACCTGCCGTGGGTGCCGGTCTCCAAGCAGTACCTGTTCGACACCACGGCAGGCCAGCGCACACTCGCCGAACTGTTCGACGGCCGCTCACAGCTGATCGTGCGCCATTTCATGCACGGGCCCAACACCCCGGAGGGCTGTCCGGGGTGCACCTTCGAAACGGACAACTTGGTCGGCGCGGTGCCGCACCTGGCCCACCGGGACGTGACGTTCCTGCTCGCGTCGCGCTCGCCGCTACCGGTCCTCACCGCGTACAAGCAGCGGATGGGCTGGGACGTGGAGTGGGTGTCTTCCGGCGGTAGTGACTTCGACGCCGACTTCTTCGAGTACATGCACGTCCCGACGCCGCGCCGTGACTACGGGGCGGGCAGCGGCAGCATGCTCGACGCGATGGAGCTGATGGCGCTGAGCTGCTTCGCGCTCGAGGACGGCGTCGTCTTCCACACGTATTCGACTTACGATCGCGGCACCGAAGCACTGAACGCGACGTGGCAGCTGCTGGACCGTGCGCCCATGGGCCGCGGTGACGACTTCTCCGACTGGCCGCGCAAACGCGACGAGTACGACACCTAGCAGCCGGCCGGAATCAGTCAGACATCGTGTTCTGCGGGATCGGTGTGGGTCTCACTCGAGATCGCCTGCAGGCGTTGTAGATCAGTCGGGTGAAGGTCGCCGCGCTCGGCCACCACCTCCATCAGCAACCGGATCTGCTTCCGCAGCGCGGGAATGTACTGCTCGCAACCCACGGTCTGAGCATGTTCGATCAGCATGCGAAGCACACGCAACAGCGTGGCGACCACGTGGGGCTGGCTCACCGAGCTCTGGCGGATCTGTTCAAAGGCGTGCGAGATGTACTCCTCGTGGGACAGCTCCCATGGCCGCAGAAGAATCCTGTCGCCGGCTCCGCTGACCGACTGTGGCGGCATGTCCGCCACCAGCAGTTTGCGCATGAAGCTGCCCAGGCGCAGCACAACGTCGGCGGCCGTCGTTGGATCGTTGATGGCGGGACTGAGCGCTCGCAGGGCGATGTCGACCAGTTGTCGGATGCCGAAGTCGATGTCTTGTTGCATCGTTCGGATATCGGCGATCTCGACCGTCGACAGCAGCTTGCGCTCGACGCGTTGTGGGTCCGACGGCACTGGCCATAGAGTCATGAGGACCTCGCCGCGGTGAATGTATGCACCTGTGCGGGTCTCCAATCGCACGACCGTCGACGGCGGGACCGCGGCCAAGATGTATCTGCTTGCGGCCTGCGTCACCCACCCGTCGCTGCCCGCGTGCACGGTCAGGTGGCCGTCGGGCACGCTAGTCGAAACAGCCGGCGCCGGCAGCTCCGCGCGGGCTTGCCGTGCCTGCTCATCGATCACCCCGTCGGCCTCCGCGGCGATGGTTCGCACCACCTCACCGACCTGCAGCCCATAGGCCAACCGGTTCAGGTAGGCGATGATCATCAGAACGGCCGCGACCGCCAAGACGATCGCCGCCGTCATCGAGATGCGAGGCGCGTTCGACGTTGCCTCACCGCTGATATGGCGCAGCGTCAGCACACAGAACACGAACGTGGCCACCAGCAGCCCGATGACGAGTTGGCTGAAGCGGTCCCTGATGAACGATCGCATTACTCGTGGGGAGAACTGGCTGCTGGCCAGTTGCAGGCTCACCACCGTCAGGGAGAACACCACTCCCGCAGTGGTGATCGTGGCTCCCGCTACGGTGCTGAGCAGCCAAGTGGCGGCATTGCTGTTCATCTCCATGGTCAACGGCAGCGACGCGTCCACTCCGACGACATCGTCGAGGTATGCCGCGGCTTCGGCCAGCACGACACCGCCCACCAATACGAGCGCCGGTAGCGCAAAGAGGCTCTCTCGAAAGTTGTAGAGGGCGGTCGAGATTCGCAACGCCGACGGCCACTCAATACGGCGCGTCATCGCGGGCCGGCCGCTGCGGCGAGCTCCGCGGTCACGAGCAGCATGACTTCTCCCCGGTAGTCGATGCGTGGCTTCCTGCCGTGACATACCCAAAGTCTCCGGACCTCAAGAATCGCCGATGCTTAGAAGCGCCCGCAGTTCGGGGCCGTCGGCAATCCGTTGAATCGGTCGGCGATCCACTGCATGGCCGGTTCCCCGTCGACCAGCATGGGCAGGCCGTGGTTGACCATCGCCTTGTTCAGGAACGGAGGTTGCTCGTTGGTGCGCGCCTCCACGTCCGCACCCTGGGCGCACCAGTCGCGCCCGAGCTGCATCGCCGGCGCCCATGGAACCAGCGGGTCGAACCGGTTGGCGTTGATCAGCACCGGTGCATTGGGTTTCGTGCGTCCCAGCTTCTGCTCGTCGAACATCGACTTGTACGGCTCCTTTTCGACGAGCGCGAAAATGTCCTCGTTGAAGTAGGGCTGCAGGTGGCGGAACATGAATTTTGTGAGCGTCTCGGCCACACACTGGTCCTGCACCTTGAAGAGCATGTCGGCGCCGCGCGGGGTCAGCGTCGCCCGAATTGCCGCCTCATGTTCGGGGTAGGCCGTGATCACCCCATTCAGCGCATAACCCACGGCTCCCATCAGCAGGCTGCCGTCAATGAAGGGGAACAGCGCCTTCAAGTCGGCCGGCGGCGCGCCGGCGTAGCTGCCGACTATGTCGAGTTCTGGCGCGTACAAATCGGCCATCTCCGCCGCGGATGCCGCCGCGCCCCCGCCCTGCGAGTACCCCCAGAACGCCAGCGGGCCGTCCGGGGTCAGCGAGGTGTTCGGCAGGTTCTTGGCGGCGCGGGCCGCATCAAGCATCGCGTGGCCCTGTGACACCCGGTTCGCGTAGGTGTGCAGTCCCGGCGTGCCGAGGCCCTCGTAGTCGGTCATGACAATCGCGAAGCCGCGCGCGACCATCGTCGCGACGAACAACTCCTCGTAGTTGAACGCGAGGTCGAGATACGGCGACCAGTGGATGCCCTGATTGAACTGTCGCGACGGCGCGCACTGGTCGCCTTGACCCTGGGTGCCTGGACCGTAGACGATCAGCGGCCGCGGCCCGCCGAACGGCCACGGTGCATGCGGCTCGAAGTAGGTGCCCGTGACGACATTCGGGTTGCCCCGAGCATCGTTGCTGCGGTACATGATTCGCGTGCCGTCGGCCATGATCATGCCCAACTCGCCCGACGGTTCGAGCACCAATCGCGACGGTTCGGTGCGGATCAGATCGCCCGGCTGCCCCGGCGGTAGTGGATCCGGCGGCGTATAGAAGGCTTGGTACTCATCCTCGTTGAAGTACGGGTGATGGTCGTCGATCGTCGGATCGTCGGCGTGAGCCTGCGGGACAAGACACCCTGCGAGAGCAATGAGAACGACAACGACGATTCCCCCGACGCCCCGGCGCACACTCGGACCGTAACAGAATCGGTATGCCCGACGGCGAGCGTGCAAAAACCGAAACTGCGGCCAGATCGCGAAATCCGTGTGGATCGCGATCTGGCCGCAGTCTCGATGGCTATCGGAGAATCAGTAGCGGTAGTGCTCCGGCTTGTACGGGCCGTCGACGTCGACGTTGATGTACTCGGCCTGCTCCTTGGTCAACCTGGTGAGCGAGCCGCCGAGCGCCTCGACGTGGATCTTGGCGACCTTCTCGTCGAGATGCTTGGGCAGCCGGTAGACCTCGTTGTCGTACTCGTCGTTCTTGGTCCACAACTCGATCTGTGCGATCACCTGGTTGCTGAAGCTGTTGCTCATCACGAACGACGGATGGCCGGTCGCGTTGCCCAGGTTCAGCAGCCGACCCTCACTCAACACGATGATCGAATGCCCGTCGGGGAACACGAACTCGTCGACCTGCGGCTTGATGTTGATCCGCCGGATGTCGGCATCGCGCTCCAGACGAGCCATCTCGATCTCGTCGTCGAAGTGCCCGATGTTGCCCAGGATCGCCTGGTGCTTCATCGACCGCATGTGCTCGAGGGTGATGATGCCCTGGTTACCGGTCGCGGTGATCACGATGTCGGCCCAGCCGATGGCCTCTTCGACCGTCTTGACCTCAAAGCCGTCCATCAGCGCCTGCAGCGCGTTGATCGGGTCGATCTCGGTGACCGCGACGCGGGCGCCCTGAGCCTTGAGCGCCTCCGCGCAGCCCTTGCCGACATCGCCGTAGCCGCACACCAGAGCGGCCTTGCCGCCGATCAGCACATCGGTACCGCGGTTGATGCCGTCGATCAGCGAGTGCCGGGTGCCGTACTTGTTGTCGAACTTGGACTTTGTCACCGAATCGTTGACGTTGATCGCCGGGAACGACAGCTCGCCGGCCGCGGCGAACTGATACAGCCGCAGCACGCCGGTCGTGGTCTCTTCGGTGACGCCCTGGACCGACTCGGCGATCTTGGTCCACTTGGTCTTGTCGGTCTCGAAGCGCTGGCGGATCAGCGCCAAAAACACCTTGTACTCGTCGGAATCGTCGTCCTCGCCGGGAGGAACCACGCCGGCCTTCTCGAACTGCGCGCCGCGCAGCACCAGCATGGTGGCGTCACCGCCGTCGTCGAGAATCATGTTGGCCGGCGCCTCTGTTCCATCAGGCCCGGCCGGCCAGGTCAGCATCTGCTCGGCTGCCCACCAGTACTCCTCGAGCGTCTCGCCCTTCCAGGCGAAGATCGGGACACCCTTGGGCTCCTCGACGGTGCCGTGCGGACCCACGACAGTCGCCGCCGCGGCGTGGTCCTGGGTGGAAAAGATGTTGCACGACGCCCACCGCACCTCAGCGCCAAGAGACACCAGCGTCTCGATCAGCACAGCGGTCTGCACCGTCATGTGCAGCGACCCCGAAACCCGCGCACCCTTCAACGGGGCGACGTCGGCGTATTCGCGGCGCAACGACATCAGGCCGGGCATCTCGTGCTCGGCCAGCCGGATTTCCTTGCGGCCGAACTCGGCCAGCGACAGGTCGGCCACCTTGTAGTCGATGCCGTTGCGGACGTCGACCTTCAACTCAGTCATGAATTCTTAGAGCCCTTCTTCATTCGTCTTTGCCTGTGGGCGCACAGGTGCGCGGAAACGCGACACCTATGCCGAGAACCCCTAGCCTGCGGGCTCGCGGGACAGGCGCGAAAGGCGCTCTGACAGCTAAGAGGTATCTAGGACACCGTAGCGCTCGGCGAACGGCGTCATCAAACGGGCCAGGTCATGGGCGACATCGTGCCCGCGAGCGGGCGATGTGCCGGAGCCCGCCTCGGGCGGCATCGACACATAGCTCATGGCGAGGCGAACGATCGCCCTCGCCAGCACTCCGGCGTCCTCTTCGCCGCATTTCACCCAGCTATCAATGAATGTCGAGGTCAGCCGCTGCGAGCAGTGCGTGATGATCGGCCCGCTGTCGGTGGTGATCAGCTGCAACAGGTCGGGTTTGACATCACCGGTCAGCAGCGAGATCACCAGAGGGTCGGCGGCCGACTCGGTGAAGAAGTCGCGGAAACCCTGGACGAAGGCCGCGTGGACGTCGCCCTCGTTGCTCACGATCGCGTCGTCGATCTGGTCGACGAGACGGTCGGCCAGGCGCAGCGCGTAGGCCTGGGCCAGACCGAGCCGCGAGCCGAATTCGTTGTAGATGGTTTGACGGCTGATGCCCGCAGCCTTGGCGACGTGCGACAGCGTTATGGCCGACCAGTCTCGGGTGAGGAGTTCCTCTCGCATGCCATCCAGAATCGAATCGCGCAGCAGCACCCTCGACGCCTCCGCGTACGGGATGCGCTGCGCGCTTCGTGGGCGGCTCATCCTCGCGACCCTATCTTTCCCCGTCGCTTCGCTCGCCCAGGTATCTTTCCCCGTCGCTTCGCTCGCCCAGGCCACGTTCGCCGTCACGAACGAGCGACCTCCACCATTTCGAAGTCCGCCTTGGCCGCACCGCAGTCCGGGCAGCTCCAGTCGTCGGGAATGTCGTCCCAGCGCGTCCCCGGGGCGATGCCGTCCTCCGGCCAGCCCTTGGCCTCGTCGTACTCGAAACCACACTGCACGCAGATGAACAGTTTGTAGTCGCTCATTGATTCACTCCTATCTCTTCGAAGTCGACCTTTTCGCGTACGGCGCAGTCCGGGCAGCACCAGTCCTCGGGGATGTCGTTCCATGCGGTGCCCGCGGGAAATCCCTCTCGCGGTGCACCTTTCGTCTCGTCGTAGGTGTAGTCGCAGCCGGGGCAGCGGTAGACGCTCATGCCGCCGCCTGCGCTCCGTACTTGGCCAACACCTTGTCGCGGACGCGCGGGTGGATGTTGACCCGGGTGATGTCGCCGTCGTAGTGATCGAGCACCCGGTGGTCCATCACCTTGCGCCACAGCGGCGGGAAGTACGTCAGGCCGATCATCGACGCGTAGCCACTGGGCAGATTCGGCGCACCCTCCATGCTGCGTAGCGTCTGGTAGCGCCGCGTCGGGTTGGCGTGGTGATCGCTGTGCCGCTGCAAGTGATACAGGAACAGGTTGGTCACGATGTGATCTGAGTTCCAGCTGTGCACCGGTGCGCACCGCTCATACCGACCGCTTTCGGTTTTCTGCCGCAGCAGCCCGTAGTGCTCGAGGTAATTCACAGTCTCCAGAAGCGTGAACCCGAACACCGCTGAAATGAGGATGTACGGGATCAGCGCCACCCCGAACACCGCGATCAGCACGCCGTAGAACACGACCGACATCGCCCAGGCGTTCAGCACGTCGTTGGACCAGTGCCACTTGCTCTTGCCGGCCCGCTCGAGCCGCTTGGCCTCCAGTTCCCACGACGACTTCGCGCTCCCCCACACGCTGCGCGGCAGAAACTCCCAGAACGTCTCGCCGAAACGGGCCGACGCGGGATCCTCCGGGGTTGCGACGCGGACGTGATGTCCCCGGTTGTGCTCGATGTAGAAGTGGCCGTAGAGCGTCTGAGCCAGTGTGACCTTGGCCAGCCACCGTTCCAGTTCATCCTTCTTATGACCCATCTCGTGCGCGG
Organism: Mycolicibacterium tusciae JS617; assembly: GCF_000243415.2. The sequence goes on from NZ_KI912270.1 coordinate 2,629,728, forward strand.
TGTTGATGCCAACCCCTCCGAGCATGCCGACCGACAGCGCGAGACCGATCTTGGCCGGCCACCCCAGCCCACCGTCGAACCCGAGCCAGCTCAGGTTCGACGCCGTGAACAAGTAGGCGCCAAAGATCACGCTCGCGTACTGGAACGGAATGTAGATGTAGGTGCAGTAGCGGTAGTACTTGTCGTTTTCGAGCCGCTCCATCGCCTCGTCGGGCGCATTTTGCCCGTCGGGCCCGAATCGCAGGTCCAGAGCAGGCAGCAGGATGTACAGCAGGATCGGGCCGATCCAGAACGGCACCTGGGCCACCGCATGCCAGCCCCACTGATTGAAGGCCCACACCAGCGGCATCATCACGAACAGCGCCGTCGGTGCGATCAGCCCCATCAGCCACAGGTAGCGCTTCTTATCGCGCCACTGTTCGATCTCGAGCTCTGACATTTGCGTGGTCACTGGGAGCCTCCTCTGTGAGTGCCGTCACGACTGCACTTGACTATAGAACCGATTTTGTCGGCTGTCTAGACACAAAGCCATCGTTTGTAAAGTAACCGAGGCCGCGCTCAAGCGATTTCGGTGCCCGAACGTTCGATGAGCGATTTGTGGTGTCTCGGGACATCGCTGACACTTTTGTCTTGGGACATCGCTGACACTCATGGTGCCGGTTTGGGCTCGCGAGTGCGATAGGTACGGGTGTTTGGTTCGGCGGGTTGGTGGTAGCGGGCGGGGTCGGCGGTGAATGCGCGGACGAGTCGGTTGCCGCTGAAGATCGCGATGTGGTCACCGTCGCGGATGACGTCGCATTCGTGGCCGGCCCAGCGCAGGCCGACGTTGATCCTGTAGGGCGCAGCGCACACGTAGCCCGACTGCTCGCCGACGGTGTGGTGGCTGACGAACACGGGTGCGGGAAGTGGGCGGTCGGCTGGGCGGGCCTTGGCGGTGGCGTGAAACGCCTCGGCCGGGGTGGCTCCACGCAGCGCACGGTGGGGCCGTTGGTGGTTGTAGAAGCTGCGGAACTCCTCGAGCAGGTCGTTGAGTTCGGCGACGGTGGCCGCCGGGTCCCGCGCGGACAGCCACTTCTTCAGTGTCTGCCAGAACCGCTCGATCTTGCCGCAGGTCTGCGGATGAAACGGTGCCGAGTTGATCGTGCGCACACCAAGGGCGCGCAGGTTGATCTCGAACGCCGATTCATGCGCATGGAATCTACCGGTGTAGACGATTCCGTTGTCCGACAACGACATCGACGGTATCCCACACTCGTCGATACCAGCCATGATGACCGACCAGACGAGGTCACCGTCGGCGTCGCCGGCATCGGCGCGCAACCCCACGGCATAGCGGGAGTGGTCATCGAGGCTGCCCGCGATGGCCACCGCACTGCCACCGGCAAGCCACCATCCGGTCCAATCTGACTGCCAGCATTCATTGGGCCGCGCGAACACGAACCGCTTCGTCGCCGACTTCGGACGTTTCTGCGGCTGCGGGGTGATCAGCCCGCGGCGGGTCAGGATCTGCCACACCGTCGACGGCGACGGCACTGCCTGCACACCGTCGCGTTGCAATGACCACACGATCGATTGGGCGCCGTGATCTCGCCCCTGCTCGATCAACTGTTTGCGGCGGCGCACCACCAGGTCCTCGACCTCGGGGCAGGTCTGACCCGGCGAGGTCAATGGCCGTCGGGACCGATCCTGCAGCCCGTCGATCCCACCGTCACGGAAGCGCCCACGAAACTTGTAGAACGTCTGCCGACTGATGTGCTCGCGGCGACAGAACTCCGCCACGTTGTCCACTTGCCCGGCCAACGCCGCAGCCATCCGAATGTCCATTGCCGTCACCTTCTGGGCCATGAACCATCGTGGTCGAGGCCCTACTCAGGTGTCAGCGATGTCTCAAGACATACCGGTGTCAGCGATGTCCCCGAACAGGACAGTTCGATGAGCGATTGCGCGCGCACCGAAATCGCAGTTACGTGACTTGCGTGGACTCCGACTCCCGCCGGCCGAGCAGCGAGTGCCGCCGGCCGTAGGCGAAATAGACGACCACGCCGAGGGCCATCCAGATGAGGAACCGGATCCAGGTCAGCGCGGTGAGGTTGAGCATGAGCCAGACGCACGCAAGGATCGCCGCGATCGGCAGCAACGGCACACCGGGCGCCCGGAAGCCGCGCTCGAGGTCGGGTCGCTGACGACGCAACACGATCACACCCCCGGAAACCAGCACGAACGCGAAGAGCGTGCCGATGTTGACCATCTCCTCGAGCTTGCCGATCGGAAACACCGTCGCCGTCACGGCCACCAGCACACCGACGATCAGCGTGATGCGCACCGGTGTGCCGTGCGTGCCGGTCTTGGCGAGCGATCGTGGCAAGAGTCCGTCGCGTGACATCGCGAACAGCACCCGCGTCTGCCCGAGCACCAGCACGATCACCACGGTGGTGAGCCCGGCCAGCGCGCCGATAGAAATGACCTTCGCCGCCCAGTCGATGCCGTTGACAGCGAATGCCGTTGCGAGGTTTGCCTTTTCACCAGCCTCGCGGAGTTCGGTGTAGCTGATCATGCCGGAGATCACCACGGCCACCGCGATGTAGAGAACCGTGACGATCGCCAGCGAGGCGAGGATGCCGCGCGACACGTCACGCTGCGGGTTCTTGGTTTCTTCCGCGGTGGTGGCGACGATGTCGAAGCCGATGAACGCAAAGAACACGATGGACGCACCCGCCAGCACGCCGTACCAGCCGTAAGTGCTGCCCCCGGCGCCGGTCAGCAATGAGAACAGCGACTGCTCGGTTCCCGAACCGCCTTCACCGGGCTGGGCGGGCGGGATGAACGGGGTGAAGTTCTCCATCTTGATGTAGAACGCGCCGACGGCCACGACGAGCAGCACCACCGCCACCTTGATCACCGTGATCGCCAAGCTGACCTTCGCGGAGAGCTTGGTCCCCCACGCCAAGATGACAGTCACAAACACGATGATCAGCAGGGCGCCCCAATCCAATTTCAGCCCAGCCAAATCCGCGGTGCCACCGCCGAAACCGAAGACGGTGCCCAGATAGCTCGACCAGCCCTTGGCCACCACGGCCGCCGCCACGGCGAACTCGAGGATCAGGTCCCATCCGATGATCCACGCGACGAACTCACCGAACGTCGCGTAGGAGAACGTGTAGGCACTGCCCGCCACGGGCACAGTCGAGGCGAATTCTGCGTAGCACATAGCGGCCAGACCGCAGGCGATCGCGGCGAAGACGAACGAGATGGAGATCGCCGGGCCGGTGATGTTTCCGGTCGTCGACGCCGTGATCGTGAAGATGCCTGCGCCGATCACCACCGAAACGCCGAAGACGGTGAGATCCCACCAATTCAGGTCTTTTCGCAGGCGAGTGTCGGGTTCGTCAGTGTCGGCGATCGACTGCTCAACCGACTTCGTCCGCCATGCCATCGGCTTTTCCTCCCGTGGTCTGTCTCGGGAATGTACCGAGTACTGTCCACCCAGTGGGGCGGAGTTATAAACACGCAACCGTCATTGGGGCCAGCCTGGGGGGGTTGTGCGCCGCCCGGGTCCTCGCCGATGTCAGTGAGCGGGTGACCGTCTACGAGCGCGACGAACTGCCAGACGGCCCGGTGAACCGGACCGCCGTCCCACAGGGCAGGCATGTCCATCTGCTGATGGCGCGCGGGGCCCAGGAATTCGAGAGCCTTTTTCCCGGCCTGCTCGACGACATGGTGGCCGACGGTGTGCCGATCCTGGAGAACCGGCCCGACTGCATCCATTTCGGCGCCGCCGGGCATGTGCTTGGCACGGCGCATCGGTTGCAGGACGAGTTCACCGCCTACGTCCCCAGCCGTCCACAGCTCGAGTGGCAGATCCGCCGCCGCGTGATGGCGATCGAGAACGTCGAGATCATTGGTGCGGGGGTCACCGAGCCGACCTATGACACCGCGCAGGGGCGCGTGACCGGAGTGCTGCTCGATTCGGGTGACGCCGTGCCCGCCGATTTCGTCGTCGACGCGACCGGCCGCGGCACCCGGCTGCCCGCATGGCTCGACAAGTGGGGCTACCAGCGTCCCCGCGAGGAGACCGTCGACGTCGGGATCGCCTACACCAGCCATCAGTTCCACGTGCCCGAGGGCCTGCTCGCCGAGAAGGTCGTGGTGGCCGGCGCCTCCCGCGCACAACCGGTCGGCATCGGCATGCTGCTCTACGAAGATGGCAACTGGAACGTCACGACCTTCGGCGTCGCGAAGGTCGAGCCGCCGCAGACCGTCGCGCAGATCCTCGACCTCGCCGACGAGATCCTGCCCGCACATGTGTCGGCCGCGCTGCGGCAAGGCACACCGCTCGGCGAGATGGCGTTCCACAAATACCCGACCAGCCGGTGGCGCCGCTATGACAATCTGGAGCGCTTTCCCGCAGGCATCGTCCCCTTCGGCGACGCCGTGGTGAGCTTCAATCCGACGTTCGGGCAGGGCATGACCATGACGGCCATCCAGGCGACGAATTTACGTGCGGTGATCGAATCCGGCGCGCCCGACATCGCCCCCCATCTCGCGAAGGCGACGGCGAAGACGACGTGGCCGGTCTGGGTGATGACCGCCATCGGCGACCTCGCGCTGCACAATGCGACCGGCGAGTCCAAGTGGTGGTACAAGCCGGTGGGTGAATTGTTCGATCATTTCCTCGGCGCCGCCGAGACGGATCCCGTGCTGGCCGAATGGTTTCTGCGTAGATTCAGTCTTCTCGACAGCCTCTATATGGTTCCGTCGCCCCGCCTCGTTGGTCGCACCATCCGGCACAACATGAAGCTGTGGCTGGCAGAGAAGCGCTCGGCGTAGCCGCCCCTAGATCCCGACCGTCGCCCTGAAGATTTTGGTCGGAACGTCGGCGGCAAGACGGATCGGCCCGTCGTCGGCAGCGACCCACGCGGCTGATCCTCGGTTCAGCGTGACGCTGCCCCCCTTGGCATGCACGATTGCGGACCCCTCGGTGCACAACAGGATCTGAGGTCCGTCATGCCGGCTCGGCGCGTCGATCTCGTGTCCAAGGTGCTCGCCGTCGATACGCACCTCCGAGACCGCGAATTCCGGTGCAGGAGTGTCGTAGACCGATTCGAGGCCGTCGTTGGTGATCTTGGGCCGGATCAGATCCTCGCTCGCCGGGGTGAAGTCGAGCACACGCAGCAGCTCGGGCACGTCCACGTGCTTGGGGGTGAGCCCGCCACGTAATACGTTGTCGGAGTTGGCCATTACCTCCACCCCCACGCCGTGCAGATAGTTGTGCAGGTTTCCTGCCGGCAGATAGATCGCCTCACCCGGGGCCAGGGTGATCCGGTTCAGCAGCAGGCTGGCCAGCACACCTGCGTCACCCGGATAGCGCTCGCCCAGTTCCAGTACGGTCCTGGCCTCCGCGGCGAATGTCTTACTGCCCGAACGCACATAATGAATCGCACCTTCGATCACCGCTGGCACCAACACGTCGAGATGAGGTTGCGGCGCGGTGATCCATGTGGTGAACAACGCCCGCAAGCCGTCGGCATCGGGCTGGCCGGCCAGCAGGTCAACAAATGGGTCGAGGTCTGCCACCGCGAGGGCGCGCATCAGATCGACGCTGCGCTCGGCGGGGCGGAATCCGGCGAGCGCCTCGAATTCCCCTACGGCGACCAGTATTTCGGGCTTGTGGCTGGGGTCGCGATAGTTGCGGTTTGGCGCGTTCACCGGGATTCCGAGCCGGTCTTCACGTGCGAAGCCCTCCGCCGCCTGACGTGCACTTGGATGCGCTTGCAGCGAAAGCGGCTCGTCGGCGGCGAGCACCTTGAGCAGGAACGGCAGCGTGTCGCCGAATCTGCCGCGCACACCCGCACCGAGCTGTCCCTCCGGATCGTCGCGCACCGTGTCGAGCAGGGACCGCTCACCGTCCTCGGTTTCCAGCCACGCCGGATCGCCCGGATGGGCGCCGAACCACAGTTCAGCCTCGGGATGCGCCGTTGGACTTGTCCGTCCGGTGAAATCGGCGATTGCAGTGCGCGATCCCCACGCATAAGTCCGCACTGCCCCACGTAGCAGGTTCACGTGCTCAACCCCGGACCAACTTCAGATAGACCGCCGTCATCTCCATCCGGACGGCCAGCATCGCCAGTTGCTCTTCCAGACGTCCGGGTCCGCGACCGGCGGCGACCGCAGGTGTGCGCTCGATGTCGGAGACGCCCAACGCTTCCGGCACATCCTCGGCGTTGATCACATCGACACCATCGAGACCCGCGACCCTGGCGGCGACCACTGCCCGCTCGGCGTCGGTCGCGAGCACGAACGTTCGCACTCGCGGCGGGAGCGGGCCGTCGATCTGCTCGTCGTGAAAGATCGACTGCCCAGGATCGGCGGCGGATGAGCCACCCATTCCGTTTCGCAACGCCACCACCGCGTCGGCCAGACTCACCGCGGCCACGGCTCGATGCGCGACCCGCAACATCACTGCGGCGACGTGTCGGGCCAACACCAGCGTCGCCGCGTTGTCACCGACGATGACGACCTCGCCCCCCGACATCCGCTCGGCCAATGACTTCGCGGGATTGGTGACCAGTTCGCGTCCAGCGCTGTTGCGCAAGGCTTCCGCGTCCAACTCGTCGGCCAGTGCCGCGAGATCCACCCGCAGTCCCGGGTCAACCATGGCCACGATCGCCAGGCCTGCGGCCAGGTAGCGGGAGAAACCGAACTCGTCTGGCACCCACACCCGCGGAGCCAGCGCGACGGAACGTCCCGCGGTGGCGTCACGCAGCGGTCCCTCATACGGCGCGACCACGACGACGCGAGCGCCACGACGAACTCCGGTGGCGGCGGCCGATACCAGCGCAGGATCGGACGGGTCGTCGCCGGCGACGATCAGTACATCCAATGCGCCTATCCACGGTGGCACTTCGGGGGCGACGACGATCGGCGCGGCCACCGAGCCACCCAGCGCGGCGGCGAGCAAGGTGCCTGCGGCTTCGGCGTTTCCGCGACCCGCCACCCAGACGACCGTGCGGGGCGGCTCGTTGCTCTGCAGTTGATCCAGTTCGCCCTCGTCGAAGGCCGCGGCGGTGGCACGCACCTGGGCACCGGCCATCGCCACGGCCCGCAGCGAACCGTCGCGGTCGGCGGCGAGCAGTCCGTCCACGTCGTCGAGGTCGACGATCGATCCGGTGGCGTTCACTCTGACACCTCGGATGCCGCCTCGGTGCGTGCGGCAATCCTCGTCGCGATCTGCGCGACGATGTCGTCGACTTCCTCGGCGGTCCGCGCTTCGACGTTGAGCCGCAACAACGGCTCCGTGTTGGACATGCGCAGGTTGAACCACGATCCATCGCCCAGATCGACCGTCACTCCGTCGAGGTGGTCGATCGAGTGGACACGCGCAACGAACGACGACAACACGTCGTCGACGCACGCCTCGGGGTCGGTGACCGTGTAGTTGAGCTCGCCGGACGCTTCATAGCGCTGGTAGTCGGCCATCAGGTCGGACAATGGTCGATTCTGCTCGCTGAGTGCCGCCAGCACGTGCAAGGCCGCCAGCATGCCGGAGTCGGCGCCCCAGAAGTCACGGAAGTAGTAGTGCGCCGAATGCTCTCCGCCGAAGATCGCACCGGTGTCGGCCATCAGGCCCTTGATGTAGGAGTGTCCGACGCGCGAGCGCAGGGGGGTGCCCCCACGTTCGGCGACGAGTTCGGGGACGGCCCGGGAGGTGATCAAGTTGAAGATCACCGTCGCCCCGATCTCACGCTCCAGTTCCCGCGCGGCGACCAATGCGGTCACCGCTGACGGTGAGATCGGCTGTCCCAACTCGTCGACCACGAAGCACCGGTCGGCGTCACCGTCGAACGCCAGACCGATATCGGCACCGGCCGCCAGCACGTGCGCCTGCAGGTCGACGAGGTTCGCCGGGTCCAGCGGATTGGCTTCATGGTTGGGAAAGTTGCCGTCGAGTTCGAAGAACAGCGGAGCCAGCGTGATCGTCGGAATCGGTCCCAACACAGCGGGAGTGGTGTGGCCGGCCATACCGTTGCCCGCATCGACGGCGACCTTCAGCGGCCGCAACCCGGCCAGGGTGACCAACGACCGCAGGAACTCGCCGTAGTCGACCAGAACATCTCGGTCGGACATCGAGCCGCGGGGCCCGTCGTGGGCGGGCACCCCGGCGATGACTTCCTCGCTGATCGCGGTGAGACCGGTGTCCTTGCCGACGGGCTTGGCGCCTGCCCGACACAGCTTGATGCCGTTGTAGGCCGCCGGGTTGTGGCTTGCGGTGAACATGGCACCTGGACAGTCCAGCAGGCCCGAGGCGAAATACAGCTGATCGGTGGAAGCCAGGCCGATGCGCACCACATCGAGGCCCTGCGCGGCGACGCCTTCGGCGAACGCCTCCGCGAGCGACGGTGAGCTGTCGCGCATGTCGTAGCCGATGACCACTTGGGTGGCGTTCTCGTCGCGCATGAGCCGGGCGAACGCACTGCCGATCTCGCGGACAAACTGCTCGTCGAGTTCTTCGCCGACCAGGCCGCGAACGTCATACGCCTTGATGACGCGGCGGACAGCCGCGGCGGGCCGGGACATAAAACTCCTTGAGACGTGGACGCTGGCGCCAGCCTAACCGGCGAACGGAAGAGGCAGGTCCGGTAGTGCGCGCCGAGCGTCGACGCTTACTCGGGAGGGTCTGGCAACACCCGCAGGTGGCCCCGCCGTCGCCCGTTGGGGTCGGCCCGTCGGGCCGGCGGCGCCATGAGCGCCCCGCCGGGCATCCCGGTGACCGGATCGGAAAACCCCGCGGCCACTCCGTTGATCGGGGCAGAGACATCGCGCCCTTCACGCACCGCGTCGGCCAGCGCCACCAGGTCATCCTCGTCGGGGTGGCTCGGCAGTGGACCCGCGTGGCGAACCAGCTCCCAGCCGCGCGGGGCAGTGATTCGGCCGGCGTGCAGCACGCACAGATCCCACGAGTGCGGCTCGGACACCGTGGCCAGCGGGCCGACGACTGCCGTCGAGTCGGAGTAGACGAAGGTCAGCGTCGCAACTGCATAGTGGGGGCACCCGGGCCGGCAGCAGCGACGGGGAACGTTCACAGCGAGAATCTATCGTGCGCAAACGGCGCACGCCGCCGGACACGCGCGCATCTGAGTGTCGATCTCCAACCGTTACGATCTGTGTCGTTGCGGACGATTTGCGTATTTGGACGAAGGAGCACGCGATAACCGGCATCGGGCGCCGACACTTGCGATCACGCCGCGGCCGCGAGATGCGCGGGCCGCTCATTCCGGCGACGGTGCCCGGCTGGCGCAGCCGCGCCGAACTGTTCGACATGGCCGTGCTGGAGGCTTATGAGCCGATCGAACGCCGATGGCAGGAACGCCTGTCGGCACTCGACATCGCCGTCGACGAAATCCCCCGGATCGCACCCAAGGATCCCGAAAGCGTCCAGTGGCCCGCCGAGGTCATCGCCGACGGGCCTGTCGCGCTGGCCCGGCTGATCCCGGCCGGTGTCGATGTTCGCGGTAACGCGACGCGGGCGCGAATTATGTTGTTCCGCAAGCCGATCGAGCGACGGGCCAAAGACACCGTCGAGCTCTCAGAGCTACTGCATGAAATCCTGGTGGCGCAGGTGGCCACCTATCTGGGAGTCGAACCCTCCGTTATCGACCCCACGATCGAGGATGTGTGAACGGGCCCCTTAGATCACTCCGCGCTTGAGGCGGCGGCGCTCACGCTCGGAGAGGCCGCCCCAGATGCCGAAGCGTTCATCCTTGGCCAGCGCGTAGTCGAGGCACGCGTCGCGCACCTCGCAGCCCTGGCAGATGCGCTTGGCCTCGCGGGTCGAGCCACCCTTCTCCGGGAAGAATGCCTCGGGGTCGGTTTGCGCACACAATGCCTTCTCTTGCCAGAGGTCGTCCTCCGGCGTGAGCATTGCCGGCAATGCCGGGATTACCGGCGCCACATCAATCGGGGCAGGCACCAGACTTAACTGGGGACGCCGCGGCGTCTCGAACGGTGCCGGTCCGGTATTGGTGTGCGGCGCGCTGTCAACTGAGCCGAGTACCCGGTCGTCGAACCGGACCACATGATCGAAATCGCTGAACTCAAAAGACATTTTCCGCCTCCTCACCTGATGTCGTAGATCCGTGAATAGAGCCCCATTGTGTTCTGTGCGGCCATCTCGATTCGAACATATGATCGAATCTCGGTCTGCGACACCGAAACCGGCCGGCCAACCGCGAAATGACACTGGTGTGATTACACACGCGCTAGCTGCCGTGGTCAAGCGTTGGAACAGAAATTCATACCATTCCGTGACCCGAATTCGGCGCGTCGAAATATCGGCGTGTCTGTCACACCCTCGGCCACCTGCCCTCGCTCGGCCCCGACGGCCTAATGTCGGTCACTGTGAAGGTCACGGTTCTGGTCGGCGGTGTGGGCGGCGCCCGCTTCCTGCTCGGCGTGCAGCACCTGTTGGGGCTGGGGCAGTTCGGGGATTCTGCGGACCCCTCACCACACGAGTTGACCGCGGTCGTGAACGTCGGTGACGACGCGTGGATGTTCGGCGTACGGATCTGTCCTGACCTCGACACCTGCATGTACACGTTGGGCGGCGGCATCGACCCAGAGCGTGGCTGGGGCCATCGCGACGAAACCTGGCACGCCAAGGAAGAACTCGCCGCCTACGGTGTGCAGCCCGACTGGTTCGGCCTCGGCGACCGCGACCTCGCCACCCACCTTGTGCGCAGTCAAATGTTGCGTGCCGGATATCCGCTGTCACAGGTAACCGAGGCGTTATGTGGCCGATGGTCGCCCGGTGCGCGATTGTTACCCGCCAGTGACGATCGCAGCGAAACTCATGTTGTCATCACCGATCCCGAGGACGGCGAGAAGCGGGCGATCCACTTCCAGGAGTGGTGGGTGCGCTACCGCGCGCAGGTACCCACCCACAGCTTCGCGTTCGTCGGCGCCGATACGGCGACTGCCGGTCCCGGTGTTGTCGAGTCCATCGAAACCGCCGACGTCGTCTTGGTGGCTCCGTCCAATCCGGTGGTGAGCGTCGGATCGATCTTGAATATCGCAGGCATCCGCGGTGCGCTGCGCACGACGACGGCACAGGTCATCGGCTACTCCCCCATCATCGCCGGTAAGCCGTTGCGCGGCATGGCTGACGAATGCCTTTCGGTCATCGGTGTGGCCAGTACCTCCGAAGCGGTCGGCACCCACTACGGGGCCCGCAGCGGCACCGGCATCCTCGACGGCTGGCTCGTACACGAGGGAGACCACGCCGAGATCGACGGCATCGAGGTGCGCGCGGTGCCGCTGTTGATGAAGAATCCCGCGACGACGGCCGAAATGGTGCGCGCCGGGTTGGACCTGGCCGGGCTGAAGTTGGATCCACGCCAATGACGGAACACGGATCTGCCGCAGCCATCGAAATGATCCCTGTGCCAGGGCTTCCCGAGTTCCGCCCGGGCGACGATCTCACCGCCGCCATCGCGTCTGCGGCGCCCTGGCTACGCGATGACGACATCCTGGTGGTCACCAGCAAGGTGATATCCAAGTGTGAGGGCCGCATCGTAGCCGCACCCGTCGACGCCGACGAGCGAGACGCCCTGCGGCGCAAGCTGATCGATGCGGAGGCAGTGCGAGTACTGGCACGCAAGGGCAAGACCCTGATCACCGAGAACGCTATCGGTCTGGTTCAGGCGGCAGCCGGTGTGGACGGTTCCAACGTCGACTCGGCCGAACTCGCACTGCTGCCCACCGACCCCGACGGCAGTGCCGCGGCGTTGCGGGACGGACTGCGCCAACGCCTCGGCGTCACCGTGGGGGTGGTGGTCACCGACACCATGGGCCGAGCGTGGCGGAACGGACAGACGGACGTCGCGATCGGCGCGGCCGGCCTGACGGTGCTGCATGGGTACGAGGGGTCGGTAGACCGGCACGGCAACGAGTTGATCGTCACCGAAATCGCCGTCGCCGACGAGATCGCCGCCGCGGCCGACCTCGTCAAGGGCAAGCTGACCAACCTCCCGGTGGCGGTGGTGCGCGGGCTGTCCCTGCGAGACAACGGCTCCAACGCCGGCCACCTGGTGCGCGCCGGTGAGGACGATCTCTTCTGGCTGGGCACCGAGGAGGCGATAGCGCTCGGTCGCCTCCAGGCCCAGCTGTTACGGCGGTCGGTGCGCGCCTTCAGCAGTGAGCCCGTGGCACCCGAGAAGATCGAGGCCGCCGTCGCCGAGGCACTCACCGCTCCGGCGCCACATCACACCCGTCCCGTCCGCTTCGTATGGATGCAGGATCCGGCGGTGCGGTTGGCCCTGCTCGACCGGATGAAGGCGAAGTGGCGTGCCGACCTCACGGGCGACGGCCGACCGGCCGACGCCGTCGAGCGCCGCGTCGACCGCGGCCAGATCCTCTACGACGCACCCGAACTCGTCATCCCTTTCTTGGTGCCCGACGGCGCGCACAGCTACCCCGACGCCGAACGCACCGCCGCGGAGCACACGATGTTCACCGTCGCCGTCGGCGCCGCGGTCCAGGCTCTTCTCGTCGCGCTTGCCGTGCGGGGTGTGGGCAGCTGCTGGATCGGATCCACCATCTTCGCCGCTGGTCTGGTGCGTGACGAGCTCGGCCTGCCGCAAGACTGGGAGCCGTTGGGCGCCATCGCGATCGGCTATCCCGAAGAGGGTTCCGGGCTGTCGGGACCACGCGATCCGGCGCCGACGGACGACCTGCTGGTGCGGCGATGAGCGCTTGCGCGAAGAGCAGAGGACTCAGATGAGCGCTTGCGCGAAGAGCAGAGGACTCAGATGAGCGCTTGCGCGAAGAGCACAGGACTCAGATGAGCCTGCACTCGTCGGCGGTCGAGACGTTGACCCAATGGCAGACACCCGATCCGGGTCAGGACACGCTGCGCCACGCCGTGCTGGCGTTCCTGGCCGCGCGTCCCGACGGATGCCTGCGCTCATGCGAGCCCGGGCATGTGACCGGCTCGGCTTTGGTGGTCGACCACACGGGAACTCACGCCCTGTTGACGCTGCACCCGCGGTTCGGCCGCTGGCTGCAACTCGGCGGGCACTGCGAAGAATCCGACGCCGACATCGTCGCCGCCGCACTGCGGGAGGCCACCGAGGAGTCGGGCATCGACGGCCTGGAGATCGATCCGATGCTGGCCGCGTTGCACGTGCACCCCGTGAGGTGTTCGCTCGGCGTGCCGACTCGCCACCTCGATATGCAGTTCGTCGTGCACGCCCCTGCGGGTGCTGAAATCGCCCGCAGCGCCGAGTCGTTGGACCTTCGATGGTGGCCGCTGGCTGCGCTGCCTGATGACTGCGACTTCGGGCTCACCCAGCTGGCGGCCGCGGCCCGCAACAGGTGATTTCGGCGTGCGCAGTCACGCTCAGCGTGATGTGGTGTCTCGGGACATCGCTGACACTTTTGTCTTGGGACATCGCTGACACTCATGGTGCCGGTTTGGGCTCGCGAGTGCGATAGGTACGGGTGTTTGGTTCGGCGGGTTGGTGGTAGCGGGCGGGGTCGGCGGTGAATGCGCGGACGAGTCGGTTGCCGCTGAAGATCGCGATGTGGTCACCGTCGCGGATGACGTCGCATTCGTGGCCGGCCCAGCGCAGGCCGACGTTGATCCTGTAGGGCGCAGCGCACACGTAGCCCGACTGCTCGCCGACGGTGTGGTGGCTGACGAACACGGGTGCGGGAAGTGGGCGGTCGGCTGGGCGGGCCTTGGCGGTGGCGTGAAACGCCTCGGCCGGGGTGGCTCCACGCAGCGCACGGTGGGGCCGTTGGTGGTTGTAGAAGCTGCGGAACTCCTCGAGCAGGTCGTTGAGTTCGGCGACGGTGGCCGCCGGGTCCCGCGCGGACAGCCACTTCTTCAGTGTCTGCCAGAACCGCTCGATCTTGCCGCAGGTCTGCGGATGAAACGGTGCCGAGTTGATCGTGCGCACACCAAGGGCGCGCAGGTTGATCTCGAACGCCGATTCATGCGCATGGAATCTACCGGTGTAGACGATTCCGTTGTCCGACAACGACATCGACGGTATCCCACACTCGTCGATACCAGCCATGATGACCGACCAGACGAGGTCACCGTCGGCGTCGCCGGCATCGGCGCGCAACCCCACGGCATAGCGGGAGTGGTCATCGAGGCTGCCCGCGATGGCCACCGCACTGCCACCGGCAAGCCACCATCCGGTCCAATCTGACTGCCAGCATTCATTGGGCCGCGCGAACACGAACCGCTTCGTCGCCGACTTCGGACGTTTCTGCGGCTGCGGGGTGATCAGCCCGCGGCGGGTCAGGATCTGCCACACCGTCGACGGCGACGGCACTGCCTGCACACCGTCGCGTTGCAATGACCACACGATCGATTGGGCGCCGTGATCTCGCCCCTGCTCGATCAACTGTTTGCGGCGGCGCACCACCAGGTCCTCGACCTCGGGGCAGGTCTGACCCGGCGAGGTCAATGGCCGTCGGGACCGATCCTGCAGCCCGTCGATCCCACCGTCACGGAAGTGCCCACGAAACTTGTAGAACGTCTGCCGACTGATGTGCTCGCGGCGACAGAACTCCGCCACGTTGTCCACTTGCCCGGCCAACGCCGCAGCCATCCGAATGTCCATTGCCGTCACCTTCTGGGCCATGAACCATCGTGGTCGAGGCCCTACTCAGGTGTCAGCGATGTCTCAAGACATACCGGTGTCAGCGATGTCCCCGAACAGGACATCACGCTCAGCGTGACCAGCCACGCCGAAATCGCACTCAGTTGCGTTTAGACGTCGGTCGAGTAGCGAATTCCGCCGTCGGGGATCGTGACGCCCGGCCACACCCGCGCACCGCGCAGCAGCTCACAGCGCGCGCCGATGTCGGCGCCGTCGCCGATCACGCCATCGCGGATCAGCGCGCGTGGCCCGATGCGGGCACCAAAGCCGATGATCGAGCGTTCGATCACCGCACCCGCGCCGACCTTGGCGCCGTCGAAGATCACCGCGCCGTCCAATCGTGCGCCGCCGGCGATCTCGGCGCCGCGACCGACCACCGTGCCGCCGATCAGCAGCGCACCGGGCGCGACGCTTGCGCCGTCGTGGACCAGCTCCTCGCCGCGGTGCCCATGCAGCGCCGGTGACGGCACGATTCCGCGGACCAGGTCGGCGGAGCCACGCACGAAATCCTCGGGTGTGCCCATGTCACGCCAGTAGGTGGCGTCGACATAGCCACACACCCGAAGCCCGTCGGCAAGCAGCGCCGGGAACACGTCGCGCTCAACGGACAGCGCGCGCCCCTTCGGGATGCGCTCGATGACCTCGCGCTTGAACACGTAACTGCCGGCGTTGATCTGGTCGGTGGGCGGGTCCTGCGTCTTCTCCAGGAACGCGGTGACCACTCCATCGGAATCTGTCGGCACGCAGCCGAACGCCCGCGGATCGCCGACGCGGACAAGGTGCAGGGTCACATCGGCGTCGTTGGTCTCGTGGCTGTCAAGGAGCGCGCGCAGATCGGCACCGGACAGCACATCACCGTTGAAAACCAGCGCGGTGGAATGCCTCAGCTTCGACGCCACGTTGGCAATGCCGCCGCCGGTGCCCAGGGGCTCCCTCTCGACGACATACTCGATCTGCAGGCCCATTTTCGATCCGTCGCCGAACTCCGACTCGAACACCGCCGCCCTGTACGACGTGCCGAGCACGACATGCTCGATGCCGGCTTCCGCGATCCTCGACAACAGGTGGGTCAGGAACGGCAGACCCGCGGTCGGCAGCATCGGTTTGGGGGCCGACAGCGTCAACGGGCGCAATCGGGTGCCCAGACCGCCGACCAATATGACGGCATCCACTTCCGCCGGATTCATCAGCCCAGTCCCCCCTTTGCCTGCTTACGCCGAGAATTGCGCACCACCAGGCCTGCGCGCGCACTGAGAGCGGCCTTGATTGTCCACCGCAGCGGCGCCTGTGACCAGTGCGGATACCGATCCGCCAGGAAAGTGTAGGTACTGGTGTGGTGGGCGGCCAAGTTGCGGGCAGGATCACGCCCTGTCGCGTGGCCCTTGTCGTGCAAAATCTCAGCCGACGGCACGTACACGTTCTGCCAGCCCGCGCGGCCCAGGCGATCTCCTAGGTCAACGTCTTCCATGTACATGAAGTAGCGCTCGTCGAACCCGGCTACCTCATCGAACGCCGCCCGCCGCAGCAACAGACACGAGCCGGACAGCCATCCGACGGGCCGTTCGCTGGGCACAAGCCTGGCCTGCCGGTAGGCCGCGGTCCAGGGATTGGAGCGCCACAGCGGCCCGACGACCGCGTGCATGCCGCCCCGGATCAGGCTGGGCAGATGGCGCGCCGACGGGTACACCGTGCCGTCCGGATCGCGGATCATCGGTCCCAACGCACCCGCCCGCGGCCAGCGCGCCGCCGCGTCCAAGAGGATGTCGATGCTGCGCGGCCCCCACTGGACATCGGGATTGGCGACGATGAAAAACTCCGAGATCGACTGAGCTGAAGTATCTTTGGAGAACTCGTCGACGGCGCGGTTCACCGCGCTGCCGTAGCCGAGGTTTGCACCCGTGCGCAGCAGGCGCACGTTGGAATAATGTTGGAGCGCCTCCTCGGGCGCGCCGTCGGTGGACCCGTTGTCGGCCATGATGACCGTCACCGCACGATCGGTGGCATGCGACAACGACGCCAGGAACCGGTTCAGATGTGGCCCCGGTGAATACGTCACCGTCACGACCACTAATTCGCCGCTCACGCGCCGGCCACTAATTCGCCGCTCACGCGCCGGCCACCAATTCATCACTCAAGGTCGTCACTCACGGCGTAGAGATTAACCGGCGTGCTTGGCGAGCGCGGCGGCCAGCGCTTCGCGCCATGGCCGCAGTGGAGTCAGCCCCGCTTCGGCCGACAGCGCAGAAGACAGCGCCGAGTACGGGGGCCGCGGCGCGGGCCGCGGATGGTGGTCGCTGCCGACGGGGCGAACCCGGGCAGGATCGGCGCCCACAGCCTCGAATACCGCCTGCGCCTGCTCGTAGCGACTGACCTCGCCTCCATTGGCGGCATGCAGCAGCGGTTCGGAAATGTTGCCTTCGGCCACCTCGAGCAGCGCGCCCACCAGGTCGGCGGCATAAGTCGGCGAACCAATCTGGTCGGCCACCACGTCCACCGGCTGATCCCCTGCGGCCAGCCGGCGCATCACGGCCACGAAGTCGCCTCCGTCTCCGCCCTCGTAGACCCACGCCGTTCTGACAATATGCGCGTCGGGCATCGCGGCGAGCACCGAGAACTCACCTGCCAGTTTGGTCCGGCCGTAGACGCCCTGCGGTCCGGTCTCGTCGTCAATCTCATACGGGCGCCCCTTTGCGCCGTCGAACACGTAATCGGTGGAGATATGAATGAAGTCAGCTCCCGCGCGTGCACAGGCTTGAGCGATATTGGCAGGCCCGACCGCGTTGACGGCGTGAGCGCGCGCTTCGTCGGACTCTGCCGCGTCGACCTTGGTGTACGCCGCACAGTTGATCACCACATCGCCGGGTTCGATGAATCGCTCGGCTGCGCGGGCGTCGGTGATATCCCACTCAGAAGACGTCAGCGCCAGCACATCGCGGCCTCGACTACCCGCCTGAACTGCCAATTCACGCCCGACCATGCCGCCGGCGCCGGAGATAACGATTCGACCATTTTCTCGAAAACCCATAGTGCCGAGTCTGGCACGCCGACCCGCGCTACCCACTCTGCGCCCTTTTCGCAAGTAACCTGGGCTGATGCCCGCTCGTACTCTCCGTGTCATCGCCGTGTCGATGGCATTGGCGATCGTCGTCGGTACAGGCGTCGCATGGGGCAAGATCCGATCGTTTGAATCCGGCATCAATCACATCTCGCCCATCTCGCTGGGCGGCGGCGGTGAAGACGGTGCGATCGACATCCTGCTGGTCGGCGTGGACAGCCGCACGGATGCGCACGGAAACCCGCTGACCCAAGAAGAACTGGCCACGCTGCGGGCCGGCGATGATGAGGCGACCAATACCGACACCATCATCTTGGTGCGGATCCCCAACAACGGGGAGTCTGCGACCGCAATCTCGATCCCGCGTGACTCCTACGTCGAAGCGCCAGGTGTCGGGAAGATGAAGATCAACGGCGTCTACGGTTCGGCTCACTTCGAGAAGCTGGTCGAGCTGGTCGAAGAGGACGGTTTGGACAAGGCACAGGCGGAGCCGCAGGCTGTCGAGGCCGGCCGCGAAGCGTTGATCAAGACGGTGGCGAGTCTGACCGGCGTCACCGTCGACCACTACGCCGAGATCGGGCTCCTCGGATTCTCCCTCATCACCGACGCCCTCGGCGGCGTCAATGTGTGCTTGAAGAATCCTGTCTACGAGCCACTTTCGGGAGCAGACTTTCCTGCGGGTTGGCAGAAGCTCAGTGGCCCACAGGCGCTGAGCTTCGTCCGCCAGCGCCACGATCTGCCCCGCGGCGACCTCGACCGGGTGGTACGCCAGCAGGCGGTGATGGCATCGCTTGCCCACGAAGTGATCTCAAGCAAGACGCTGTCCAGCCCGTCGACCCTGAACAGGCTCGAGGATGCGGTACAGCGCTCGGTGGTGCTCTCCGACGGCTGGGATGTCATGGAATTCGCGGAGCAGTTGCAGAAGCTCGCGGCGGGCAACGTCGCCTTCGCCACGATTCCCGTGCTCCAGGAGAACGGCTGGAGCGACGACGGAATGCAAAGCGTGGTGCGGGTTGACCCCTCCGATGTCAAGGATTGGGTCGACGGACTGCTGCACGACCAGGACGAGGGCAAGACCGAGGAACTCGCGTACACGCCGGAGAAGACGACTGCCGATGTCGTCAACGCCAGCGACATCAACGGGCTTGCCTCCGCGGTCTCGAACGTACTGACCAACAAGGGCTTCTCGGCCGGTAGCACAGGCAACCACGAGGGCGGCCCGGTGACGAACAGCCAGGTGCAGGCTGCCACGGCCGACGACCTTGGCGCGCAGGCGATCTCCAAGGATTTGGGCGGGCTGCCTATCGTCGAGGACTCTTCGGTGGCTCCCGGGTCGGTGCGGGTCGTGCTGGCCGCCGACTACACGGGTCCCGGTTCGGGTCTCGACGGTATCGACCCGACGCTGACCGCCGACCCGGTGGCAGCCGGGCCCACCGAGGAGGATCCGCTGGCGTCGCCGATCATCACCGCAGGTTCCAACGACCCGGAGTGCGTCAACTAGACGTGACCACAATCAGTTCGGCCATCCTCGATCCGCTCATGGCTTCCGATCCCGCCGGTCCTCGGATCACCTACTACGACGACTCGACCGGCGAGCGAATCGAGTTGTCCACCGCCACATTGGTGAACTGGGCGGCCAAAACCGGCAATCTGCTGCGCGACGAAATGGGTGCCGGACCGTCGCACAGAGTCGCGGTGCTGTTGCCCGCGCATTGGCAGACGGCCGCGGTGTTGTTCGGGATCTGGTGGATCGGTGCCGAAGTCGTCACCGGCGGGGCTGCCGACATCGCGCTGTGCACGGCCGAGCGGCTCGGCGAGGCCGACGACGCCGTCGGGATGGGTGAGATCGCGGTGCTGTCACTGGACCCGTTCGGCAAGCCGGTGCCCGATCTTCCTGTGGGCCTGACGGATTACGCGACCGCGGTGCGCGTGCACGGCGACCAGATCGTCCCCGAGCGGAATCCCGGCGCCGCGCTGGATGGCCGGTCGGTGACCGACGTGCTGTCCGGTGCGCAGGCGGCCGCTGCCGCCCAAGGTCTCACCGCAGACGACCGCCTGTTGTCCACGGCCGACTGGACGAACGCGGATGACCTGACTGAGAATCTGCTGGCGGTTTTTGCGATCGGTGCGTCGCTGGTGCAGGTGGCGAATCAGGATGCCGCAGCGATGGATCGACGCCGACAAACGGAGAAGATCACCCGGGGTTGAGCCAAAAGTGTCACGCTGAAATCATGATCAATCGACGGCAGTTCATGGTCGCGGGCGCGCTATCTGTGGCGGGGGCGACAGCAGCCTGCTCGCCGTCACCATCGGGCGTCCCCGCTGCCCCGGACCTCACCCTGGCTGCCGGTGAGACCGAGATCGACATCGGCGGCGCCACCCTGAAGACCTGGGCATACGGAAATAAGGTCCCCGCTCAAGAGATTCGCGTGCGCAAGGGTGAGCGACTGCGGGCCGCATTGACCAACGCCATGCCGCAGGACGTCACTGTGCACTGGCACGGCATTGCGATCGTCAACGATATGGACGGGGTACCGGTTCTGACCCAGGACGCGGTGCCGAACGGGCAGACATTCAACTACGACTTCGTGGTGCCCGACGCCGGAACCTATTATTTCCATTCACATGTCGGCACCCAACTCGACCGCGGCCTGTACGGCCCGTTGATTGTCGAGGACCCCAACGAGAAGGTCGACTACGACGACGAACTCGTTGTCGTGCTGGATGATTGGATCGACGGCACCGGCACGAACCCCGATCAGGTCTTCGAGAACCTACGCAAGACGGGTATGAAACCGATGGGGCCCGGCGGCCCGGGCGTGAGTCCGACCAGCCCGCTCGGAAAGGACGGCGGCGATGTCACGTACCCCTACTTCATCATCAACGGCCGCGGACCAGGAGGTCCGGAGGTCGTGGATTACCGGATGGGCCAACGGATCCGACTGCGGGTGATCAACGCGGGCTCCGATACCGCGTTCCGGGTGGCGGTGCCCACCACGTCCATGCGGGTCATTCAAACCGACGGCTACCCGGTGGTGCCGGTCGAAGCGGAGTCCGTGATTCTGGGCATGGGCGAACGGGTGGACGCGATCATCACCGTGAGCGAGTCGCTTCCGGTGATCGCCGTACCGGAGGGCAAACAGGGCCACGCCCGGTTGAACATGCGGGTCAACCACGCGCCCACCGCGGTGAACATCGACGAGTTCGTGTCGTCGGTACGCGCTCAGATACCGCTGAACACCGCCACGCTGTCACCAACCCCGGAGGTGACTCTGCCGGCAAAGGAACCCGATCAAATCATCGACGCGCACCTGGCCGGGCCCGTCAACGGTTACACCTGGCCGATCAATCAGAAGCTGTACGACCCACCGCGCGACGGCATCGCCGTGAAGCCGAACCGACGCGTACGGATCCGCTACATCAACGACTCGATGATGTTTCACCCGTTGCACCTACATGGCCACACGTTTCAGGTGATGAACGGCCGCATTCCGAGGGCCCGCAAGGACACTGTGCTGGTGCCGCCAATGCAGACCGTCGAGGTCGACTTCGACACTGACAACCCGGGCCGGTGGATCACCCACTGCCACAACACCTATCACCTCGAGGCGGGGATGGCGACATTCCTCGAGTACGAGCGCTGAGCCTACTTCAGCAGTGCGCGTGACATCACGACGCGTTGAATTTGGTTGGTGCCCTCGTAGATCTGGGTGATCTTGGCGTCGCGCATGAACCGCTCGACGGGGAAGTCGACGGTGTAGCCGTAGCCGCCGAACAGCTGCACGGCATCGGTGGTCACCGACATCGCGACGTCAGAGGCGTAGCACTTGGCCGCCGAGGAGATGAATCCCAGGTCGGGCTCGCCACGTTCGGCACGCGCCGCGGCGGTGTACACCATCAGCCGGGCCGCCTCGATCTTCATCGCCATATCGGCGAGCATGAACTGCACGGCCTGAAAATCGGCGATGCGTTGCCGGAACTGCTTGCGCTCCTTGGTGTATTCGATCGCCGCCTCCAATGCACCCTGGGCGATGCCGACGGCCTGGGCGCCGATGGTCGGTCGGGTGTGATCCAGGGTCGCCAGCGCGGTCTTGAAGCCGGTGCCCTCGTCGCCGATGATGCGGTCACCGGGTATGCGGCAGTCTTCGAAGTACAACTCGGTCGTCGGGGAACCCTTGATGCCCAGCTTGCGTTCCTTTGCCCCGACGGCGAACCCAGGATCATCCTTATGCACGACGAACGCCGAGATACCGTTGGCGCCCTTGTCCGGATCGGTCACCGCCATCACCGTGTACCAGGTGGAGTGCCCGCCGTTGGAGATCCAGCATTTGGCGCCGTTGAGGACCCAGTCGTCACCGTCGCGGCGCGCACGGGTGCGCATGGACGCCGCATCGCTGCCCGCTTCACGTTCCGACAGTGCATACGACGCCGCGGCTTCGCCGGCCGCGATGCTGGGCAGCACCTGCTGCTTGAGTTCCTCGGACCCCCGTAACAGCAGACCCATCGTGCCCAGCTTGTTGCAGATCGGGATCAACGACGAGGACGCACACACCCGCGCGACTTCCTCGATGACGATGCACGCCGCCACCGAGTCCCCGCCCTGGCCGCCGTACTCCTCGGGGATGTGGATCGCGGCCATCCCCGATGCGGTCAGCGCCGCAAGGGCCTCATCGGTGTAGCGCGCCTTCTCATCGACGTCCGCGGCGTACGGCGCGATCTCCTTGTCGCACAGGTCGCGCAGCACCGCGCGCAACTCGAGGTGCTCGTCAGCAAGCTTGAAAGCATCAAACGACGGGTTTCCGATGGCCATGGCAACTCCTTGCTACTCGCCGGTAACTTTACCGTCCCGTCGTCCTGATCCGATTCGCGGCTGCTACTGCCCGAGCAGTCGATCGCGCAGCGCCGCGTCCTTTTGCAGGACCAGCTGGGCCAGTTCGCCCTGAAAATCCTCGACGCGCCGGCGCAGCGCGGCATCCGAGGAACCGAGGATCCGCACGGCCAGCAGTCCCGCGTTGCGGGCACCGCCGATCGATACCGTGGCCACGGGCACACCGGCAGGCATCTGCACGATCGACAGCAGCGAATCGAGACCGTCGAGTTTGGCCAGTGGCACCGGAACGCCGATGACGGGCAGCGGTGTCGCCGAGGCCACCATGCCGGGTAAGTGCGCGGCTCCGCCGGCACCAGCGATGATGACCTCGATGCCGCGCGCGGCGGCCGTCTTCGCGTACTCGAGCATGCGATCGGGGGTGCGATGCGCCGACACGACTCCGACCTCGAACGGCACGTCGAACTCGGCCAGCGCGTGCGCCGCGTCCTCCATTACCGACCAGTCGCTGTCGCTGCCCATGATCACGCCGACGCGTGGCTCAGCAGTGTCAGGCATGTCCATCCCATCCGTCTGTCCATTCCGCATGCGACAACCAGTGTGCGGCCCGCACCGCGCGTTCCCGCACATCCGCGACATACGCCGCGTCATCCGGCGACCCACCTGGCCCGCCGAGGACGTTGACGTGGCCGATCTTGCGGCCAGGGCGTTCACCCTTGCCGTACAGATGCACCTTTGCCTCCGGTATCCGGCCGAACAGATGATGCAGTCGCTCGTCCATGGCCATCGTCGGAATCTCCTCGGCACCAAGCACATTCGCCATTACAGTCACCGGCGCGATAGGCGACGTGTCGCCCAGCGGATAGTCGAGTACCGCACGCAGATGTTGCTCGAATTGACTGGTGCGCGCACCGTCCATCGTCCAGTGGCCGGAATTGTGTGGCCGCATCGCCAATTCGTTCACCAGCAGCCCGCCCTCGACGGTTTCGAACAGCTCGACCGCCAGCACGCCGACGACACCGAGTTCATTGGCCAGCCGCAACGCCAGCCCTCCCGCGGCGCCTGCGAGTTCATCGTCCAGCTCGGGGGCGGGAGCGATGACCTCCACACAGATTCCGTCACGCTGCACGGTGTGCACGACCGGCCACGCCGCACCCTGGCCAAACGGCGAGCGCGCCACCAGCGCGGCGAGTTCGCGCCGCATCGTCACCTTCTCCTCGACGAGGACATCGACGCCGGCCGTCAGATACTCGGCGGCCACCTCGCGGGCGTGGGCCGTGTCGCGTGCCAGCGTCACCCCTCGCCCGTCGTAACCGCCGCGGACGGTCTTGATCACCAGCGGTGCGTCCGACCGCGCGGCGAACTCATCCACATCCGACGGTGATGTCACGGCCGCGAAGCGCGGCACCGGCGCCCCGAGCGCCTCCAGTCGCCGCCGCATCACCAATTTGTCCTGGGCGTGTATCAGCGCCGTCGGCGGCGGCGCGACATTCACGCCTTCGGCGATCAGCTTCTCGAGCATCTCGGTCGGCACATGTTCGTGGTCGAACGTCAACGCATCGGCGCCGATCGCCGCGCGTCGCAGCGCATCGAGGTCGTCGTGCGAACCGATCACCACATCCGGAGTCACCTGCGCCGCCGGATCATCAGGTGTGACGGCCAACACACGTAGCGTCTGACCGAGCGCGATCGCGGCCTGGTGAGTCATCCTGGCCAGCTGTCCGCCGCCGATCATGGTCACCACAGGGGGCGCAGTCGGGTTGCGTGGCACGGACCTATGTTGTCATGAGCGGGATTGGTTTACCGACTCCTGACCTGCACGGGTACGCGTGACGCGGCCGGTTTCCGTAGACTGCCCTGTTGTGTCCTTCACCGATGCCACGATCGCGCGGCTGCCAAGCCCGATCCGGCCGTACTTCGAACGGCACCACGAGCTCATCAAGTTCGCGATCGTCGGCGCCACCACCTTCGTCATCGACTCGACCGTCTTCTTCACGCTGAAGCTCACGGTGCTGGAGCCGAAGCCTGTGACGGCGAAGATCATCGCCGGCGTCGTAGCGGTCATCGCGTCCTACATCCTCAACCGGGAATGGAGCTTCCGCGATCGCGGCGGCCGGGAACGGCACCACGAGGCGCTGATGTTCTTCGCGTTCAGTGGCGTCGGCGTGCTGCTCTCGATGGCCCCGCTCTGGTTCTCCAGTTACGTGCTGATGCTCCGTGTTCCCGAAGTGAGCCTGACGGTGGAGAACATCGCCGACTTCGTCGCGGCCTACATCATCGGCAACCTGCTGCAGATGGCATTCCGCTTCTGGGCGTTCCGACGCTGGGTGTTCCCGGACGAGTTCGGGCGCAACCCGGACAAGGCGCTAGAGGCCACGCTCACGGGCGGGGGCATCGCCGAGGCCGTGGAGGATGTCCACGACCCAGCACTGCACAGGATCGACGCGGACGGCAACGTGACGCCGCTGCGCAGGCCCACCCGGGGCAGGCGACGACCAACTCAGCTCGGTGACTCCTCCGAGCCCAGGGTGTCGAAGACTTCGTGATATAGCAGCGAGTGGACCTCTTCCACTCGCGGAATGTCCATGAATTCCAGCGGGTCTTGAGACGCTGACTCGATGATCAGCGTGCCGGTGCGCAGCATGCGATCAAGCACACCGTGGCGGAATTCGACGCTGTTTATCCGGGCCAGTGGGATGTCGATGCCCGAACGGGTGAGCAGCCCATGGCGGAACATCACCCTGCGGTCGGTGATGACGAAATGTGTTGTCCACCAGTTGAGGAACGGCCATATCGTCAGCCACCCGACGATGATCAGCCACACGACGGCGATCACGATCATCACGACGTTGCGAGCGGTGGGATCCCAGTTGGTGGTGTTGACGTAGCCGGCGGCGAACGTCGCGACCGCGGTGATCACCAACAGGACCAGGACGGGGCCGATCAGCCGCTTCCAATGGGGGTGGCGGTGCAGCACCACATGCTCGTCATTGGCGAGCACTTTCTCCGGGTATCCCATAAGCGAAGACCCTATTCCCTGATCAGCTCCCCGCGGGTCGCAAGTGCACGATGTCACCCGCGGCCACCGTTGCCGCCCCGCCATCGGTGTCGATGGTGAGCCGGCCCTGATCGTCGATATCGCGCGCGACCCCGACGATCTCGCGCTCACCGGGAAGAATCGCGCGCACCGGCAATCCGAGGGTAAGGCTCCGGGCGCGGTAGTCGTCGACCAGCTTCGGGTCGGCGCCACCGGCACGACGCCACGCGTCGATCCGACGCCCCAATGCGTTCAGTAGCCCGACGATCACGCGCTGGCGATCCGGTGCCGTCACCCCGAGGCCCACGAGCGAGGTGACGCCGTCGACGCCCACCTCGTCAGCGCTCAGCGACACATTGAGGCCGATCCCGACGACGACCGCCCGCTGCCCGGCGGCGACCTCAGCGAGGATTCCCGCCAATTTCCCGCCACCGGCGAGCACGTCGTTGGGCCATTTCAATCCGGCGTCCACGCCGAGGCCCGTCACCGTGTCGACGATGGCCACCCCGGTCGCCAGCGGAAGCCATCCCCAGGCGTCGGTGGGCACCCCTGCCGTGTCGATCGCCACCGACATCGTGATCTGTGCGTACTGCGCCGCCGCCCAACTGCGCCCCTGCCTGCCCCGTCCGGCGGTCTGGTGCTCGGCGATCAGGACAGTGCCCGCGATGGGTGCCCCGCTACTGGCCCGTGCGATCAGGTCGGAATTGGTGGATCCGGTCTCGGCGACCACCTCGACGGTTCGCCACTCATCGCTGCCTCCGATGGCGGCACGTAACGCGGTTTCGTCGAGAGGGGCGCGGTCGGCAGTCACGCGCCAAACATAGGTGACGCGGCACAACCCCGCTTAAGGAGATATTAAGGACGCGCCGTCCGTGCCGTCCCGATCGTTCGTTAGCATCGACCCTCATGACGAGCGTTAGCGATCAATCGGTCGAGCCCGCGGGCGAGCACGAGATCGACATCCACACCACCGCGGGCAAGCTGGCCGATCTGCGCAGGCGCGCAGAAGAAACGCTGCACCCCGTCGGCGAGGCGGCCGTGGAGAAGATTCACGCCAAGGGCAAGCTGACCGCCCGGGAACGCATCCTCGCGCTGCTGGACGAGGGCTCGTTCGTCGAACTCGACGCACTGGCCCGGCACCGCAGCACGAACTTCGGGCTGGCTGACAAGCGCCCGTTCGGCGACGGTGTGGTCACCGGCTACGGCACCATCGACGGCCGCGAGATCTGCATTTTCAGCCAGGACGTCTCGGTGTTCGGCGGCAGCCTCGGCGAGGTCTACGGCGAAAAGATCGTCAAGGTCCAGGAACTCGCGATCAAGACGGGCCGCCCGCTCATCGGCATCAACGACGGTGCAGGCGCGCGCATCCAAGAGGGTGTGGTGTCACTCGGCCTGTACAGCAAGATCTTTCACAACAACATCATGGCCTCTGGGGTGATCCCGCAGATCTCGCTGATCATGGGCGCCGCCGCCGGCGGCCACGTGTACTCCCCCGCACTGACCGACTTCGTCGTCATGGTCGACCAGACCAGTCAGATGTTCATCACCGGACCGGATGTCATCAAGACGGTCACCGGTGAGGACGTCACCATGGAGGAACTGGGCGGCGCGCACACGCATATGGCGAAGTCCGGCACCGCGCATTATGTGGCGACCGGCGAGCAGGACGCGTTCGACTACGTCCGCGACCTGTTGTCATACCTGCCCAGCAACAATTACGCCGACCCGCCGCGCTACCCCGCGACGGTTCCGGCGGGTGCGATCGAGGACAACCTCACCGATGAGGACGTCGAGCTGGACACGTTGATCCCCGATTCGCCGAACCAGCCCTACGACATGCACGAGGTCATCACCCGCATCCTCGACGACGACGAGTTCCTCGAGGTGCAGGCCGGCTATGCCGGAAACATTCTGGTCGGCTTCGGCCGTATCGAGGGCCGCCCGGTGGGCATCGTGGCCAACCAGCCGACCCAATTCGCCGGCTGCCTGGACATCAACGCCTCGGAGAAGGCCGCACGGTTCATCCGCACGTGCGACTGCTTCAACGTCCCGATCGTGATGCTGGTCGACGTACCGGGCTTCCTGCCGGGCACCGAACAGGAATACAACGGCATCATCCGCCGCGGCGCGAAGCTGCTCTATGCCTACGGCGAGGCCACCGTCGCCAAGATCACCGTGATCACCCGTAAGGCCTACGGCGGCGCGTACTGCGTCATGGGCTCCAAGGAGATGGGCGCCGACGTCAACGTGGCCTGGCCGACCGCGCAGATCGCGGTGATGGGCGCCGCAGGTGCGGTCGGGTTCGTCTACCGCCAAGAGCTGGCCCAGGCCGCCAAGGAGGGCAAGGACGTCGATGCGCTTCGCCTCGAACTGCAGCAGACCTACGAGGACACCCTGGTGAACCCGTACATCGCTGCCGAACGCGGTTATGTCGACGCGGTGATCCCGCCATCGCATACCCGCGGCTATGTCGCCACCGCGCTGCGCCTGCTTGAGCGCAAGGTGACGCAGGTGCCGCCGAAGAAGCACGGGAACATTCCACTGTGAGCGGGGCGAACGATTCAACAGCTGTGAGCGGGGCGAACGATTCAACAGCTGTGAGCGGGGCGAACGATTCAACTGTGACCGAAGGGCAGCACGCCCCCGAGCCGCACATCCAGGTCGTCAAGGGACGCCCGACCGAATTGGAGATCGGCGCGGTCATCGCTGTGCTCGCCGCCGCTTCCGGGACCCCTGGCGAGCCACGGGAGCAGGAAGAAAACCTGTGGGGCCATCCGGTCGACCGGCTGCGCTATTCGTTCTTCAGCTGGCAGAAGGTGACGCTGCAGGGACGGACTCACCTGCGTCACCGATGACGCGACTAGTTCTCGCGTCAGCGTCAGCCGGTCGCCGTAAGGTGTTGCGCCAGGCCGGAATCGATCCACTCGTCATCGTGTCCGACATCGATGAGGACGCGTTGATCGCCTCGCTCGACCCGGGCCTACCGCCGGAAGCCGTAGTGGCCAAGCTCGCCAACGCCAAGGCGCTCAGCGTCGCGGCACAGCTACCCGAGGACCTGCTCGCCGACTGCCTGGTGCTCGGCTGCGATTCGATGCTCTACCTGAAAGGCACGCTGCGCGGAAAGCCCGGTTCCGCGGAAGCTGCTCTGCGCCAATGGGAGTCGATGGCCGGATCGGTTGGTCACCTGCTGACCGGTCATGCACTGTTGCGCCTCACCGCAGGCGTCATCACCCACACCGAGGGCGACACCGGCAGCACCACGGTGCATTTCGGTGAGCCTTCAGACCAAGACCTGGCCCGCTATGTCAAAAGCAATGAACCCATCAATGTCGCGGGCGCGTTCACGCTCGACGGGCTCGGGGGTTGGTTCATCGACCGAATCGAGGGCGACCCCTCCAACGTCATTGGGGTCAGCTTGCCGCTTGTTTACCGCTTGGTTCGCAACGCAGGGCGAAACATCACAGACTTTTGGTCGTACTGATCTGGATCGAAGGACGCGCGCAGAACGACGATGCGCCGACTCGGTTACTCACAGCCGCCCGGCCGGGCCACTTCGAACTCAACTTCGGCAGGCTCGTCGGTAGTTTCCAACGCCCCTTCCGCTGAGGGCGACTGCCCGCACACCCTCCAGTTGGTGTAGTTGTACACCACCGTGGCCGGACCGTCGGAGGCGAAGCTAAACGCCACCGCGTCCTCGGAGCCAGCAGCTTCCAGCGTCGCGTCTATCGCATTCTGCAGCATGCTGCCCTCAACGTCGGGCATCTCCCACGTCGCTGCGTCGGATTCCTCCGCCGCCGCGGTCGGCGCTGCGACTCCGGCCACTGTCACTAGCAGCGCGAAGCATGCTGCCGCCGCCGCGACGTTCCCAGCCTGCCTCGTCAATCCCTTGAGCTTCATGCCGGGGACGCTAGAGATGGCTGTGGACGAACCGTGAAACGCTAGGTAACAATTCGATTACAACCTCCGGTGGCGGCCGATCTGGGCGCGTGGGCTAGGCGCCGCTCGCTCCGGTTCTAACAGCCACCTGGCCGAGCCAATCGGAAGTAAACCGAAGCAGGCTTACCTGTAATCTTCACGGCCTTTTCCGCCGCGGGCGACTGCCCGCACACCCTCCAATTGGTGTAGTTGTACACCACCTCGGCCGGACCGCTGGAACCGAAGCTAAACCTCACGGCATCCTCGGAGCCCGCAGCTTCGACCGTCGCGTCTATCGCATTCTGCAGCATGCTGTCCGTGACGTCGGGCATCTCCCATGTCGCTGCGCCGGACTCCTGTGCCACCGCTGAGGGTGCAGTGACCACGAGACCTGTGACCACCATCCCGAACGAAGCCGCCCCCACTGCGGCGTTTCGCACCTGCCTCTTGAATCCCCTGAGCACCATGCAAAGAACCCTAGTAGTGCTACAGACAAGCTGTCAGTCGTTGCGTAACAATTCGAGGACGACTTCGGGTTGCCCGGCGGTCGATCTGAACGCGTGGGTCAAGCGCCGCACTGCCCCCCGCCTGGCCGCTTCACCTCCAGCGTCACGGACTTCGTCTTCGCCGAGAGCTTGCTCCCCGTTGCCGGCGACTCCCCGCACACCACCCAGTTCTGCAGGTTGTACACGGGCTCGTGATTGGGAGCGACGATCGTGAAAGTCAGAGGCATTTGTTCCACGTCCACTTCGACCTCCTGTTCCGCCCGAGACAGGATCTGATCCTCGAGGTCCGGCATCACCCACAGCGGGTCCGGTTCCCCGTACTGAATCAACCCGTCGTCGGCGTGCGCTCCGGCCGGTCCCGCGGCAACGACCGCGCCACCCAGTAGTGCGCACGCAGCGGCCATTGCTGCAACAAGATTCTTCGTCACGGTGAGCCCCTCGCATCGCTATCCGATCAGCCAGACAACCACCGGTTTCCACAGTTAGGTACCCGCGGAGCCGCTTTGCCCCACAGTCTGCTGACGTCCAGGTAACTGTAAGGCCGCCGCTGGTCAGACGCTCTGTTCCCCAGCGAATCAACAGGATTCGCGCAGGACTCGCGCAGCGAGGGTTGGCCGTTGCTCCGGCACTTCGGCGCCAGCCTGATGCCGCTTAGATCTGGACACGATCGCATCCAGATCTGCCCGCACGTGCCCGGTAGGCTCGGTGACGTGCCGCTACCTGCTGATCCCAGCCCCACTCTGCAGTCCTACGCCCACCCGGAACGCCTGGTCACCCCCGACTGGCTGTCTGGCAACCTGGGCCGGCCCGGGTTGGCCATCGTCGAATCCGACGAGGACGTGCTGCTCTACGACACGGGCCACATCCCGGGCGCGGTGAAGATTGACTGGCACGTCGACCTCAATGACCCGACGGTCCGCGACTACATCGACGGCGCCCAGTTCGCCGAGCTGATGGACCGCAAGGGCATCGCCCGCGACGACACCGTCGTGATCTACGGCGACAAGAGCAATTGGTGGGCGGCCTATGCGCTGTGGGTGTTCACGTTGTTCGGCCACCCCGACGTGCGACTGCTCGACGGCGGACGCGACCTGTGGATCTCCGACGGCCGCGACACCAATCTCGACGTGCCGGCCAAGCAGACCACCGGCTACCCCGTCGTCGAGCGTGACGACGCACCGATTCGCGCCTATAAGGAGGACGTGCTGGACGTGCTCGGCGCCCGGCCGCTGATCGACGTCCGCTCACCGCAGGAGTACACCGGCGAGCGCACCCACATGCCCGACTACCCCGAGGAGGGCGCGCTGCGGGGCGGTCACATCCCGACCGCGAGGTCGATCCCGTGGGGCAAAGCGGCCAGAGACAACGGCCAGTTCCGCAGTCGCGCCGAACTCGACGAGCTGTACGGCTTCCTCTCCCCCGATGACAAAACCGTCGTCTACTGCCGAATCGGCGAGCGAAGCAGCCATACGTGGTTCGTGCTGACGCACCTGCTCGGCCACGAGGGTGTCCGCAATTACGACGGCTCCTGGACCGAGTGGGGCAACGCTGTGCGGGTGCCCGTGGCTGTCGGGGAAGAACCGGGCGAAGCGCCATGACGGGCCGATGACTTCAGCCGTCCCACCACCCCGCCCTATGCCGGCCGCGCTGGCCGAGGTGGTATCGGAGTTCAAGGAAATGCAGGGGCAAGACAAGCTGCAACTGCTTCTCGAGTTCGCCGGCGAGCTGCCCCCGCTACCCGCCGACCTCGAAGAGGCCGCCATGGAACCGGTGCCCGAATGCCAGTCACCGCTGTTCCTCCACGTCGACGCCGCCGACCGCGACAACGTCCGGTTATATTTCAGCGCGCCCGCCGAGGCCCCGACCACCCGTGGTTTCGCTTCCATCTTGGCCGCCGGCCTCGACACCCAAACCGCCGACGACATCCTCGCGGTGCCGGACGACTTCTACAGTGAGCTCGGGCTGGCCGCGCTGATCAGCCCGCTGCGGCTGCGCGGCATGTCGGCGATGCTGGCACGGATCAAACGCCGCCTGCGATAGCTCCGCGCTCTTGTAACGCCTGCTCGGTGCCGAAAGATACTGCCGGTGCAGCCTTCCAGGTGATCGTCAGCGGGATGCGCGACGCGCACGCGAAGGCGAGGTTGTCACCCAGGGCGAGGTCAGGGACAGCACCAGAGCGGTCCCCGGCGGCAAGTCGAGTCCATCCTTGCGCGGATGGCGGCCTGGCCCCGGCATAGGTCGCTGGTAGCTAGTTGCGCTTTCTCAGCGCCACGGCGTGGGTGGCGATCAACGCAGCCGCGCGCGTCAATGGTTGTCCGCGCGTGGTTACCAGCGGCTATAGGGACCAGTCGCCGACACTCGGTGTGGGCCTCATAAACTGCCTCCGATACATTCTTAAAGACGTTTCTTAAAAAACATGCCGTCAGGAGGCGCAGTGGCAAGTCACGCCAGCTCAAAGATCTCCAAGGTGCTGGTCGCCAACCGCGGGGAGATCGCGGTCAGGGTGATCCGGGCAGCCAAGGACGCCGGGCTTTCAAGCGTGGCCGTGTACGCCGAACCCGACGCCGACGCGCCTCACGTACGGCTTGCCGACGAGGCCTTCGCACTCGGTGGCCAGACGTCGGCCGAGTCCTATCTCGTCTTCGATAAAATTCTGGACGCGGCTGAGAAGTCCGGAGCCAACGCGATCCACCCCGGTTACGGATTCCTTTCGGAGAACGCCGATTTCGCTCAGGCGGTACTCGACAAAGGGCTGATCTGGATTGGCCCGAGCCCGCAGTCCATCCGCGATCTCGGTGACAAGGTCACCGCTCGCCACATCGCCGCCCGCGCCGAAGCGCCGCTGGTGCCGGGCACCCCGGACCCGGTCAAGAACGCCGACGAGGTCGTGGCCTTCGCGAAGGAATACGGCGTCCCCGTGGCGATCAAGGCCGCGTTCGGCGGCGGTGGCCGCGGCATGAAGGTCGCTCGCACGCTCGAGGAGATCCCCGAGCTGTTCGAGTCGGCCACCCGCGAGGCGGTCGCGGCATTCGGCCGCGGCGAATGCTTCGTCGAGCGTTATCTGGACAAGCCGCGCCACGTCGAGGCGCAGGTCATTGCCGACACCCATGGCAATGTCGTCGTCGCAGGCACCCGCGACTGCTCGCTGCAGCGCCGGTTCCAGAAGCTCGTCGAGGAGGCGCCGGCGCCCTTCCTGACCGACGCGCAGCGCAAGGAGATCCACGAGTCCGCCAAGCGCATCTGCAAGGAGGCCGGCTACTACGGGGCAGGCACCGTCGAGTACCTCGTCGGCCAGGATGGGCTGATCTCGTTCCTCGAGGTGAACACCCGTCTGCAGGTCGAGCATCCGGTCACCGAGGAGACCGCTGGCATCGATCTGGTGTTGCAGCAGTTCAAGATTGCGAACGGCGAGGCCCTCGACATCACCGAGGATCCGACGCCGCGCGGCCACTCGTTCGAGTTCCGCATCAACGGCGAGGACGCGGGCCGCGGCTTCCTGCCTGCCCCCGGACCGGTCACCCGCTATGACATCCCCACCGGTCCCGGTGTGCGGCTGGACTCCGGTGTCGAGGCAGGCTCGGTGATCGGCGGCCAGTTCGACTCGATGCTGTCCAAGTTGATCGTCTCCGGTGCCACGCGTGAAGAGGCGCTGGCCCGGTCGCGCCGCGCGCTGGCCGAGTTCCACGTCGAGGGCCTGGCGACGGTGATCCCTTTCCACCGCGCGGTGGTCGCCGATCCCGCGTTCATCGGTGACGGCGAGAAGTTCGACGTTCACACCCGGTGGATCGAGACCGAGTGGGACAACACCGTCGAACCCTTCACCGGCGGCGAAGCCATCGAAGAGGAAGACACCATCCCCCGGCAGACGGTCGTCGTCGAGGTGGGCGGTCGGCGCCTCGAGGTGTCACTGCCCGGCGATCTGGCCATCGGCGGTGGCGGCGGCGCCCCCGCGGGCGGCGGCGTCGTGCGCAAGAAGCCCAAGGCACGCAAGCGTGGCTCGCACGGAGGTGCCGCGGCATCCGGTGACGCGGTCACAGCACCGATGCAGGGCACCGTGGTCAAGGTCGCTGTCGAGGAGGGTCAGGAGGTTGCCACCGGCGACCTCGTCGTGGTCCTCGAAGCAATGAAAATGGAGAACCCGGTCACTGCACACAAGGACGGCGTCATCACCGGCCTTGCGGTCGAATCGGGTGCGGCCGTCACGCAGGGCACGGTGCTGGCCGAGATCAAGTGATTTGTGTGCGGTGCCGTGCGCTGAGCGCACGGAATTGCACACAGATCGCGGCTAGTCCGGTGTGACGAGGCTGTTGCGCTGCAGGGCTGTGCCGAAGTAGGTGGCCTCCGGGTCGACGACGACGGTCTTCGTGTCGTCACCCTGCCGGGCCAGCGACTCGCGCGCCATCTGTTCGAACGGGATCTTCTGCGGCCCACCGATATTCACGACGCCATTGAGCGGCCCTCCGACGGCGGCGCGCGCGACGTCGGAGGCGACCCTGTCCGCCGGAATGGGTTGGATCAGCGCGTCGGGGACACGCACCTCATCGCCGACGGTCATCGATCCGGTGATGGCGTCAGTGAACTCGGCGAACTGGGTGGCGCGCACGATCGTGTAGGGCATACCGGATTCGATGAGCAACTTCTCTTGGGCGACCTTGGCCCGCAGGTAGCCGCTGTCCGGGAGACCCTCCACCCCGACGATCGACAACACCACATAGTGGCCGACCCCCGCGTTCTTCGCGGCCGCAACCACATTCGTGGTCGCCTTGGTGAAGAACTCCAACACCGCCCCGTCTTCGAACGACGGAGAGTTCGTGACGTCGACAATCGCGTCCGCGCCTGCCAACGCTTCGCCCAGGCCCTCACCGGTGAGCACGTCCGCACCAGATCCGCGCGAAGCCGCGACCACCTCGTGCCCGTCGGCCGCCAATAGGCTGGCCACCTTGGTGCCGATCAGACCGCTGGCACCCATCACTGTGATCTTCATAGGCCATGCCTACCATCGACCTGTGGAGCCCGTCGAGATCAATGCAGGCGCTTGGTACCTGCGAGCGCTGCGGGACGACGAGTTGATCGACGACCGCCCCGCACTCGCCTCGATGGGTGAGTCCGACCCCGGCTATATCGCGCGCTGCACCGCGCAGTGGGCGGCCGACGCCGGTTACACGTGGGCGGTCTGCGAACCGACGACCGGCGAGATGCTGGCAGAGGTGCGGGTCGATCCGATCGCCGCCACGTTGACGACCAGGACGCGTGACGGCCACGACGACGCCGCCGCAATCGCCGAGCAGTCAGTTCGCCGATTCGCGATGGCGATGCTCGGGTTGACCGTCACCTAAACCGATCGCCTGCTCCGCCGGGGGTGTCGATGTCGCGACCGGTCGCCAGGTCGGAACAGTCCACTTCGACGACGTCGCGGCGCGCCGAAAGAAAAGCCCGCGCACCCTCGTCGCCCCGCAATCCGCGCAGCAGTTCGGCCCAGTACTTGTTCGCCACGACGACAGGATGGCCGGGCGCGTCGCCGTAGATCGCTCGAGCCAATCCCGACGACGACGATTGCGCCGCCGTCAGAACCCGGGCCACCACGTCGGCGCCCACATCGGGCGCGTCGACGGTGTGCAGTACGGCGAAGTCGGCCTCGACGGCGCAAATACCCGCGCGCAACGAGGCGGAAAGCCCGTCTGCCCAGTCGGGTGCGACGACGGGGCGGGCTGGCGCAGGCACATCTACGATCGCCGCGCCCAACACAACGACGACATCGTCACAGCCGCCCCGGTGCAATGCGGCGACAGCGGTGATCAGCCACTCACCATGGGCGGCAAGCACTTTCGGCATACCGAACCGCGTGCCCGCTCCGGCCGCGAGCAACACACCGGCGGCGGTGGGTGGCATGTGCACAAGTGTGGGCCTACCAGGCGTTTCTGACAAACTCCGGTCAAACTCAGCGCTGTGAACTGGTGTTATTACGTCCTCGTAGTTCCGATTGTCATCACCGAGCCTTGGGGGGTAGGCTCAAGAGAGGTTGAAATCACAGCCAGCTGCAAACGTCATCGACGGGCAGAGCGGTTTGACCGCACTGCAGCGAGGCTTTCAAAAACGCAGGGCCGAATTTTTTGACGTGAGCCACAGTACGAATCAATGCATTCACCACTGATGGAGTCACAATGTCCAGCACAACCCATGCCCAACCGGTGACCCCGGAATCCCTCATCGAACGCGCCGAGTCGCATATGGCGCATTTCGCCACCCGATGGTTACCGCCGAACACCGCGGTGATCACGGCACACGGCGAGATCGACGCGGCGAACGCACAGGCGCTCGTTGACTACGCAATGCGACACGGCGATCGCATCGACCGCTTGGTACTCGACATGAGCGGGGTCGAATTCTTTGGTACTTCCGGCTTTTCGGCGTTACATACCCTGAATGTCCGCTGCGCGGGTGAAGCCATCACCTGGGCATCGGTGCCCAGCGCCTCCGTCACACGGCTGCTGCGGATCTGTGATCCCGATTCGACTCTGCCGTTCTACAGCGGCGTCGACTCCGCGCTGTCGGCGGTACAGGGTGAGCCGCGCCGCCTACTGCAGCTGGTCCCGCAGACGCGTTAACGATTTCGCCAGGAGCCGGGACACGTGCATCTGTGAGATGCCTACCCGCTCGGCGATCTGGGTCTGCGTGAGCGATTCGAAGAAGCGCAGCAGCAGCACCGTTCGTTCCCGTTCTGGCAGCGCTGCTAGCAACGGCCGCAACGCTTCTCGGTTCTCGATCTGGTCGAGGCCCAGGTCGACGTCGCCGATCGTGTCGGCGATGGCGGGCGCGTCCTCGTTTCCTCCACCGCCACTGTCGATCGACAGCGTGTTGTAAGAGCTGCCGGCCACCAAGCCCTCGATGACCTCGTCGCGGTCCATCTCCAGTTCGATGGCAAGTTCGGAGGCGGTGGGTGCGCGACCGAGCCGCTGGGACAGTTCGGCAGTCGCGGCGCCCAGCCGCAGGTGCAGTTCCTTGAGCCTGCGGGGCACCTTCACTGACCAACTGTTGTCCCGGAAGTGCCGTCGGACCTCTCCCATGATCGTCGGCACGGCGAATGACACGAAGTCCGAACCGGCGTTCACGTCGAAGCGGATCACCGCATTCACCAGGCCCACGCGGGCGACCTGGACGAGGTCGTCGCGGGACTCCCCGCGTCCGTCGAAACGGCGGGCGATGTGGTCTGCCAATGGCAGGCAACGCTCGACGATGCGGTCGCGTTGCCGCTGAAAGGCCGCCGTATCTTGGGGTATGTCCGCGAGTTCGCGGAACATGTCGGCGACATCCGCATACTCAGAATTCGAACGCGACGACGAACCCTTTGACGTCGAAGGGCTCACTGCAACGAGCTCGCTCGCCTCGTCGTCATGGATATCCCGAATACCTGTCCTTCCTCAGGTCCCTGGCCATCCTGGAAGGTGCGTACGTCATCGGTCAGCGAGCTCAGCACGTGCCAGCTGAAACTGCCCGGGGCCAGGATGTCGGGACTCTTGCACGTCGCCGAGGCGTGGATGACGACCGCGTCGTCGCGCGGATCGACAACCAGCAAGAGTGTGGAATCGGGGACGGCGCAGCGGATGAGGCGCGTGCACGCTTCGTCGACCGCCAAGCGCAGATCTGCGACGGAGTCGAAGTCCAGATCCTCATACGTGGCCACGGCGGCGACGAGGGTGCGCAACACGGCAAGGTTTTCGAGCGTGGCGGCAACCCGAAGCTCGACCGATCCTGCATTCCGTATATGCCCGTTGTTCGTATTAGCAACGTCGGCCATTTGACCTCCCGGCAATGTCGAAGCGAGGTTACCCCAGGTCTTCTCCCAGCTAACCACGGGCGGTCCCGTAACCCGTCAACGATGACGTGTGGCAAGCCGCCACGCCGGGTAATCCCCGGTCATGAAGCAGATGGAGTCGCACGGCCGGCTCGGCGGCGCGGACTCGGACGCCATCCGATCTCTGCGTCGGATCATCGTTACGGCCGGGCTGATCCTGGTTGGACTGATCTTGATACTGGTGGCGATTTACACCGGGGCGTTCCTCATCCTGGCTCCGATGATGCAGTGAGGCCGCAGATGTCGTCGTCCGTATTGGAGCGTG
Organism: Mycolicibacterium tusciae JS617; assembly: GCF_000243415.2. Next base: position 2,667,855 of record NZ_KI912270.1, read on the forward strand.
GTTCGCCATGGTCTGGGTTCCATACCCTCACCAGGTCGGGCGCCAAACATGCGGCTTCGCCGTAGCGAACTACGCGGCCCGGGACTGCGCCGGGTTCGACGGGGCCGCGGCTTCTCCTACTACGACCCCGACGGCGCCCCGATCACCGACGCCGTCACTCTCGAGCGCATCAAAGACCTTGTCATCCCGCCGGCCTGGAAGAAGGTCTGGATCTGTGCCCATCCCAACGGCCATATTCAGGCAGTCGGAACCGATGCCGCGGGCCGACGCCAGTACCTCTATCACCAGAAGTGGCAAGAGGAACGGAACGAAGAGAAGTTCGACCGAGCGCTGCATATGTCGACCCGGCTTGCCGACATGCGTCAACAGATCGCGTCGGACCTGTGTGGCCGTGGGCTCACCCGCGACCGGGTGATCGCGCTGGCGCTGCAGCTGCTCGATCTCGGTTACTTCCGATCGGGGTCAGAGCAGTACGCCGAGGAGAACAACTCGTTTGGCCTGGCGACCCTGCTGTGCGAACACGTGACCCTTCAACGCAGCGCGGTCGAGTTCGACTATCCGGCCAAGAGCGGCGTTCGTCGGACCCTGGTGATCGAGGATCCCGAAGTGGTCCGATCGGTGCGTGCGCTGATGCGCCGACCGGATCGTACCGAGCGGTTGCTGGTGTGCCGCAGTGGTTCTGGGTGGGTCGATCTTCACGCCGATGATCTCAACGGCCGCTTCAAGGAACTCGTCGGCGACGAGTACACAGTCAAGGATCTGCGTACGTGGCACGGCACGGTGCTGGCGGCGGCGGCGTTCGTCGACACCGACCCGCCGGAGAACAAGTCGGTGATCAAGCGGGTGGAATCGGCCGTCATGAAAGAGGTCGCCGAAGAACTCGGCAACACCCCCGCCGTGGCCAGGGCTTCCTACGTCGATCCCCGCGTCGTCGAAGGATACGAATCAGGGCTGACCATCGAAGCGGGCGTCCGCAGAGCCGCGCGAACCAGAGCACCGGCCAAGCGTCAGGCCATCCTGGACAGCAGCACTGCTCGCCTGATCCGGAAGGTCGCCAAGAGCTAGCCGTTCGAGACGATGACTCAAGCGCCAAAGCGTTTTCGGGCCGGCGGTGAGGGTATCCCGACGTCATGCGCGACCGCGATGAGCTTGCCGATGATGTCCCCGCCGCCGATGCGGCAGAGCAACTACGGCCCGTCAGCGACGAAGGGTTGGACGAGGAGACATTGGCCCAACCGCCCACCGAGCCGCCCTTGGAAACCGCGGAGGCAGATTGGCAGGAACAGCTCGAAACCGTGGAATTCGACCAGGACGACGATCGCGTTTAGCCCCCGCGGCCCCGGGTAACCCTTGATCGCGGGGATATCTCCTCGGCCCCACGCTCACGAAGTGGGCAGGACCAATTCCACTGCAATAGCGGAAAGGCAACCATATGACTGAGAAGAACAGTGGCCCCGAAGAAGGCATCAAGGGCGTCGTCGAAGATGTCAAAGGCAAGGCCAAAGAAACCGTCGGCACAGTGACCGGCCGGGACGACATGGTCCGCGAGGGTAAGGCCCAGCAGGACAAGGCCGATGCCCAGCAGGACGCGGCCCAGAAGGAAGCCGAAGCGGAAGCCGCACGCGGCGGAGCCAAGGCGGCCGAGAAGCGTCAAGAGGCGGAGCAACGCTAGCTCTTCACGGAAAAGGCCCAGCCGATCGGCTGGGCCTTTTTCATGTTTCTTGCGGGCGTTTTCTAACTACTCGGCCGTTGCCGCAAGGCGTCGGGATGCTCTGCATACCAACGTTCTTCGATTCGGCGCACTCGGATATGTTCGATCAGCAGCCAGCCTCCGCCGACGACAAACCCCGCGCCGGCCAGCGAAGCCAGCACCAAGCCGACATCATGATGTCTCGTGGCGAATGCCGCCAGGCACGAGACGAACAGCACAAGGGCCACTCCGATCACGATCAGCCCCGGCATGATCTTGTTGTCCTTCATTGACTCCCCGGCGTGCGGGCGCGTCGTTCGCGCATGATCGACGGGATCTTTCGGGCCTTTCATCGGTACTCCTCTCTCGGCATACCTCGGCCGCCCTAGTTGGGCTGATATCAACGGTAGGACTACCCGGGTTCGTTGTGGCAAAAACGAACATCACTGGTAGGGCGGGTACTGCCCACTGCGCAGCAGGTTCGCCAGGTGTGCGGCGTTGCGTGCCGCCGCGGCCGTGGCCGAGGCGACCGCCTCGGGCACCTCGTCGAGGTCGTTGTAGTCCTTGGACTGCATAGCCTCGCCGTTCCAGTAGGTGCAGCCCTGGGCGGGGATCGTGTACCCGATGTCGTTGAGCCCCTGGAAGCAGTCTGCGACGACCTTGTGCGCGCCGTCCTCATTGCCGACCACCGCAACCACCGCCACCTTGCCGACCATGGTGGGCCGATCGGCGTCGTCGGTGTTGGACAGCTCGGCGTCCAGACGTTCCAGCACGCGCTGCGTGACGCTCGACGGATGGCCCAGCCACACCGGGGTGGCGAGCACGAGAATGTCGCAACTCAACAGTTTCTCGCGGATGCGGGGCCACTCGTCCCCGTCACCCATATCCGCCTCCACGCCGGGTGAAATCGCGAAATCCACGCAGCGCACAGATTCGGTTTCCACTCCTTGGGCCCGCAGTCGTTCGCAGACGTGGTTGGCCATCATTTCGCTACTGGACGGCGCCGGACTGGGCTTGAGGCTGCACACCAGCGCAACCGCCGTCAGCGCCGGGGGCGTCATCCCCCGAACACCGCAGAGCCGGCGAGTGGCGGCATGCTCATGGTCAGCACGAGCAGCATCAACGTCAGCAGAAACCAGCCGACGCCCTGCCATGCCCACCAAGTTTCCCTCCTGCGCCATGTCTGATAGGTGCGCAAGAAGGCACGCAGCCCGCCGATCAGCAGGATCGCCGGCGCGCCTACGGCGAGCAGAGTTCGCTGCGGCACTCCGCAGGCCACCGTGTCGGCGGTGGCACCGCTGCAGGTACTCACCCAAACGGCCGCAGTGATGAGAAACGCGATGCCGATTACGGCAACGACTGCGCCGAAGCGCATGGCATCACGGACATTGGCGTCGTCTTGTCGCACACGTTCAGAGCTCTGATACACGGCTGGATTCTCCAGAGGTCACCGATGGGAACGGATACGAAATTCCCTGCAGGTGGAGCTGATAAACCTCAGGGCGAAACCCGGTTGTGCGCGGTCAGCAACAATCTGTCGTAGGCGCTGCGGGGTGGTAGCTCCTCGCCGTACCGCAGCTCCAGAAAATCCCTGCAAATCTGTTCGGCCAGCACCCGCAGCTTGGTGTTGGTCTCCTGCGAGCGCCACTTGAGCAGTTCGAAAGCCGAGTCGGCACTGATCCGGTAGATCACCATCAGCATGCCTTTTGCCTGCTCGATGACGCCCCGGGCCTCGGCGATCTCGGCGACCGCCTCGCTGACGATCTGGTTGTGGTGGTGCTGCACCGACGGCGTGACGTCGACGTAGAAACCGTGAGTTCCGATCACCGCGCCGGTCTGGCCGAACAGCTGGTCCCCGACGACGACGACGTGATGAATCTCCCCGTGGGTATCGATGATGCGGTGCCGGGTGGAGAACGCGCCCGATGTTCTTCGGATCTCGTCCAGGGTGGCGGCGACCTGGCCGTAGTCGTCCGGGTGTTTGTGCGACAGCACCAGATCGGTGGTGGGTTCGACGCTGCCGGGCTCATAGCCGTGCATCCGCTGGACCTGGGGAGACCACTCCCAGCGTTCTTCGGCGAAGAAGTACTTGAAGGAACCGACGCGCTGTGGATCCCCGCCGGCGAGGGCCTGCTCGATGGGCGTCTGCCCGCCGAGTTCGGCCAGCTCATCGGTCATAGGTGCAGATTAACTGTTACCTGCCCGCCGGGATTGCGAATGAGCGCGCCCGCACCGACTCGCGGCGTGGTTGGTGAGCGATGTCGGTGCGGGCCCCTAGCATTCGCCGCGTGGCGCTGAAGTGGCATCTGCTTGCCGCGGTGGTCGGTGGCTGCGTGGCGTGGGCGTTGGGGGCAACGCCCGCGTGGAGCCTGGTGGTCGCCGCGGCGGCGCCGATCATCGCTGGGGCCGCGCCCCACTTCGTTCGCGGAGCGATCCTCGGCGTGAGGACCCCGCGTCCGCACGAGGATGCGACGGCCGCGATGTCGGGCACGGAGTTCGAGGACTACGTCGCGCGGATCGCACGGTCGAGCGGGGTGCCGGTCATCATGACGTCGATCACCGGCGACTGGGGCGTCGACATCATCGTCGGGAAACGGCCGAATCGCCTTGCCATTCAATGCAAACGCCAGGCGCGTCCGGTAGGTGCGGGTGCCGTTCAGGAGGTGGTTGCGGGCGCACCGATGCAGGACTGCACCAGGACCATGGTGGTCACCAACCACGAATTCACGCCTGCTGCACGCAAACTCGCGGAACGGCACGGCTGCGAGCTGATCGGTGGCGCCGAGCTCGGCCGCCTCCGAGCGACGATCCGGCGCCTGACGGCGCCTTCCACACCGACCGAGGTCTAGCGCAGCGCGTCGCGCACCGCGTCGACCGCCGCATCGATCTCCCCGCGCGATACCGTCAGCGCGGGCCGGAACCGCACGCTGTCCGCTCCGCTGGCGAGCATGATCACGCCGCGATCCCACAACTTGGCTATCAGCTCGTCGCGCTGCGCCGCGCTGGGCAGGCTGAACGCGCACATGAGCCCGCGTCCACGGACGTCGAGCACCAGGTCGGGGAACTCTTCGGCGAGCTCTGCGAGTCGGTCGAGAAGATATCGGCCCGCATGAGCGGCCCGGATCATCAGGTGGTCGGACTCGATGACCTCGAGGATGCGACGTGAGCGCACCATGTCGACGAGGTTGCCGCCCCACGTCGAGTTAATACGCGAGCTGACGGCGAAGACGTTGTCGGGCACCTCATCGACGCGGCCGCCGGCCATGACGCCACACACCTGCGTCTTCTTGCCGAACGCGACCACATCGGGGGCGACCCCCAATTGCTGGTAGGCCCAAGGGGTTCCGGTCATGCCGCACCCAGTCTGCACTTCATCGAAGATCAGCAGGGCATCGAATTCGTCGCAGAGCTCACGCATCGCCGCGAAGAACTGCGGCCGGAAGTGGCGATCCCCGCCCTCGCCCTGGATGGGCTCGGCGATGAAGCAGGCGATGTCGTTGCGATGGGTTTCGAACGCCGCACGGGCCTGGCGAAGCGACTCGGCTTCCACCGCATCCATATCGGCATCGGGCCGGATGTAGGGCGCGTCGATGCGCGGCCAGTCGAACTTCGGGAACCGGGCGACCTTATTGGGGTCGGTGTTGGTCAACGACAGCGTGTAGCCGCTGCGGCCGTGGAAGGCACCGCGCAGATGCAGCACCTTGGTACCGAGGGCGGGATCGATTCCGTGCGACTCGTTGTGCCTGCTCTTCCAGTCGAACGCGACCTTCAACGCGTTCTCGACGGCGAGCGCTCCCCCGTCGACGAAGAACAGATGGGGCAGTGCCGGATCGCCGAGCACCCGCGCGAACGTGGAGACGAAACGCGCCATCGGCACGGAGTAGATGTCGGAATTACTCGGCTTGTTGACGGCGGCCTGCGCAAGTTCGGCACGAAACTCCTCGTCATCGGCCAGCGCCGGATGGTTCATCCCCAGCGCTGAGGACGCGAAAAAGGTGAACATGTCGAGATAGCGCTCGCCGGTACGGGCGTCGACCAGGTAGGAGCCCGATGAGCGGTCGATGTCGAGGACGAGGTCCATGCCGTCGGCCAGGATGCTGCGGGCAAGCACGTCGCGGACGTCGTCCGGACGGACGGCGGCAGCCAGGGCGGTGGGTGTCAGGACAGCGGTCATGGCACCATCTTAACGCATTATTTACGGTTGTACCGCTAGCTGACCGTAACAATTACGGTACGTAGTCGCGTCCATCGTAAAAAGTCTGTAAGATGACGGTGCTTCGGGTGCGAACGTTCGCCGCGGTTCGTATCTGTTGCAGCAAGTCTTCGAGCGCCCGCGGGGTCTCGACGCGCACGAGCAGGATGTAGCTCTCCTCGCCGGCCACCGAATAGCACGACACGATGGCCGGTATGTGTTCGAGCCGCGCAGGAGCATCATCGGGTTGAGAGGGATCGAGAGGGGTGATGGCCACGAACGCCGACAGCATCTTCCCGACGGCTTCGGGGTTGATTCTCGCCGTGTATCCCGTCACCACGCCACGCGACTCCAGTCTGCGGACACGGGACTGGACCGCCGACACCGATAGTCCAGCGGTCTCCGCGAGATGGGCCAGCGTGGCCCGTCCATCGGTGACCAACTCACGCGCCAGCACACGGTCGATGTCGTCGAGCGGTTCGCTCATGGCCGCACTGTATCGGAGCGGAGGTGTGAAATGAGCTTACGAAGACGAACGCGAGTGAGGATCGCAGTGAGGAACGAGCGAGGACCGGAGCGAGCGGGAGTCGAGAAATGAGCTTGAGCGTCCAAACGTGGCAGCTGCGTGCGCAGTTCGCCGCCGCGTTGTCGCGGTTGTACGCCACCGAGGTGCCGCTGTACTCCACGCTCGTCGAAGTGAGTGCCGAGGTGAACCGCGAAGTCGGCACGACTGAGCGGGTGATCGCCGAGCGCCACGGCGCGATCCGGGTCGGCAGCCCGCGCGAACTCGCGGACGTCGCAGACCTGTTCGCCGCGTTCGGGATGTTTCCGGTCGGGTTCTACGACCTGCGCGACGCGCATTCGCAGGTGCCGGTGGTGTCGACAGCCTTCCGGCCGATCGATCCAGACGAGTTGGATCACAACCGCTTTCGGGTGTTCACATCGATGCTGTCCACTGCTGACCAGCGATTCTTCTCCCCCGATCTGCGAACCCGCATCGAGGGGTTCCTGGCCCGCAGGCAGCTGTTCGACCCCGCGCTCGTTGACGAGGCGCGACGCATCGCGTCGGACGGCGGAGCCGATCGCGAGCGCGCCGAACGCTTCGTCGCCGACACTGTCGATGCGTTTGCGCTGTCACGTGAGCCGATCGACCGGGCGTGGTACGACGAGTTGAGCCGCGTGTCGGCGGTGGCCGCGGACATCGCCGGTGTGACCACCACGCACATCAATCACCTGACGCCACGCGTACTCGACATCGACGAGCTGTACGGGCGGATGTCGCAGCGCGGTGTCGCGATGATCGACGCGATTCAGGGCCCCCCTCGTTCGGCAGGCCCAGACGTGCTGTTGCGGCAGACGTCTTTTCGGGCGCTCGCCGAACCACGGCGCTTCCGCGATGACGACGGCGCGGTCTCCGACGGCACCCTTCGCGTGCGCTTCGGGGAGGTCGAGTCACGCGGAGTCGCGCTGACGCCCGAGGGCAGGCAGCGCTACGACGAGGCGCTCGCGGCGGCCGATCCGGCCGCGGTGTGGCACGAGTACTTCCCCGCCACCGACGAGGCGATGGCATCGTCCGGTCTGGCGTACTACCGCGGCGGTGACCCGTCGAAACCGATTGTCTACGAGGATTTCTTGCCCGCATCGGCGGCCGGGATCTTCCGCTCCAACCTCGACTTCGACAGCCAGTCCGACGACACGGCCGACGGTTGCCACTACAGCCTCGATTGGATGGCCGGACAAATCGGCCACCACATCCACGATCCGTACGAGCTCTACGAGAAAGCGGCATCACAATGACGACTATGCAGAAAACCCAACTTCCGACGGCCGAGGCGCTACGCACCCAAGTGCGTGACGCACTCGCGGCGGTCGGTTCGCCGGCCCAACTCGGGCAGCCGGGCGGTCACGGCTTGCAGGCCAGCACCCCCATCAGTGGCGACGTGTTGTTCACGGTCACCGAGACCAATGTGGAACAGGCCGACGCGGCCATTGCCGAAGCAGCGCAGGCATTTACGTCGTGGCGGACCACCCCGGCGCCGGTCCGGGGAGCGCTGGTGGCACGCCTCGGTGAGCTGCTCGTAGAGCACAAGGCCGACGTCGCGACGCTCGTCACGGTGGAGGCGGGCAAGATCACCTCGGAAGCCCTCGGCGAGGTGCAGGAGATGATCGACATCTGCCAATTCGCCGTCGGCCTGTCACGTCAGCTCTACGGCAAGACCATCGCGTCGGAACGTCCCGGGCACCGCCTGATGGAAACCTGGCATCCGCTCGGGGTGGTCGGGGTCATCACCGCATTCAACTTCCCGGTGGCGGTCTGGGCCTGGAACACCGCGATCGCATTGGTGTGCGGAGACACCGTCGTGTGGAAGCCATCCGAGCTGACACCGTTGACGGCGTTGGCGTGCCAGGCGCTCATCGAGCGGGCGGCCGACGACGTGGGCGCACCGCGGGAGATCAGCCGACTCATCCAGGGCGGCCGCGAAGTCGGCGAGCGCCTCGTCGACGACCCACGGGTGGCGCTGGTGTCCGCCACGGGCTCGGTGCGGATGGGCCAGCAGGTCGGGCCCCGGGTGGCGCAGCGATTCGGGAAAGCGCTGCTGGAGCTCGGCGGAAACAACGCCGCCATCGTCACGCCGTCGGCTGACCTGGATCTCGCCGTGCGCGGCATCGTGTTCTCGGCGGCGGGCACGGCAGGGCAGCGCTGCACGACAATGCGACGGCTGATCGTGCACTCCTCGGTGGCCGACGAACTCGTCGGCCGGATCACGGCCGCCTACGGGCAGTTGCCGATCGGTGATCCGGCTGCCGACGGCACACTGGTGGGCCCGCTGATCCATGAGACCGCCTACCGGGACATGGTCAGGGCACTCGAACAGGCTCGCGCCGACGGCGGCGAGGTGTTCGGCGGTGAGCGCCACGAGATGGGTGACGACAGCGCGTACTACGTCGCCCCAGCCGTTGTCCGGATGCCCGCGCAGACCGAGGTGGTGCATTCGGAGACCTTCGCGCCGATCCTGTACGTGATGACCTATGACGATCTGGACGACGCGATCGCGTTGAACAACGAGGTGCCGCAGGGTCTTTCGTCGTCGATCTTCACCATGGACATGCGCGAGGCGGAACGGTTCATGGCCGCCGACGGTTCGGACTGCGGCATCGCCAACGTCAACATCGGCACGTCTGGAGCCGAGATCGGCGGCGCATTCGGTGGCGAAAAGCAGACCGGCGGCGGGCGCGAGTCGGGTTCGGACTCTTGGAAGGCCTACATGCGACGGGCCACCAACACCGTCAACTACTCGTCCGAACTGCCGCTGGCGCAGGGTGTGCACTTCGGCTGACCGAACCGCCCAGCCGCGTGCTTTAGCCCGGTTCGACGACGTTGCCGACGCCGCCGGCTGTGATGCGGGGCGAGCCCGCTCGGAACGTTACGACGTTGTTCATCCCATTGGTGGTGATGGCGTCGACGACGTCGGCGCTGACGTGGTTGCCACTACCGGAGACGGTGAGGCTGAGGCAGTGACCGGTGATGTTGACATGTTCGGCCGAACCATTCACCACGACGTCGTTACCGTTACACGCGATCGACCGAGTTTCGTTGGTGCCGTTGATGATCACTTCATCGCCCGGCTGGGCTGAGACCGTAGGCGCCTGAGGCGATCCGGTCGGATCGGATGATACGGGCAGCGATTCGAGGTAGGACCGGTAGCTGTGGAACAGCAGCGCAGTGCCGCCAACCCAGCCGACCATGACGAGCAGCCAGCACACCATCCCGATTTGCAGGCGGACGCGCAACCGGCCGGACCAGTTGCCGGCGTCGTCGCGGTCGAGGTCGTACGGAAACGATGTCACGCACAGGGCGCGCTGCGGGTTCCGTTGATCGGCCAGGATTACGCCGTCGACGTATTCGCGTCCTCCGACGGTGATCTCGCCCAACTGACGACCGAGCGCGTAACGGATGCGGGTCTTGGTTTTCGGACCGCTCCATATGGGCCGCGCGACGGTCCAGCCGCGGGCGACGGGCAGGACGACGTTCGAGTACGTGGTCCCGCCGTAATAGGTTCCCTGCGAGAGAACTTCGGTCCCCGTGACCGTTGCGACTTGGCCCCACTTCAGCAGCGCGAGTCGCGTCACCACACCGCGGAGGTGGAAACCGTAGATCAGCAGCAGGACCAACACGGCCGCCGGCAGAACCAATCGCGGCTGCATGAACCAGACGATGATCGGAGGGATGGCCACGATGAACATCGCGAACAGGTACCACCACCGGAACGGAAGGGCCTCGGCGAGCAGGAATCGCAGCGGGACTCGCCGAGGCGCGGGGGCGAGGGCGACCTCGTACAGCGAGGACGAACGGTCCTGACCCGGGTAATCGAACGGCGGCACTTCGGCGTCCCTGAACGGGGATCGCCTGGCGGCCGCTCGCGCTTCCGCGAGTTGGCGCTCCAGTTCGGCGACGCGTTCCTCGGGATCTTCGATCGGCACGGTCGATGCTCCCACGGACCGAACGGGCGCCCGGGGGTTCTGCAATAGATCCACAGCAAGGCGGCAGATCGGTACGTACACGATGACGCTGTTGAACACGTGTCAATTAGGATGGGCAGATGGCTGAACCTCGGCGGCGGCTGTCTCCCGACGAGCGCCGCAACGAACTTCTCACGTTGGGCGCCGAGGTGTTCGGTCAGCGACCCTACGACGAGGTCCGCATAGACGAGATCGCCGAAAAGGCGGGTGTGTCCCGCGCGCTGATGTACCACTATTTTCCGGACAAGCGGGCATTCTTCGCGGCGGTGCTTCGCGCCGAGGGCGAGCGGCTCTTCGAGGCGACCAACGCACCTCCCAGGCCCGGCCTGAGTCTGTTCGACCAGTTGCGCGAAGGCGTCATCGCCTACCTTCGCTACTACGAGGAGAACCCGAACGTCGCGTGGGCGGCCTACGTGGGCAACGGCAGCTCCGACCCTGTCCTGCGCGGCATCGAGGACTCCGACACCGACCGTCAGGCCGAACGCATTGTCGCCGCCTTCGGCGGTGACCAGCTGGACGCCGAGGTCAAACGCGACGTGCGCATCATCGCCTACGGATGGATCGCCTTCACTCTCGAGATGTGCCGGCAGCGGATGCTGGACCCCTCGATCGACATCGATCGTGTCGCCGACGCATGTGCGCACATCGTTCTCGACGGTGTCGCGCGGGTGCCCGGGATCCCCGAAGCGCTGGCAGAAGCCACCGCGGCCGCACGCCGGTGATGTTTGTCGGTGGTCTCCTGCACGATGGCTAGGAATCGACCCGTAATTGATGGTGGGTCTTCAGGTTCCAAAGTCCGGTGACGATTTGAAGGCTGTAGTTAATGGCGTTGCTGCGTCGTCAGTTAATGGCGTTGCTGCGTCGTCGGCGTTGTGGAAGGATTTGCCAGTCCTTGATCCTGGCAATGACGTGCTCGACGCGGGCGCGGATGCGTCGGTACGTCCTGTAGTGGTCGTCGCGGAAGATGCGCCCTCTGGTCCGCGGCATGGACTGGTGATGGTGGTGATTCCGCGGTATCGGCCGTCGCCCAGGATCGTTCGGGTGCCCGTCGAGTGGGTGAGCGACGGTGTGACTGGCCACGACGACGTCGTTGCGGTTGCCGGGCCAGCAGTCACCGACTGGGTTCAAGATGCGCCGTTTCGCGCAGGTGAGTGTCTGTGTGTTGATGCTGCGCCGGTAGTTCTTGCTGATCGCGGTGATCGGCTGGTCGTGCACGGGGATCAGAGTGCCGTCGATGATCCACGGTCGCCTGGACTGTTGGTGTCTGGCCGAAGTGCGACGGCAAGGATCGGGACGAGGTGGTGGATGATCCGGTCTGCGGTCGATTGGCTGGTGCGAAGAGCGCGGTCAGGGCACGGGTGGTCAGGTCGGTGCGCAGGTGAATCAAGACCAGCAGCAGCCGAATGGGCACCGACAGGCCCCAGGGACAGCCACGGCCTGCAGGAACGACCTTATGGCCGATGAGCGTGAGCACGCTGCAGAACTGGTGGGCGGTTAATCCGGTAAGGGGCAGCCAGGTGCGGTAGCGGCTCGGTGTCGGTGGCGTGTGGTTGCATGGTGTCTATGGAAGTCACGCCCACCGAAATGATGGCCGTGACCAGCGGCGATGATGTGGTGAGCGTGCCGCGGCGGCGCGGGGCGTCCACGGCACCAAATTTCAAATACGAGGGTCCGGTGGCGGTGATCCGCCTGGAAATCGACGCCTCCGATGAGCGCACCCGGTGGCGGCTGCACGCCCAGTGGGATGCGGTGTTCCGGCTGCGGCGGGCACTACAGCGCGACGCAGCCGCGCGGTGCCGGGCATACTGGGCGGCCCGCCACGAACGCGACGCTGGCTCCAAAGCGCTGCGGGAACGGCTGGGTTTGTCGCGTAAGGGCTTGGAGGCCGCGGCGAAACGTCATATTGAGGCCAGTGGGTGGATGCGTGATCACCTCACCAAGGCGGTGGGTCTGCATGTGGCCGATGAGGTGTGGGAAACCGTGGACCGGCATCTGTTCGCGGATTCCTCCAGGCGGCGACACGGGGCGCCGCGGATCGGTTCGTGGTGGGATTTCACCCGCATTCCCGGGCGTGCCCGGTCACACACCAAAGACCAGCCGACGTGGGAGACCTACCGTCTGGTGGGCACCCTGGACGGGCACCTGGCTACCTACGGGCACTGTGACCTACCCGCGGGGGTGCGCACCGCGCATCAGGCGGCTGAGCAACCGGTCGGCACCTCGATCCTGACCCAGCCGGCCCGCCTGGCTGTCCCGGAGCGGCCGGCCAGTAAGTCGTGGTGGCATCACGACCGCGCATTGGCGGTGGTGTTCACCGGGTTGCCCACCGGGGATCTCGTCCTGCCGGTGCGATTATCGTCCGGCGCCGGGCAGTGGCCACGCCTGACGCATTTCCTGGCCGACCCGAACGTCTGGCACAAGATCGACCTGGTGCGGGTGCGTGACCGCAAAGCCCCCGGTGGTTGGCGCTACTACGCACACCTGCTGATCCACGGCCACGAGTATCAGTCGCCGTCGACGATCGCACGCCGCGAACAGATCCCAGCGGGTCGGCGGGCAGGGGTGGATGTCAACGTGTCCAACCTGTCCGTCGCCTCATTCCCCGAGGGCAAGCCCAGCCACCTCGATAGCGAACAGCTCCGGTGCACTGATGCCCAGCAACGCGCCGCTGATCAGGCGGCCCGGAAAGCCCGCGGCCGGCAGAAGGCCCTGGATCGTTCGCGGCGCAACACCAACGCCAGCCACTACGGCCCCTCGGTGCGCCAGCATAAACGCGCCCAGCGCCGCACCGTGAAAGGATTGCCCGCCAAGCAGATTGCCAACCCGGGCGGGCCACGGCACGCCCGCGCCGAAGGTGTCCCACTCCGTGCGTACCGCCACGATCAACTCTCGCGCCGTTATCAGCGCACCCGGTGTGATCACGCCGCGGAATCGCGGCGCACCAGGCAGGCCAAGCAGGCCCGCGCCGCCACGATGGCCGCGGCGATCGTGGCCGCCCACGGCAACACGGTCACCGTTGAGGATTGCTGCATCTCGACATGGGCGCGGTTGTGGGGCAAACGGATCGCCTTGTTCAGCCCCGGCATGCTCGTGGCTGCCCTTACCGACGAATGCCGGGCCAGCGGCGGCAAGCTGACCCACGCGGGTACCCGGTCCACCGCGATGAGCCAACATTGCCTGTGCGGCCAGCGTATTGCCAAGACGTTGGCCCAACGCATCCACCACTGTCCGCACTGCGGGCTACGCGCTGACCGTGACATCGTCTCGGCTGCCTTGGCGGCCTGCGTCGAGCTCACCGATCCCGATGACCCGCGCACAGCGCGGGTCGACTATCGACTCGCCCACGCCCTGCGCGATGGGTTGGCCTCCCAGCAAGAGTGGGAGGGTTCAGTCAACCGGCACCAGCCACCGCCATCACCCGATGAGGGATCGGCCAGGACCGGCAGCCACCACACAGTGATGACCTCTGCTGAACAAGCAGCACCCGGCCCACCCCCGAACAGACCAGACCACAAGCCTGGACGTCGCGGGACCAGCCGAAAACAACCGGCCCCCAAGCTGATTGGCGCTGCATGACCAATTACGGGTCATCTCTTAGATGAGCACCGGTTCCCTCGCCCGGTTCAGCGGACTGACCCGCGACTGGTTCACGGGCACGTTCGCGGAGCCCACCCCTGCCCAGGCGCAGGCGTGGGCGGCCATCGCCGACGGCGACAACACGCTCGTCATCGCACCGACCGGCTCCGGTAAGACGCTGGCGGCGTTCCTGTGGGCCATCGACCGCCTCGCCGCATCGGAACCCCGACCCGCCGGTGCGGGGACGCGAGTGTTGTACGTATCGCCGCTGAAGGCGCTAGCGGTGGACGTGGAGCGCAACCTGCGGACCCCGTTGACCGGTATCGGCCGCCTCGCCGAACGCAGCGGTGTTCTCGCGCCCGACATCAGCGTCGGCGTGCGATCCGGTGACACCACACCCGCCCGGCGCCGGGAAATGATCACCCGGCCGCCGGACATCCTCATCACCACGCCGGAGTCGCTGTTTTTGATGCTCACGTCGGCGGCCCGCGAAACACTCACCGAAGTACAGACGGTCATCGTCGACGAGGTGCACGCCGTCGCAGGCACCAAGCGCGGGGCGCATCTGGCCGTGTCGCTGGAACGGCTCGACCAACTCTTGGACACGCCCGCGCAACGCATCGGGTTGTCGGCGACCGTTCGGCCGCCCGAGGAGGTGGCCCGGTTCCTGTCCGGTCAGGCCCCCACCACCATCGTGGCGCCGCCCGCCGCCAAGACCTTCGACCTGTCCGTGACGGTGCCCGTGCCCGATATGGCCAACCTCGAGAACAACACCATCTGGCCCGATGTCGAGGAACGCATCGTCGATCTGATCGAGGCGCACAACAGCTCGATCGTGTTCGCCAACTCCCGGCGGCTGGCCGAGCGACTCACTTCCCGTCTCAACGAGATTCACGCCGAGCGCACTGGCGATGGACTATCGATGGAGCACAACCCGAAGGTGGGCGGCGGCTTTCCGGCACAGCTGATGGCCAGCGGCGCGTCGTTGGGTGCCCCGACACTGCTTGCCCGCGCGCACCACGGTTCGGTCAGCAAGGAGCAGCGTGCGCAGGTCGAGGACGATCTGAAGTCCGGCCGGTTGAAAGCCGTTGTCGCCACGTCCAGCCTGGAGTTGGGCATTGACATGGGCGCGGTCGATCTGGTGATCCAGGTCGAAGCACCGCCGTCGGTGGCCAGCGGGTTACAGCGCATCGGCCGTGCGGGTCACCAGGTCGGTGAAATCTCGCAGGGCGTGCTGTTTCCCAAGCACCGAACGGATCTCATCGGGTGCGCGGTCACCGTCAAGCGGATGCTGTCCGGTGAGATCGAGACCATGCGGGTGCCGACGAATCCGCTCGATGTGCTGGCGCAGCACACCGTCGCGGCGTGCGCCCTCGAGCCACTGGATGCCGACCGCTGGTTCGACGCGGTCCGGCGCAGCGCGCCGTTTGCGACGCTGCCGCGTAGTGCATTCGAGGCGACGCTGGACCTGCTTTCCGGCAAGTACCCGTCCACCGAGTTCGCCGAGCTGCGGCCGCGCCTGGTGTACGACCGCGACGCGGGCACGTTGACCGGTCGCCCAGGCGCGCAACGGCTGGCGGTGACGTCCGGCGGCGCGATCCCCGACCGCGGCCTGTTCACCGTGTATCTGGCCACCGATTCCGAAAAGCCCTCGCGGGTAGGCGAACTCGATGAGGAGATGGTTTACGAGTCGCGTCCGGGAGATGTGATCTCGCTGGGCGCGACGAGCTGGCGGATCACCGAGATCACCCACGACCGGGTCCTGGTGGTACCCGCACCGGGACAGCCCGCCCGGCTACCCTTCTGGCGCGGCGACAGTGTGGGTCGGCCTCCCGAACTCGGCGCAGCCGTCGGAGCGTTCACCGGTGAGCTCGCGGCTCTCGGCCGCGATGACTTCACCGACCGCTGCCGCACAATCGGTTTCGACGACTACGCCACGAACAATCTGTGGCAACTGCTCGACGACCAGCGGCAGGCCACCAATGTGGTGCCCGCCGACACGACACTGCTGGTGGAACGATTCCGCGACGAACTGGGCGACTGGCGGGTCATCCTGCACTCTCCTTACGGCTTGCGGGTGCACGGTCCGCTGGCGCTGGCGGTTTCCCGGCGCCTTCGTGAGCGTTATGGCATCGACGAGAAGCCGACAGCGTCTGACGACGGCATCATCGTGCGACTGCCCGATACTTGGTCTGATGTCGGAACACCGCCCCCAGGCGCCGACCTCTTCGTATTCGACGCGGACGAGATCGAGCCCATCGTCACCGCGGAGGTCGGCGGCTCGGCGCTGTTCGCCTCGCGGTTCCGCGAATGTGCCGCCCGCGCACTGCTTTTACCGCGTCGGCATCCCGGAAAGCGGTCGCCGCTGTGGCACCAACGGCAGCGGGCCGCGCAACTGCTGGATGTCGCACGCAAATATCCGGACTTCCCGATCGTTCTCGAGGCGGTGCGGGAATGTCTGCAGGACGTGTACGACGTCCCCGCGCTGACCGAGCTCATGCACCGCGTGGCGCAACGCCGGCTGCGGCTGGTCGAGGTCGAGACCGCCACACCGTCTCCCTTCGCGGCGTCGCTGCTGTTCGGCTACGTCGGCGCGTTCATGTACGAAGGCGACAGCCCGTTGGCCGAGCGGCGCGCCGCCGCACTGTCGCTGGACAGTGTGCTGCTCGCGGAGCTACTGGGCCGGGTGGAACTGCGCGAGCTGCTCGACCCACAGGTCATCGAAACCACCGCACGGCAGTTACAGCATCTAGCCGAGGATCGCCGCGCCCGAGACGCCGAAGGTGTCGCAGACCTGCTGCGGGTGCTCGGTCCCATGACCGAGGCCGAGATCGCACAGCGATGCACCACCGCCGAGATCGGTGGCTGGCTCGACGGCCTGGCGGCCAGCAAGCGGGCGCTGAGGGTGTCGTTCGCCGACCGCATCTGGTGGGCCGCGATCGAGGACATCGGTCTGCTGCGCGACGGCATCGGGGTCGCGGTGCCGGTCGGCGTCCCGACGGCGTTCACCGAAGGTGTCGACGATCCGCTGGGCGAATTGCTCGGTCGGTACGCCCGCACCCGCGGACCGTTCACCACCCACGATGCGGCCGGCCGCTTCGGCCTGGGGCTGCGGGTCACCGCGGACGTGTTAGGCCGCATGGCGAACGACGGCAAGCTGATTCGCGGCGAGTTCACGAATGACCTCGAGGGTGACCAATGGTGCGACGCAGACGTCCTGAAGATCCTGCGCCGCCGCTCGCTGGCAGCGTTGCGGGCGCAGGTCGAGCCGGTGAGCACCGCGGCCTACGGTCGCTTCCTGCCGGCGTGGCACCAGATCTCCTCGACGCACAACTCGGGCATCGACGGCCTGGCGCATGTCATCGATCAGCTCGCCGGGGTGCCGATACCGGCGTCGGCGATCGAACCGTTGGTGTTCGGGCAGCGGGTCCGCGACTACCAACCGTCAATGCTCGACGAGTTGTTGGCCTCCGGTGAGGTCACGTGGTCGGGTGCGGGCCAGATCGGCGGCGGAGACGGTTGGATCGCCTTTCATCTCGCGGATTCGGCACCGATGACGCTGGCCGCGCCGACGGAGATCGAGTTCACCGACACGCATCGCGAGATCCTGCAGACCCTCGGGGCCGGCGGCGCCTATTTCTTCCGCCAGCTATCGGACAATCCGAACGACGAACTCAAACAGGCCCTGTGGGAGCTGATCTGGGCGGGCCGGGTCACCGGCGATACCTTCGCCCCGGTGCGGGCATTGCTCACCGGCACCCGCCGCTCGACCGGACGTCGCGGCGCCCCGGCACATCGCCAGCGGCAACGCCCCCCTCGGTTGAGCCGGTACAGCGTCGCGCACGCCCAGGCCCGCAGTTCCGATCCGACCGTCGCGGGACGGTGGTCATCGCTGCCACCGGCCGAGCCGGAATCCACTGTGCGCGCGCACTTTCAAGCCGATATGCTACTGAGCCGACACGGTGTGCTGACCAAAGGCGCGGTGTCCGCCGAGAACGTCCCCGGCGGCTTCGCCATGCTCTACAAAGTGCTGACGGCGTTCGAGGACGCCGGACGGTGCCAACGCGGATACTTCGTCGAGTCGCTGGGCGGCGCCCAGTTCGCGGTGGCGTCGACCGTTGACAGACTGCGGTCCTATCTGGACGGAGTCGATCCGGACCACCGCGAGTACCACGCGGTGGTGCTGGCTGCGGCCGACCCGGCCAATCCCTATGGCGCAGCGCTGCAATGGCCCAGTAGGAAGTCGGGCGACGAGGACGTCGCGCACCGGCCGAGCCGCAAGGCAGGCGCCCTGGTGGCCCTTGTCGATGGTGAGCTGACGTGGTTCCTCGAACGGGGTGGGCGCTCGTTGCTGAGCTTCACCGACGACGCGGAGGCGCACATCGCCGCCGGTGTGGCCGTGGCCGAACTCGTGACCGCCGGGCGTGTGCCGTCGTTCCTCGTCGAGAAGGTCAATGGAGTCTCGGTGCTGGAACCCGGCGCCGAAGGCCAACGCGGTGCGGTACAGGAGGCGCTGATCGGCGCGGGGTTCTCCCGGACACCTCGCGGCCTCCGGTTACGGTGAGGAATGCCTGAAGGCGACACCGTCTACCGGACAGCCACGAAACTGCGGGAAGCGCTGGCGGGAAAGTCGCTGATCCGCTGCGACGTCCGCGTGCCGAAGTTCGCGACCGTGGACTTGTCGGGCTGCGTCGTCGACGAGGTGATCAGCCGCGGCAAGCACCTGTTCATCCGCGTGGGAGATGCGAGCATTCATTCCCACCTCAAGATGGACGGCGCCTGGCTCGTCGGCGGTCAGATTCGGCGGGTCCAGCCCCACAAGATCCGAATCATCCTGGAAACAGCGGATTCCCGTGTCGGCGGGATCGACCTCGGTGTACTGGAGATCCTGAAGCGCGATCATGACATGGACGCCGTCAAACACCTCGGGCCCGACCTGCTCGGCGACGACTGGGAGCCGGGCGTCGCGAAAGCGAACCTGGTGTCCGATCCGCAGCGCCCATTGGCCGAAACGCTGTTGGATCAGCGGGTGATGGCGGGCGTCGGCAACGTCTACGCCAACGAGCTGTGCTTCGTCACCGGATATCTGCCGACGACACCGGTAGGCAATGTCAAAGACCCGCTGCGCATGGTGCAACGGGCCCGTGACATGTTGTGGCTCAACCGTTCGCGCGTCAATCGGACCACCACCGGCGACACCCGAGCCGGTCGCGACCTATGGGTCTACGGCCGCGTCCGGCGCCCGTGTCGGCGGTGCGGCACCCACATACAGTCGGACACCAGCGGAGACCGTGTCTCCTACTGGTGCCCGGTCTGTCAGACGTAACAGCTAGCTGGGTAGCGCCAGCTTGAAGATTTTGCGCCAGACAGTGGCGATTTGCCGCGGCAACGGTCCCATGTTGTAAGGGATGCCGTAACGCTTGCAGATTTCCTGCACCTCGGGCGCGATCTCGGCATGGCGGTGCGCCGGGATGTCGGGGAACAGATGGTGCTCGATCTGGAACGACAGGTTGCCGCTCAAGATGTGAAAGAGCTTGCCACCGGTCAGGTTCGCCGATCCCAAGATCTGACGGAAGTACCACTGGCCACGCGTCTCGGCCTTGGTTTCCTCGATGGAGAACTCCTGCACGTTCTCCGGGAAGTGTCCGCAGAAGATGATCACGTTGGACCAGACGTTGCGCATCAGGTTCGCCGTCATGTTCCCGGCGAACACCCAGGGCGCGAACGGGCCGGCCAGCAGCGGGAACGCCACGTAGTCCTTGAGCGTCTGCTTCTTGGTCTTACGCCAGATCCCCTCGAGGATCTCGCGCTTGTCCGTAATGGAGATCTCGCCCGCGGTGATGCGTTCGGTCTCCATCTCATGCAGCGCGACGCCGTACTGGAACAGCACCATCAGCATGAATGCCCACACGGGATTGCCGAGGAAGTACGGCTTCCACTTCTGGTCCTCGGTGATCCGCAAGATCCCGTAGCCCACATCGCGGTCCATGCCAACGATGTTGGTATAAGTGTGGTGCATGTAGTTGTGCGAGTGCCGCCACTGGTCGGCCGGGCAGGCGGTGTCCCACTCGAAGTTCTTGCCCGCCAACGTCGGATCACCGGTCCAGTCGTACTGGCCGTGCATGATGTTGTGGCCGATCTCCATGTTGTCGAGGATCTTCGAGATGCCCAGCATCGCAGTGCCTGCGAGCCAGAACGGCGGGACGATTCCACCGAACAGCATCGCACGGCCGGCGACCTCCAGACCGCGCTGCGCCTTGATGATCCGGCGGATGTAGGTGACGTCGCGCTCGCCCAGGTCGGCGATCACACGATCCTTCAGTGCGTCTAGTTCGCGGCCGAACGCATCGGCCTGCTCGGGGCTCATGGTGACGGTCTTGCCGCCAACGGTTTTCGAGATGGTCTGCGGTTGTGGGGTTGTGGCTGTAGTCATGACTTGTCCTTTCTGGTCCGTTTCGGATCTAAAGCGCGATGTCGACGTCGCCCACGGGAGCGGACACACAGATACGCACGTCCTCCGATTCGTTACTGGATACGGTTCCGGTGATCAGATTCTTGACGACCCCGCTGGTCTTGCGGCGGGTGCAGCTGCCGCAGATGCCCATCCGGCATCCGCTTTCCGGTGTGAGGCCTGATGCCTCGGCCTGCTCTAGCAGTGGCCGGCCGTCGTCGGTCAGCTCGACACCGCTGTCGGTGAATACGATTCGACCGCCGGATGTCTCGGTCGACGGGGCGAATGCAGGTGGGACAAAGCTTTCCGACAACGCGTTCGGAAAGTACGTCCGGACGGCATCAACGAGTGCCTGCGGACCACACACGTAGACCGCGTCGGGCTCAAGCATCGCAGCGGCCAGGTGGTCCGCATTGAAATAGCCGGCGAGATCGCCCTGCCCTTCTCGGGTGTAGCCGTGCAGCACCCGCACTCCCGCCATGGCCGAGAGTTCGGCGCCATAGCAGGCCTCCTCGCGAGTACGGGCGTAGTGGATGAAGGTGATCTCGCGGTCGGCGCCCTCAGCCCGCAGGGTCCGCAACATCGACATGACCGGGGTGATGCCGCTGCCGCCGGACACGAACAGGACCCGACGGGGCCGCACCGCTGGCATCACGAACTCGCCGCCGACCGAGTCCAGACCGACGACCATCCCGGGCCGGGCGTGGCGATTCAGATACTCCGAGACCAGTCCGCCGTCGTGGTGGCCGATCGTCAGCTCGATGTATGGGGAGCCTTCTGCACTCGCCGGCGAGTACGGGCGGGTGCGGCGACGGCCGTCGATCTCGACCGTCAGGTTGATGTGTTGCCCGGCGCGGAATCCAGTGAACGCCTGGTTGGGCTCGAGGGTGAGGGTGACGCTTCGCGGGGTCTGACGCCGGACCGCGACCACGGTCGCACGGGCGTCGCGCTGGGTCCAGGTCGGCGCGACTAGCTCGGTATACCGGTCAACACCGTGTGGTCCGGTCAGCAGGTCAACCAGGGGCGACCGGAGCACCCGAGAAGCCAAAGTTTCGGTGAACATATGTACACTGTGGTTGCACTAGCAGCACCTCGTCAATGGATTAGGCCAGGTTGTGGTATGTTTCACATCAGTGAACAGTCGTACGCCTAGCTCACGGTCGAGCCGTTCGAGCAGATCACGGTCACGGGAGTCCGGACACTCGACGCCGTCCCGGGAAGAACGCAAAGCAGCCACCCGCCAGGCCATCGTCGGCGCCGGCCTGCGACTTCTGGAGGAGCGCAGCTTTTCCGCCCTGAGCCTGCGCGAGGTCACCCGCGAGGCCGGCATCGTCCCCGCAGCCTTCTATCGGCATTTCGAGTCGATGGAGGCGCTCGGCCTGGTGCTGATTGACGAGTCCTTCCGCAGCCTGCGCGACATGCTGCGCGGTGCGCGGGCGGGCAAGCTCGATCCGAACCGCGTTATCGAGTCGTCGGTGGACATCCTGATCGAGGGCGTCAATGAACGGCGCGAGCACTGGCGCTTCATTGGGCGGGAACGCTCCAGCGGGGTGTCGGTGCTCCGCTACGCCATTCGCACCGAGATTCGTCTGATCACCTCCGAGTTGGCCATCGACCTGGCCCGCTTTCCCGGTCTGAACACCTGGAGCGGCGAGGATCTGAACATCTTGGCCAGCCTGTTCGTCAACTCGATGATCGTGATCGCCGAGGCCATCGAGGACGCCCACGACCAGGCGGCGCTGGACGAGATCAAACGGGTCGCGGTCAAGCAGCTCCGGATGATCGCGGTCGGCGTCGCAGGCTGGCGCAGTACCGTCTGATTCCACCCGGCGCAGGACTAACGTGTCGCGCATGCCGAATCTGGAACTGACGTTTCCGCGTCCCGACATCGCCGTGCTGACCCTCACTCGGCCGGAAAAGCTCAACGCCCTGTCCTATGAACTGGTCGAGGACCTGCACAGCGCCCTCGACGGGATTCGCGCCAACAACGATCTCCGCGTGGTCGTGTTCACCGGCGCGGGTCGCGGATTCTGTTCGGGACTGGACCTGACCGATCCCAACCCGGAGCACGCGGGCGAAGGAACGGAGTTCCCGCGGTCCGGAATGCGTTGGCAGGAAAGAATCGCCGAACTCACCGCGAAGATCCATCACCTCAGGCAGCCGGTGATCGCGGCGGTCAACGGTCCGGCCTATGGCGGCGGAATGGGTATCGCGCTGGCCTGCGATATCCGCATTGCGTCCGACTCCGCGCGGTTCTGTACCCAGTTCATCAAGCTCGGCCTCGGTGGCTGTGACATCGGCGTGAGCTACACACTGCCCCGCATCGTCGGCGCGGGCCCGGCGTTCGACCTAATCCTGACCGCACGCGCGGTGGACGCCGACGAAGCGCTGCGGCTCGGGCTCGTCTCTCGCGTTTCCACCGACGGCACGGTGGTGGACGACGCGCTGGCGATCGCCGAAACACTATGCGGCTATGGGAAGTTCGGCGTGGAATCGACCAAGCAGGTGCTGTGGGCCAACCTCGACGCGTCCAGTCTGGAGTCGGCGCTGCATCTGGAGAATCGCAGCCAGATCCTGGCGTCGACCGGTGGGGTGATGGCCGACGCTACCGCGGCGTTCCGCCACCGTCAGCGATGATCACCGTTCCGGTCATATAACTGCCGGCGTCGGACGCCAACAGCAATGCGGCGCCGACCATCTCGTCCGGTGTGGCCAGGCGCTTCAAGAACACGCTGCCTGCCATGCGGTCGATGGCCTCCTGCGGGTTGTTCCGCATCATGTCTGTGTCGACCGGACCGGGTGCAATTGCATTGACCCGGATCCCGAGCCGCGCGTACTCGGCGGCCATCGATCGGGTGAACGACATCAACGCCGCCTTGTTCGACGAATAGATGGCCGTACTCGGCGAGAAGTTAAATGCGCCGACGGACACCAGATTGACCACGGCGGCGTGCGAGGACTTCTCGAGGTGTGGCAACGCCGCCTGCACGAGGAAGAGCGGCCCTCGCACGTTCACTTCGTACGACTTCGCCAACGCGTCTGCGGTCATCTCGCCGAACGGCTGTGCCAGGGCGTTGGCGGCATTGTTGACCACCACGTCGATGCCGCCGAACTCGTCGACGGTCCTGGCCACGAGCGTCTCGAGGGCGCCGGTGTCGCCGAGATGGGTCGGTACGCCAATCGCCTCACCGCCGAGTTCGCGCAGGTGCGCCGCGGTCTGCTCGCAGGCGTCTGCCTTGCGGCTCGCGACGACGACGCGGGCACCGGCGAGGATGAAACCCTCGGCGAGTGCGAGCCCGATGCCGCGGGTGCCACCCGTCACGACGACGGTGCGCCCGGTCATGTCGAAAAGCCGATCAAATGCTGTGCGGTCCACGCGCTCAGTCAAACAGACGGCGATGATTCCTCACGTACTGCGCGGGTCGGGTCGACGCTAGATGCAACCACTGACGCTGATGCGCCTGCCCACGCTGGCACACACATCGACGTTCGGCGCTATCGGTGCGTAGTAGGGCGGCGGCGGCGGAGGTGGCGGCGGTGGTGGCGGCGGCGGGGGAGGCGCTCCCGGCGGCGGCGGTGGGGGCGGTGGGGGCGGTGGCGGCGCGAGTACTGCCTCGTTGAGGTAGGACAGCGGGTCACTGCATCCGGTGACGTCGACGAACCGGCCACCGACGGATCCGCACAGCGTCGCGTCGGCGGACGGGGTACCCACATTCACCAAGCCACCCGCGAACAACACTGTCGCGGCACACAGCCAGATCTTGCGCACGTTTGGCTCCTTCAAAAGCGGCTGCCGTCGTAGCGGACGGAGCGGAATGACGATTGTCGCAGTTCCCGCGGCCGGTGTGATCGAAAAGCACGATGCAGGCCGGCGGGTCGCGGCGCCTGTACACGAAAACGCTTTGCTGCGTGGTGCTGGCCGGAGCCGTTCAAGGGCCTTCGACCCCACGTATGAGCCGCCAGGACCGCATAACGGACCTCCGGGTGCCGAGATTGCAGCTCGCGAAACACCTCTGCCCCCGAGAGTTCATAGCTGTGCCGAAGAAATGGGCTTATTCCTCGAACGGGCGATCGCAGCTGAGGCCGCATGAGATTCGCTGGCTGGATAGTCATGTGCGCTTCGCTGACGATTCTGCGCAAATTGCCAGGCTCCCCTACTTCCGTTGGCAACAACTTCCCGCTATGTTTGCTGTGACGTAACGGTGTGCCGGGGGGACCTCGAGGTCGGCGCCGCCAAGTCGGACCCGACTATTTCGAACCCTGGGGATGAACCATGCCTGCTCACGTGACCCGCCCTACCCGCATCTGGGTTTCCCCCAGCGCGCTCGCGCGGTGATAGGGGTTCGACTTGCCCGCATCGCGGTGACCGTGGGGGTGGGGGTGCTGGGCAGCATCGCGATCGTCAACGCCCCGGCCCATGCGGCCGATGTATGGCAACCGAAGACACCACCGTTATCGACCAGGTGGACCCAGTTGGTCGGACCCAACAACGCCCTACCCGAGTATCCGCGCCCGCAGCTGTCGCGGACGAAGTGGCTGAACCTCAACGGCTTATGGGGTTACACCGGCCGGCCCGCGAAGGCCGGGGCGACCGCGCCGCCTCCGGATGACGCCTATCGCGAGCAGATCCTGGTCCCCTTCCCCACCGAGTCCGCGCTGTCCGGACTCCAGCGTCACGACGATCAAATGTGGTACCGCAAGGTGTTTGAGGTTCCCGACGACTGGGACAACCAGCAAGTCCTGCTTCATTTCGGCGCCGTCGACCAGACCGCGACCGTCTGGGTGAACAACAAGCAGGTCGCACGTCACGAGGGCGGTTACACCGAGTTCAGTGCGGACATCACCAGCGCGCTGCAGGCGTCGGGACCGCAAGAGCTGACGGTGCGCGTCGAGGACCGTAATGAAAAGGGCGCCTTCGCCGTCGGTAAGCAGCGCTACCACCCCGCCGGACTCTTCTACACCGGAGCGTCGGGCATCTGGCAGACCGTGTGGATGGAACCGGTACCGACCGCACACATCAACAAGCTTGATATCACGCCCGACCTGACCAGTTTCAGTGTGACGCCGCGCGTTTCGGGTACCAGCGATCAACGCACCGAGGTGGTCGTCGTAAAACCCGGCGGCGAAGTCGTGGCACGCGCGACCGGAAAGCCGGGGGCCACTCTGCGTCTAGTGGTGCCCGCCCCGCATCTGTGGACACCCGAGGATCCGTATCTCTACGATCTAACCGCCCGGCTGGTGAGCCGGTCCGGCAAGGTGGTCGACGAGGTTTCCAGCTATGGGGGCCTACGCACGATCGGCACGGTGAAAGACGCGCAGGGCCGGTCGCGCCTCGCGCTGAACGGCAAGATCACATTCCTGCATGGCCCACTCGATCAGGGCTACTGGCCCGATGGGATCTACACCGCGCCAACCGATGCGGCCCTGAAGTTCGACCTCGAGCAGATCAAGGCGCTCGGAATGAACTTCGTCCGCAAGCACGCCAAGGTCGAACCCGCGCGGTGGTACTACTGGACGGACAAGCTCGGCCTCCTGGTGTGGCAGGACATGCCGTCGCTGGACGTGTCACTCGATATCCCGACGGGGCCGGCGCCGACACCGCGTCGCGATGCGCGGGCGAACTTCGAAAACGAGCTCTCGGAGTTGGTGCATCAGCTGAGCAGTGTCACCTCGATCGTCGGCTGGGTGCCGTTCAACGAGGGCTGGGGTGAGTACGACACCGCCAGAATCGCCAGGGCGGTGAAGGCTGAGGACCCCACGCGCATGGTGGTGCCGAACAGCGGAGCGAACTGCTGTAAATCCCGTGGCGACAGCCGAGCCGGTGACATCTTCGACGACCACACCTATGTTGGTCCCGGCCGTCCGGTGGTACGTGATGGCCGGGTGACCGTAGACGGCGAATACGGCGGGCTCGGACTGATCGAAGAGGGCAACCGGTGGCCAGGACCGCCGATGGCTTACGAGATGACCGACAGCAAGGCGCGGCTCACCCAACGCTATGTGGAGGTCAGCCTTGACCTCGAGAGAATCGTGCACGAGGTCGGCTTGTCGGGTGCCATCTATACCCAGACGACGGATGTCGAGAACGAGGTCAACGGCTACCTGACCTATGACCGGCAGATCATGAAGCTCGACGTCCCGGTGGTGGCGGGAAGAAATCGCGCGGTCATCGCCGCGGGGTCACGCTAGTGATCGTGTGCTGACGAACGCACGCCGCTCCCCCGAGGCCGGGTCGTCGAATTCGAGGCTGTGCGCAATCAGTTGTAGCGGCCCGGAGAAGTCGTCGGGGGCCACATCGATTACGTTCGGGTACAACGGATCCCCAGCGATCGGGAGCCCCAGCGAGGCCATGTGCACCCGCAGCTGATGCGTACGCCCGGTGCGCGGCGTCAACCGGTACCGGCCGTCTCCAGCGTGTTCGACCCGCGTCTGGGCGTTGGGCTCGCCTGCCTCCTCGACCGCTTGTAACTGTCCGCGCCGCTTGATGATCCGGCTGCGGACCACCGTGGGCAGCACGACGTCCGGATTGACACCGGCGCGTGCCATGTACGTCTTGCGGACCAGGCTCCGCGCGAACAGCGTCTGATACGCGCCGCGCACCTCACGTCGCGTCGTGAACAGCAGCACGCCGGCCGTCAGCCGATCGAGCCGATGCGCCGGAGACAACATGGGCATGTCCAGCTGACGCCGCAGTCGCACCAGTGCCGTCTGCGCGACGTGGCTGCCCCGGGGCATCGTCGCCAGGAAGTGCGGTTTGTCGACCACGACGATGTCGTCGTCGCGATACAGGATCGGCATGTCGAAGGGCACCGGAACCTCCTCGCGCAGTTCGCGATACAGGTAGACGAAGGCACCGGGCGGCAAGACCATCGTAGCGCCGACAACGCCGCCGTCAGAGGTCACCACTTCGCCGTCGAGTACCTTGGCCGCGGCACCCTTGCCGAACCGGTCAGCCAACTCGGCGAGCACGGGCCCGCCCCGCAACCGCACCCGCGCCGGGCCGAGTCCGTCGCGCACCGGCAGCGGCGGGGCACGCCTCAATTGAGTGGCACCGGTTCGAGAATCTCAGCACGCGCCTCTGGCGCGGCGGCGCGCAGCGCATCGGCGGATTCGTCATCGGGCTCCTGCTGGGAGCGTACCTCGGCCTCGACGCGGGCCAGGTATGTCGAAACCTCGCGATCGATGTCTTCTTCGCTCCAACCCAGTAGGGGCGCAACCACTTCGGCTACTTCACGCGCACAATCGACGCCGCGGTGCGGGTATTCGATCGAGATCCGCATACGCCGGGCCAGGATGTCCTCCAGATGCAGCGCCCCCTCGGCCGCCACCGCGTACCACGCCTCCACTTTCAGGTACACCGGCGCTTCGGTGATCGGGGTGAGAAGGTCCGGCCTGCCTTCGGCCATCTGCAGTACCTCGCCGATCAGTGAGCCGTACCGATCCAGCAGATGCCGCACCCGATACGGATGCAGTCCGTAATGCACTCCGACACTTTGCGTCTGGTTGATCAGCGCGAAGTAGCCGTCGGCGCCCATCAGCGGCACCTTTTCGGTGATGGACGGCGCCACCCGGGCCGGAACGTATTCAGCCGCGGCGTCGATCGCGTCGGCGCCCATCACCCGGTAGGTGGTGTATTTGCCACCGGCGATGGCCACCAGGCCGGGCGCGGGCACCGCTACCGCATGTTCGCGCGACAGCTTGGACGTCTCCTCGCTCTCGCCTGCCAGCAGCGGACGCAGACCGGCATACACCCCGTCGATGTCGTCGTGCGTCAACGGCGTCGCCAGCACCGTGTTGACGGTTTCGAGTATGTAGTCGATGTCCGCTTTGGTCGCAGCCGGATGGGCAAGATCGAGGTTCCAGTCGGTGTCGGTGGTGCCGATGATCCAGTGTGTGCCCCACGGGATGACGAACAGCACCGACTGCTCGGTGCGCAGAATGATCGCTACCTCGCTCACGATGCGATCGCGGGGGACGACGATGTGCACGCCCTTGGACGCACGCACCCGAAATCGCCCACGCTGCTTCGACAATGCCTGGATCTCGTCGGTCCACACGCCGGTGGCGTTCACCACCACGTGCCCGCGTACCTCAGTCACGTGGCCATTCTCGGAGTCACGCACCTCCACCCCGACGACCCGGTCACCCTCGCGCAGCAGCGCCACGACTTGCGTCGATGTCCGAACCACCGCGCCGTAGTGTGCCGCGGTGCGAGCCACCGTCATGGTGTGGCGCGCGTCGTCGACGACGGTGTCGTAGTAGCGAATACCGCCGATCAGCGACGACCGCTTCAGCCCGGGCGCCAGCCGCAGTGCACCCGACTTCGTCAGATGTTTCTGCGGCGGAACGGATTTCGCCCCGCCGAGCTGGTCGTAAAGGAAAATTCCCGCAGCCACGTAGGGCCGCTCCCACACCCGGTTGGTCAATGGGAATAGAAACGGCAGCGGTTTGACGAGATGCGGGGCCAAGGTGGTGAGTGAAAGTTCGCGTTCGTGAAGCGCCTCGCGAACCAGACCGAACTCCAACTGCTCGAGATAGCGCAGGCCGCCGTGGAACATCTTCGACGAGCGACTCGACGTGCCTGAGGCGAAGTCCCGGGCCTCGACAAGTGCCACCTTGAGGCCGCGGGTCGCCGCATCCAGGGCAGCGCCCGCGCCGACCACCCCGCCGCCGACGACGACCACATCGAACTGCTCGCTGCCGAGGCGCTCCCAGGCTTCTGCGCGTTGCTCCGGGCTCAGGAGTGTCTGCCCGTTCGCGGGGATCGGGTCGCTCACTGGAAATGGCTCCTTGTTACTGGTTGGTACACCTCGCCCTGTCCCAGGCTACGTGCACTCAGTCCAGATCGTCGTGCGCCATCAACCTTCGCGCCGCCTCCACGATCGACCCGGACAACGAGGGGTATACCGACAGCGTCTGGGCCAGGTCGGTGACCGAGAGGTTGTTCTGGACCGCCAGGGCGATGGGCAGGATCAGCTCCGAGGCGATCGGCGCGACCACGACGCCGCCGATGACGACGCCGGTGGCAGGGCGACAGAAGATCTTCACGAAGCCGAGGCGAAGCAGCGACATCTTGGCTCTGGCGTTGGTGTTGAGCGGCAGCGTGAGCGTCCGGGCAGGCACATTGCCGCTGTCGATGGCCGTCTGCGGCACCCCGACCGCAGCGATCTCCGGCCTGGTGAACACCGCCGCCGACACGGTGCGCAAGCGGATCGGCGTCACACCCTCCCCCAGCGCGTGGTACATCGCGATGCGCCCCTGCATCGCCGCCACCGAGGCCAGCGGGAGCAGACCCGTGCAGTCTCCTGCCGCGTAGATGCCCGACGCCGACGTGCGCGACACCCGGTCGACCTTCAGATAGTTGCCCGGGGCCAGCTCGATGCCGACATTCTCCAGTCCCAGTCCTGAAGTGTTGGGCACCGAACCGACCGTCATCAGCGCGTGGCTGCCCTCAACGGTTCTCCCGTCGGCCATGGTCACCAGCACACCGTCGGAGGTCCGGGTCACCGAGTCGGCGCGGGCGTTCTTGACCAACTTCACACCGCGATCGGCGAAGGCCTCCTCGAGCACAGCCGCTGCGTCGGAGTCCTCGTGCGGCAGGATCTGGTCGCGGCTGGCCACCACGGTGACGGGCACGCCGAGTTCGGTGTAGGCGTTGCAGAACTCGGCTCCGGTGACGCCGGACCCGACGATGATGAGGTGTCGCGGCAGTTCGGTGAGGTCATAGAGCTGACGCCAGTTCAGGATCCGCTCGCCGTCGGGCTTGGCATTGGGCAGCACACGCGGGCTGGCGCCGGTGGCGATCAGCACGACGTCGGCCTTGAGCGTGCCGACCCGGCCGCCGGCGGTGGTGACTTTGACGCGGTGATGGGCCATACCGGAGGTGTCGTCGACCAGCTCGCCGCGACCGTGCACCACGGTGACGCCCTCACGCAGCAGCTGGTGACCGATGTCGGTGGATTGCGACTTCGCCAGCGTCTTGACGCGGTTGTGGATCTGGTCCAATGAGATCTTGGCGTCCTCGATCGCGATGTCAAAACCGAGACCTGAGGCGCGGCGCAGTTCGGTGCGCACGCCGGTAGACGCGATGAATGTCTTTGACGGGACGCAGTCCCACAGCACGCATGCTCCCCCGATGCCGTCGGAGTCGACCACGGTGACCTCGGCAATCTCGGGCCCGCGAGCGGCGGCCACCAGAGCGGCCTCGTAGCCGGCGGGACCGCCGCCGATGATCACGATGCGTGTTGCCACGGGCTCAACGCTAGCCAAGCCGGTGGTCGATCGCCCAGCCTGTCGGCGAAGCCGGTGGGAGGAGCCAGCCAGAAAAGCCTTAGAGTTTCCTGGTGCCGCTGTACGCCGCCTACGGATCCAACATGCATCCAGAGCAGATGTTGGAGCGGGCGCCCCACTCGCCGATGGCCGGAACTGGGTGGTTGCACGGCTGGCGGCTGACGTTTGGCGGCGAGGACATCGGCTGGGAAGGCGCGCTGGCCACCGTCGTCGAAGACCCCGCGGCGAGCGTGTTCGTCGTCCTCTACGACATGACCAAGGACGACGAGCAGAACCTCGATCGCTGGGAAGGCTCAGAGCTCGGCATCCACAAGAAGATCCGGTGCCGGGTGCACCGCACCTCGTCGGACACCAGCTTCGAACCGGTGCTGGCGTGGCTGTACGTGGTCGACGCGTGGGAGGGCGGCCTGCCCTCCGCGCGTTATATCGGCGTCATGGCCGACGCCGCTGAGATCGCCGGTGCACCAGAGGAGTATGTGCACAGCCTGCGCACCCGCCCGGCCCGCAACATCGGCCCTGGCACCTAGCCGCGCGAGACCCTGCGTAATTTCCACAGCGGATACCCGCGCTCGATTACCGCTGCCCGCACGAGGTACACGACCACCTTCGGGTTGACCGGGTCATTGGCACGGATCATCGTCCACCCTTTTCGCACGACGACATCGGGTGTGATGCTGCCGAATTCGACCCCAACCATCGGTGCTTCGTACGCCATCGCGATAACCGCAGTGGCCACTCCATCGGTGACTGCGAACTGAGTCTTTGGCGCGGGAAGACCGGCGTCGACGAGGGCCAGGCGAACCATCGTCTCCTGCGGCGACTGCGACCCACCGTCCATCAGCCTGATCGCGTCGACTGCTCGCCACCAATGTCGTGACCTCCGATAGCGATCGACCAGCGGCTGAACACCGGAAGCCGTGATGCCCGTCGCCGAGGAGAGTGCATCCAGAGAGGCGACGGCGAGGTCGCGAGGGTGGTGTCTGGCAAGGTCCCACGCGGTCCGCTCCGGTGTCGTAACGAGGATGCCGGCGATGTCCATGATCTCGTCGGATTCGATCCGCTCGCTGCGGGCGACGATTCCCCTCGGTGGATGGGTATTGCGCCAGATCACTTCCACGTCGGCGGATTCGTCGACCCATCGCGCGCCGTGCAGTGCCGATGCGGCAAGGCCCGCGACAACGGCTCGGCGACCTGACCACAGCCAGGCGCCGACGGCCCGCTGCGACAGCGACGGAAGCGCGCCGCTGAGCATGTAAACGTCGGGAAAGAAGGCCCGGAACTTCGACCGCAGTTGCCCGCGGGTTAACACACCCACCGCCAGGGCTTCGCTGCCGATGAAGACGTCTTCCATGCCGCGATGCTGGCCGGACCCACCGACGAATTTGCGTCCTACGCGCGAGACTGAACTCAGGGTTGTGGATGCTCGCCAACAGCCCTGGCTTCAGTCTCGACCGTAGGACCGATCCCGGCATACTGGTTCCCGGCAGAGCCGAGGCTGACGTTACAGTCCTAGAACTGCGCCGCTTGGTCGATGATGTTGACCAGGAATCGCACGCCCACGGCCATCGCTCGTTCGTCGATGTCGAAGGTCGGCTGATGCAGATCCAACTGCGGGCCCCGTCCCGACCACACGCCCAGTCGCGCCATCGCGCCGGGCACCTCCTCGAGATACCAGGAGAAGTCTTCGCCACCACCGGACTGGCGGGTGTCACAGAGCACTTCGGGACCGATCGCCTCAATGGCATGGGTGACGATGCGCGTCGAGATCTCCTCGTTCACCACCGGCGGCACCCCCCGTCGGTACTGCAGGGTGTGCTCGATGTTCAGCGGCGCCAGCAGCGATGTGATCGCCTCGCGCACAATATCTTCCAGGGTCTCCCAGGTATCGCGGCTCGCCGTGCGGATGGTTCCCGCCAGCGTGCCCGTCTGCGGGATCGCGTTCGCCGCGGTGCCCGAATTCACTGCGCCCCACACCATCACCGTGCTGTTGCGCGGGTCGATCCGCCGGGACAGGATCCCCGGTACGCCGGTGATCAAGGTGCCGATCCCGTACACCAGATCTCCGGTGAGATGCGGTCGCGACGTGTGCCCGCCTGGCGAGTGCAGTGTGACCTCGAGCTGATCGGCCGCCGAGGTGATGGGCCCGGGCCGGACGGCGACCTTGCCGACCGCCAGCCGCGGATCGCAGTGCAACGCGAAGATGCGCGAAACCCCCGTCAGGGCGCCCGCCGCAATGGCGTCGATCGCACCGCCGGGCATCAGCTCTTCGGCCGCCTGGAAGAGCAGTCGCACGCCGACGGGCAGTTCCGGCACCGACGCCAGGGCAAGGGCGGTGCCCAACAGCATCGAGGTGTGCGCGTCGTGGCCACAGGCGTGGGCGACATTGGGGACCACCGACGCGTACGCCGCCCCGGTCCTCTCGGCCATCGGCAGGGCGTCCATATCGGCACGCAACGCGATCCTGGGCCCATGCTCGGGACCGAAGTCACACATCAGACCGGTGCCCCCAGGCAGAACCTTGGGATTGAGGCCCGCATCGGCCAGCCGCGAGGCGACGAACTGTGTGGTGGCGAACTCCTGACGGCCCAGCTCAGGGTGGGCGTGCAGATGGCGGCGCCACTGGACCATTTCCGCGTAGTGGGCGTCCAGCCACAGTTCGGTGGCCTCGTGCAGACTCATGCCGCCCGCCTCGCCTTCAGCTCCATCACCCGGTCCCGTTCAGACGGCGTCTCGGCCAGCCCGACCACCGTGCGAGCCAACATGATTGCACCCTCGATCACAGCCGTATCCGCTCCCGGCCCGACCGCAGCCGCGGCGAATGCCGGCTGGTGCACCGAGGCGCCACCGGCGTCGATCGCGACGATCGGATGGATTCCGGGCATCACCTGGGTGATGTTGCCCATGTCGGTGCTGCCCAGCGGAAACGCCGCCTCGACCTCGGCGGGCAGGGGCGACCGGCCGAGGCGCACCATTTCGTCCCGGAATCTGTCAGCCAGCCATGCGTCGGGAGTCAGCTCGTCGTAGGCCGGCTCGGTCTCCGACACCGTGTAGTCACAGCCGGTGGCCACCGCGCCTGCGAGGAAGCAGTCGGACATCCGTGTCTCGAGGTCACGCAGCGACGCGGCGTCGTTGGCCCTCATCGTGTAATGCATCTCGGCGTTGCCCGGAATGATGTTGGTGGCTTGGCCGCCGTCGGTGACGATGCCGTGCATCATCTGGCCGGGCGCCAACTGCTGGCGCAGCAGCCCGATCGCGACTTGCGACACGGTGATCGCGTCGGCGGCGTTGATACCGAGGTGCGGTGCCACCGCCGCGTGTGACTCCCTGCCGCGATAGCCGACCGCGACTTGGGACAGGGCCAGCGAGCGGGCAGCCGCGATGTCCAGCGGGCCGGGGTGCAGCATCACGGTTGCGGCGATGTCGTCAAACGCTCCGGCGTTGAGTAGCAAGACTTTTCCGCCGCCGGCTTCCTCAGCGGGCGTCCCGAGCAGAACCACCGTCAGCCCCAGCTCGTCGGCCACCTCGGCCAGCGCCAGTGCGGTGCCGACCGCCGATGCGGCGATGATGTTGTGGCCGCACGCGTGTCCGATGCCGGGCAGCGCGTCGTATTCGGCGCAGATCCCGACGACCAGCGGGCCGCTGCCGAAGTCGGCCCGGAAGGCGGTGTCCAGGCCACCGAGCGCCCTGGTGATCTCGAAACCGTGGTCGGCGACCAGCTCCTGGGTCTTCGCGCAGCTGCGGTGTTCGGCGAATGCAAGTTCGGGTTCGGCGTGAATCGAGTGCGACAGCTCGACCAAATCACCACGGCGTCGACGGACGGCGTCCTCGACGCAACTCGACGCGGTGACCGTGGGCATCTCCGAAGTATCTCACTGCCCGGGCGGGGGCCGATTCGACGGCTAAGCTGCCCACCGTGACGACGCCGGATGCGGAAGCTGGGCAGTCGGCGATCGAGATCCGGCAGCGCACGGGCGTCGACGAGCACGACGTCGCGATTGTCCTTGGATCGGGCTGGGCGCCAGCGGTCGACGGACTCGGTGCGCCGGTGGCGGTGGTGCCGATGGCCGAATTGACCGGCTTCACCCCGCCCGCTGCGGCGGGACACGGTGGCCAGATCTTGTCGGTGCGCGTCGGCGACCATCACGTGCTGGTGTTGGTCGGCAGGATCCACGCCTACGAAGGCCACGAACTCCACCACGTCGTGCATCCCATCCGCGCCGCATGCGCGGCCGGTGCCCGCACCATCGTGCTGACCAACGCCGCGGGCAGTCTTCGCGAGGATTTCACCGTGGGCCAGCCGGTCCTGATCAGCGACCACTTGAATCTGACGGGCCGTTCTCCACTGGTGGGAGCCCATTTTGTCGACATGGTCGACGCTTACTCTCCGCGGCTGCGCGCCGTGGCCCGCGAAATCGACCCGGCACTGGCCGAGGGCGTCTACGCCGGCCTGAACGGACCGCAGTACGAGACGCCTGCAGAGATTCGGATGCTGCGGACGCTGGGGGCGGATCTGGTCGGTATGTCCACGGTGCACGAGACCGTCGCGGCGCGCGCCGCGGGGGCGCAGGTGCTCGGGGTGTCTCTGGTGACCAACCTTGCGGCGGGAATGACCGGTCAGCCGCTGAGCCACGACGAGGTGTTGGCCGCGGGCCGTCAGTCCGCGACGTTGATGGGCTCCCTGCTCGCCGGGGTCATCTCCCGGCTCTGACGGCCGACCCGCCGGCTCACCCACACCACGCTCCGGGCCAGCAGCGGCGCGGCGAACAGCATCAGCAAGATCCGCACCACCTGCGCAGCGATGATGAAGGTGACGTTGGACCCGGTCTCGACGGCGGTGGCCAGTACGGCGTAGACGCCGCCGGGGCTGGTGGCCAGGTAGCCATCCAGCAGGCTGACTCCCGTGACGTGAGACAACAAGACTCCCAAACCGGCCGTCGCGACGCTGAGCGCGACGATCAGGCCGATGGCCGTGGGCAGCATGCGCCCTACCGCGCGCATCGAATCGCGGGTGAACGCGAGACCGGCTTGCCACCCGACCAGCGCGTAGCCGACCTGAACCAACACCATCGGCACCGACAGGCCGAAGGAAAGGCCAGTCACCTCGAGGAGCACCGTCAACGCCAGTGGGCCCAGCAGACCCGCGCCGGGCAGATGGACCCAGCGGCCGACGGTGGCCCCGACCAGGACCAGGGCGATGAGCATGCCGATGCTCAGATACCAAGGGGCGACGTCGGATTGGGCCAGTACGGTGTCCGGGCGCGACCTGTCGGCGTGGTAGACCAGCGTGACCAGGACGGGCATCGAAGCCGTCACCAACGCGACGCGCAGATATTGCACCACCGACACCACGCGATCGTCACCGCCGAGTTCGCGAGCGATCGCGACCAATCCGGAAGCGCCCCCCGCCACAAGTGCCAGTGACCCCGTCAACGGGGTGATGTCGCGGTGCATCGACAGCAGCGCACCGCACACGACGCTGAGCAGCAGGGTGGCGACCGCGACCGCCACGACGATCGGCCAGTGGGGGCCGAGCGCGCCGACCGCATCCTGGTGGACCATCGTGCCGATGTATACGCCGAGCACGCCCTGCGCGCCGATGCCCGCAGGGCGGGGTATGCCGCCAGGCGCCAGCGACATGAGGGCCAGCGCCACGCCGACGACGAGCGCGGCGAACAGCGCGGCCGACGGGACACCGATCAGGGTCAGCGGGTAGGTGACAGCGGCCGTCACCACGATCAGCAGGGACCACTTGAGCAACCGTCGCATCACCATTGATTGCAAGTGTCCTCTTACTAAATTCAACGCGCAAATTGCGCCTTAAGCATGCGACTATCGATATTTGCCAAGGTATAACTTGTATATGGACGAAGCTGAACCCATCGGCAGGTCGGCGGCCACGCAGTTGAGGGAGTCGATCGTCGCCGTCAACCAGCAGATGCGCCGGCACCGCCCCGACCACGGATTGACGCTCAGCCAGATGCAACTGCTCGCCGAGGTGAGCCGCGCGGGCATCACCACCCCTGCCGAACTCGGCGCACGGATGGGCGTGCGGGTGCAGTCGCTGACGGACAGCATCAATGCGCTGGAGGGCCGGGACCTGATCGCGCGGCGGCCCGACGAGATCGATCGCCGCCGTCAGCTCATCGAGATCACCGTCGCGGGCACCGAACTGCTTGAAGCCGACCGCGCGGAACGAGACGCGTGGCTGCACGCGACCATGCGCGACAACCTCTCGGAGCTCGAGTTCGACCTGGTGATGCTCGTCGCACCGGTGCTGCGCAAGCTGGCATACGCCGACTCCAAAGTGGGCACACTATCCAGATGAAAGCGCGAGATCAGACCTCGACCACCGCGCAAGAATGGATCGCTCACGATCCCGATCCGAAGACCGCCGCCGAACTTCTGGAATGCACCGAAGCTGATCTCTACGAGCGGTTCGCCCATCCCTTGACGTTCGGGACCGCCGGTCTGCGCGGGCCACTGCGCGGCGGACCGAGCGGAATGAACCTGGCCGTCGTCCTGCGTGCCTCCTGGGCGCTCGCCAAGGTACTCAAGGACCGCGGCCTGCACGGTCGCAACGTCGTGGTCGGCCGCGATGCCCGGCACGGCTCCGACGAGTTCGCGCTGGCCGCCGCTGAAGTCCTTGCGGCTCAGGGGTTCTCTGTGGAGTTGATGTTCACCGCGGTCCCCACACCGATAGTCGCGTTCGCCGTCCGTCACGGCGGCGCCGTCGCGGGCGTCCAGATCACGGCGTCGCACAATCCGCCGACGGACAACGGCTACAAGGTCTACCTCGACGACGGATTCCCGATCGTCCCGCCAGTCGATCAGGAAATCGAGCAGGCGATGGCCGACGCGCCACCCGCCGACCAGATTCGGCGGCAGGCCGTCACGCCGTCGGGGGTCGACGAAGTTCAGCGCTACGTCGAACGCGCGGCCCAGGTTCGCCACACGCACGGTTCGGTTCGGGTCGCGATCACACCACTGCACGGCGTTGGCGGCGAGTTCATCCTCGACGCGATGGCGCGCGCCG
The DNA here is from genome assembly GCF_000243415.2 of Mycolicibacterium tusciae JS617. The sequence goes on from NZ_KI912270.1 coordinate 2,705,608, forward strand.
GTTTCGCCGATGTGCACGTCGTGGACAGCCAGTTCGCGCCCGACCCGGACTTCCCCACCGTGACGCTACCCAATCCGGAAGAACCCGCCGCGGTGGAAGCCCTGCTGAAACTGGCCGCCGGCGTCGACGCCGACATTGCGGTGGCGCTGGATCCCGACGCGGACCGTTGCGCAGTCGGCGTTCCTACACCCGACGGTTGGAGAATGCTCTCAGGCGACGAAACTGGTTGGTTGCTAGGCGATTACATCCTCTCTCAGGTCGAGCCCGGTCCTGTCACGGCGGCCACCGTGGTGGCTAGCTCGGTGGTCTCTTCGCGGATGCTTGCGGCCATCGCAGCCGAGCACGGTGCATGCCACGTGGAGACCTTGACCGGGTTCAAATGGTTGTCGCGCGCCGACATCGACCTGCCGGCCTGCACACTGGTTTACGCGTACGAAGAGGCGATCGGGCACTGCGTCGATCCCGCATCCGTCCGCGACAAGGACGGCATCAGCGCCGCGGTGCTCGTGTGTGACCTGGCCGTCGCGCTGCGACATCGTGGCTTCACCCTGCTCGATGCACTTGACAATCTGGCTCGCCGCCACGGTGTGCACACCACTGCGGCGGTGTCACGACACATCGCGGATGCCGACGAGGCCGAGGCGGTAATGAACCGGCTTCGCACGGCGCCACCGGACACACTCGCCGGTTTCAGCGTGACGGTCACCGATCTGCGGCATGCGACCGGCCCCCTGCGTACCGATGCGGTGGTCCTGTCGGGCGGCGACGGCGAAACCACCATCCGTGTCGTGGTGCGACCCTCGGGCACGGAGCCAAAGGTCAAGTCCTACATCGAGGTTCGTTGCAACGATGTGGCGGACTTGGGTGAGACACGCGCGCGCGCCGCGGCGTTGATGGCAGGGCTCGAGGCGGATGCGCAGCGGTGGTGATGCTGCGCTAGAGATCAGGCCAGCCGACTCTGCGGCGCGCAGACGTCGAGATCCGCCGCGCTCGTCAACAGTTCCATTCGGGCGAAGCGACTGGCATTCCGGCTCACCAGGGACAGCCGTCCACCGCGCAGGACAGACTCCGGGTGCGTGGCGAGCAGATCGTCGACGTTCGAATTGCTGGTGCCGAGCAGCACGCCGCGGCACGCCCGCACGTGGCGGATGCCGTCGGGCGTGTCGACCATGACTCCGACGGGTTGGCCATCGTGGAAAAGCAGGCGCTGAATCGTGCTCGAGCCATGAATCTTGACCCCCCGCTCCTTCGCCATATCTCGCAGCCACTGGCGCAGTGTCATCCCAGATCGCCGGGCCGATGGGATCTCCGCAACCACACTGGCTCTGATCGTCGTGCCATTCTCCAAGCGCATTTCAGACATCGCCAACGGTGACACCCTGCTGAACATCAGGCCATACGGCGAGGTCAGGCACTCGCGCGCCCAGTGCGCCAACTCGTTGCCGTAGAAGGGCGGGACGGCCGCACGTGGGTTGACAGCCCCGTCTTCCGCGAAGGATTCGACCGAACCGACGGGAAGCTGACCGTGAGCCGGGGATCGCCGCGGCGGACCTAGGTCGCACGTGAGCTGATCAAGGTAGGCAGCTGTTGACTCATCGAACTCGTCGGCGCCCCAATGCTTTTGAAGCAGAGCGGGCCAGGATTCAACCGGATCGGTGGCCGCCGACCCAGTCTGCGATCCACGCCGACGCGGCTCTGCCACGAACACCGACAGACCGGCGTCCGCCGCCGCGATGGCGGCGGCCAGGCCTGCGCTTCCCGACCCGATGCACACGATGTCGACCAGCTCGCTGTTGAACATGGTCATGACCTCAATCGCGGCACTCACGCCGCGACCGCGGGTCCGACGGCGGTGGCGGTGGCGGTGGCGAAGCGCACAAATTCAACATGCCTGTGCATTTTCAGCAACGTTTCCTTTACCTACCCGGCTACTCGTTGGCTACGCTTCCGCGACATCTCAGGGAGGATCCGAAACTGCGCGTCAGACAATTGTTTGCTATTTGCGGAGGCTAACACTTAGCCAGTCTCGCTGCGTCGCCCTGTGACGAAGGCAACTCCACTCGCGGCATGGACTGCGACGCCCATACGCTGCACTCACGCCGCCATCCACGCAAACCCGACTTCAGAGATCGATGCAATACCGATGCATGCCGAAACCCCTGGGCAACCCGCAAATTACGGCTAAAGATATTGCCGTCGATGGGCGAAAACAGCATTTTCACGCCGCTAGGCAGCTTGGGGTACGTGGCGGTTGGGTTAGCCAGCCCTGAACGGTACATCTCTCGAGCAAACATCTTTTCGTCCCACCGCCGACACGTCGGAGCCAACCATAATTGACGTTATAGTCCATTTATAGCAAACCCAATTCTCTATCGATTCTCCGACGCGCCGACAGTGCTGCGAATTCCCAATTTTGGGAATAGATGCTCTTGCAGCCAACTATCAGTCACAGGCTGCAATGGCTCCCGGCTAACCCTGGCGGGAAGGACAGCGACGAGCGGGCAGATCGCGTTCAACCGGCTAGCGTGGCCCGAACTGACGGTCACCTGCGTCACCGAGGCCCGGGACGATATAGGCGATGTCGTTGAGCCGCTCGTCGATCGCCGCCGTGAACAGGCGCAGATTCGGTGCCACTCTTTCCAAGGCAGCGAGGCCCTCGGGGGCGACCACCACGCAGATCACCGTCACGTCAACGACATTGCGCGCTTGCAGCAATTCGATGGTGTGGGTCATCGAACCGCCGGTCGCCAGCATCGGGTCCAGCACCATCACGGGTTGAGTGCTCAGATCGTCGGGTAGCGACTCCAAATACGGGGTGGGTTGGTGCGTGTCCTCGTCGCGGGCGACGCCGACGAAGCCGACGCGGGCTTCCGGGATCAACGCGTGCGCCTGGTCCACCATGCCCAGGCCGGCGCGTAGGACGGGCACGAGTAGCGGCGGATTGGCCAGCCTGCACCCGGTTGTCTGCGCGAGCGGCGTGCGAACCGGGATGGTTTCGGTTGCGGCGTCACTTGTGGCCTCGTAGACCAGCATCAGGGTCAGGTCGCGCAGGGCGGACCGGAACGCCGCGTTGTCGGTGGCCGCGTCGCGCAGCGTGGTCAATCGTGCCGCAGCGAGCGGGTGGTCGACCACGCGTACATCCATGGGCGCACATTAATGGAACCGATGGGGTTCAGGAGCCGTCCTAAGCGCATGTTCGCCGATACCGATGCCATCCGTGCGCTGGGCTCCGCCCACTCGATTCACGCCGACGACCTGGCGGATATCGCCACCACCCTGTCGTCGCTGCCCATCACGGCGGCCGGATGGTCGCTCGGTCCGGTCGGTACCCGCTTCCTGTCCGCGCTGGCCGACGCCGCGGCTGACGGGTCCCGCGCGGTGGCCACGTTGGGCGAGCACCTCCGCAGGTCCAACTCGACCGCGTATGCCGTTGCCTCCGCCTACGACACGACCGACAGCGGCGCGAGCGCGCGCATCGCCGGTGTCTAGTTGTGTCTGGCGCGTTGGTCACTGCGATTGCGGCACCGCTCAAAGCGGTGCAGTCGATGGTCGGCCCCGGATGGTCCGGAGATCCTGCCGCCGATCCGGGCACCATGCTGGCCCGAGCACGCGACGCGCTCTCAACCGTGTCAGCGGCGACCCGGCGGTCCTGGCACCAGACCGACTGGACCGGGGAAGGCGCCGACGGGGCCGCCAGCTTCATGGCACGGACGCTGACAGCCATCGACGGCATGGCCGATCGCGCGGATCAGATGAACATCGCGGCGAGCGCTGCCGGCGCGGCTGTGGCGCGTGCCCATCAGCGGTTGCGCGACATCGTCGACGGCTTCGAGTCACGCGCCACGGCGCTGGAACCCTTTCTCGACTCACCCGAGGTCGCCGCGTCGCTGAGGGCCGAGGCGCAACGATCGCTCGCCGAGGCGGTCGCCGTCGTCGATGAACTTCAGGCAGAGTTGGACGGGCTTACCGTGGCGCTCACCGGCCCCGCGGCGGCCCCACCCGTAGCCACGACACCCGCGGACTCAGGGCCAGCCTCGATGCCGTCGATGGGCTCGGGTCTGGGTGGCTCCGCCCCGATGAGTCCGGTGTCGAACGGCAGCTCCAGTTCGGGGTTCGGTGACCTGGCGGGGCTGTTCAGGCCGGATACGCCCGCATCGTCACCGGAAGCCGCCATCTTCGGTGATGGTGTCGCCATCAGTCTTCCCGACGGCACCACTGTCACGGCGCCAAATGCGGTGGCGGCCAGCGCCGTCCGGCACGCCCTGACTCAGTTGGGCGTGCCGTATGACTGGGGCGGCACAACGCCGGGCGTGGGCCTCGACTGCAGCGGCCTCACCCAGTGGGCGTATTCCGAAGCGGGACTGTATCTTCCACGGTTGGCTCAGGAGCAGGACGTCGGCGCTCCAGTGGCACTAGGCGATTTGAGACCAGGCGACCTCGCGGTATGGGACGGCCATGTCGCGATGGTCGTGGGGAACTCCACGATGATCGAGGCGGGCGATCCAGTGAAGCTGTCACAGATCCGAACGGACAACGCGGGGCAGGGCTTTCAGGGGTTCTGGCGACCGACGGCGTGACAGCGCGTCCATGTCATCGTCCTACGATCGTCAGGCGTGGCCACGACCACCGACGGCGCTGTGTGTGGTTGCCTCGGCGAGGTCGCGTATGGGTCGCGAGGACGGCACGAAGCTGTGCCGACGGCCATGCCCCAGGCGCCGCAGACCGCAGGCGTCCGCTACGCTTTGACGGCGCAGTTAATTTGCTGTCTCCTCTCTGGGCGGCGCGATCGGGCTGGCACCGACCGAAACTTCACCGACCCGGGTTTCGCGGCGACGTCCGGGTCGTCAGGGATGCATACATGGGTCATGCGATTTATATCGGTCGGGTTGGTGCGTTGGCGGTGGCGCTGGGCGTCGGGGTTGCGGCGGCCACCGGATACGGCATCAGCCCGGCGGCGGCATGGGCCGAGGAGGGTTCGCAGTCCTCGGGGGACGCATCGGACACCGCCGATAAACCGTCCGATACCGATGCACCGAAGTTAGATTCTGGCGCCAACACCGGCGGCGCGCACCTATCCGGTCTGGACGAGGACTCCGATCTCGACGAAGACTCCGATCTCGACGAAGACGCCGATCTCGACGAAGACTCCGTTCTCGACGAAGACTCCGTTTTCGACGAAGACTCTGTTCTGGACGAGGGAGGCACCGAGCAGGATGTCACCACCTTGACCCCGGTGGTGGACACCCCAGAGACCACCACGCCGCAGACGGAGACCCCCACGCCGGCCGCAGTAACCGACACCACGGTCGTGACACCCGACCCGCCGGCGCCCACCGAGTCGCCGACGGACTACCTCGCACCCGCCGACACCAACACCCGCACCCTGATCCAGGACCCCAACGACCCCATCGACCAGGACAGCGACGCGAACGCCGAGCAGTTCAGCGATGGGCAGCCCACCGCACGCACGATGAGCACATTGACCATCGATGACCCCGCCGCAACACCGCAGATGGTCATCGCCGCCGCAGCCGCGCCCGTCACCCCAGCTCCCGCGCCGCTAAGAGCTCAGCCAGCCAATCTGATCGAAGCGCTCTTGTGGGCCCCGGTCGTGCTGGTCAACATCGTCATCACCGCAGTCACCACACTGCTGACCTCATTTTTCGCGCCCGCCCCGGCCACCCCCGCCCCGCCGATGATGCCGTTCATCGTGCTCGGCTGGGCGCAACGCGAACTGCAACGCAGCTTCTTCAACCAGTCCCCCACCGCGGTGGTCGATGCGGTCACCACCTCTGAAGACACCGGCGTGAATATCGCGGTGCTGGCCAACGACACCGACGCCGACGCGACGATTTCGGTCGCCGGCCTGCCCGCCGGCGACGTGCTGACCGTGACCGATTACACCCAACCCACCAACGGCTCGGTGGTGTTCAACGAGGACGGCACGTTCACCTACACCCCGACCGCCAACTACACCGGCACCGACGCCTTCACCTACACCGTCTCCGATGAAGCCAGCTCATGGCACGTCCACGGCCTCGAGGGTCTGTTCTTCGGCGGCCGACACACCTCCACCACCACCGCCACCATCACCATCACCCCCGTCGACGACACCCCCGTCGCCAATCCGGACTTCTACTCAACATACGAAGACAACGCCCACATCATCGACGCCCTGTACAACGACACCGACATCGACGCCGGCCCCAAAGAAATCACCGCTGTCACCCAGCCCACCCACGGCACTACCGCCATCGTCGAGGGCTTCGCCATCATCTACACCCCCGATGCCAACTTCAACGGCACCGACACCTTCACCTACACCGTCAACGGCGGCTCCACCGCCACCGTCACGTTCAACGTCATCCCGGTTAACGATGCCCCGGTCCTCGGACAGGTCACCTCCACGCCCGGAGTCGGCAACACCTGGGTGGTGTCGGTGCCCGCCAGCGACGTCGACGGTGACGCGCTGACGACAACGGTCACGAGCGCCGATGCCACCATCCCGCTCACAGTGACTCAACTTCCCGGCGGCGGCATCCAGGTCGTGGCCGACCCCACCTGGGCCCGCGCCCACCCCGGCGCCCAGGTGCCGATCACCGTAACCGTCACCGACCCTCAGAACGCCAGCGCCACAACCAGCTTGACTATCGGCACCGCCAACAACATGACCGCATTCGGTGAAAACTTCTTCGGGCAGATGGACATCCCGGCACTACCGGCGGGGGTCATCTACACCCAAGCGTCCGGCGGCGACGGGCACACTGTGTTGCTGCGCTCCGACGGCACCGCCGTGGCCATCGGTGGGAACTGGTCGGGGCAGTCCACTATCCCGGCGCTGCCGGCCGGGGTCACCTACACCCAGGTGTCCGCCGGCACGTCTCACACGGTGTTGTTGCGTTCCGACGGCATCGCCGTATCAACCAGCGGGGAAATCTGGACGCCGCCCGCCGGAGTCACCTACAGGCAGGTGGACGGAGGCACCGGTTCCACGGTGTTGCTGCGTTCCGACGGCACCGTCGAGGGCGTCTACGGCATCCCGGCGTTACCCGCTGGAGTCACTTACATCCAGGTTGCCACCGGCTCGCAGCACACCGTATTGCTGCGCTCCGACGGCATCGCCGTCGCAATCGGCGACAACAGCCGAGGGCAGATCAACATCCCGGCGCTGCCGGCCGGTGTCACCTACAAGCAGGTGGACGCCGGTCTCGTTCACACGGTGTTGCTGCGCTCCGACGGCATCGCCGTGTCAACCAACGGCGGCATCCCGGCGTTACCCGCTGGAGTCACCTACACGCAGGTCGCAGCCGGCGGCTTCCACACGGTGCTGTTGCGCTCCGACGGCACCGTCGTCGCCGGCGGCAACAATGGGCATCAGCAAGCCAACATTCCGGCGCTGCCCGCAGGGGTCACATACACGCGGGTGGACGCCGGCAATGCCAACACGATGTTGATCTCCTCCACCACCGCCACCCCTTTCAACGCTCACCCGGTGGCTACCAACGACACGGCAACCGTCGACGAAGGCGCCACCACCACCATCACGGTCATCGCCAACGACACCGACGCCAACGGCACCATCAACGCCGCCACGGTCGTCATCACCGGACAGCCCTCCGCCGGAAGCGTCACCGTCAACCCCAACGGCACCATCACCTACGCCGCCTCCAACGTCACCGAAGTAACCACCGACAGCTTCACCTACCGGGTCAACGACAACATCGGCGCCACCAGCAACGAAGCCACCGTCACCGTCACCATCACCCCGGTCGACGATTCGCCGGTGGCAGCCACCGAGTCCTATTCGACGGTTGTGGACACCGCGTTGACCGTGGCCTTCCCTGGCGTGTTGTCCAATGACAGTGACCCCGAGGCAAATTCACTGACGGCGGTGCTGGTGACAGGCCCATCACACGGCACGTTGACACTCAACTCAAACGGGTCGTTCACCTACACCCCCACCGTCAACTACAACGGGCCGGACAGCTTCACCTACAAGGTCAATGACGGTTCGCTCGACAGCAATGTGGCCACGGTGAACCTGACGGTCAATGCGCTCAACGACGCCCCAGTGGCCGCCAACGACGCCTACTCGACCAATGAGGACACCGCGCTCACGGTGCCGGCGCCTGGTGTACTGGGCAACGACAGTGACCCGGAAGGCAGCCCGTTGACCGTCGTAAAGGTCAGCGATCCCGCACACGGCACGTTGACACTCAACTCAAACGGGTCGTTCACCTACACCCCGGCGGCCAACTACAACGGTCCGGATTCCTTCACCTACAAGGTCAATGACGGTTTGCTCGACAGCAATGTGGCCACGGTGAACCTGACGGTCAATGCGCTCAACGACGCCCCAGTGGCCGCCAACGACGCCTATTCGACCAATGAGGACGCCCCGTTGACGGTGGCCTCCCCTGGCGTGCTGTCCAATGACAATGACCCCGAGGGAAGTTCATTGACCGCGGTGCTCGTGACCGGTCCGTCGCACGGCACAGTGTCGCTCAACTCAAACGGGTCGTTCAACTACATCCCCACCGCCAACTACATCGGGCCCGACAGCTTCACCTACGGCGCGTCGGACGGCACACTCAACAGCACGGTGGCCACGGTGTCACTGACGGTCAAAGCGGCCAACAACCCCCCAGTGGCCAACCCCGATTCGTACACCATCGCCGAAGACACCACACTGACCGTCGGGCCTCCTGGAGTGCTGGGCGATGACACCGATATCGACGGCGACGCTTTGGTTCTCAGTGCGGGCACCCCGACTGCACATGGCTCGTTCGATCTTCGCTCCGACGGCTCCTTCACCTATACGCCGGCACCCAACTACCACGGCCCCGACTCGTTCACCTACCAAATCAACGACGGCAGCGCCACTTCCGCCTTCACCACCGTGAACATCACCGTCACTTCGGTGAACGACGTGCCGGTAGTGGCCAACGACACCATTCCGCTGGCCAAGGACGGCTTCTACGGAATCACCCTGGCCAACAGGTCTTCCGACGCTGACGGCGATCTGCTGACCGCAACACTGATCACCAGCACCCAAAACGGCGTTCTGGTCTTCGACGGCGCCGAACGGACCTTCACCTACAAACCCAATACTGGCTTCACCGGACAGGATTCGTTCACCTACAAGGTCAACGACGGAACCATCGACAGCAACATTGGCACCGTCACCCTCGTCATCAGCTAGGTCGACGGTTCCGACCCGGTATCCACGACACCCCGCGGGCTTGGGGGCAGCCTCGATGCCGTCGATGGGCTCGGGCCTGGGTGGTGCCGCGAGTGCACCCGTCGCGGCGGACGATCTTCGACCCGGCGACCTCGCGGCGTGGGACGGCCATGTCACGATGATCGTGGGGAACTCCACAATGATTGAGGCGGGCGAATCCGAAAGGATAACGCCGAACAGGGCTTTCAGGGGTTTGGCGTCCCACTGCATGAGCCGCTCAGGCTTCGACGACGGCCTTGATGCGTTCGAGCGTTGTCCGCATGTCACGCAGGTTTCGTCGCTTGCGGAGAGTGCCCAGGAACTCCAACGGCCGCAGGGCCGCCGATTCGATGGTCCGGAAAGACTCGGTCACGTCGGTTCCCTGACCGCTGGGGACGAGCGCATAGTGCCAGTTGTTCACTGCACGGTCGCCGACCAACACGGCGAAACCGAATTCCCTGCCCGGCTCACATGCCGTCACCCGACACGTTGTCCAGTACACGGGACCGATCTCGTTGCGCTTGACGTGACCACGAAATCGGGCGCCCAGCGTGGGCTCGGCAACTCCGTCGAGCCATTCCGCGTCGAACGTCTCCGGCGAGAATTTGCCGGTATTGCGCACATCGGCGACCAGCGTCCAGATTTCGATTGGCGAAGCTCCCATATGAACCGTCACTGCTCCGTGCACCAGGAGATGGTATCGGTCGACGGGCCCGGCCCAGGAATACCAAATCGGGCGACGGTGCCGGCCCTGCGATCGCCTCTTCACCACGGCCGCGTCCCCTCGAAAGCGCCTGAGAACCGGGCGGATGGCCGCTCGCCGAACTCACCCTCGAACCCGGTGGCTATTCTGTGCGCCATGGCTGCTGACATCGTGCCGATCCGGCTTGGGCTGACCAAGGGCGACTTCTACACGCTTTGGGCGCCGCGGTGGCGCGACGAGGGCGACGAGTGGGAGGCGTTCCTCGGCAAGGACGAGGACCTGTATGCCTTCGAGACCGTGGCCGACCTGGTCGCGTTCGTCAGGACAAACAAGGACCACGACCTGACCGACCATCCCGCATGGGAAAAGCTCACCGAGGCCAACGCCCACCGGCTCGACCCCACCGAGGAACGGCAGTACGACGTCGTCGGCGTTCCGGAGCTGGCCGCCGAGAAGCCCAGCGAGGAGACGGTGTCGCAGCTGCACCGGTCGCTGGCCATCGCATCGTCCATCGGATCGGTGTGTGAACTCCCCGCGATCAGCAAGTTCTTCAACGGGAACCCGGGGCTCGGCCAATTGGGCGGTGGGGCAGACGCGTTCTCTGGCCGCGCGGGCCGGAAACGATGGAGCGAGATCGAGGTAGCGATCGGTCGCAGCTGGGACAACGTCGTCGATGCCATCGACGAGCTCGTCAGCACCCCCGACGTCGATGCGGCCGCGTCGAAGAAGGCCGCCGACGAGCTGGCCCAAGACGCGCCGGAACTCGAAGAGGAGATCGTCGAGGACGTCGACGAGACCAGTGACGACACCGACGACACCGACGACGTCGAAGAGTCCGACCAACTCGAGGACCACGCCGACGGCGCGGTGCTCGGCAGCGACGACGACTTCTGGGTCAAGGTCGGCATCGACCCGGTGCGGATCATGACCACCGGCGGCACGTACTACACCCTGCGGTGCTACCTCGAGGATCAGCCGGTCTTCCTCGGACGCAACGGCCGGATCAGCGTGTTCGGATCCGAACGTGCGCTCGCGAGGTACCTGGCCGACGAACACGACCACGACATTTCGAACCTGGCCACCTACGACGACATCCGCACGGCAGCCAACGACGGCTCGTTGCGCGTGAACGTCGCGGACGAGAACGTCTACGTGCTCACCGAGATCGTCGACTATCTCGCCGAGGGACCCGACGCGATCGACCGTGACCAGCTCGATCTGGCCGTCGAATTGCTCAGGGACGTCGGCGAATACGCCGAGGACACCGTGGTCGAGGAAACCCTTGACGCCGATCAGCCGCTGGGCAAGATCGTGTCGTACGTGCTCGATCCCGAGAAAGTCCGCAAACCAACACCCCCGTACGCCAAGGCGGTCGAACAGTGGGAGTCGCTGGAGACCTTCCTCGAATCACGATTGCGCGCCGAGTAGAGCGCCGGTAATCACAAAGTCACCGTCCGCCGCGGTGACTTTTGCTCTGCCCCGAAGTCTGAGTTTGTATGACCCTGCCTATCGCCACCCGTTCCGTCGCCGTGCCCGGCGCACTCCTGCACTATGAACTCCGTGGGCGGGGCCCACTGTTGCTCGTCATCGGCTCGCCCATGGCCGCGGCGGAGTTCGCGCCGTTGGCCGAGACCCTGGCGAGCGACCGCACCGTCGTCACCTACGACCCTCGCGGTTATGCGGCCAGCACGGTCGACGACCCGGACGCGCCGTGCAGCGTCGAACAGCGCGCCGACGACATCAACGCGATCCTCGATGATTTGCGCGCGGAATCAGCCGACCTGTTCGGGTCCAGCGGCGGCGCAGTCACGGGGCTCGCGCTCGTCACGCGATATCCCGGACGGATCCGCACGCTGGTCGCCCACGAGCCGCCGTCGCTGTTGCTGTTGCCCGACGCGGCGGAGCAGCGCGCCAACACCGAGGCCATCGTGGACACGTTCCACCGGGACGGGTTCGAAGCCGGGTGGGGGCATTTCATGGCCAACGCCGGATTCGACGTAACTCCTGGAGACGCGCCGCCGACCAACCCGGAGCCGTCCGTCGCCGAAGTTCGCCAAATGGCCCGATTTTTCGACATCGACCTGCGCCCGACGTGCTACTTCGAGCCCGACATCGAGGCGCTGCAGGCGAGCCCGACACGCACGGTGGTCGGCATCGGCGCGGACTCCGGCAGGCTGCTGACCTACCGGACCTCGACGGCGCTGGCCGAACTACTGGGCAGCGAGCCTGTCACGTTCCCCGGCGACCACGGCGGATTCCTCGGCGCGCCAGTGGAGTTCGCGGCGACGCTCCGCCAGGTACTGGGTTGAGCCGCAGCATTGTCGACGCCGCAGGCGTGGAGGCGAGTCAGCCGATCAGAACCGCGAAGCGTGGCTTGATCACGTCGTCGATGATGGCCAGCCGTTCGTCGAACGAGATGAACGCCGACTTCATCGCGTTGATGGTGAACCGCTGAAGATCACTCCATCCGTAACCGAATGCCCCGACGAGACGCCACATCTCCTGGCTCATGGTCGTGTCGCTCATGAGCCGGTTGTCGGTGTTGACGGTGACGCGGAACCGTAGCCGCGCCAGCAGGTCGAATGGGTGCTCGCCGATGCTGTCGACCGCACCGGTCTGCACGTTACTGCTCGGACACATCTCGAATGGAATTCGCTTGTCCCGCGCCAGCGACGCCAATCTGCCCAACTGGACGCTCCCGTCCGGTCCCTCGGTGATGTCGTCGACGATCCGCACGCCGTGACCGAGGCGATCGGCGCCGCAGAACGCTATCGCCTCGTGGATGGACGGCAGTCCGAACGCCTCACCAGCGTGAATTGTGAACCGGGCGTTGTTGCCCCGCATGTACTCGAAGGCGTCGAGGTGGCGCGTCGGCGGATAGCCGGCCTCGGCGCCCGCGATGTCGAAGCCCACGACGCCCTTATCGCGGAAGCGGATTGCCAGCTCGGCGATCTCGCGTGATCGCGCCTGCGTACGCATCGCCGTCACCAGGCTTCGCACCAGAATGAAGCGGCCCTCGGCACTGGCCGCCTTCTCACCGTCGGCGAAACCGGCCAGCGCGGCCTCGACGACCTCGTCCAGCGACAGGCCGGAATCCATGTGCAGTTCCGGCGCGAACCGGACCTCGGCGTAGACCACGTTGTCCGCCGCGAGGTCTTCGACGCATTCGAGCGCCACCCGGTACATGGCCTCCGGCGTCTGCATTACCGCGACGGTGTGCGTGAACGGCTCCAGGTAGCGCATCAAAGACTTGCCGTGTTCGGCGGTACTGGCGAACGCCGCGTGTGCAGCGCTGCTGAAGTACGCCGCGAGTTCGTCGATGTCGGTGCTCGGCAGTCCGCCATAGCCGTACTGGTCGGCCAGCTCGAGCACGGTGAGCGGTCGCAGCCCGCCGTCGAGGTGGTCGTGAAGAAGCGCCTTGGGCGCCTGCCGGATCGATTCCAGTGTCAATGGTGTCGTCATGACGTGATCCGATCGATGATGAGTAGTCGTTGCGGCGGCGCCTGGTCCCCGACGCGCCAGCCACCCTCCAGTTCCGCCATCGCGGCCGCCATGCGTTCCGGCGTTTCGGTGTACAGCGTGAACAGCGGCTCACCGGCGGCGACCGGTTCGCCGGGACGGCGGTGGATCCGCAGGCCGGCACCGGATTGCACGCGCTCACCAGGAAGCGAGCGACCCGCACCGAGCCGCCACACCGCAAGACCAACCGCCATCGCGTCGATGCATTCCATGGTGCCACCACGCGATGCCGTGATGGTCTCGGTGTGGGCGCCCATCGGCAACCCGTCCGCCGAGAGGGCACGAAGGTCGCCGCCCTGTGCGGCGACGAGCTCACGGAACCGGTCCATCGCCGTGCCGTCTTTCAACGTCTGAGCCGGGTCGGTGCCGTGGATGCCGGCGGCGTCGAGCATCTCGGCGGCCAGCGCCAGCGTCAGCTCCACGACGTCGTCCGGACCGCCGCCGGCCAGCACCTCCAGCGATTCGGCGACCTCGATCGAATTGCCAACCGCACGTCCCAGAGGCGTCGACATGTCGGTCAGCAGCACGCGCGTCACCAGCCCGGCTTCGGTGCCGAGCTCGACCAAGGTGGCAGCCAGTTCGCGGCACTCCGCTTCGGTGTTGAGAAAGGCGCCGGAACCCACCTTGCAATCGAGCACCAGCGACGCGGCGCCCTCGGCGATCTTCTTGCTCATCACCGAACTCGCAATCAGCGGCAGCGATTCGGTGGTGCCTGTGACGTCCCGCAGCGCATAGATCTTCCGATCAGCCGGCGCCAACTCCCCCGCGGCGAAGATCGCCGCCCCGATGTCGCAAAGTTGTTGGCGGATATGAGTTTTCGACAACTCGGGGGAAAAGCCAGGGATGGACTCCAGCTTGTCGAGTGTGCCCCCGGTGTGGCCCAGCCCGCGGCCTGCCGCCTGTGGCACCGCACCACCGCAGGCCATCACGACCGGCACCAGCGGGATGGTGACCTTGTCACCCACTCCGCCGGTGGAATGCTTGTCCACCAACGCCAGTGGCTTTCCGTCACGCCGCAGATCTGTAAAGTCCAACCGCTCGCCGGAGGCCACCATGGCGGCCGTCCATCGCGCGATCTCGGGTCGTGTCATGCCGCGCAGGAAGATCGCCATCAGCAGCGCTGACATCTGCGCGTCGGCCACCCGCCCGTGGGTGTAGGCGTCGATCACCCAGTCGATCTCCGCGTCGGAGAGCACGCCGCCGTCGCGCTTGGTCCTGATGATCGTCGGAGCATCAAGATGCGACATCCAGCCTCCGTGCATCGAATGTGAACCGCATCACCGGATTACGGTACTTCTTCTTGAGGACCTTCACGACGTGCCAGATCCTGCGGTCCGAACGCGTCGGGCAGCAACTCCCCCAGCGTCCGTGGCCCCGTCGGATGATCGATCAGCAGGTCCTGGCCGCCATGCTCGAGCAGAACCTGCCTGCACCGTCCACATGGCATCAAGACGTCCCCGGCGCGGTCCACACACGACAGCGCGATCAGCTTCCCGCCGCCACCGGAGTGAAGGGCGCAGACCACGGAGCACTCGGCACAGAGACCTAGGCCATATGAGACATTCTCCACATTGCAGCCCGACACCATTCGGTGGTCGTCGACCAGCGCGGCGGCGCCGACGGAAAAGCCCGAATACGGCGCATACGCATGGGAAGCCGCCTCAGTTGCCTTGTGTCGCAGCATTTTCCAGTCGATATCGGACGTCATGTCAATCCCTCCGGACCGATTCTGAATGCATTCCGAAGCTCCCGTTCCGCAATGGGCCAAGTGAGGAAGGTAACCCTAAGTTTTCCCGTTTGCGTGCGCCGATGGCTAAACGGTAGTTCGTTTAGCAGTAGAACTGGGATTAGAGTCGCCCCGAGGTTTGGGGCAGTGGTCCACGACCCGTCTGTCGGGAGCCTGTGGGACCCCCGCCCCGAGCGTCCACCGAAGGCGTTGGAGGCCACATGAGTACTCAGACTGCCGGGCAGTCGCCCGGGAGCACGGCGGTGCCGGCTCCGCGGCCTGAACGGTCACACAGACGCACGCTCTATCGGGGTGACCCGGGCATGTGGTCATGGGTGCTGCACCGCATCACCGGTGCCACCATCTTCTTCTTCCTGTTCGTCCATGTGCTCGACACGGCGCTCGTGCGGGTCAGCCCGCAGGCGTACAACGAGGTCATCGAGACCTACAAGTCGCCGATCGTCGGACTGATGGAGATCGGTCTGGTTGTCGCCGTGCTCTACCACGCCCTCAACGGCATCCGGGTGATCCTCATCGACTTCTGGCAACACGGGCCCCGACACCAACGGAAGATGCTGTGGATCGTCATCGGCATCTTCCTGGCGGTCTTCATCCCGGCGCTCGGCATGATCGGGCTGCACATGTGGGAGCGGTTCCTGTGAGCGGGACGGAACGCGGTTCGATACCGGCCGCCTGGACGCCACATCACAAGGAGGGTCGTATCGCCCCCGTGATGGAGAAGGAGTACGACCGCCCGGCCAGCCTGGACCATCCACGCGCCCCCAGGCGCCCGCGGGGCATCCCCTACTTCGAGAAGTACGCGTGGTTGTTCATGCGCTTCTCAGGCGTGGCGTTGGTGTTCCTGGCGCTCGGCCACCTGTTCATCATGCTGATCTGGGACGGCGGGGTGTATCGCATCGACTTCAACTACGTCGCGCAGCGCTGGGCGTCACCGTTCTGGCAGATCTGGGACATGGCCCTGCTGTGGCTGGCGATGATTCACGGCGCCAACGGCATGCGCACGATCATCGGCGACTACGCCCGCAAGAACACCACGAAGTTCTACCTGAATTCGCTGTTGTTGCTGGCGACCGGATTCACCCTGGTGTTGGGCAGCTACGTGCTGGTCACCTTCGACGCGAGCATCTCGTAGGGAACGCGGAATGATTCAAGAACACAGATACGACGTCGTCATCGTCGGTGCAGGCGGCGCGGGAATGCGCGCCGCCGTCGAGGCGGGGCCACGAGCTCGCACCGCGGTGCTGACGAAGCTCTACCCGACGCGCAGCCATACCGGCGCGGCGCAGGGCGGCATGTGCGCGGCACTGGCCAACGTCGAAGAGGACAACTGGGAATGGCACACCTTCGACACCGTCAAGGGCGGCGACTACCTCGCCGACCAGGACGCCGTCGAGATCATGTGCCGGGAAGCCATCGACGCGGTGCTCGACCTCGAGAAGATGGGCATGCCGTTCAACCGCACGCCCGAGGGTCGCATCGACCAGCGCCGGTTCGGCGGGCACACCCGCGACCACGGCAAGGCACCGGTGCGCAGGGCCTGCTACGCCGCCGACCGCACCGGCCACATGATCCTGCAGACGCTGTATCAAAACTGCGTCAAGCACGACGTCGAGTTCTTCAACGAGTACTACGCGCTGGACATCGCCATCACCGAGACGCAGTCGGGGCCCGTCGCCACCGGGGTCATCGCCTACGAGTTGGCGACCGGTGACATTCACGTCTTCCACGCCAAGGCGATCGTGTTCGCCACCGGCGGCTCGGGCCGGATGTACAAGACCACCTCCAACGCGCACACCTTGACCGGCGACGGCCTCGGCATCGTGTTCCGCAAGGGGCTTCCGTTGGAGGACATGGAGTTTCACCAGTTCCACCCGACGGGTCTGGCCGGGCTCGGCATCCTCATCTCCGAGGCGGTGCGCGGCGAGGGCGGACGGCTCCTCAACGGCGAGGGTGAGCGTTTCATGGAACGCTACGCGCCGACGATCGTCGACCTGGCGCCGCGCGACATCGTCGCCCGCTCGATGGTGCTCGAGGTGCTGGAGGGCCGCGGGGCAGGCCCCAACAAGGACTACGTCTACATCGACGTGCGACACCTGGGCGCGGACGTGCTCGAGGCCAAGCTGCCCGACATCACCGAGTTCGCCCGCACCTACCTGGGCGTCGACCCCGTCACCGAGCTGGTGCCGGTCTACCCGACGTGCCACTACGTGATGGGCGGTATCCCGACGACGATCAGCGGCCAGGTGCTTCGCGACAACACCACTCCCCTGCCCGGCCTGTATGCCGCAGGCGAGTGCGCGTGTGTCTCGGTGCACGGCGCCAACCGGCTCGGCACCAACTCGCTGCTGGACATCAACGTGTTCGGCCGGCGCGCAGGCATCGCGGCGGCCAACTACGCACTCGGCCACGATTTTGTCGACCTGCCTTCCGAACCGGCGGGCATGGTGGTCAGCTGGGTCGGCGACATCTTGAGCGAGCACGGCAACGAGCGAGTCGCCGACATTCGCGGCGCGCTACAACAGTCGATGGACAACAACGCCGCGGTGTTCCGCACCGAGGAGACCCTCAAGCAGGCGCTCACCGACATCCACGCGCTGAAGGAGCGCTATGCCCGAATCACAGTGCACGACAAGGGAAAGCGCTACAACAGCGACCTGCTAGAGGCCATCGAGCTGGGCTTCCTGCTGGAGCTGGCCGAGGTCACCGTCGTCGGTGCACTCAACCGCAAGGAGTCGCGCGGCGGACACGCCCGCGAGGACTACCCCAACCGCGACGACACGAACTATATGCGGCACACCATGGCCTACAAGGAAGGTGCCGAGCTGGTGAGCGACATCAGGCTGGATTACAAGCCGGTGGTGCAGACGCGATACGAGCCGATGGAACGGAAGTACTGACATGACCATCGCCCCCGAGGTCTCGACGAAGGATCCCGAGCTGCCACCGGTGCCCGACGGCGCCGTGATGGTGACGCTGAAGATCGCCCGATTCAACCCGGAGGACCCCGACACGTCAGGCTGGCAGAGCTACCGCGTGCCAAGCCTGCCGTCGGACCGGCTGCTGAACCTGCTGCATT
Source organism: Mycolicibacterium tusciae JS617 (assembly GCF_000243415.2). Next base: position 2,723,873 of record NZ_KI912270.1, read on the forward strand.
ACGTGAAGTGGTATCTGGACGGCACGCTGACGTTCCGGCGCTCGTGCGCGCACGGCGTCTGCGGCTCAGATGCCATGCGGATCAACGGAGTCAACCGATTGGCGTGCAAGGTCTTGATGCGCGACCTGCTACCCAAGACGGCCAGTAAGCAACTCACCATAACCATCGAGCCCATTCGCGGCCTGCCGGTCGAGAAGGACCTCGTGGTGAACATGGAGCCGTTCTTCGACGCCTACCGCGCGATCAAGCCGTACCTGATGACCTCCGGCAACGAGCCGACGCGCGAACGGATCCAGAGCCAGACCGATCGTCACCGCTACGACGACACCACCAAATGCATCCTCTGCGCATGCTGCACCACCAGCTGCCCGGTGTACTGGAGCGAGGGCAGCTATTTCGGACCGGCCGCGATCGTCAACGCCCACCGGTTCATCTTCGACAGCCGCGACGAGGGCGCCGCCGAGCGGCTGGACATCCTCAACGAGGTCGACGGGGTGTGGCGCTGCCGCACGACGTTCAACTGCACCGAATCCTGCCCCCGCGGCATCCAGGTAACGCAGGCGATCCAGGAGGTCAAGCGCGCGTTGATGTTCGCCCGTTAGACGTGATTTCGGTGCGCGAACGACCGCTCATCGATCTGTCCTGTTCGGGGACATCGCTGACACCGGTATGTCTTGAGACATCGCTGACACCTGAGTAGGGCCTCGACCACGATGGTTCATGGCCCAGAAGGTGACGGCAATGGACATTCGGATGGCTGCGGCGTTGGCCGGGCAAGTGGACAACGTGGCGGAGTTCTGTCGCCGCGAGCACATCAGTCGGCAGACGTTCTACAAGTTTCGTGGGCGCTTCCGTGACGGTGGGATCGACGGGCTGCAGGATCGGTCCCGACGGCCATTGACCTCGCCGGGTCAGACCTGCCCCGAGGTCGAGGACCTGGTGGTGCGCCGCCGCAAACAGTTGATCGAGCAGGGGCGAGATCACGGCGCCCAATCGATCGTGTGGTCATTGCAACGCGACGGTGTGCAGGCAGTGCCGTCGCCGTCGACGGTGTGGCAGATCCTGACCCGCCGCGGGCTGATCACCCCGCAGCCGCAGAAACGTCCGAAGTCGGCGACGAAGCGGTTCGTGTTCGCGCGGCCCAATGAATGCTGGCAGTCAGATTGGACCGGATGGTGGCTTGCCGGTGGCAGTGCGGTGGCCATCGCGGGCAGCCTCGATGACCACTCCCGCTATGCCGTGGGGTTGCGCGCCGATGCCGGCGACGCCGACGGTGACCTCGTCTGGTCGGTCATCATGGCTGGTATCGACGAGTGTGGGATACCGTCGATGTCGTTGTCGGACAACGGAATCGTCTACACCGGTAGATTCCATGCGCATGAATCGGCGTTCGAGATCAACCTGCGCGCCCTTGGTGTGCGCACGATCAACTCGGCACCGTTTCATCCGCAGACCTGCGGCAAGATCGAGCGGTTCTGGCAGACACTGAAGAAGTGGCTGTCCGCGCGGGACCCGGCGGCCACCGTCGCCGAACTCAACGACCTGCTCGAGGAGTTCCGCAGCTTCTACAACCACCAACGGCCCCACCGTGCGCTGCGTGGAGCCACCCCGGCCGAGGCGTTTCACGCCACCGCCAAGGCCCGCCCAGCCGACCGCCCACTTCCCGCACCCGTGTTCGTCAGCCACCACACCGTCGGCGAGCAGTCGGGCTACGTGTGCGCTGCGCCCTACAGGATCAACGTCGGCCTGCGCTGGGCCGGCCACGAATGCGACGTCATCCGCGACGGTGACCACATCGCGATCTTCAGCGGCAACCGACTCGTCCGCGCATTCACCGCCGACCCCGCCCGCTACCACCAACCCGCCGAACCAAACACCCGTACCTATCGCACTCGCGAGCCCAAACCGGCACCATGAGTGTCAGCGATGTCCCAAGACAAAAGTGTCAGCGATGTCCCGAGACACCACAGACCGCTCATCGATCGCAGGGGCACCGAAATCACATGGATCTGTCACACCTTGGCGGGCCGTCTCGTCTAACGGGTATGAACACGACATCTCGCATCGAGCCCGTATCCCCCAAGCACGCCTCGCTGATGACCAAGCTCTTCTACCGGGTCGCCAAGCGCAAGTTCGGCGAGGTGCCAGAACCCTTCGCGGTGGCCGCGCATCACCCGCGGCTGATGCTGGCCAATGTGGTGCACGAGGGCATGCTGGGGTCGGCGTCGAAGAAGCTGCCCAAGAACGTGCTCGAGCTGGCCGTTTTCTGGACCGCGCGCACCGTCGGGTGCTCGTGGTGTGTGGACTTCGGCTCGATGCTGCAGCGCCTCGACGGCCTCGACGTCGACCGGCTCAAGCACATCGACGACTACGCCACGTCGCCGCTCTTCACCGACGACGAGCGGGCCGCCATTGCCTACGCGAACGCCATGACCACCGACCCGCACACCATCACCGATGAACAGGTCGACGACCTCAAGCGCCGCTTCGGTGAGGCGGGCGTGATCGAGCTGAGCTACCAGATCGGGGTGGAGAACATGCGGGCGCGGATGTACTCGGCGCTGGGCATCACCGAGCAGGGTTTCAGCTCCGGCGACGCGTGCCGGGTGCCGTGGGCGACGGAGGACGGCGCAGCGGCGAACCGGTGAACTTGTCGGGATTGGCGATATCCCAGATGGCACAGACCTTTCCGTCGCGCACCGTCATCGCCGTGACCCGCGGCATCACCTCGGGATAGCCAGCGTTCGCGGGCGAGCCGGCGAGGTAGGTGCCCAACTGCCCGTTGATGTTCGCCAACTGGCTCGAAGACAGGAACTCCGGGCCGTAGCGGGCGGCCAGCCCGAACAGGAAACGCGCCACCTTGTCCGGACCGTGGATCACCCGTGCGGCAGTCGGTGCCCTGCGGTTCGAGTCGCCGGTGAATGTCACGTCTGGATGCAACAGGCGCACAACGGCTTCCATATCACCGGCGGCGAGGGCGAGCATCAGCGCGCCGGCCACTTCGGCGTGCATCTCGTCGGAGACAGCCGGCGGCGCGCTCGCCACCGCCCGTCGCGCTCGCGATGCCAGCTGCCGCGCGGCAGCGTCGGTGATTCCGAGCACCGAGGCGATGTCGCCGAACGGTACGGCGAAACCGTCGTGCAGCACGAACGCCACCCGCTGGTCGGGGTTGAGCCGTTCCAGCACCACCATCGCGGCGAACCGAGCATCCTCACCGGCCACCACCGCGGCCAGCGGGTCATCGCCGTCCAACCGGGTCACGACAGGCTCCGGCAGCCATTCGCCGTAGTAGGTCTCGCGCCGATGCGACGCCGAGCGCAACCGGTCAAGCGCCAACCGGCTGACCACCGTCGTCAGCCACGCGCGCAGATCGGTGATCGCGTCGGAATCGCTGGCCTCAATACGGTCCCACCGCAGCCACGCATCCTGCACGATGTCCTCGGCGTCGGCGACGGTTCCGGTCAGTCGGTACGCGACGGACAGCAGGTGCGGCCGCAGCTCCTCGAACTCGTCGACCCGGGTGCTAGCCGTCATGGACCAAGTCTAGAACCGGCCCACGGACTGATTTCGTTGCGATGCAACCCGGCAAAGAAACGATTCCCGAGTTGAACCCCGCTGTGACCACTCGAACCGTATATTCCGCACATGGCAATCAAGGAACCCGAAGCCCCGGCTGTCGGCGGCAAGGGTCTGCAGGCCGGCGCGATCGGCCTTGTCGGCAACATCGTCATCGGTCTGGCCGCCGTGGCTCCCGCGTACAGCCTGGCAGCCACACTCGGCTACGTCGTCCTCGCGGTCGGCGAGAAGGCACCGTCGATGTTCGTGCTCGCGTTCATCCCGATGCTGCTGGTCGCCTTCGCCTACAAGGAACTGGCCCAGGAAACCCCGGACTGCGGCACCACGTTCACGTGGGGCACCAAGGCGTTCGGACCGTGGATCGGATGGATGGGCGGGTGGGGCCTGGCCGTCTCGGCGATCATCGTGCTGGCCAACGTCGCAGAGATCGCGGCGATCTACATGTTCAGGTTCCTCGGCCTCGACGACCTCGCCGAGAACCTCTGGACCAAGGTGCTGCTCGGCGCGTTCTTCATCATCGCGATGACTCTGCTCAGCGCGCGGGGCATCGTGGTGTCCGAACGCGTGCAGAACGTCTTGATCGCCATCCAGTTCGGTGTGCTGACCATCGTCAGCATCATCGCGCTGGTGCGCGTGTTCTCCGGAACCGCCGGAGCGCAGGCGATCATGCCGCAGTTGTCCTGGCTGTGGCCCAGCGGCCTGGATACGTCCTCGATCGCGGCGGCGATCATCCTGTGCATCTTCATCTACTGGGGCTGGGACGCCTGCCTTGCGGTCGGTGAGGAAACGAAGGATCCCGGCCGCACTCCCGGGATCGCCGCCGTGATCACCACGCTCATCCTGGTATGCACATATGTACTGGTTGCCTATGCGGTGCAGTCGTTCTCCGGTTTCAGCGAGGTGGGCATCGGGTTGAACAACCCCATGAACACCGACGACGTGCTGACTGTGCTCGGTAAGCCGGTTGCCGGCACGATCGCGGCGTCCCTGCTGCTGCTCACCGTGTCCGTCTCCGCGCTGTCGTCGACCCAGACGACCATCCTGCCCACCGCGCGCGGCACGCTGTCGATGGCCGTGTACGAGGCCATCCCGAAGCGGTTCGCGACTGTTCACCCGCGCTATATGACTCCCGCTTTCGGCACCATCGTGATGGGGGTGTCGGCGCTGTTCTTCTATCTGCTGCTGACGTTCCTGTCCGAGAACGCACTCGCCGACTCGGTGGCATCTCTTGGGCTTGCTGTCGCGTTCTATTACGGCATCACCGCCTTCGCGTGCGTGTGGTACTTCAGAAGGACATTGTTCTCGTCGGTCCGAAACATGTTCTTTCGCGGCATCTTCCCGCTACTCGGCGGGCTGGCGATGGCGACGGCATTCGGCATCAGCGCCAAGGACATGATCGCCCCGGACTACGGCTACACCGCGTTCGGATCGGTCGGTGGCGTGTTTGTGCTCGGTGTCGGGATGCTCGTGCTCGGCATCCCGCTGATGCTGGCGTGCTTCGCATTCGGCACCAAGCGGTTCTTCCGCGGCGAGACTCTGAACGCCACAACCGAAGTCAAGGTCCCGGACACCTTCTAAGAGAACAGGCCCAGCAATGCATTTGACAGTCGGATACCTGGCCACCAGCACCGGAGACGACGGCGTCGCTCTGGCGAGTGCGCTTGCCAAGACCTTCGATGCCGATGTCGACGTCGTACTCGTTGTGCGGCAGGAACTTCCGGATGGCCATCCCGGGCGTGCGGAGTATCAGCAGCTGCTCGTCGAGCGTGGCGAGGAATGGATTTCCCGCGCAATCGACCGACTCACCGCCGACGGTGTCAGCGCATCGTCCACCGTATTGGTTGGCGAGTCGTTCGCCGAATCGCTCGTCGGCTTCGCCGAACAGAAGCACTCGGACCTCATCGTGGTCGGTGGCGCACGCGACGGGTTCTTCGGCGGCCACACCATCGGTCCGGTAACCGGTGCGCTGCTGCACTCCTCGCCGATTCCGGTGGCACTGGCTCCGCGTGGCTACGCCGACGACCCCGACGACGCGTTCGCCGCCGTGACGGCCGCCGTGCCGACCCGTCCCGGCGACGACAACCCGCTGCCGTTCGCGATCACACTCGCCAGCGCCGCCAACCTGGCCATCCGGATGCTCTCGCTGGTGTCCTCCGAGAACCTCTCCGAGGCCGCCCACGCACGTGAGGTACGCCAGCTCCAACGGGAGGCCGCCGAGGAGAACCAGGCGGTGGCTGCGCGGGCACTTCCGGACGCCCCCGAGATCAAATCGCTTGTGGCCGACGGTATGACGCTGGAGTCCGCCCTGAAAAAGCTGCGGTGGGACGACGGCGATCTGCTCGTCGTAGGTTCCAGCAGGTTCGCCGCGCCACGGCGGATCTTTTTGGGGTCGACGGCCGCGCGCATTCTGGCCGGTGTCGACGTCCCGGTGATCGTCATCCCGAAAGCCGACTAGGGCTGCGACGCCTCGAGATCGCGTCTCTCTGCCTGGCCCGCGGTCGGCGATCCGCTTGCCCACGAAGAACAGCACCAGCACCACGCCCCACGACAGCAGGCTCAGCAACAGCTGCGAGCGCAGCTTGTCGTCGAGCATCATTTGCACCAGGATCGCCAGCATCGCAACGGTTGTCAGGATCGATAGCACGGGGAACAGCCACATCTTCAGAGTCAGTTTGGTGTCGCGGTCGCGGTAGCGCAGCACGATCTGCGAGATGGCGATCAGGATGTAGACGAATAGGATGATCGCGCCGCTGGAGTTGAGCAGGAACGCGAAGATGGTGTCTTCGGAGAACGCGGCGGCAATCACGCAGGCGAAGCCGACGATCGACGAGAACAGGATCGCATTGGCGGGTACGCCGCGACCGTTGAGGTGCATCAGGCGTTCGGGTGCCTCGCTGCGGGCCGAGAGGACGAACAGCATGCGCGACGCCGTGTACATGCCGGAGTTCAGACAGCTCAGCACGGCCGTCAGCACCACGGCATTCATGATGTGGTCGGCGTACGGAATCCCCATCTCGGTGAACGCGGCGACGAACGGTGAGCCCTCGAGTCCGTCGTTGTTCCACGGCACGATCGTCACCACCAAAAACACTGAGCACACGTAGAAGATCAAGATGCGCCAGATGACCGAATTGGCGGCCTTGGCCACCGCCTTCTCGGGGTCCGACGATTCGGCAGCGGCGATCGTCGCGATCTCGGGACCGACCATCGAGAAGATCACCGTGACGATGCCGATGGTGATCACGCCCGCGCCCAACGGCATGAACCCGCCGTGGGCGGTCAGGTTGGAGAAGTCCATCGACTTGCCCGGCCACAAACCGAACACGAAGGCCGCACCGATCGCGATGAAGGCCAGAATCGCGGCGACCTTGATGCCGGCGAACCAGAACTCGAATTCGCCGTAGGACTTGACCGAGAAGAGGTTGGTCGCGGTCATGAGCACCATGAAGATCAACGCGCACAACCACAATGGGATGTCGAACCAGTACTGCACGATCTTCGCACCTGCGATCGCCTCGAAGCCGACGACGATAACCCAGAAGTACCAGTACAACCAGCCGACGGAGAAGCCCGCCCACTGGCCGAGTGCATCGCGGGAGTAGTCGGCGAAGGACCCGGTCGACGGTCTGGCCACCGCCATCTCGGCCAGCATCCGCATGACCATGATGATCAGCACGCCGGACAGCGCGTAGGTCAGGAAGACGCCCGGGCCGGTATCGGACATCACCACGCCGGAGCCGACGAATAGACCGGCGCCGATCACGCCACCGATGGCGATCATTCGCAGCTGCCGCTGACTGAGGGCCTTCTTCAGTTCCGGGCCTGCTGATTCCGCTCTCGTCGCACTCATGGCACACCTCCGTCGCAGGACGGAACGTGGGTACCCGTTTGTAGCCGGGTTACCTCTTACTGCCAGATCTGATGCTTCAGCTCCGCTAGCGCTTCGTGAAGATGGTCCGGTGCCACTCTTTGTCGGCGACGCCGGTGATATCGCTCATCACGTGCTTGATCGTCAGGTACTCCTCGAGCGAGTAATCGCTCATGTCCTTGCCGAAACCGGACGCGCCCACACCGCCGTGCGGCATCTCGCTGATGATCGGAATGTGATCGTTGATCCACACACACCCGGCGTTGATCTCGCGCGACGCGCGTTGCGCGCGGTACACATCCCTGGTCCACGCCGAAGCGGCCAAACCGAATGCGGTGTCGTTGGCCTGCCGCAACGCGTCGTCGTCATCGGTGAACGACCGCACTGTCAACACCGGGCCGAAGATCTCGTCGCGGTAGATCTCGGAGGCCTCGTCGACGTCGGCGACCAGCGTCGGCCGGTAGAAGGAACCGGGCAGATCAGGCGCGCTGCCGCCGGTGACGACGCGTCCGCCCTGACTCGGCGCACGCTCCACCATGCCCGCGACCTTGGCGCGGTGCGCCATGGAGATCAACGGGCCGAGGTCGGTGTCGGGATCCTGCGGATCGCCGACGACGACCTTGCTCATCACCTCCGCGACACCGGCGACGAAGTCGTCGTACAGATCGCGCGCCACGATCGCGCGCGTTGCCGCCGTGCAGTCCTGGCCGGTATTGATCAGCGACCCGGCGACCGCGCCCTGGATCGCCGCATTCAAATCGGCATCATCGAAAACCACGAACGGCGCCTTGCCGCCCAACTCCAGCTGCGTGCGATGCCCGTGCACGGCGGCCGCCGCCATCACCTTGCGACCCACCGGGGTCGAGCCAGTGAACGTCACCACGTCGACGTCGGGGTGCCCGGCGAGCGCGGTGCCGACATCGCCTCCCGCTCCCGTGACGACGTTGAAGACCCCGTCGGGCAGACCTGCCTCGGTGGCCAGTCGCGCAAGTGTCAGCGTGGTCAGCGGCGTCAGCTCCGCAGGTTTGATCACGACGCTGCATCCGGCGGCCAACGCGGGCAGCACCTTCCACACCGCCATCTGCAGCGGATAGTTCCACGGCGTGATGGTTGCGACGACGCCGACGGCCTCGCGCCGGATGCTCGACGTGTGATCACCGGAGTACTCAGCGGTGGCCTTGCCCTCGAGATGGCGTGCCGCACCGGAGAAGAACGAGATGTTGTCGATGCTGCCCGGCACGTCGAATTCGGTAGCCAGCCGCACCGGCTTCCCGGTCTGGCTCACCTCCTGCGCGATGATCGCCTCCGCGTTGGCGTCGACGAGTTCCGCGAGTTTGGCGAGCACCCCGGCACGGTCGACGGGGGTAGCCGTCGCCCAGCCGCGCAACGCGGCGCGGGCGGATGCCACCGCTCGGTCTACGTCGGCAGGCGTGGCCAATGCCATCTCGGCGACGCGGGCTCCGTTGGCTGGATTGACCACTTGGTGCAGGCCGCCTTCGGTGACGACCGGGGACCCGTCGATCCAGCTGCTTGCCACCTTGGTGGACACGGTCTTGGCAGAAGACACAGTCATGAATCAACGCTAACCGACCCAGGCCGGCCAAGCTACGCATTCCCGCAGCGCGAGGGCCTCTAAACGATTGATTCCATGTTCATAGTTGCTTGTCACGACGGATTCCGTGCACAATCACATCCATGGCTAACCCGGGTCTCGGGCCCGTATCGTTCCGCGTCAACCAGTCCAGGCCTGGTGCGGCGTTCCAACTCGACGACTTGTCGAAGCAGATTATCGAGAAGTTGCAGCAGGACGGCAGGCGCTCCTACGCCGGCATCGGCAAGGCAGTCGGTCTCTCCGAGGCCGCGGTTCGTCAGCGGGTGCAGCGGATGGTCGACGCGGGAGTCATGCAGATTGTCGCGGTCACCGATCCGATGCAACTGGGCTTCGCCCGCCAGGCCATGATCGGCATCAAGTGCACCGGAGACACCACCAAGATTGCCGAGAAATTGGCCACCATCGAATCCGTCGACTACGTGGTCCTGACCGCGGGGTCGTTCGACGCCATCGTCGAAGTCGTCTGTACCGACGACGACGACCTGCTCGACCTACTCAATACGCAAATCCGCGCTTTGCCGGGAGTGATATCCACCGAGACACTTGTTTACCTGAAACTCGTTAAACAGCAATATAATTGGGGTACACGATGACCGCTACCGATATCAGCAAAGACACAGCCGAACTGGGTGCCATCGCCGACCGCCACCTGTGGGGCCATTTCGCGCGCCACGGCGCCGGCATCACGCCGCCGATCATCACCCGCGGCGAAGGCGTCCACATCTGGGACAGCACCGGTAAGAAATACATCGACGGCCTGTCGGGGCTGTTCGTAGTCCAGGTCGGCCACGGCCGCAAAGAGCTTGCGGAGGCGGCCGCCAAGCAGGCCGAGACACTCGCGTTCTTCCCGCTGTGGTCCTACGCCACACCGACGGCGATCGAGCTGTCCGAGCGGATTGCCGGTTACGCGCCGGGTGATCTCAACCGCGTGTTCTTCACCACCGGTGGCGGCGAGGCCGTCGAGTCGGCGTGGAAGCTGGCCAAGAACTACTTCAAGCTCACCGGTAAACCCGGTAAGCACAAGGTGATTTCGCGTGCGATCGCCTACCACGGCACACCTCAGGGCGCCCTGGCGATCACCGGCCTGCCCGCGTTCAAGGAGCCGTTCGAACCGCTGACGCCCGGCGGCTTCCGCGTACCGAACACCAACTTCTACCGGGCACCGGAACCGTATGACACCGACATCAAGGCATGGGGCCGCTATTGCGCGGACCGCATCGCCGAGGCCATCGAATTCGAGGGCCCCGACACCGTATGCGCGGTGTTCCTCGAGCCGGTGCAGAACGCCGGCGGCTGCTTCCCGCCGCCCCCAGGGTATTTCGAGCGGGTTCGCGAGATCTGCGACGAGTACGACGTGCTGCTGGTGTCCGACGAGGTGATCTGCGCCTACGGCCGGATCGGCTCGATGTTCGCCTGCGACGACTTCGGTTATGTACCCGACATCATCACCTGCGCAAAGGGTTTGACGTCTGGCTACTCACCCATCGGCGCGATGGTCGCATCCGATCGGCTCTTCGAACCGTTCAACGACGGCAAGACGACGTTCGCACACGGCTACACGTTCGGCGGGCACCCGGTGTCGTCGGCGGTGGCGTTGGCCAACCTCGACATCTTCGAGCGCGAGGGGCTCAACGACCACGTAAAGGAGTTGGCCCCGGCGTTCCGTTCGACGCTCGAGCACCTCTACGACCTTCCGATCGTCGGCGACGTCCGCGGCGAAGGGTTCTTCTACGGGATTGAACTCGTCAAGGACAAGACCACCAAGGAGACCTTCAACGACGAGGAGAGTGAGCGGCTGCTGCGCGGCTACCTGACTCCCGCGCTGTTCGAAGCAGGCCTGTACTGCCGCGCCGATGACCGCGGAGACCCGGTCGTGCAGTTGGCGCCGCCACTGATCAGCGGGCAGAAGGAATTCGACGCGATCTACGAAATCCTTCACGGCGTGCTCGCCGAAGCCAGCCGGCGACTCTGACACAGCGGTTACGGTCGACCGGTGGCGTCCACAACGCGAAAGCCGCCGATCGACCCCGTCCGCTGGACGCCGCCGCCGGTCGATCCGCTCCCGGACTTCCCCCGTCGGCGGACCTGACCGTCATCTCCGTGCCCGGCGATGCGCCCGAGGACGTGGTGGTCGACGGCGACGGCCAGATCTGGGCCGGCCTGATCGACGGCAAGATCGTCCGTATCCCCCCAACCGGCGGTGCGCCCGTCGTTGTCGCCGAGATCGACAACCGACCGCTCGGCTTGCATGTCGCCCGGGACGGCCGGTTGTTGGTCTGCAGCAGCCCGGGTGGCCTGCTGGTGCTTGACCCGGCCACCGGCGCCGTCGAGACGCTGGTTTCCGAGGTCGACGGACGGGCTCTGCAGTTCTGCTCGAATGTCACCGAACTCGCTGACGGCACAATCTATTTCACCGAGTCGACGAGCGCGTTCACCTACGAGCATTTTCTCGGATCGATCTTCGAGGCGCGCAACCGCGGCAGCGTGTTCCGGCGCGACCCCGACGGCACGGTGCTCACGGTGGTTCCCGGCCTGTACTTCGCCAACGGCATCACGCCCACGGCCGACGGGTCGGCACTCGTGTTCGCCGAGACTCAGGCGCGGCGGCTCTCGAAATACTGGCTCACCGGCGAGAAGGCGGGGACGGTGACGCGGCTGGTGAGCAATCTGCCCGGCAGCCCCGACAACTTGTCCACTGGCACCGACGGTCGGATCTGGTGCGCGATGGTGTCGCCCACGAATGCCATTGCGGAGTTGATGCCGAAGAGTCCGCCCGCGCTGCGAAAGCTGCTGTGGCGTCTGCCCGATCGGCTGCAGCCCAAGATCAAGCCGATGGTGTGGGCGGTGGCGTTCGACCCCGACACCGGCAACGCCGTCGCAGGCGTGCGCACCGAGCACCCTCAGTTCGGCATGGTGACGGGCGTGGTCGAAGCCGACGGCAAGTTGTGGATGGGGTGTATCGGCTCGCCGGCCGTCGCCTACGTCGATGTTTCGGCGACCGCACTGCGCTGACGCCGCGGCATCGTTATCCACAAACTGCAGAGGTCTACTCGTACTTCTTCTGCATTTCGTCGATTCCGACGCCGCGTTGCGCTGAGCCCGCGGGTTCGTCGAGTCACAAATGAAACTTGAATCACACCAGTCACAGCGCGCCTCGTGGGAAACCCGCCCGCAAACACCTATTCTGCGCTCACCATGGCGAACGTACGAACCTCGTCCCAGCGCGCTGCGGCCCTGGTAGCAGCATTGTTTCTGTTGGCTTCCCCCGCGGTGGCCGCCGCCCAGCCGGACGCCGCGCCGGACACCAGCGCATGCCCGTACAAACAATCCACGCCGCCGGCCATCGATGCGTCTGAAGTGCCCAAACCCGGCCAGGCGGCCCCCGGCGCGCTGCCCGTTCCGGCCAAGCCGATGGGCGGTGACGCACTCTCAGGTTGTGGCGTGATCACCGCACCCGGCACCCCACCGCTGCCCAACGACGTGTCGGCTGAAGCGTGGCTGGTCGCCGACCTGGACACCGGTGATGTCATCGCCGCCAAGGACCCGCACGGCAGGCACCGGCCCGCAAGCATCATCAAGGTCCTCGTCGCCATGCAGGCGATCAAGGAGCTGCCGATCCACAAGGTCGTGGCAGGTACCGCTGAGGACTCCGCTCAGGAAGGCACCAAGGTCGGGGTCGGCGAAAACGGCTTCTACTCCATCAACGACCTGCTGCACGGTCTGCTGATGTATTCCGGCAACGACGCGGCGCACGCGCTCGCGGCGCAGATGGGCGGGATGGAAACCACGCTGGGCAAGCTCAACGTGTTGGCCGACAAGCTCGGCGGACATGACACCCGGGTGGCGACGCCGTCGGGCCTCGACGGTCCCGGCATGAGCACCTCGGCGTACGACATCGGCCTGTTCTACCGATATGCCTGGCAGAACCCGATTTTCACCGACATCGTCAGCACCCGCAGCTTCGACTTCCCCGGCCGCGGCGACGCCGGTTATCCGATCGAGAACGACAACAAACTGCTCGCCAACTACCCCGGCGCCCTCGGCGGAAAGACCGGATTCACCGACGACGCGGGCCAGACATTCGTCGGTGCGGCCAATCGCGACGGCCGCCGCCTGGTGGCGGTGCTGTTGCGTGGCACCCGTCAGCCGATCGCACCCTGGGAGCAGGCGGCGCATCTGCTGGACTACGGCTTCGCGACGGCGCCGGGCACCAAGGTCGGCACGCTGATCGAACCCGACCCCTCGCTGATGGCGCCAAAGCCGGAGGCGGCCGCCGGCTCCCAGGCGCTCAATGCCGCCCCGGTGCTGCCCGACATGGACGCGACGCCCGTGCGCGTGGGAGTTGGCATCGTCGGATCGATCATCGTGTTCGGGCTCATCATGGCGGCCCGGTCAGTCAATCGCCGCCCCCAGCACTAGCCAGCTATGGCCCCCACGCTGGTCTGGGCAACGCCGCGGACTTCTTGCCGAGCTTTCCGGACCGGACCTGCGCGGCGAGGCTGTCGAGGATAACCCGCGAGCTCATCAGCGCGGTCTGCTCGGCCCAGTCATACGGCGGCGAACATTCGACGACCTCGATACCGGCCAGCCCGGGCTCGGAGACCATCTTGACGAGGTTGAGCGCCTCACGGGGCAGCAGGCCGCCCGGCTCAGGCCATCCGGTGCCGGGCACGAAGCCGGCGTCGATGACGTCGATGTCGAACGACAAATAGACCGCCTTGGCGCCCTTCCACGCGATCTCCAATGCCATTTCGGCGATCTTCTCGACGCCGACCCGCTCCACATCGCCGACGGTGATCACCGTCGACTTGCGCTCGCGGCCCACCTTCACGCCCTCCCGCGGGCTCTGCCAGCCGCCGATCCCGATCTGGACCAGGTTGGTCGCGGGCGCGTTCTTGATGTTGGTGGCGTGGAACCACGGCGTCGTGTGCATCCGCTCATCGAGGTCGGTTTCCTGGGTGTCGACGTGGCGGTCGAAGTGGATGATGCCGATGTTGCCGTCCATGTAGGGCGCCAGACCGCGGATCGTCGGGAAGCCGATCGAGTGGTCGCCTCCAAGAACCACGGGCACGATTCCTCTGGACGCGACGTGCGCCATCGCCTGACTGATCTGGTCGAACGACTTCTCCAAATTGCCCGGGATCGTGAACACGTCGCCGATGTCGACCATGTTCAGTTGCTCGCGCAGATCGACACCGGATTCGTAGTTATACGTGCCGAACAGGTTCGTGGAGCGGCGAATTCCCTGCGGACCGAACCGGGTGCCGGGCCGGTAGGTGGCACCGGCATCGAGCGGCACACCGAAAATCGCCACCTCGGCGTCGTCGACTTCGTTGACGTCCTCGATGAACGGGCACTTGAGGAACGTGCCGCGTTCACCGGCGAAGTGCGGCTTCTCTCCGCGGACGAACGTCGAGATGGTCCGGTCGTTGATGGTGGGCGCGGCCTCCAGGCCGAAGGTCAGGCCGCGTTCGATCTCCTCGCGCAGCCGCCGATCGCCGATATTTGCTTCGGCCTGCTGGGCCCATGCGCCCTCGGCGTTGGGCAGCGACGGGTCAGGGGCGCCGGGCCCCGAAGATTCGGACATGAGTTTCTCCTCAAGCGTCGTCTTGTCGCTGACCGGGTACGACGCACCTCGTCCGGGGCGCCGGATTTCACGGCGCCTGCTGCCATTGTTGGCACGTTCGCGAATTGCTGTCCAGCGCTACATGAAACGCATCGTTAACACCGATCACGATCCGTCGTAACGAGCAAGGTCTTTTCTAGCCTGGACCCACTGAGAAAAGACAGAGTGATGTGGGGCGCGTCTAGGGTTCCGCCGGCACGCCGGGCCTGGTCCGAGAGACGCAGGCGGCCAGCACCGAAGCATGACCGTTCCACGGCGGGACAAAAGCCCGGGAGACTCCAGCATTCATCGGGAGGCTCTCATGATTCTTCTCGGCGTGGCGATCAGCATCGCTGTTGTCGTAGCCGTCGGCTTTTATGTCTCGAAGAAAGTCGAAGGCGACAGCTCCAATTTCCTAGTCGGCGGCCGGATGTTGCCCTTCTGGCTCGTCGGCGGTGCGCTTATGGGCGCGGCCGTCGACACCAACGCCACCCTCGGCAATACCGACCTCGCCTTCGAGTTCGGCTTCTGGGCCGGAGCTTGCCTTCCACTGGGCCTTGCGCTCTGCCTGACGATCACCGGCATCTTCTTCGCCAAACCGATGAACCGGATGGGGTTGACGTCGTTTCCCGACTACTACCGGCTCCGATTCGGGCGCTCGGTCGAGGTGGGCGCTTCGGTGCTGCTGGCCATCGCGTTCTGCATGCTGGTGGCGGGCAATCTCGTCGCGGGCGGCTTCCTGTTCAACTACTTCCTCGGCATGCCCTACTGGCTGGGTGTGGTCCTGATCGCAGCGATTGCGGTGGCCTACACCGGAACCGGTGGCCTGATCGCCGACGCCTACACGGCGATCATCCAGATGGCGCTGATCCTGGTCGGCGCGGTCGGGTTGTTCGTGTGGATGACCAGCACGCACGGCCTCGATATCGCCGAGGGCACCGGGCCTCTTGCGCTCGGTCAGCTGTCCGACCCCGCGCAGGGCGCGGTCATCAACTGGGCAACGCTGATCGCACTCGGCATCGGTGACATCGTCGCGATCGATTTCATGGCCCGCGTGTTCTCCGCCAAGTCACCCGAGGCCGCGCGCAAGGCCTGCTTCACCGCGGCCGCGGGTACCGTCGCCATCTGCGTGCCGTTCGGACTGGTTGTGCTGGCGGCACATTCGTTCCTGCCGCAGGAACTCGACGGCCCGGTGCTGTTCGTCCTGCTGGACCAATACGCGCCGGTCGGGCTGACCGTGCTGGTGCTGTGCGGGCTGGTCGGCGCGTCGATGTCCACCGCGAACGGCGCGATCCTGGCGATCTCCAACGTGTGTGTGCGCAACCTCGGCGGCGTCCGCCGGGTGCATGAGCCCGGCAAGAAGGATCCGCTGCTGCGCGCCACGCGCGTCGCGATGGTGCCAATGACGCTGTTCTCGATCGTGTTCGCGATCTACGTCAAGCAGACCGGGATCCTGCTGACGCTCGCCTTCGACCTGATGCTCGCCTGCCTGGTGGTGCCGTTCATCCTCGGGCTGGTGTGGCGCAGGGGCACGACCACGGCGGCGGTGGCCGCGATCACCGTCGGGTTCGTAGTCCGGATCGGGCTGTTCGTCGTGACCCCCACGATGTTCGGCGTCGAGAACACCATCCTCTACATCCCGAACAACGTCATCAGCGCGTCGTTCGACGGGTGGCCAACGTTCATCGCATTCGCGGCCGGCCTGCTGACCTATGTCGCGGTGTCGCTGCTGACACCGCCCGCAACGCTGCGCGGCCTCGACATTCAGGTCGCGCAGGATGTCGACGATGCCCTGGATTCCACGACAGAGGAGATCGAGAACAGGGCGTCTACGCTCGCGGGTACCGCCGCGCCAAGCTAGCGCAGCCGAACTTCACTGGCGCCGAATCCAGCGCGAAATACCCAACGCACCAACCGCACCCACCGCTGCGGCGGTGAGTGCACCGCGAACGCCGATGCCTTCCTGAATCTCGACGCGCGGGGTGATCTGCGCGGCGTTGGGCGGGTCGACCGGTGCCGCTTCGAGGTTGTCCCTCGACGTCGCGGCCCATGCGGTCGCGAACAGGATCAGCCGAGAGGTGATGTAGGCGAACACCATCAGACCAAGTACCGGGCCGAACGTCGCTCCGGCCGGACCGGTCACCACTGACCGCAGGTAAATCGACGCCACCTGCTTGAAGATCTCGAACGCCACCGCGGCCAACAGCCCGGCTCGCAATGCACTGCGGAAACTCACCGACTCACGGGGCAGCCGCGCGATGATCCAGGTGAACAGCAGCCAGGTGATGAGCACCGACACCGCTAGCGATGCCGCCCGCAGCGCCACACTCACGCCCGGAACATCCTGCAGTCCAAACCATTCCAGGACCTGTTTCATCGCGCCCGAACTACCCAGCACGGTGAGCCCGATCGTGAGCACCAGCGCGAGAAACAGGCCCACCATGGCCGTCAGATCCGACAACTTGGTGCGGACGAACCCCTTGGTTTCCTGCCGCGCCATCCCCCACATCTGGCTGAGCGCTTCACGAAGATTCGCCATCCAGCCCAGGCCGGCCCATGCGGCGGTGGCCAGACCGATGATGCCGACGGAGGTGCGTGATTTGATCGCCGAGTCCGTCAAGTCGACCAGTTGCTGCCCGATATCACCGGAGATCGTCGACTTGATCCGCTCCTGGATTTCGGCGAGAAGCTCAGGTTGGTTCGCCAGGATGAAGCCGCCGATCGCGAATCCGACCATCAGCATGGGGAACAGCGCGAAGATCGTGAAGTACGTGATGCCCGCGGCGTAGAAATCGCCCTTGCTGTCCTGGTAGCGCTCCTGGGCGCGCATCACATGGTCGAACCAGTGGTATCGCGCGCGCAGGCGGTCCAGAATCCCGGGCTTGTCCGGCTTGTCTGGATTCACCGGCTCGGCCGGAGGTGTCATTCGAGCCCTCCAAACGAGTCACGGGCGTTAGCTAGGTAGAAACCCTAACCGGTCGTATACCCGCCGCAGCGTCTTTGCAGACACGTCTCTGGCACGCTCGGCGCCTGCAGCCAGCACCGCCTCGAGCTCGGCCGGATCAGCCAGCAGTTCGTCGACTCGCGCCTGGATCGGCGTGACGAACTCGATGACGGCGTCAGCGGTATCGGCCTTCAAGTCGCCGTATCCCCGTCCCGCATAACCTTCGACGAGCGTGTCGACGTCGACACCCGACACCGCGGACTGCACGGTCAGCAGGTTGGACACGCCGGGTTTGGCGACCGGGTCGTAGCGGATCTCGCGCTCACTGTCGGTGACCGCCGAGCGGATCTTCTTCGCCGACTTCTTCGGATCATCGAGCAGACTGATCAAGCCCGCGTCGGTGGCGGCGGACTTGCTCATCTTCGATGTCGGGTCGCCCAGGTCGTAGATCTTGGCGGTGGCCTTCTGAATTAGCACGTCGGGCACCACGAAGGTGTCCGGGAAGCGGGCGTTGAACCGCTGTGCGACGTCGCGGGCCAATTCCAGATGCTGGCGCTGATCCTCCCCGACCGGCACGAGTTCGGTGTCGTAGAGCAGGACGTCGGCGGCCATCAGGACCGGATAGGTGAACAGTCCGACGGTGGTGGCCTCGGCACCTTCCTTCTGCGACTTGTCCTTGAACTGCGTCATCCGCGACGCCTGCCCGAACCCGGTGAAACACCCCAGCACCCAGGCGAGTTCGGCATGCTCGGGCACCTGGCTCTGCACGAAAACGGTCGACCGCGACGGGTCGATGCCGAGCGCGAGATACTGCGCGGCGGTCACCAGCGTCCGCCGCCGCAACTGTTCGGGATCCTGTGGAACGGTGATCGCGTGCAGGTTGACGACGCAGAAGAAGGCGTCGTAGTCGTCCTGCATACCCACCCACTGCTTGATGGCGCCCAGGGCATTGCCCAAGTGCAGGGAGTCAGATGTGGGTTGGACACCAGAAAAGACGCGACGTGCAGTGCTCATGATGGATCAATCTTGGCACGCGTCACCCAATGGATTTTTGGGCGCTCTGATCCCGGGATTGCTCCAGTGCCCTGCGCGCGAAAACCCACCGTTCGGTGATCGCCAGTTGGCTGCGGCCTCTGCCAAGGAAGGTAATGAACCAGGAGTAAACGGCCACAATGCGATTTCGGCTGCCGACGAGGTAGTAGAGGTGCAGTCCCAGCCACGCGAGCCAGGCGAGGAACCCGCCGAACTCGACCTTGCCGATCTGGGCCACCGCGTTGAACCGGGAGACGGTGGCCATGCTGCCTTTGTTCAAGTACTTGAACGGCTTTCGGTCCGCTGGCGCTTCTCTGTCCGAGGCTTTGAGTTCGTTCTTGATCTGCTTGGTGGCGTAGACCGCGCCCTGGATCGCCCCCTGCGCCATCCCCGGCACGCCGGGCACGCTCATCAGGTCTCCGATGACGAAGACGTTCGGATGACCTTTGACCGTGAGGTCGGGCTCGACGACCACACGGCCGGCCCGGTCGATCTCCGTACCGTCGGACTGCTCGGCGATCTGCTTGCCGAGCGGGCTCGCCTGTACACCGGCGGACCACACCTTGACGGCGGCCTCGATGCGGTGCTCTTCGCCGTCCTGGCCCCCCTCTTTTACGGTCAGGCCCAGGTAGTCGACGTCGGTGACCATCGTGTTGAGCTTGACCTCGACGCCCATTTTCTCCAGCCGGCGCTGCGCCTTGAGCCCGAGCTTGGGCCCCATCGGCGGCAGCACCGCCGGTGCTGCCTCCACGAGAATTACTCGCGCGTCGGTCGGATCGATGGTCCGGAACGCCCCCTTGAGGGTGCGGTCGGCGAGCTCGGCGATCTGGCCGACGACTTCGACGCCGGTCGGACCGGCGCCCACGACGACGAACGTCAGCCGGCGCGCGCGTTCCGCATCTGACGTCGTCACCTCGGCCGCCTCGAACGCGCCCAGGATTCGGCCGCGCAACTCCAGCGCATCGTCGACGGTCTTCATGCCGG
Organism: Mycolicibacterium tusciae JS617; assembly: GCF_000243415.2. The sequence continues at coordinate 2,743,494 of NZ_KI912270.1, forward strand.
GCGCGAAGGCCTCGAAGTGGTCGTTGCCGAAATACGACTGCTGCGCGCCCGCCGCCACGATCAAACTGTCGAACGGCGTGACCCGCTCCCAGTCGAGCAGCCTGGAGGTGACCGTCTTGTTCTTCAGGTCGATCCCCACCACATCGCCGAGCAACACCTCGGCATTGCGCTGCTTACGCAGGATGATTCGCGTTGCAGGCGCGATCTCGCCGACCGACAGGATGCCCGTGGCCACCTGGTAGAGCAGCGGCTGGAACAGATGGTGCGTCGTCTTCGCGATGAGCGTGACGTCGACGTCGGCGCGCTTGAGTCCTTTGGCCGCGAACAAGCCGCCGAAGCCGGACCCGATGATGACGACGCGATGACGCCGCGGGGCGATGTTGTCCACCGTCATTGGCTGACCCTAACCCGAAAACTCGACGGTGACCGGTGCGTGGTCAGACCAGCGCAGCGCATACGCCTCGGCCCTCTCAACCCGCGCGGATACGGCACGCGCCGCCAGCCCGGCCGTGGCCAGCTGATAATCGATGCGCCAGCCCGCGTCGTTGTCGAACGCGCGGCCCCGCCAGGACCACCACGCGTACGGTCCAGGCACGTCGGGATGCAGCACCCGAACCACGTCGACCCATCCCGAGTCGAGCAGATCGGTGAGCCAGGCCCGCTCGCTGGGCAGGAACCCCGACTTCTTGACGTTGCCCTTCCAGTTCTTGATGTCGTTCTCGGTGTGGGCGATGTTCCAGTCACCGCACACGACGGCGTCGCGCGCCGACGCGGCCAGGACGGCCATCCGCGCCGCGAGGGTCGCCATGAACCGTTCCTTCTCCAGCTGCCGAGGCGTGCCCGCTTCGCCGGTCTGGATGTACAGGCTGGCGACGGTCAGACCCGCCGTGTCGGCTTCCAGATACCGGCCGTGGGTGCCGAACTCGTCGGAGTCCATCAACCGCGCCGCCTCGATCGGATGCCGCGAGAGAATCGCAACACCGCTGCGCCCCTTGATATGTGGTTCCGCCGATGCCAGGTGCCAACCGGCGGACAGGACCGGGGCCAAGGCCGTTGCGAGTTGGTCGTCGTCGGCACGCGTCTCCTGCAGGCACACGACGTCAGCGGTGGTGGCCGCCAACCATGGCAGCAGCCCGAGGTTGTCCGCCGACCTTTCTTTGATCGCTGCGCGGATGCCGTTGACGTTGATGGTCGAGACGATCAGCGATGACACAGCAGCAGACCCTATCGACCCGCTTGCGGTACCGGCGGTACCACCTTTAGTGTCGGGCAGATGAGCGAGCGCGCACCCATACATCTGGGCTCCGGCGAGCCGATGCTTTTGCTACATCCGTTCATGATGTCGCAGAACGTGTGGAAAGGCGTCGCACCACTGATTGCTGGAGTTGATGTCGCCGACTCCGCGGCTCCGGCCACCGGTCGCTACGAGGTCCTCGCACCGACCATGCCCGGCCACAACGGCGGCATCAAGGGCCGGTTCTTCCTGGACACCGCCGAGCTGGCCGACGATATGGAACGCCGGATGGACGCGCTGGGCTGGGACACCGCGCACATCGTCGGCAACTCGCTGGGCGGCTGGGTGGCCTTCGAGCTGGCGCGCCGCGGCCGGGCCCGCACGCTGACCGGCATCGCCCCGGCAGGCGGCTGGACCCGCTACACGCCCGCCAAGTTCGAGATCGTTTTCAAGTTCGTCGCCGGACTGCCCGTTTACCTGGGCGCCAAGGTGCTGGGCCCGCGTGCGCTGAAACTGCCCTACGTCCGGCAGCTCGGCTTCGTGCCGATCAGCGCGACCGCGGACCGCCTCACCGACGAGCAGTGGCTCGACATCATCGATGACGTCACCCACTGCCCGGCCTACTACCAACTGCTGGTCAAGTCCCTGCTGATGCCCGGCCTGATGGAACTGGCCGAGGCCGAGACGCCCACGCATCTGGTCATCTGCGAGAAGGACCGGGTGCTGCCGCATCCGCGATTCACCAGGCACTTCACCAAGCATCTGCCGAAGTCGACGCACGTCACGCATCTCGAAGGCGTCGGACACATCCCGATGTTCGAGGCGCCGCAGCAGGTCGCCGACCTGATTGTCAGCTTCGTCGACCGCTACGCGCAGCCAGCCCGAGACGACAAGCCGCACGAAGCCATCGGGTAAGCAATCGGGTAAGCAATCGGCTAGCTCCTCGCGGACTCCAGCACCGAATTGAGCGTCTTGCTCGGCCGCATCACCGCAGTCGTCTTTTCCGGATCAGGCCAGTAATAACCGCCGATATCCACCGAGTCCCCTTGCACCGCGGCAAGTTCCGACACGATGGCGTCCTCGTTTTCCGCCAAAGTCTTGGCCAGGCCGGCGAAATGGTCGGCCAGCTCCTTGTCCTCGCTCTGCTCGCCGAGCTCGGCCGCCCAGTACATCGCGAGGTAGAACTGACTGCCGCGGTTGTCGAGCTCACCGGTTTTGCGTGACGGGCCCTTGTCGTTCTCGAGCAGCTTGCCGATCGCGGCGTCCAGCGTCTTGCCTAGCAACGTGGCGCGCTTATTGCTGGTCTTGTCACCAAGTTCCTCGAAGCAGGCGCCGAGCGCCAGGTACTCGCCGAGCGAATCCCACCGCAGGTGGTTCTCCTCGACCAGCTGATGCACATGCTTCGGCGCCGACCCGCCCGCGCCCGTCTCATACATCCCGCCGCCTGCCATCAGCGGCACGATCGACAGCATCTTCGCGCTGGTGCCGAGCTCGAGGATCGGGAACAGGTCGGTCAGGTAGTCGCGCAGGATGTTTCCGGTAACGGCGATGGTGTCCTGCCCGCGGGTGACCCGCTCCAGCGTGTACCGCATAGCCCATACCTGCGGCATGATCTGGATGTGCAGGCCCTCGGTGTCGTGATCGGCGAGGTAAGCCTTGACCTTCTTCCTCAGCTCCGCCTCGTGCGGACGTTCGGTGTCCAGCCAGAACACCGCCGTCATGCCTGACGCCCGGGCCCGGGAGACGGCAAGCTTGACCCAGTCCCGGATCGCGGCGTCCTTGGTGACGGGCATGCGCCAGATGTCGCCCTCTTCGACGTCCCAGCTGAGCAGCACCTCGCCGCTGTCGACGTCGACGATGTCGGCGACGCCGTCCTCGGGGATCTCGAAGGTCTTGTCGTGTGAGCCGTACTCCTCGGCCTTCTGCGCCATCAGGCCGACATTCGGCACCGTGCCCATCGTCGTCGGATCGAACTGGCCGTTGGTCTTACACCAGTTGATCATCTCCTGGTAGATCCGCGAGAACGTCGACTCGGGGTTGACGGCCTTGGTGTCCTTGGTCCGACCGTCGGCGCCGTACATCTTGCCGCCGAGGCGGATCATCGCAGGCATCGAGGCGTCCACGATCACGTCGCTGGGCGAATGGAAGTTGGTGATTCCCTTGGCCGAATCCACCATCGCCAACTCGGGACGGTGCTCGTGGACGTCATGGATGTCCTGGATGATCTGCTCACGTTGGAACGACGGCAGCTTCTCGATCTTGTTGTAGAGGTCGACCATTCCGTTGTTGACGTTCACACCGAGTTCGTCGAGCACGTCTTGATGCTTGGCGAATGCCTCCTTGTAGAAGACCTTCACGCAGTGACCGAAGACGATGGGGTGGCTGACCTTCATCATCGTCGCCTTGACGTGCAGTGAGAACATCACGCCGGTGTTGTACGCGTCCTCGATCTGCTGTTCGTAGAATTCGACGAGCGCCTTTTTGCTCATGTACATGGATTCGATGACGTCGCCGTCTTCCAGCTTCGTCTCGGGCTTGAGCACGATTACTTTGCCGTCCTTACCGCCGTTCTTGGTCTTCAGCTCCATCCGCACCTTGCGGTCGCGATCCAGGGTCATCGACTTCTCCCCGTGGTAGAAGTCCCCAGTCTTCATGGTCGCGACGTGCGTGCGCGACGCCATCGACCACTCGCCCATGCTGTGCGGATGTTTGCGGGCGTACTCCTTGACGGCGTTGGGGGCGCGACGGTCCGAATTTCCTTCGCGCAGAACGGGGTTCACGGCGCTGCCAAGGATCTTGCCGTAGCGCTCGTTGAGCGCCTTCTCCTCGTCGTTCTTCGGCTGCGCAGGATAGTCGGGAACCGCATACCCCTTCTCCTGCAGCTCTTTGATCGCGGCGTAGAGCTGCGGCACGGACGCGCTGATGTTGGGCAGCTTGATGATGTTGGTGTCGGGCGACTGCGTCAGCTTGCCCAGCTCGCCCAGGTTGTCGCCCACCCGCTGGTCTTCGGACAGGTGATCGCCAAACTCGGCCAGGATGCGAGCCGCGACCGAGATGTCGCTGGTTTCGATGTTGATCCCCGCAGGGTCGGCGAAGGTACGAATGATCGGCAGAAACCCATAGGTCGCAAGCAGCGGCGCCTCGTCGGTCAGGGTGTAGATGATGGTCGGCTGCTCTTCGCTCATGTGATGTCTCCCGGCGTCTTCATGGTCAGTTCGACGAAGCTCCGCGTTGTGTGCGGTGGCTACCAGTATTGCGTCGAACACGACGCTACGCGTGGGCCATCTGGCGCTCTTGAGCGGGCACTTCACCTACTGGCGGGTAGCTTTCGGCTCAACGGAAAACAGGCTACTGGCAGGCAGTCAGCCCCATGAGATAGTCTGTCCTCGGTCATGAGCGCCAGCATCAAGCCCCGGCTTGCTGGCCGGCAACCCTCCAACCGCGGTGGGGTGCTCCGGGTGAAGACCAGGTTGAGCAGCCGCTAGCGAGCGGGTGCCGGCAAGCGCGGGTCCGTTTGACGGGCCCCCTGACACAAATGGAGGGCCGTCCCATGAGCGCGCCAGAAGACCCCACCCAGAAGTGGGCATTCGAGACCAAGCAGGTGCACGCGGGGCAGACCCCGGACATCGCGACCAACGCACGTGCCCTGCCGATCTACCAGACCACGTCGTACGTGTTCAACAGCACCGAGCACGCCGCTGCGCTGTTCGGCCTCGCCGAACCGGGCAACATCTACACCCGGATCATGAACCCGACGCAGGACGTCGTCGAGCAGCGCATCGCCGCGCTCGAAGGAGGCGTCGCGGCCCTGTTCCTGGCATCGGGCCAGGCCGCCGAGCACTTCGCGATCCTCAATCTGGCCAACGCGGGCGATCACATCGTCTCCAGCGCGCGGCTCTACGGCGGCACCTACAACCTGTTCCACTACACGCTGCCCAAGATCGGCATCGAGGTCAGCTTCGTGGAGGACTCCGACGATCTGGACTCTTGGCGGGCGGCTGTGCGCCCCAACAGCAAGGCTTTCTTCGCCGAGACGATCTCCAATCCCCAAATCGACATCCTCGACATTCCCGGCGTTTCCGGCGTCGCCCACGAAGCCGGGGTGCCGTTGATCGTCGACAACACGATCGCGACGCCGTATCTGATCCAGCCTCTGGCCCACGGCGCGGACATCGTCGTGCACTCGGCGACCAAGTACCTGGGCGGACACGGCTCGGCAATCGCCGGCGTGATCGTCGACGGTGGCACCTTCGACTGGACCAACGGCAAGTTCCCCGGTTTCACGACACCCGACCCGAGCTACCACGGCGTGGTTTTCGCCGAACTCGGGCCTCCCGCATACGCATTGAAGGCTCGCGTGCAACTGCTACGCGACCTGGGCTCGGCGGCGTCGCCGTTCAACGCATTCCTCGTCGCCCAGGGGTTGGAGACGCTGAGCCTGCGCATCGAGCGGCATGTGGAGAACGCGCAGCGCGTCGCCGAGTACCTGGCCGCGCACGACGACGTCACCTCCGTGAACTATGCGGGGCTGCCCAGCTCACCGTGGTACGAGCTCGGAAAGAAGCTGGCCCCCAAGGGAACCGGTGCCGTGCTGGCGTTCGAGCTGGCCGGTGGGATCGAGGCGGGTAAGGCGTTTGTCAACGCGCTCTCGCTGCACAGCCATGTCGCCAACATCGGTGATGTGCGCTCGCTGGTCATCCACCCGGCATCGACGACGCATGCGCAGTTGTCGCCGGAGGAGCAGCTGGCCACCGGTGTCACGCCGGGACTGGTGCGCCTCGCGGTCGGCATCGAAGGCATCGACGACATCCTGGCGGACCTCGAGCAGGGCTTCGCCGCGGCCAAGCAGTTCAAATCGGCAGGGTCGACGGATCCCAAAGCCGCGGCGGCGTTCTGATGACGGTGCTCGAGGGGGACATCGACGTGAATAACCCTCAAACCTTGCCTGCCGAAGGCGAAGTCGGCTATATCGACATCGGCTCACTGACACTGGAGAACGGCGCAGTCATCAACGATGTCACGATCGCCGTGCAGCGGTGGGGTGAGCTTTCGCCCAACCGCGACAACGTGGTCGTCGTGTTGCACGCACTGACCGGCGACTCACACGTGACGGGCCCGAACGGTCCGGGCGACGAGACTGAAGGTTGGTGGGAGGGCGTCGCCGGACCCGGCGCGCCGATCGACACGAACCGCTGGTGTGCGGTCGCCACCAATGTGCTCGGCGGCTTCCGTGGATCGACCGGTCCGAGCTCGCTGCACCCGGACGGGAAGGCGTGGGGCTCGCGGTTCCCGCTCGTCTCGGTGCGTGACCAAGTAGAAGCCGACATCGTCGCACTCGAGGCGCTCGGCATCACCGAAGTCGCCGCGGTGGTCGGCGGCTCGATGGGCGGTGCCCGGGCACTGGAGTGGATAGTCGGGCATCCCGACAAGGTGCGCGCCGCCCTGGTGCTGGCCGTCGGGGCCCGCGCAACCGCCGATCAGATCGGCACCCAGAGCACCCAGGTCGCGGCGATCAAGTCCGATCCGAACTGGTGCAACGGCGACTACTACGGCACCGGCCTCGCGCCGGATATCGGGATGCAGATCGCCCGCAGGTTCGCGCATCTGACCTATCGCGGCGAGACCGAACTGGATGACCGCTTCGGCAACGACCCGCAGGGTGACGAAGACCCGGCGCGGGGCGGACGCTACGCGATCCAGAGCTACCTCGAATACCAGGGGCGCAAGCTGTCGGCGCGGTTCGACGCGGGCACCTATGTGGCCCTCACCGAATCGCTGTCCAGCCACGACGTGGGGCGCGGCCGCGGTGGCATCGAGGCGGCGCTGCGAAGCTGCCCGGTACCCGTGGTGGTCGGCGGTATCACGTCAGACCGGCTGTATCCCCTGCGGCTGCAGGAGGAATTGGCGGCACTGTTGCCGGGTTGTACCGCATTGAACGTGGTCGACTCGATCTTCGGCCACGACGGATTCCTGGTCGAGACGGAGGCGGTGGGCGTGTTGATCCGCAAGACGTTGGAGTTGGCGTCAGGCTCATGACACGTAGCCAGCAGCGCTCTCTGTCGTTCGGTGCAGAAGCCGCGGCCTACGAGCGCGGCAGACCGTCGTATCCGCCGGAAACGATCGATTGGTTGCTCCCGGCCGGTGCCCGCGATGTCCTCGATCTCGGTGCGGGGACAGGCAAGTTGACGACGCGGCTGGTCGAACGCGGACTGGACGTGGTGGCCGTCGACCCGATTCCGGAAATGCTCGAGCTGCTCAGCAATTCGCTGCCTGACACGCCTGCACTTTTGGGCACGGCGGAAGAAATTCCGCTACCCGACGACAGTGTCGACGCCGTGCTCGTGGCGCAGGCCTGGCATTGGTTCGACACGGAACGCGCCGTCAAAGAGGTGGCGCGCGTGCTGCGGCCGGGCGGCCGGCTCGGCCTGGTGTGGAACGCCCGCGACGAGCGGATGGGCTGGGTGAAGGATCTGGGTGGAATTATCGGCCATGAGGATGCCCAGTTCAACGAAAAGACCACGTTCCCGGATGTATTCACCGATGTCGAACGTCACCGTGTCGACTGGACGAGTTACCTGACGCCGCAGGCGCTCATCGATCTGGTCGCATCTCGCAGCTACTGCATCACCTCGCCGGAGAAGGTGCGAACCCATACCCTCGACCGGGTCCGCGAGCTGCTCACCACCCATCCAGCGCTCGCCAGTTCCAACGGTCTGGCGCTGCCCTACGTCACGGTTGGCATCCGCGCGACATTGTCCTAGGCGGCTTGACCGTTAACTGGTGCCCAGCGGATCGATCGTCCAGGCGATGTACAAGATCGTCGCGCTGACGCTGGCGGTCGTGGCGACGTCGATGCCGCGACTGCGCACCGCAAGCAAGCCCGCCCGGTCCTCGGACAGGGTGAGCCTCAGCACCGCGGCGACAGCCACGCCGATCGCCAGTACCAATGCGCCGCGGCGCCAATAGCCGGCGACCACAAGTCCGAACGCCACGATCAGGATCACGCCGGGCAGCAGAATCGGCCACTGCCGGCCGAACACATTGCGCGCGAACTCCCGCAGCGTCACAGGGCCGCCAGTGCTATCGGCTCTTCGCGCGAGCGCTCATCGCTACCTCGGCTCGCTCGACCACATTGGTCAGCAGAAACGCGCGGGTGAGCGGGCCGACTCCCCCGGGGTTGGGCGACACGTGACCCGCTACCTCCCATACGTCCGGGTGCACGTCGCCGACCAGCTTGCCCGCATCGTCACGGCTCACCCCGACGTCGACCACGGCGGCGCCTTGACGGACCATCTCGGCGGTGACCATGTGCGGGACACCGGCGGCGGCGATGATGATGTCGGCATCGAGGGTGTGCTGCGGCAGGTGCCGAGTCGCGGTGTGGCACAACGTGACCGTCGCGTTCTCGGAGCGACGGGTCAGCAGCAGACCCAGCGGCCGGCCGACCGTCACTCCGCGACCGATGACCACGACCTCGGCGCCGGCGATCTCGACCTCGTAGCGACGCAGGAGGTGCACGATGCCGCGCGGGGTGCAGGGCAGCGGAGCCGGCTCGTTGAGGACCAACCGCCCCAGGTTCGTCGGGTGCAGCCCGTCGGCATCCTTGCCGGGGTCCACCCGCTCCAGCGCGGCGTTCTCGTTGAGATGCTTGGGCAGAGGCAGCTGCACGATGTAGCCGGTGCATTCGGGGTTGGCGTTCAGCTCGTCGATGGTCTCGTCGAGCGTGGCCTGGCTGGTGTCGGCGGGCAGATCGCGGCGAATCGAGTTGATGCCCACCTTGGCGCAATCGGCGTGCTTGCCGCGGACGTACGCATGTGAGCCGGGGTCGTCCCCGACGAGCACCGTTCCCAATCCGGGAGTGTGGCCCGCCTCGGATAAGCGCGCAACGCGCTCCTTCAGGTCGACGAAGATCTCGTCGCGTGTGGCTTTACCGTCCAATGTGATCGCACCCACGCACCATTCTCCCGTCGCTTCGCTCGCCTGCGAAGCCAGTCTGGCATGCTCGGTTCCATGGACACGGTGATGAGCCACTTGGGCGAAGAACAGACAGCTCAGCCCAATGTGTTCACCCCGGCCAAACTCGGCCCGGTGACGCTGCGCAACCGAGTCATCAAGGCGGCGACGTTCGAGGCTTCTTCGCCGAACGCGCTCGTCACGGACGACTTGATCACCTACCACCGCCTGCCCGCCGCGGGCGGTGTCGGCATGACCACGGTCGCCTATCTGGCGGTGTCCAAAGGCGGGCGCACCGAGGGCAATGTGATCTGGTGGCGTCCGGAGGCCATACCCGGTCTGAAGAAGCTCACCGAGACCATCCACGCCGAAGGTGCGGCGATCAGCGCGCAGATCGGGCATGCCGGCCCGGTCGCCAACGCCCGCTCGACGAAGGCGACGGCGTACGCGCCGGTGCGATTCTTCAATCCGCTGTCGATGCGCTTCGCGAAGAAGGCCACCCGCGACGACATCAACGACATCACCGAAGCGCACGCCAACGCCGCCCGCCTTGCGATCGAGGCCGGGTTCGACGCGGTCGAAATCCACTTGGGGCACAACTATTTCGCGAGTTCGTTCCTCAGTCCCCTGATCAACCGGCGTACCGACGAGTTCGGCGGATCGCTCGAGAACCGCGCCAAGGTGGCGCGCGGCATGGTGATGGCGGTCCGGCGTGCGGTCGAGTCCGAAGGCAACCCGATCGCCGTCACCGCCAAGCTGACCATGGCCGATGGTGTGCGGGGCGGCATCTCCCTCGAGGAGTCGCTGCAGACCGCGAAGTGGCTGGAGGAAGACGGCGGACTCGACGCCATCGAGCTCACCGCGGGCAGCTCACTGGTCAATCCCATGTATCTGTTCCGCGGCGACGCGCCGATCAAGGAGTTCGCGGCCGCGTTCAAGCCACCGTTGCGGTGGGGTATCCGGATGACGGGCAAGAAGTTCTTGCGCGCGTATCCCTACCGCGAAGCGTTTCTGCTGCGGGACGCCAAACTGTTCCGCGCCGAGCTCAAGATGCCGTTGATCCTGTTGGGCGGCATCACAAATCGCGAAACGATGGACCTGGCGATGGCCGAGGGTTTCGATTTCGTCGCGATGGGACGGGCACTGCTGGCCGAACCCGACCTGATCAACCGCATCCAGGAAGACGGCGACGCACACTCGATCCGGTCGCTGTGCACCCACTGCAACAAGTGCATGGCCACCATCTACAGCCACACGCACTGCGTGGTGACAGGCTCGCCCGGTTAGCGAGGCGTCTCCACCGCCAGCATCGGCTGCGCCCCGAACTGCAGTACCGGCTCGGTGCGCGTCCACTCGTCGGTCCTTATGACCAGTTCCTTCGCGGTGACGGTGTAGGTGACGCCGTCCTTCTGCGCAAAGAATTCGCCAGGCACGGTGGGCTCGGCGACGACGGTGAGCACCGCATCCGCGTCGGCCAGTCGCGCGCCGCGATACTGGTAGTGACCGGCCTGGTCCACGCATATGGCCACGATCGACTGGTCGGTGCGGCTGAACGTGACCGCCGACTGCGGAGCATCGCAGCGAATCTGGGAGTTGATGAAGCCCCGGTCGTCGGTGGGATACGACGGCTGCGCACCGGCGGCGGGCAACGGGATTGCCGCCGCCAGACCCACTGTCACCGCGGCGCTCACCACCAGGACTGCAGGCGCCTTGGACACCATGATCAACGACACCACGAACCCGCCCACGGCGCCTGACGACTCGCCGGGCGAACGGGCAAATATTTGATGATCAGTCGGCCAGGCACGCATGACGAGCATCCAGACCCGCGCCGCAATCGGGTTCATACCGATAGAGTTGGTCGCGATGAGCCGACCAGCCCCGCCCGCGCTGACCGTTCGATACGACGGGTCGACCCGAACCTTCGCGCCGGGCAACGACGTAGTCGTCGGCCGCGATCTTCGCGCCGACATCCGTATCGCACATCCGTTGATCTCCCGCGCGCACCTTGTGCTGCGCTTCGATCAGGGCCGATGGGTCGCGATCGACAACGGCAGCCTCAACGGGATGTACGTCAACAACCGGCGCGTCCCCACCGTCGACCTGCAGGACGGCCAGCACCTGAACATCGGCAACCCCGATGGGCCGCAGCTGAGTTTCGAGGTCGGGCGGCACCAGGGCGCCGTCGGTCGGACGCCGACCCAATCGGTGCCCATCGGCGCGGCGCGCCCAGCTCCCGATACCTCGTGGCCCACTCAGGGACCGCCGCATCCCCCGGCCTCCGGACCGATGCCTTCACGGCCGCTGCCGCCGCCGAGCGGTGCGCGTCCATCGGCCGCTCCGCTGGGACCACAACCGCGCTACCCCTCGGCGCCGCAGAAGCCGGCCGCCTACAGCGGTGGCCCGGCGTATCCGTCCAGCCCCGCGGCGCCGACGCGGCAACCTCCGATGTCGCAGCCGATGTCGCAACCGGCGCTCGAGTCGGTCACGGCGATGGGGCCGACGGCCGCCCCGCGCGCGGGCGAAGGCAATCTCGCGACGAGCATGCTGAAGATCCTGCGACCGGGCAGGCCCGCCCCCGCGGCGGGGACCCCGGGCGCCATCAAGATCGGGCGCGCCACCGACAACGACATCGTCGTGCCCGACGTGCTCGCCGGACGTCATCACGCGACGCTCGTGCCCACCCCGGGTGGAACCGAGATTCGCGACAACCGCAGCATCAACGGCACGTTCGTCAACGGCGCGCGCGTCGACTCGGCGGTGCTGCGCGAGGGTGACACCGTCACGATCGGCAACATCGACCTGGTGTTCACCGGCGGCACGCTGGCCCGCCGCACCGAGACCGCCGCCGCCACCCAAACCGGTGGCCTGGAGGTGCATTCGATCACGTGGACGATCGAGGGCAACAAGACGCTTCTGGACAACATCTCGATCGCCGCGCGCCCCGGCACCTTGACCGCCGTGATCGGTCCGTCGGGCGCAGGCAAGTCCACCTTTGCGAAGTTGGTGGCCGGCTACACCCATCCGACGACCGGCACCGTGTCCTTCGAAGGCCACAACATCCACGCCGAGTACGCCTCACTGCGCTCCCGCATCGGCATGGTCCCGCAGGACGACGTGGTGCATGGTCAGCTGACCGTCCGGCAGGCGCTGATGTACGCCGCCGAGCTGCGGTTGCCGCCGGACACCACGAAGGCCGGCCGCGAGCAGGTCGTCATGCAGGTCCTCGAGGAACTCGAGATGACCAAGCACCTCGAAACCCGCGTCGACAAGCTCTCCGGCGGTCAGCGCAAGCGCGCCTCGGTCGCCCTCGAGCTGTTGACCGGACCGTCGCTGCTGATTCTCGACGAGCCCACCTCGGGTCTGGATCCGGCGCTGGACCGCCAGGTCATGACGATGCTGCGCCAGCTCGCCGACGCAGGCCGCGTTGTGCTGGTGGTGACCCACTCGCTGACCTATCTCGATGTCTGCGACCAGGTGCTGCTGCTGGCACCCGGCGGAAAGACCGCGTTTTGCGGGCCGCCCAGTGAGATCGGCACCTCGATGGGCACCACCAACTGGGCCGACATCTTCAGCTCGGTCGCCGGCGACCCGGACGCGGCCAAGGCGCGCTACCTTGCCCAACACGGGCCGCCGCCCCCGCCGCCGGCGGTAGAGAAACCCTCCGACCTCGGCGAGCCGACCAAGACGAGCCTGCGCAAGCAGTTCTCCACGATCTCCCGCCGCCAGATGCGACTGATCGTCTCGGACCGCGGCTACTTCCTGTTCCTGGCGTTTCTGCCGTTCATCATGGGCGCGTTGTCGCTGTCGGTGCCCGGAGATGTCGGCTTCGGCGTTCCCAAGACCGCGCTAGAGGGCGGCGAAGCGCCGAACGAGCCGGGACAGATTCTGGTGCTCCTCAATGTTGGCGCCATCTTCATGGGCACCGCATTGACGATCCGGGCGCTGATCAGCGAGCGGGCGATCTTCCTGCGCGAACAGGCGGTCGGATTGTCCACGACCGCATACATGCTCGCGAAGGTCTTCGTCTTCTCCGGCTTTGCGTTGATGCAGTCGGGAATCGTCGTCGCCATCAACATCTGGGGGAAGGGTTGGGGCCCCGGAGCCGTCGAGAGCGGCGCGGTGATACCCAACCGGTCCCTGGAGTTGTACGTCGACGTGGCGGCGTGCTGTATCGGGGCGGCAATGGTCGGCTTGGCCCTTTCGGCGATAGCCAAGTCCAACGAGCAGATCATGCCGCTGCTGGTGATCGCGATCATGTCGCAGCTGGTGTTCCAGGGGGGCATGATCCCGGTGACCGGTCGCATCGTGCTCGACCAGATGGCGTGGGTGACTCCCGCCCGCTGGGGATTCGCCTCGACGGCATCGACGATCGATTTGCTCAGGCTCGTACCGGGCCCACTGACACCGCAAGACTCGCATTGGAAGCACACCGCGGGCGCTTGGTGGTTCAACATGGCCATGCAAGGGCTGATCTGCGTCGGCTACCTGAGCCTGGTGCGGTGGAAGATCCGGCTCGCCGCCGCCAACTGATTCCGATGTTCTGCAGCACGGCCGTGGCCCAGCGCATCGAGCGTGCGGAGGCAGACCTCATCGCGGCGGGCACCGAGTCGGCAAAGGGCCGCTACAACGAAGGCTTCGTCCTGCCGATCGCGGGCGGCGCGGCCTGCTTTGCCGGGCAGAATTCACCGTTCAACAAGGTCGTCGGGCTCGGGTTCGGCGGCATGCCCGATGATGCCGAATTGGACGAGATCGAAACGGCTTTCGCCGAGCGCGGCTGCGCGACCCAGGTCGGGCTGGCACACCTGACGGACCCTCAGATCGCCGCGGCGCTGACGGGTCGCGGATATCAGCTGGTTTCCTTCGAGAACGTGCTCGGCCGTCCGCTGACCGAATCGCTGGAACGGATCACACCCCCCGGTGTCGAGATCCGAATCAGTGGTGACGACGAATTCGGGCCGTGGCTCGACACAATCGTCGAGGGCTTCGCCAACCCGGACACGCAGGGGGTGCCCTCGCATGAGGACTTCCCACGCGACGTTCTTGCGGACGCCACCCTCGATATGGTCACCGCGGGCGCGACTCGGTACGTCGCGCTGCACGACGGAGTCGTCGCCGGCGCGGCCAGCATTCGATTGGCCGACGGCATCGCCCAGCTCACCGGTGCGGCGACCGCCCCTGCACACCGACGGCGCGGGGTACAAACGGCACTTCTCGCGGCCCGCCTCGTCGACGCCGCAGCGGCGGGTTGCGACATCGCCGTCGTCACGACGGCGCCCGGTTCGAAATCCCAGGAGAACGTGCAGCGACGCGGTTTCGACCTGCTCTACACCCGCGCAATCCTGGTCAAGCCCGCGCCGGAGCCAACCGCTTGAGCGCGAGCCCGCCTTCGAACGGCCGGTAGCCGAACGCGGGCGGTGCGACGTAACCCGTGTCTTGAAGCGGCGTGCGCACCTCGGCGACCGTCGGTCCGATCTGCGCAGCGATCGGGGCAAGGGCATCGAGATCGAAGCGGTACAGGCGACCCGCATTGCCGCCGAGGATTTTTCGGCAGTTGTCCTCGGACTGGTCGTGTAGCGCCCACCGGATGGCCAGCTTGGAATGTGGCGCAAAGCCTTCCTCGTGGGGATAGTCGCTGCCCCACATGATGTGATCGGCGCCCAGGTAGTCGATCATCGACTTCTCGTACGGTGTGAGTTCAGAAGCCAGGTAGCAGTTGCGCTTCGCATACTCGCTCGGCGACAGGGTGAGTTCGTCGATCGAGGAACCGCCGAACATGCCGTACGTGCGGTTGCCCGCTTCGGTTTTCATGCTGGGCACCATGACGTCGAGCAGCATCATCTGGTCTTGCAGCCACATGGTGCCCTGCTCGGTCGGCACGAAGCGCAACGTCGGGTGACGCTCGAACACCCCGGCGAGAATGAGATGGTTGACGGTGCGTTGCGCCCACAGCGCCATCTCGGTCACCAACACGGCGTTCGAAGCCGGTTGATCCATCGGCATCACCGGGCTGCCCGCGCCCGCATGCTGAACCAGTGTCAGATCGAGCTCCGTGCATAGCGCCCAGATCGGTTCGTAGCGGGTGTGAAAGAGCGGGGCGACATTCGGATCGCCCGGTGAGACTGCGGGCAGTAGCACGCCGCCGAAGCACTTCTGCTTTGCACCCCAACGGATCTCGTCGAGGGCCAGGTCGATGTCGTTCGGAAAAATCTGGATCAGACCACGGCGCCGATCCGGTGCCAGCGCGCAGAAATCGACCTGCCACCGATTGTGGGACTGCACCCCCGCCCATCGATGTTCGAACTCCTCACGGGTCTTCGGAAGGCTGATCGTGATGTTCGGGCTGGTCGGAAAGAACGGCGGCACGGTGTTGGGCAACAGCACTTCGGCAGCCACCCCGTCGGCGTCCATTTCCGCCATCCGCAGTTCGTGGTCCCAGTTGCGCTTCGCGGTCGCGATGATCAGATCGTCGAACGGGCTGACATAGGTCTTCGCCCAGGCGTCGAAATCATCGTGCAGGCGCGTCGGCAAGTATTTCTTGTAGTCGTAAAGGTCTGCGCCCGCGTGTGTATCCGTCGAAATGACGACATAGCGGTCAATCGTGTCCCAGGTGGCTGCCATCTGTTGATCATGCTCCATCCGCCCGTCTACGGCGTCTGAACAGAGCCAAGACTCTCACCGGCCGTCACGTTGTCGGTGGGCCACCATGGAGCCCGATGCGGGCTCCCCACACTACCGACTCGACCGCCAGATTCACGCGACGTCCCGTACCGCCATCGCTATCACTGGGTGTCACCCATTCGACGGCGGCCTTCCCCGAGACATGCAGCGTCGTGCCCGTGTCGAAATCGATGAACAGCAACGCGGCGCTCGGATCCACGGCGAGATTGCCGAAACTGTTGAACATGTTGTTGCCCGGATAGTCCGGCCACCACAACACATCGCCGTCGACATGGACGAATCCGGGTGGGCCGCCCCGATGAGATGCGTCCGCGCCGCGAGTCGGATGGATGGTGCCGAGAAAGAAGGTGTCGGCATTCGCAATAAGCCGTTCGTGCTCGGCGCTCAGCGTCGACGAACGTTCGACAGGCCGCGGGGAGCTGTCCACGTGTTCGAGACGGCGCGGATGAATGTACTTGGGACAGTTGCCGTACGCCTGGTCGACCGAGATCTGCATACCGGCCGAACCCAGGGAGTCGACATGGGTGAGGATGCCGTTGACCCGCACCCTGCGGCGGGTTGAGAACTCGATGGCGAGCAGGCCGACCGGCTGATCAGCAACGAGGTCTCCCAACGGATCGCCGGGGCCCGGCAGGGCGCGGACCCGCAGTTCGCGGTCGCGGGCTTGGAGAAATCCGGGTGTCGAGAACAGCGGCGACGTCCAGAGTCGGCCGTCCGCGTCGCGGGCCGTGAGCACTGCGAAGTCACGGGCCGCAAGGAAGGCGCTCATTCCGCCGTTCAAATCCGGCGTGGCCAGCATGGCACCGCCGAGGCGGGCGGCCTGCGCGCGGACGCCGGCACGGTCCTGAACCGCGAGTTCTCCGTCGTGGAACCCTGTCTGTGCCGTCATGTCACTAGCCAGCATGCAGCTCTCAACAGCATTGTGCGGGCGTTATTCCCCGTGGAGGTTCAGGCCATGCGCTACGGCGTAGGCGATCGCCTGGTCGACGTCGATCTTGGCGCCGCGCAGCGTGGCGGTGGTCCAGAACGTCGCGTCGGTGCGTGCGCCGCGCAGGTCGGCCTCGTCGAGGCGAGTCTTCTGCAGTCGCGCTCCACGCAGGTCGGCACCGCGCAACACCGCCTTACGCAGGTCGGTTTCGACGAGGCTGGCTTCACGCAACCGGCATCCGGACAGGTCGACGTTCTTCAGGTCACAGCCGCCGAGGACGGCGAGCGTCAGATCGACCTCGACCAGTTTCAGCGGTCGCATTCGGCATTCGGTGAACACCGATCCGAGCATGCTGCATTGCGCAAATGTGCTGTGGTGCAGCGTGGCCCGCTCGAATCGGCAGTTCCGGAAGGCCGAGCCGACGTGCTCGGACTCGGCGAGATCGACACCGCGGAAGTCGCACTCGTCGAACACCACCCGCTCGGTACGCAGTCGACTGAGATCATCGTCGCGGAAGTCGTGTGCGACGAACTCCCTCTCGATCCAGACTTCTTCGTCGTTGTCCACCGACTCAGCCGGGAAGCGAGGTCAGGACGTCGAGCGCATACTCGGTGACCTCGATCAATGCCGCCCGGCCCGAGTGGGGGTCACGGGCGTCGACCGACACCACCGGTATGTGATCCGAAAGTGCCAACGCCTTGCGCACCGCGTGGGTGGAATACTTTGGCGCTCCGTCGAATTCGTTGACCGCAATCAGGAAGGGCAGACCGCGCGCTTCGAAGAAGTCGACCGCGGCAAAGCTGTCCTGCAGGCGGCGGACGTCGACCAGAATGACCGCTCCGATGGCGCCGCGGATGAGGTCATCCCACATGAACCAGAACCTGCGCTGGCCGGGTGTGCCGAACAGGTAAAGCACCAAGTCCTCGTCGAGGGTGATGCGACCGAAGTCCATGGCCACTGTCGTGGTGGTCTTCGACGGGGTCGCCTCCAGTCCGTCGACGCCTTTGGATGCGTTGGTCACCAACGCCTCGGTCCGCAGCGGCATGATTTCGGAGACCGCGCCCACGAACGTCGTCTTGCCCGCTCCGAATCCACCGGATATGACGATCTTCGTCGAGGCGGCGGCCCGCCTCGCCGAGGGGTCCGTCGAGGCATGCCGCCGCTCAGAGTGCCCTGAGGCCACGCAGCGTCCTTCCTATGAGTTCTCGTCGCTCTTCGTTGCTGACCGAATCGCCGAGTGTGGTGTGCACCTGGAGATAACCCTGCGTCACGAGATCACCGATCAGTACCCGCGCCACGCCGAGCGGTAGGGCCAATCCCGCGGCGATCTCGGCGACGGACGGCAGATCGGCACTCATCGTCAGGATCTGGCCGCGTACATCGTTTCCCGGCCACCGCGGCGGCTTCGCCGTTGCGGGCTTACCGATCGGCGCCTCCAACGGCAGATGAAACCGCGCCTCGGTGCGGCCTGCGGTCAGCGTGTACGGGCGGACCAGACTCGGTTCGCCCGCGACCTCCCGCTCCCATAGCGGTCCCCCGGTCGTCCCCTGCGCTACGCGCGGGGGCCCATCGCTCCTGCCCTCCGGATGGTCCACTGGCCGCTCACAGATGCTGTGGTGCGCGCCGCCGTGACGACTGGACCACGGTGCCCACACGTTCCACCAGAATCGCCATTTCGTAACCGATTTGGCCGATGTCACAGTTGCGCGATGCGAGCGTTGCGAGGTTCGAACCGTCGCCGACCCGCATCAACAGCAGATAGCCGTTCTCCATCTCGACGACCGACTGCATGACGTATCCGCCGTCGAACAGTTGCGCGGCGCCGGTCGACAGGCTGGCCAGCCCGGAAGCGACCGCGGCCAGTTGGTCAGCGCGTTCCACCGGAATGTGCTCACTGGACGCCATCAGGAGCCCGTCGGCCGACACCAGCACGGCGTGGGTGACTCCGGATACCTCGTTGGCGAACTTGGAGACCAGCCAGTCGAGCGAATCACGCTGCGTCGATCGTGGCGGGTGGTTCATTGGTTATCTGTTCCTCTGGTCTCTCGCCCGTGCGAGCGGCCCGCGTGAACGCCACCGAAATGGCTGCTGATACTCGCGCGGACAGCATCGGGATCGCGCGGCGGGTGGGGAGCTCCGCCTTCCGATGATGCGTCCGACTCCGGGGAGCCGAACTCAGCCGCCGATGCTACCTCTTCGTTGTCGTCAGCGTTGCGGTGAGCGCCGGTGCTGCGGTGGAGCCCAGCCTTGCTACCTGCAGATTCAGCCGCGCCGGGAACCAGTCGGGCGCCGGGTTCGCGCACCGGCAGACCTTCCTCGGTGCGCTGCTGAACAGGGGCTTCCTCGGCCGCCTCCGCTGCGGACCAGCCGCTGTCCCACACCGATTCCCAGTTCAGATCCGCACTGTTGGCCAAGTCGCTCGGATCGACCAGCCACTCGGAGAGCATCTTCTGGTAGATGGCGTCGTCAGAGCCCGCGGTGGCCGACGGCTCGGGCTGGGCCGAAACCTCGGGCTGGAACTGCCGCTCCTGCGGTTCGAACGCAGGATCAGACTCTTGGCCCGCGGCCTGCTGTCGGGCCGCAAAGAAGCCCGACGTGTCGGTCGGCCGGTCGGCGGGTGCCGCTGGTGCGCCCCTGTCGGGCGTCTGCGCCGGCATGGAATCCGCCGGCCAGTCGTCCTCCGGCCAGACGTCCTCCTGCTGGTTTTGCTGCGCGGCCGCAGCCGGCGCCAACGAGGCGGGAACGTCGGATATCCCACTGGCGCCGGGATGGCGTTGCGGCAACAACGCGACCGGTACCTCGGAGTGGCCGTTGCGATGCTGCGGGGCTTCGTATTCACCAGAGTCGTATTCACCAGAGTCGTACTCACCCCAGCTGTCGCCGTGATCTTCGTCGAGTGCAAGAGCGGTCGATATGCCCGCGTGCGCATCGGCGGCGTACTCGGGTTCACCGAACTGATGGGGCGCATCCGCACCGCCGAGCAGTTCGGTGGGCACGTAAACCCCTGCAGTGGTGCCCGAATTCGGTTCGCCGGCAATCGTGCTGCGCAACCTGACCACCAGGCCGTGCTGCGATGCGAGGCGACCGACCACGAACAGACCCATGTGTCGCGCGGTGTAGGGGGTGACCTCGCCGCCGGATTGCAGACGCGTATTGGCGACGCGCAGATCCGAATCAGTCATGCCAAGTCCGATGTCGCTGACCTCGATGACGAGGCCGCCCTTACCGGTGTGCACCGCAGACACCCGCACCTGTGAGATCGGCGGCGAGTGACGCAGCGCGTTGTCGAGCAGCTCGGCGAGCAGATGAACCAGATCGCCCGCGACGGAGCCGGCGACCTCGCTGTCGGGGACCGTCGCGGTGACCACCCGCGTGTAGTCCTCGACCTCGGAGGCCGCCGCGTTGATGACTGCCGAAACGGGCACCGGCTCCGCCTGCTCGCGAGGTACTTTCGCGCCGGCGAGCACCAGCAGGTTGGCGCCGTTGCGGCGCATCCGGGCGGCCAGGTGATCGAGGCGGAAAAGGCTCTCCAGTCGCTCCGGGTCCTCCTCGTTGCGCTCGAGCCGGTCGATGAGCGACAGCTGCTGGTCGACCAGTGAGCGACTGCGGCGTGAAAGCGTCTCGAACATGTCGCCCACCTGCAACTGCAGCCGCGACTGCTCGCCGGCCAGCAGCACCGCCTGCTCGTGCAGCTCGTCGACGGCGTGCGCGACCTGCCCCACCTCTTCGGAGGTGTGCACCGGAATTGGATCGATCGGCCCCGGATCCCCACCCGCACGCACGAGCTCGATTTCGCGGGCCAGATCGTCGTGGGCGACCCGCAGCGCAGCGTCCCGCAGTCGGCGCAGAGGCCGCACGAGCGATAGGGCCACCACGATGACCACGATGAGTGCCAGCAGCATCGCGCCACCGACGACCGCCGCGTCGCGGATGGCGGCCGTGCGCTGCACGGCGGCCCGCTCCTGCACTGTGGAGGTCACCGACGCCGTCGTGTCGGTGATGATCTGGCCGGCGATCTGATCGGTGATCGCTTCGGACGCCCGCAGCTCCGGGTTGTTGACCAGGACGGCTGCCGGATCCGACATGATCGCCAACCGCTTGACCATCTCGCCTTGCAGCTGCTGGGCTTCGGCCGAGCCGACGCCGAGCACCTGGCTCATCCCGAACAGCGTCGAGGGCTCCGTACCGGCCAACGCGAACATTCTGGTCCGCAGCTCGGGTTCGGGCAGTTCACCGCCGAGATTCACCAACAGCTGCTGCATCGTCATCTGGCCACGGGCACCGACGGCACGGGACAGCCCGAGGGTTGCGGCCGTGATCCGCTCATCGTCGACGCGCACCGAACCGTTGATGGCGTCCTCGGCGGTCAGCAGAATCGGCGCGTAGGTGGTGATGCGCTCGAACAGGTTGATGTTGTTGGAGGTGACCTTGTCCATCAGCGCCTGGCCGTCGGCGATCATGCTCGAGACGCCCTTGCTGACGTCGTCCGCGTTGTCAGTTTCGGATAGCCGGCGCTGCAATTCCTGCCTGCTGGAATCGAACTCGGTAAGCGCGGACTGTGGATCGGCTCCGGTGGAACTCGCCAACATTGCACCGTCGAGTGCGGCCATGTAGTTCACGATCGCCGGCACCATTTCGGTGCGGTCGGCGGCGCGACGCAAATCTGAGGCGTCGGTGACGCTGCTGTAGATGCGCAGGCCGCCAAACACGCCGGCGAGTACGACTGGCACCAAAACGATCGCGAACACTTTCCAGCGAACCGGCCAATTGGACACTGACAATCGGCTCGGCCGCTTGGGTGGCGGCGCGGCTTTGGACTCGAAATTGGCAACCGCGTCGCCGGACGGCGTGAGCTGCGAAAAGGCACTCATCGGCGGCTGTCTGCGTTTTCGGCCGCGTGCCGGCATATCAATTTTGGAGGGTGGTTCATATGCTTCCTGCTATTCGCCCGCATCGTCGGGCTGGCGGTGCGCCTGGCAATTGATCGAGTATGCCAGTCGTCACGTGCTGACTCCACAATTCTTACTGAACAGACAGAGTTCATAACGCCAGCTTCGAGTCGCATTGTGGTAACGGAGCAAACACGTTTTGGACTGTCGGCCCCACCGAGGCAATGATCTACGAATGTTCCGCGTGCTGTTCTTCTCGCCGCGTATCGCGCCCAACACCGGTAATGCGATCCGAATGGTCGCCGGGACCGGCTGCGAATTGCATCTCGTCGAGCCGCTCGGATTCGATTTGTCCGAACCCAAGCTACGCCGCGCCGGCCTGGACTACCACGACCTGGCGTCAGTCACCGTGCACCGCGACCTGGACGCAGCATGGGAGGCCATGGCACCGCAGCGCGTGTATGCGTTCACCGCCCATGCCAGCGCGCGGTTCGATGACGTCAGGTATGAGCCGGGCGACGTGGTCATGTTCGGACCCGAACCGACCGGTCTCGACGCGGCGACGCTGGCCGACCCCCACATCACCGCGCAGCTGCGCATCCCGATGCTCGCCGGTAGGCGGTCGCTGAATCTTTCGAATGCCGCCGCGGTCGTCGTCTACGAAGCGTGGCGGCAGCACGGGTTCGACGGCGCTGTCTGATCAGCTCACCACGAGTTCCAGTGTGTGAACTGTTCGGCGGGTAGCCGATTGGCACGACGGAAGTCGGTGCCCTTGGTGTAAGCGATCGGGAACAGGCCGCCCTGCCGGTATTGGTCGAACGGAATGCCGAGGACTTCTGCGGCCAGCTGCTCGCCCTTGCCCACGAGGTGCAGCGTCGTCCACGCCGAGCCCAGACCGCGCGAGCGCAGCGCCAGCATGTAACTCCACACTGCCGGCAGGAGTGAGCCCCAGAAACCGGCGCTGCCCGCTACCGCATCGTCGGGACTGCCCGCCAGGCACGGGATCATCATCACCGGCACCTCGTGGAAGTGCTCGCTGAGGTACATCGCGGAGCTCATCACGCCCCCGACCTGGTCGTCGCGGATGTCGCCATGCGTCGGCCGCTCCCGGTCGAGATACCGCGTGGCGTTGTGGCGGTAGATGTCGGCGAGCGCCTTCTTCTTCTCGGGGTCGTCGACGAAGATCCACTGCCACCCCTGGGTGTTGGACCCCGTCGGCGCTTGAAGCGCTAGCTCGAGACATTCCATCAGCACTTCGCGCGGGACCGGCTTCTCCAGGTCCAGTCGCTTGCGCACCGAGCGCGTGGTGGTCAGGACTTCGTCGACGGACAAGTTCAGGGTCATATTCGGAGACTACATTCGGGTGCATGGCGCTCGACTTCACGTGATTGACCACGGTGGCCAAATCCGGCCACCTGATCGTCGTTCGCCGGCGAGGCCACCTTTGATGTCGAGAACGCGGATCCGTTGCGGGACGAGCGATATCCGCGAAGTACGAGGGCTAGGTACGCGGGGGCTGCACCCGGGCCGGACGCAGGGCGACTGCGCATAGGCCCACGAGTGCGATCGCCACGAACGCCGCACTGGGGCCCACGACATCGATCAGCGATCCAACCGCGGGCGCTCCCAACGCTTGCCCGGCGGCGATGGTGAAGAACGACAAGCCGACCCCGAACGACGTCCGGTCCGCGTAGAGCCGCACGCACCACAGCAGGAGAAGTCCCGTCAGACTGATGTAAGCCGCGCCAAACAACGCGGCCGCGACGATGATCATGACAAGGCTCGACGGCACCACGGCCAACATCACCGTTGCCGAGGCCATCGCGACCGTTGCCATTACCCAGGCCCAACGCAAGCCGATTCGATCGACAGCGTCACCGGCGAATGCACCGATGATGCCCGCAGCGCCGAGCACAATCCACATCAGCGAGGAGCGCGTCGTGTCCGCACCACCGGCAGTAGTGATCAGGTCGCGACCGAAGGTCCAGACCGCAACGCTGCCAATGCCCATCAGCAAGGAGGCCGCCAGTAGACCGAGAGTGCCTGGATGCCAGGTTTTTTCGATGTCATCCTTGGCCGGTCGACTCGGCGACTTGGGTACCGCCAGCATCACGCCGATGGTCACCAACGCGGACACGATCGCGTAGACCGCCCATGCGACGCGCCACTGATCCAAAAGCAGGAGCGCGATCGGCGCGGACCACACCACGCCGATTCCGGTTCCTCCGTTGACGACCGTCTGGGCGCGGTCTGCGGCACTGCTGGGCACGAACTCTGCGACGGCCGCGGCCAGCGGCGGGGACGCGATCCCGGTGCTGCACCCGGCGACCAGCACTCCCACGGCGAGAGCCCAGGGTGAGGTTGCCATAGCGACAATTGAAATACCAACTGTCGCAACGACTCCAGCCGCGACAGCCACCCGCCTCGCACCCAGGCGCTCTGTCAGTAACAGGCTGGCGATGATCGCTGCGCAGTACCCTACATAGCTGCCAGCGCCTATCACTCCGGTGAGCGTAGGTGTGAGCCCGAAGGTATCGGTGAATACCGGCGCGAACAATCCGTAGGAGAACCGCGCGAACCCGTAGCAGCATGCGATGAGCGCGCAGCCCGCGGCGACAAGGAGGTACACGGATCGCGTCACTTCCTCAAGGTAGCGGTCAGCGGCCGGGCCAGGTGTTCCGCCTCGCTCCGCTCAGCGGAAGTCCCGGGACTTCGACGTCACTCGCATGTCGAGCTTGCCCATGCGTTCGGCGACGACGGTGACCGCGCCGGTGGCGTTCTGCACCTGGCCGCGTATCAAGAGCGCCGACGCTGTCTGTGCCAGCTTGCGGTGCCGTGCCCAAACCCCGCGCGAACACAGGACGTTGACCATCCCGGTCTCGTCCTCGAGGTTGACGAACGTGACACCCTGCGCCGTCCCCGGCCGCTGGCGGTGTGTCACCGCCCCGGCCACCAGCACCCGGGTCCCGTCGGGCACCTCCAGCAGCTTGTTGGCCGGAACGACACCGAGTGCGTCGAGGTTCTCGCGCAGGAACTGGGTGGGATAGCTGTCGGACGAGACCCCTGTCGCCCACACGTCGGCGGCGGCCAGCTCGAGTTCGGTCATGCCGGGCAGCGAGGGGATCTGCGATGACGACCCCACTCCGGGCAGCCGGTCAGGACGCTGGGTGGCGGCCGCGCCTGCGGCCCACAGGCCTTCGCGTCTGGTGATCCCGAAGCAACCCAATGCACCCGCTGTGGCCAGCGCCTCGGTCTGCGGAACACTCAGCTGAATCCGCTGAGTCAGGTCCAAGAGAGAGGTGAACGGCCCGTTGGCGTTTCGTTCATCGACGATGCGTTCGGCCAATTCGTCACCGATGTGGCGGACGCTACCGAGGCCTAATCTGACCACGTTCCCTGCGTCTTCCAAGGTGGCGTGCGCAAGGCTGGCGTTGGCGTCCGGCCCGTGGACCTCGACCCCGTGCCTACGGGCGTCGGCCACCAGCGACTGCGGCGAGTAGAAACCCATCGGCTGTGCCCGCAGCAGCGCAGCGCAGAACGCCGCCGGATGGTGCAACTTGAACCACGACGAATAGAACACCAGTGAGGCGAAACTCAGCGAATGGCTTTCCGGGAAACCAAAATTGGCGAATGCCTCCAGTTTCTCGTAGATCCGGTCAGCGACCTCTCCTGTGATGCCGTGTCGTGCCCGCATGCCGTCGTAGAACCTGCCCCGCAGCCGTCGCATCCGATCGGTCGAGCGTTTGGAACCCATCGCTCGGCGCAACTGGTCGGCCTCGGCGGCGGAGAAGCCCGCGCAGTCCACCGCAAGCTGCATGAGCTGTTCCTGAAACAGTGGCACGCCCAATGTTTTTCGCAGTGCGGCTTCCATCGACGGGTGTTCGTAGGTAACGCGCTCTTCCCCGTTGCGTCGTTTGATGTAGGGATGCACCGATCCGCCCTGGATCGGGCCCGGGCGGATCAGCGCCACCTCGACCACCAGGTCGTAGAACACCCGCGGCTTCAGCCGGGGCAGAGTGGCCATCTGCGCACGGGACTCCACCTGGAACACCCCCACGGAGTCGGCACGCTGCAGCATCTCGTACACCGCGGCTTCGGACAGGTCCAGCTTGGCCAGGTCGACGTCGAGGCCCTTGTGTTCGCGCACCAGGTCGATGCAGTAGTGCAGCGCCGAGAGCATGCCGAGGCCCAGCAGGTCGAACTTCACCAAACCGATTGCCGCACAGTCGTCTTTATCCCACTGCAGCACGCTGCGGTTCTCCATCCGGGCCCACTCCACCGGACAGACATCGGCGATGGGGCGGTCGCAGATCACCATGCCGCCCGAATGGATACCCATGTGCCTGGGCAGATTGGAGATCTGCACGGCCAGGTCGATCACCGGTTCGGGAACATCCTCGACATGAGTCTCTTCGGTCAGGTTTCCCCACTGGCCGATCTGCTTGCTCCAGGCGTCTTGCTGGCCTTGGGAGAACCCCAGCGCGCGGGCCATATCGCGCACGGCGCTGCGACCTCGGTAGGTGATGACGTTGGCCACCTGGGCGGCGTAGTCTCGGCCGTAGCGGTTGTAGACGTACTGGATCACGTTCTCCCGCAGATCCGATTCGATGTCGATGTCGATGTCCGGAGGCCCGTCACGTGCCGGAGACAGGAACCGCTCGAACAACAGCTCGTTGGCGACGGGGTCGACGTTGGTGACGCCGAGGGCATAACAGACGGCCGAATTGGCCGCCGATCCTCTCCCCTGGGCCAGGATGTTGTTCTCTTTGCAGAATCGGGTGATGTCGTGGACGACCAGGAAATAGCCCGGAAATGTCAGCTGATCAATAATTTTCAGCTCATGCTCGATCTGGGCATATGCCCGCTGGGCACGCTCGGGTGGCCCGTACCGGTTTCTGGCGCCCGCCATGACAAGGTGTCTGAGCCAGCTGTCTTCGGTATGACCGTCCGGGACGTCGAATGGCGGCAACTGCGGGGCGATCAGGGCCAGCCCGAACGCACACTGCTCGCCGAGGTCGGCGGCAGCTGTCACGACCTCGGGGACCGTTGCGAAAAGCCGAGCCATTTCCTCTCCGGATCGCAGGTGCGAACCCCCTAGTGGGGCAAGGTATCCGGCAGCCTCATCCATTGAGCGCCGAGCCCGGATCGCCCCCATCGCCATGGCGAGCCTGCCGCGGGACGGCTCGGCGAAGTGCGCACCGGTGGTGGCGACAACGCCGAGACCGAACCTGGACGCCAGTTCGACGAGTGCGGCATTGCGTTCGTCGTCGCAGGGATACCCGTGGTGGGTGAGTTCGATGCTGACCCGGTCACGACCGAACCGGTCCACCAGGTCGGCAAGCGCTTTGGTCGCCGCCTCCGGTCCGCCCTCGGAAAGTGCCTGGCGGACATGCCCTTTACGGCATCCGGTCAGAATGTGCCAGTGCCCGCCTGCCGCCTCGGTCAGTTCGTCGTAGTCGTAGCGCAGCTTGCCCTTCTCGCCACCCGCCAGATGCGCCTTGGCGAGCTCACGCGACAGTCGCCGGTATCCCTCCGGGCCGCGGGCGAGCACCAGCAGATGCGGCCCTGGCGGATCAGGGTCATCGGTCCGGTCGCCCCCGCCGAGCGACAGTTCGGCGCCGAACACCGTCTGCACGTCGAGTTCCCTGGCGGCCTCGGCGAAGCGCACCACCCCGTAGAGACCGTCGTGATCGGTCAGCGCGATGGCGCGCAGATCGAGCCTGGCGGCCTCCTCGACGAGTTCCTCCGGTGTGCTGGCACCGTCGAGGAAGCTGTACGCCGAATGCGTATGCAATTCCGCATATGGCACCGACGAACCCGGCCGGTCGACGCCGAGCGGCTCATAGGATCCGCGCTTGCGCGACCAGGCCGGACTGTCCCCGCCGTCGCCCACCTGCTGATCGATGGGCCAGCCGGCACGGCGCGGTTTACCGTTGAGCACCCGCTCCATTTCCGTCCAGCTCGGCGGTCCGGTGTGCCAGCCCATGCCCGCAGTCTATCGAACATATGTGCGGCTCCTCACCTTGTTGTGGGCAGTTTTGGGCTGATTCCGCCGAGCATGAGGTAGATCATCGAGGTGAGGGATTCGGCGGAGTGGTGGCCGTAGCCGCGGGCGTTGATGAGTCGGATCTTGGCGTTGATGCCTTCGATGAGTGCGTTGGTGATGCCGAGTTTGATGGTGTTGATGATGCCGTCGAAGTGCTGCTCGAGGCGGCGGGCGAGGAGTTGGAATGGCCGGACTCCACTGTCGCGGGCACGTCGAATCCAGCGGCGGAGCTGTCGTGGGGATCGGCCGGGTTGAGCGGTGCGAAAGAGCTCGCGCAGTTGTTCTTTGAGCCGCCATGCGGTGCCGATGTCGCGGTTCTGGGTGGTGATCGTCGCGACCAGCTGGTGGCGTGCGGGGTTGAGGCGTTCAGCGCCAGTGCGCAGTGCCGTGCGTGCTCGTCGCCATTGCCCGGAGGACATGTCGAAGTCGGCGCGGTTGGTGGCCATTGCTGCGGAGAACACCTCATCGAGTGCCCGGTTGGTCCACTGCATGACGTGAAAGGTGTCGTAGCAGATGGCTGCGTCGGGCAGTGCGGTTTCGGTGGCGGCGCGGAACGCGGTCGATCCGTCCATCGAGACGGCATCGACGTCGCCGCGTTGTTCGGGTGTGAGCGTGTTGTAAAAGGCGGCAAGGGAATCCACGCCTCTGCCGGGTCGCACGTCGATCACCGTGGCGGTGGCGTGATCGCCGATGATGGTCAGATATTTGTGGGGGTGGCGATAGCAGATCTCGTCGACGCCGATCCGGTAGATCTGGTCGAGGCGGCGCTGGTCGAGCAGTTCGTCGACGGTGCGGTTGATGATCGCGGTCACCGTTTCCCAGGCGCAGCGCAGTAAGGTCGCCACCGTGGTGCGGTCGGTGCGGGCGGCCAGCCACAGCACGGTGTCCTCGAAGTCGCGGGTGTGGCGTGCCCCGGGGCGAGCCCAGGGCACGTGTTCGGTGCGGACCCCGCAGTCGGGGCAATTCAGCCGGCGAATCTCGTAGACCAGCCACAAACGATGCGCGGCTAAGTCGATATGTCGCCAGCGGCGCCGACGCCGGTCGTAGGCCCCCTTGACGCGTTTGCCGCAGGGGCACTGCAATCTACGGGCTGTGACGCGGACGGTGAGCTCGACGTCTCGGTCACCGATCACGACATCGGTGACACTGGTTCCAGGAATCTGCAGCAGACGGTTAAATGCAGTACTGACGCGCACGCGGATCGATCCTCGAGGTTGCGGTTGGTGTGGTAACCCCGAAATCTAGAGGCCCACCGCGTGCGCGTCCCTCACCTCTTCACGGACACGCCGAACACCGCACTCTCACACCAGAAACTACCGTTGAACAGCAGAAAGGCACCCACGAAAACCCGTGGAGCGCCACATATGTGCGACTCGCTCAGAACCTCCCGGGATCGGCGAGCACGGGCGCGAATGCCAACTCGGCCGCGCCGATCACCAACGTATCGGCGCCCAGCGTTGCGGGTACCACGCGAACCAGGTCCCGTGGCGCCCCCATGGAGCGCCGCGCCAATTCGGCGCGCAGCACCGCCGCGGCGCAGGCGGGAAAGACCCGCAGAAATCCGCCGAGCACGATCAGCCGTGGATTCAACATGTTGACGGCGTTGCCGAGGGCGATGGCCAAGGCGCGGGTCTGCCGATCGAGCACATCGCTCTCCGCGGAGCTGGGGCAGGGCTGCGCGCCGCCGGGTGCGCTGTCGAGCTCAGCGAGCAGGCGGGCCAACGGCGCCTGGGTCACCTCGGTCTCCAGGCAGCCGACACTGCCGCAATGGCAGATTTCGCGACCACCGACGTAGGTGTGGCCCAGTTCGCCCGCATAGCCGGCGACGCCCTCGAGCAGGCCGCCGGCCACCACGAAGCCGGCCCCGATACCGCTGGGCCCGCCGTTGACATAGATCAAATGATCGGCATTGGGATGGTTGCCGAACAGGTGCTCGGCAATCGCACCGACGTTGGCATCGTTGGCCGCGTACACCGGCAATTTCATTGCTGCGCTGAGCATCTGCCCGATCTCGACGTCATGCCAGTCCAGGTTGGGCGCCAGTTGCACCGCCGATTCGGGACCATGCACCAGCCCGGGTACCGCCACACCGACCGCTGTCAGCACCTGGCCCTCGCGCAGGTCGCGGCGGATCCGGCCGACCGCCTCGGTGGCGATGGCCACGGTGTCCGCCGGGGTCGGAACCCGCTCGGTCGGGCAGCGCACCATGTCCAGCACCGCACCTCCCATCGCCACGACTCCGACGGTGACGGCGTCGACCTCGGGGGTAACCGCGACCGCGAGCACCCGATCACCCGGGCGCACGATGGGACTGGGCCGCCCGACCTGCGACACCGACGGCGCCGGGGCCTCGTCGACCAGGCCCCGCGCCACCAACTCCTCGACGAGATCCTTGGTCGTCGATCGCGACAGCCCGGTGTAGCGGGTCAACTCGGCGCGGCTGAGCGCCCGGTGATGGTGCACCAGCGTGAGGACGCTGGACAGGTTGCGTCGCCGAACGTCATCGGTGCTGGTTCCCACCCGAACAGCCCGATGATCGTCCGAGCCGTTCATCGACACACCCCCACTTTCGGTCCCCCCCACATCCGGCCTTGACAGTGTCACAGGACACATTTTATGTTCGCACAGAGAACAAAATACAAGTTTTATCGCAGCTTTGGCCCGCACTGACAGGTGCCACGATTCCCGAGGAGCACCAAATGACCGTCCTGGAGTCCCACGCCCCGGCATCGGAACGTCTGATACCGAGCCGTTCCGACAAATTCTCGTTCGGACTGTGGACCATCGGTTGGCCGGGCATCGACCCGTTCGGCGTCGCCACCCGGCCCGCGGTCGACGTCGTCGAGGCCGTGGAGCGGCTGGCCGCGCTGGGGGCGTACGGACTGACGTTGCACGACGACGACCTGTTCGCGTTCGGCAGCTCCGACTCCGAGCGCCAGCGGATGATCGACCGATTGACCTCCGCATTGAGCGCCTCGGGTCTGGTCGTGCCGATGGTCACGACAAATCTGTTCACCCAGCCGGTGTTCAAGGACGGCGGCTTCACCAGTAACGACCGCGGCGTGCGCCGCTTCGCCCTGCGCAAAGTCCTGCGCAACATCGATCTGGCCGCCGAACTCGGTGCCGAGACCTTCGTGATGTGGGGCGGGAGGGAAGGTAGCGAATACGACTCGGCCAAGGACGTCCAGGCTGCCCTGGAACGCTATCGCGAGGCTCTGGACATGTTGTGCGAGTACGTGATCGACCAGGGCACCGGACTTCGGTTCGCAATCGAGCCCAAGCCCAACGAGCCGCGCGGCGACATCCTGCTACCCACGGTGGGGCACGCACTGGCGTTCATCGAGACACTCGCGCACCCGGAGATGGTCGGCGTCAATCCCGAGACGGGCCACGAGCAGATGGCGGGGCTGAACTTCGTGCACGGCATCAGCCAAGCTCTCTACAGCGGCAAGCTCTTCCACATCGACCTCAACGGCCAACGCGGCATCAAGTTCGACCAAGATCTGGTGTTCGGCCACGGTGATCTGGCCAACGCCTTTGCGTTGGTTGACCTGCTCGAGCACGGCGGTCCCGACGGTGGCCCGGCCTATGACGGACCGCGGCATTTCGACTACAAGCCCAGCCGCACGGAAGACGCCGACGGGGTTTGGGCGTCGGCCGCGGCCAACATGCGGATGTACCTGTTGCTGCGCCAGCGCGCCGCGGCGTTCCGCGCCGACCCGGCCGTGCGTGAGGCGATGGCGGCGGCCAAGGTGTCCGAATTGCGCGAATCCACCTTGGCGGCCGGCGAGACCTATGTCGATCTACTGGCAGACCCGACCGCCTACGAAGAGTTCGACACCGGCGCGTACTTCGGTGGAAAGGGTTGCGGCTTCGTGGCTCTCAACCAGCTGGCGATCGAGCACCTGATGGGCGCGAGGTGAGGACCGCGCGACCCGAGACGGGCAATCCCATGTCAGACAACAAAATCCACCACTCCATCGGAGGAATCTTCGTGAAGCGAACCAGCAGCCTGCTCGCCGCAGCAGTCATCGGGGTCGGCCTGACGCTGACGGCGTGCGGATCGGACTCGGGCTCAGGCTCAGGCTCAGGCTCAGAGTCCACAGCGGCAACGGGCAAGGTCGGCGTCATCCTGCCGGACACCAAGTCGTCTGTCCGCTGGGAGACCAAGGACCGTCCCGCGCTCGAGGCCGCGTTCAAGAGCGCCGGAGTCGACTACACGATTCAGAACGCCGAAGGATCTGCCGACACGATGGCCACCATTGCCGACGGGATGATCGCCGATGGCGTCACCGTACTGGCGATCGTCAACCTCGACTCGGACAGCGGTGCCTCGATTCAGGAGAAGGCGGCCACCCAAGGCGTCAAGACCATCGACTATGACCGCCTCACCCTGGGTGGTTCCGCCGACGTCTACGTCTCGTTCGATAACACCAAAGTCGGTGAACTCCAGGGCCAGGGGCTCGTCGACTGCCTCGGTGGCAAGCCGGCAAATGTCGTGTTCCTCAACGGCTCTCCCACCGACAACAACGCGACACTGTTCAGCGAGGGCGCTCATTCGGTGATCGACGCGACACCGACGATCACCAACGTCGGCGAACAGGCGGTGCCGGACTGGGACAACGACAAAGCGGTCACCATCTTCGAGCAGCTCTACACCGCCGCCGACGGACGTGTCGATGGGGTGTACGCGGCCAACGACGGTTTGGCCGGGTCGGTCATCTCGATCCTGGAGAAGAACAAGCGCGCCGGCCAGGTGCCCGTCACCGGTCAGGACGCGACCGTCGAAGGCCTGCAGAACATCCTCGCCGGAACCCAGTGCATGACCGTCTACAAGTCGGCCACCGAAGAGGCCAATGCGCTGGCCGAAGTGGCGATCGCACTCTCCAAGGGTGAGGAGCCCAAGACCAGCAGCACCTCGCGCGACGACACGGGCGGCCGCGACGTTCCGTCGGTGCTCCTGACGCCGAAGTCGATCACCAAGGACACGGTGGGCGTCGTCTTCGACGACGGCGGACAGTCCAAGGACGACGTGTGCACCGGGCAGTTCGCGCCCATGTGCGCGGCCGCGGGAGTCTGAGCGCCGATGAGCTCCGCGTCTGTCCCGGCCGAGGCGATCCTCGAATTGCAGGGTGTCAACAAGAGTTTCGGCGTGGTCCATGTGCTCCATGACGTCGACTTCCGCGTATACCCCGGCCAGGTGACGGCGCTGGTCGGGGACAACGGCGCCGGAAAATCGACACTGGTCAAAGCGATCGCCGGAATTCACCCCATCGACAGCGGCACTTACCTGTTCGAGGGAAAGCCCGTGACCGTGCACAGTCCGAACGAGGTGTCGGCGCTGGGCGTCGAAGTCGTATACCAGGACTTGGCGCTGTGCGACAACCTCGACATCGTCGAGAACATGTTCCTGGGACGGGAACTCACGACCAGGGGGCTGCTCGACGAGGCACGAATGGAGACGATGGCCCGTAAGGCGCTGACCTCACTGTCGGTACGCACGGTCAAGTCCGTGCGTCAGACGGTGGCGAGCCTGTCCGGGGGACAACGCCAGACGGTGGCGATCGCGAAGTCGGTGCTGTGGAACTCCAAGGTGGTCCTGCTCGACGAACCCACCGCGGCCCTCGGCGTCGCGCAGACGCGTCAGGTGATCGACCTGGTGCGCAGGCTCGCCGATCAAGGACTGGGAGTCGTGCTGATATCTCACAACATGGCCGACGTCTTCGAGGTCGCCGACCGGATCTGCGCGCTGTATCTCGGACGGGTGGCCGCCGACGTCAAGGCCTCCGACGTCACCCACGGCCAGATCGTGGAGCTCATCACCGCTGGACGTTCCGGCAGCCTCGGCCTCGCTCCTGCGCAGGCCGCAGAGTCGATGTGACCTCCGACGTGCATGACCGAGATGGAGATCTGAGGCAAGCATTATGGCCAGCGAGATAAGCACTGTCAGTTCTCAATCCGATTCTCTACCCGATTCTCAATCCGATGTCGCCCTTGGCGACGAGGGCTTCTCCGGCGACATCCATGCCGACCAATCGTTCGGTGACGCGGTACGCGGTTACCTGCAGCGCGTCCGCGGCGGGGATATGGGTTCGCTGCCCGCGATCCTGGGCCTCGTCGTGCTGTTCGTGGTATTCGGTCTGGCCAACGACCGCTTCCTGTCGGCATTGAACCTGGCCAACCTCGTCACCCAGGCCGGCTCCATCTGCGTGCTGGCGATGGGGCTGGTGTTCGTGCTGCTGCTCGGTGACATCGACCTGTCCGCGGGGGTGGCAGGCGGGGTATCGGCATGCGCGACTGCGCTTATCGTCGTCAACCTGAGCTGGCCGTGGTGGGCTGCAATCCTGGCCGGCATTTCCTGCGGCGCGCTGATCGGCCTCGCCATCGGCCTGCTGCGCGCCAAACTCGGGATTCCGTCGTTCGTGGTCACGTTGGCGTTCTTCCTCGGCCTGCAGGGGGTGACGCTGAAACTCATTGGCGAGGGCGGGTCGGTCCGAGTCGACGAGCCGGTGATCCGCGGCCTGACGATCAGCAATGTGCCCGTTGCCATCGGCTGGGCGATCGCGCTGACAGTGGTGATTGGCTTCGCCGGCCTCGAGGTCTATCAACACCGGCGCAAGACGGCGCTGCAGCTGTCGCACGCCCCACTCGGCGTGGTCGTCGCGCGCGTGGCCGCTGCGGCCGCAGTCGTTCTCGGTGTCACGTTCGTGCTCAGTGTCAACCGCAGCGTCAACTCCAACGTGGAGATCAGCGGCATTCCGTACGTGATGCCGTTGATCCTGGTGCTGCTCATCGTCATGACGCTCGTGCTCAAACGCACGTCATATGGCAGGCACATCTATGCCGTGGGCGGTAACGCCGAGGCGGCGCGCCGGGCAGGCATCTCCGTCGACCGCATCCGGGTTTCGGTGTTCGTCGTCTGCTCGTCGTTGGCCGCGTTGAGCGGAATTATCGCGGCGTCCTACGCAGGTAAGGTGTCAGCGGCCTCCGGTGCGGGCAACGTACTGCTGTACGCGGTCGGCGCGGCCGTCATCGGCGGCACCAGCCTGTTCGGCGGTAAGGGCCGGGCCATCGACGCCGTGATCGGTGGCGTGGTGGTCGCGACGATCGCCAACGGACTGGGCCTGCTCAATCAGTCGTCCTATATCAACTTTCTGGTCACCGGCGGAGTGCTGCTCCTGGCAGCGAGCGTGGATGCGATCTCCCGCAGGCGACGCTCCTCGACCGGTTTGGGGTAACGGCTTTTTCGTTAGGCGGCGCGACCGGTAGTCGCGCGACTCCTACTCCCCCGCTTCGTCTGGTGGGTCGGGATCGCTGCGCAGCAGTTCCTCGGGATGGTGCGCGTGGTTGATCTCAGGAGGTCGAGTTCCGTCCGTCCATGCCAGCCGACCGATGTCGGTAACCGTCGTCTGCCATCGTCTGTTGCTCACCTCCCCGTGGTCGGGCCCGCAGGCAAAGAACAGCACGTCGGCGTCGGTGGCGCCGCCGGCGGCCCAGTCGGTGCTGTGGTGCACCTCGGAGTGATAGCCGGGCTCAAGGCAATTCGGGCGCGTGCATCCGCCGTCGCGCGAGTAGCAGATGATGCGCTGGTCGGCGGTCGCCACACGTTTCTGGCGGCCCAGATACAGCGGTCGGTCACTGTGATCCTCGAACAACGCTAGATAGTGGATGGCGTCGGCGGCCATCCGAATGAGATCCCGCATCGGCAGCGCGGTGTCACCACCGGTGCGCGCCGGCGAGGGCATCGGCACGTCGGGATCATTCACGGCGTGGGCGGCCTGGTTTAGCTCGGCCAGGGTGGTGCGCGCAATTACCGTCACGGCATGACCGCGATGCGATCCGAGGTCGCCCGAGGCGATGCCGGCCTTGAGTCCGAGTTTGATGCCGTCATGGCAGCGTTGCGACGGGCTGCGGTCATCGGGAGTCTCGGCGATGGTGCCGTCGGGCAGATGGCGGCCCGGACGCACCGCGGCAGTGACGGCTTCGACATAGCAGCGGGTCTCGGGGTCGATCCAGCCCGACAGCCGGGACATGCCATCACGACCCTGCGGTCCCAGCGCCATGCCACGCCGGCGTGCGCGGTCGACTTCGTCGAAATCGCCGTCGGGATTGAAGATCTCGTCGATCCGACGGCCAGCCGCTTTGACGATCTCGGAGTCGTTCTTGATCGCTTCGCGGACCAGGCTGCGTTCGACCTCCACCCGATCGTCTGCCGACACACACGATGGCAACCGGTCCATCGCCTTCCTGATCTCCCGCAGGTGGTCCTCCCCGACCACACCCTCCGCAACGGCATCGGCGACCAGTGGCAACTCCGCCGGCAAGGGTGGGCCGGACAGCTGCCGGCGCGGTGAGATCCGCGCGGCCACCTTCATGCGCCGCTTGATCTCGCGGGGCGGTATGCGCAGCCGCGCCCACAGACTGTCGATCAACGCGCCCACCAATCCCACCTCATCGGGCGGGTCGGCGATCTGACCGAACACCCGGTACATCAGCCCGCGGTTGGTGCGCTCCTGCGTCTCGAGGCGCTCGGCCATCTCGACCCGAAACAGACTGCCTACCTCATCGGAGGACAACTCACGCATCTGGGCATAGGCGTCATCGACCTGGTCCAGCAGGACGCGAAGACGCTCGCGTGCCGCCGATCCGGTGATGAATTCGCCCATACCACAACGCTATCGACATCCACCGCCAACCTAGCCGCCCATGATGCCCGCAGACCAAAGCCTGTGGATCAAACTCCGATTGGGGACAAACCGAGCGACTTGTCGGTGCGGGATGCTAACGGCGACGACAGCGCGGCCCGCCTCCTAGCCCCTGCTCTCAGCCATGGTCCGACCCTCGAAGAAGGCGGGACTTCGGATTCGCCAAATGACCATCAACACGGCGCCGAGCAACAGGATTCCGAATCCCATGTAGAACACCAGGCCGATACCACCGATTGCGGCGCCGCTGCCGTTCTCCGGGTTCATGCTCTCGCCCACCGAGATCACGAAGACGGTGGCGAGCATGATCCCGCCGAGCACCGGAAAAAGGAACTTGAAGACCACGTTGTGGACATTGTCGAACAATTCGCGGCGGAAGTACCACACACAGGCAAATGCGGTGATGCCGTAGTACCAGCAGATCATGATGCCAAGTGCGGCAATGGTATCCAGCAGCACACGCTCCGAGAGCACGCTCACCAGGGTGTAGAACAACCCCGTCACCACTCCGGCGACCACGGTGGCATACGCAGGCACCAGGAATCGCGGGCTGACGCTGGCGAATCGCTTCGGGAACGCGCCGTAGGCGCCCATCGCGAGCATCGCCCGCGCGGCGGGCAGGAACGTCGTCTGCAGGCTGGCCACCGACGACGCCAGCACCGCGAGGAAAAGCAGCGGTCCCGCCCATCCGAGAACCGGATCGGCGAGTGCGCCGAACACGTTGTCCGCGTTCTCCTCATTGCCCAGG
Organism: Mycolicibacterium tusciae JS617; assembly: GCF_000243415.2. Next base: position 2,780,678 of record NZ_KI912270.1, read on the forward strand.
CCCAGCCCCTCGATCCCGATGCCGGCGTACATCATCACCGCGACGGCGACCAGTAGGTAAGTCAGCAGAATCGACAGCACACACAGCAGACCCGCCCGACCGGGCACCCTTGTCGGATCTTTGGACTCCTCGCCGAGTGTCAGGCAGGTGTCCCAGCCCCAGAACGCGAAAATCGACCCTGTCACGCCAATCACGAAGGCGCTCAGTGCAAGCCCGGTGAACGGATTGAACCAGTCCAAACTGAATGCGAGACCGGCCGGCGCATCACCGCTGGCGACGAGAACAATTGCCGCGACCGCAAAGGCGATCAGGACCGCCATCTGAAAGCCGACCAGCACATACTGCACCCGCTCGCTGGTCGTGATCCCCCGGCTCGCAATCAGCGTGGCAACGGCGATGAATGCGAGCGTCGTCGCGATGTTGATTGCCTTGTTATCCGCCAGGTCGGCGATGGAAGGGTTGTTGAACACCCGCGCGATGAACAGATACAGGAACTCCACAGCGATCGCCGCGAGGTTGGACAGCACGATGATCGTCGCGATCACCATTCCCCACCCGCACATCCACCCGACATAGGGCCCAAACGCCTTGGTGGACCACGTGAATGACGCACCGCAGTCGGGTGCCCGCGAGTTCAATTCGCGGTATGCATAGGCGGTGAGGAACATCGGGATGAACCCGGCGATCAGGATGGCGGGCATCTTCAGCCCGACGGCCGCCACGATCAGTCCGATGCTCGCCGTCAGTGTGTATCCCGGCGCGACCGACGAAATGCCGAGGACCGCGCCGGAGAAGGTACCTACCTTGCCGGTGGCGAGCCCTTTCGGGACCAGCCCTGCTGATTCCTCGGCAACCTTCAGTTCCTTGGCGGCACCGGTGTCGCTCACGGCAGGTCCCCGGCTTCGAACGGGTCCCTCGGCACTACCACCATCGGGACCTCCAACACCCGCAGCATCTTCGCGGCGGTGGAACCCAGGAACAAGCGTTTGGGCGCGCTGAGCCGGCTCGACCCGACCATGATCAAGTCACCGTCATGCCATTCGAGCTTGCTGACCGCCTCCTCGACGGTCCGGCCGTCGACAATCGTCGAAGTGACCGGAAAGTCCTCGGGGAGCTCGATTTTCGCCGTCTCAAGGGTGTGCTGAGCATGAGCGAGCGCACGCTCGCGCACGGCATCGTCGTCCCCGCGAAGCGTGCCGAACATCGGGTCAAGCGCAACCAGCGACACCAGCCGCAGCGGAGTCCCGGCGGCGCGGCTGAACCGCACGGCGGTGTCCAGCAGCAGGTCCGCGCCAGTGCGCTCACCGATCGCGCACGTCACCTCACGAATTCGGTCGATCGACCAGTCGCGACTACCCCGCGGAGCCACGGCGACAGGAACCGGTGACGAATGCAGGAGTTCGTTGACAACCGATCCCAGCGAGTAGCTGCCCGCCAAACCACCACCGGAGCCACCGACGACGATCAGGTCGGCCTGCACCCGTGCCGCCTCTTTGATCAGCCCGTCGGCGTACGAGTCGTCGAAGCTGACGTGGGTGCCCGCGACGACGTCGGCGGGTATCAGCGCACGCGCTTCGGCCAGCCAGTGCTCGGCCTGCTCGGCGAGGTGCTCGTCGTACCCGCCGATCGGCACAAGGGAGGGCACCACCCGATCCGGGGGCAAGATGATGCTCACCCCTAGCTCGGCGCCGAGTGTGCGGCACAACCGCACCCCCAGCGCTACCGCGTCGGCGCCTCCCGGCGTTGCCAGATAACCAACGACCAGCTTCATAACCAAACCACCCTCGATCTCGCACACCGATGTACGGACGTCGTGTGGTGAATCCTGTCAACGCCGGACCGCAGTTACCCGCGCTTCCGCCAAATTGGCCGCCGGCTGGAGTCAGGCGCTGTACTCGGCGACGCCGTCCTCGAGCACCAGGCGCGCGTTCGACCCGTCCGGATCCGATGCCTCGGTGCGGAACACCGCCTGTCCCGGCTCGGTTCGCCAAATCGACGTCGTGAGGGTCTCGCCGGGAAACACCGGCGACGTGAATCGGGCTGCGATGGCGCTGACTTTCGTCGCATCACCTGCGCCGAGGTCGGCGACCAGCGCTCGGCCCGCGACGCCGTAGCTGCACAGCCCGTGCAGGATCGGCTTCGGGAAGCCGGCCAGCTCGCGTGCGAACCACGGATCACTGTGCAGCGGATTGCGGTCACCCGACAGCCGATAGATCAGCGCCTGGTCCGCACGGGTGGGCAGCGCGATCTTCGAATCCGGTTCGCGGTCCGGGATTTCCGGCGCCGACGGTCGTTGCCCAGGCTGGCCGCCGAATCCGCCCTCGCCGCGGATGACCGCCGTGGTGTGCGTTTCGGCGATAACCTCGCCCGAGTCGGGATCGGTGCCGGTCGCCTTGAGCATGACGATGGCGTTCTTGCCCTCGCCCTTGTCCTGGATGTCGGCGACTTCTGCGACGACGCTCAGCTGGCCGGCCGGAGGCAGCGGCTTGAACAGCCGGATGCCCTGGGACCCGTGCAGCAGCATGGCGAAGTTGAAGCTACCGATCATGGCGGCCGCCGCGAACGGCAGGCACGCGATGACGGCGTAGGTCGGCAGCACCTGTTGCGGGGTGTCGTGGCTGTTCTCCGTGGTGAACGCCAGATCGTCGAGACCCGCGCCGACGCCGAGCGCGTACAGCATCGTGTCGCGGTCGGTCCATTTGAAAAGCTGCGGTTCCGTCTTCGCGCCTATGGCATTCGGGTCGAGCGGCATCGAGGCTCCCTTCGCTGGTCTGTCGGACGATACACAGCCACCGCGGGCGGGCGATCCAGCCATTGACCTTTCCTCCGCCAGGGGTGACCATGGCTCGCATGCGCTATGTCGTTACCGGCGGTACTGGGTTTATTGGCCGACGCGTGGTCAGCCAGATTCTGGCAAGCCGTGATGACGCAGAGGTGTGGGTGCTGGTCCGGCGCGAGTCACTCGAGCGGTTCGAGCGATTGGCGACCGACGGCGAGCGCACGTGGGGCGAACGTGCAAAACCGCTGGTCGGTGACCTCACCACCCCCGAACTCGGGCTGACCGACGAAGCCGTCGCCGAACTCGGCACCGTCGACCACATCGTGCATTGCGCAGCGATATACGACATCACCGTCGGCGAGGCCGAGCAGCGTACCGCCAACGTCGACGGCACCCGCGCCGTCATCGACCTCGCCCTCCGGCTCGGCGCGACCTTGCATCACGTGTCATCGATCGCCGTGGCCGGCGCCTATCGTGGCGAGTTCACCGAGGACGATTTCGACGTCGCACAGGACCTGCCGACGCCGTACCACCAGACGAAGTTCGAAGCCGAACTTCTGGTGCGCTCGGCCCACGGGCTGCGGTACCGGATCTACCGGCCCGCGGTCGTCGTCGGCGATTCGCACACCGGCGAGATGGACAAGGTCGACGGGCCCTACTACTTCTTCGGCGTGCTGGCCAAGCTGGCGCGACTGCCCAGCATCACGCCGATGGTCCTGCCCGACACCGGCCGCACCAATATCGTCCCGGTGGACTTTGTCTCCGAGGCACTCGTCGCGCTCATGCACACGCCTGACCGCGACTGGCAGACGTTCCACCTCACGGCACCGAAAACAATTGGGCTGCGCGGGATCTACCGTGGGGTCGCCAAAGCTGGCGGCTTGCCGCCGCTGATCGGCACACTGCCACGCGGCGCGGCCGCACCGATCGTGCGGGCCAGCGGACGCACCAAGATCCTGCGCAACATGGCAGCCACGCAATTGGGCGTTCCCGCCGAGGTGCTCGACATCGTCGACCTGTTCGCGACGTTCACCTCCGACAACGCCGATGAGGCGTTGCGCGGCACCGGTATCACCGTGCCAGAGTTCGCAACGTACGCCCCGAAGTTGTGGCGGTACTGGGCCGAGCATCTAGATCCCGATCGTGCGCGTCGTGACGACCCCGCCGGACCTCTGGTGGGCAGGCACGTCATCATCACCGGCGCATCCAGTGGGATCGGACGGGCATCGGCCGTCGCTGTCGCCGAACGCGGCGGATGCGTATTCGCGTTGGCGCGCAACGCCGAAGCGCTCGACGAGCTGATAGCCGAGATCCGCGAGGCCGGCGGCCAGGCGCACGCGTTCACATGCGACGTCACCGACTCAACGTCCGTCGAGGCCACTGTCAAAGACATCCTCGGCCGGTTCGGGCACGTCGACTATCTGGTGAACAACGCAGGACGATCGATCCGTCGTTCGGTGTCGGCGTCCACCGACCGCCTGCACGACTACGAGCGTGTGATGGCGGTCAACTACTTCGGGTCGGTGCGGATGGTGCTCGCCTTGCTTCCGCATTGGCGCGAACGCAAATTCGGGCACGTCGTCAACGTTTCCAGTGCGGGTGTGCAGGCCAGCACCCCAAAGTACAGCGCGTACATCCCCAGTAAGGCGGCACTGGATGCGTTCGCCGAAGTCGTTGGCAGCGAAACGCTTTCCGATCACATCACCTTCACCAGCATCCATATGCCGTTGGTGAAGACGCCGATGATCGCGCCCTCGCGGCGTCTGAACCCGATGCCCCCGATCACCGCCGAGCACGCAGCGGCGATGGTGGTGAGGGGGCTGGTCGACAAGCCCGCAAGGATCGACACCCCGGTCGGGACGCTGGCCGACGTCGGCATGTACTTCACCCCCAAGCTGTCGCGCCGGGTACTCCACCAGATCTATCTGGGGTATCCGGATTCGGCGGCTGCGCGCGGGGTCGATGCATCCGAATCCACACCGCAACGCCGCCCCAAGCGACCCGCGCGCGTCACGGTGCCCCGGGTACGTGTCCCGCGGCTTGTGGCCCGCCCGGCCAAACGTGTGATGCGCGTGGTGCCCGGCGTGCATTGGTGAGCGGGATGGTCCTATCGTTGGCAGTGTGACGCTGCCTGTCTTCGTCGACGTCGATACCGGCGTCGACGACGCGATGGCGTTGGTGTACCTGTTCGCCAGCGAGGACGCCGACGTCGTCGGAATCGCGTCGACTGCGGGAAATGTTCCCGTACAACAGGTCTGCGAGAACAACCTGGGTCTGCTTGCGCTCTGCGGACTGGACATCCCGGTCTCCAAGGGATCCGAGCATCCGATCAAGACACCGTTGCGCACCGCCGAAGACACCCACGGACCCAAGGGCATGGGTTACGCGCAGTTGCCTGCGCCCGATCGTCAGCTCACCTCCTACGATGCCGCCGACGCATGGGTCCGTGCGGCACACGAACATCCCGGTGAGTTGGTCGCGATCGCCGTCGGCCCGTTGACCAACCTGGCACTGGCTCTGCGGAGGGAACCGGCGCTGCCGAGGCTGCTGCGTCGTCTTGTCATCATGGGCGGCGCATTCGACTACCGCGGCAACACCACACCGGTTGCGGAGTGGAACGTCAGCGTGGATCCGGAGGCCGCCGCCGAGGTCTTCGCCGGGTGGGGAGCGGCCGGGGAATCAACGAAGCCGCCGGCACATCTCCCAATCGTGCTCGGCCTGAACCTGACCGAGAACATCGCGATGACGCCGACGCTGCTGAGCCGACTCGCGACAGTGGCGGCTTCGTCATCGATTCCGATGAGCGTGCTGGACAACCGCGGCACTGAGTCGGTTGCCTCCAATCCGTTGATCGCGGTGCTCGAGGACGCGATGCGGTTCTACTTCGAGTTTCACTTCGACCAGAACGAGGGCTACCTGGCGCATCTGCACGACCCGTTGGCCGCGGCGGTGGCGCTGGATCCCGATCTGGTCAGTTACCGACGCGTCACCATCGACGTCGAACTGACCGGCACGCTGACCCGAGGCATGACAATCGCGGACTGGAGCAACCGGTGGGGCCGGGAGCCCAATGCGCTCATAGGTGTTGGCGTCGACCCGGAGATGTTCTTCGACCGTTTCATCAGCCGGGTCGGTGGATTCGCGAAGCGACTGATCTGAACGTCGTTACCAGACCAGCACCAGCGCCGTCGCAAGGAACAACAGGACGAAGATGGCTATGGCGATGAAGCTCGCGACGACGGTGGGCGTGAACTTTCTACGGGCCGTCGGCTGCGAGGCCGAGAGGCCGGAAGTCTGAGCCGAATCCGGCGGTGTGGACCCCGGCGCAACTCCGCCGCCGGGTTCGAGGCCTGACGTTCGCGCCGGATCGGGATCTGGGGGCTGGGCAGTCATGTCAGATGCGCATACCCCATCTGGTCACGCTTATTCGTAGATGCCCTCCACATACCAGCTTCGTTGCCGGTAGCACAGCAGCAGCGCCCGCCCTGGCTTGCCATCAATCAGCACCTGGGCACGCGCGGTCCGGCCCACCGGCTTGCGTTCCGGATCCCACCAGCGTTCGTCGACCGGCCAGGGCCCGGTCCACCAGCTCAGATCCCCGGCGTGCCCGGGGGATTCCAGCCGCGCCGGATCCGATGAGAACAACCCACGATGCGTTACCCGCACCGGCCTTCCTTGTGCGTCAAGAACTTCCACCGGATCATCGAGCAATACCACCGGCGAGGGCTCGGACAGTTGACCCGGCCAAGGTTGAGTCGGGTCGGCCTGCGGAACCGGCTCGTCTCCCAGCGCGGTGAAAGTGATGCGCTCCGCCGGTCCACGGCCACCACTGAGCACCGGCACCTGAACCGCTTCGGGCCCCAACAGACCCTGCACCCGTACCAGTGCCCGGCGGGCGCGCAACCGGTCGTCGTCGCCGGATGATCCCCAGAGCGGAAGCTGCAGAGCTCCCGCCGTCACCACTTCCACCGGATGCAGGCGCAGTACCACGACGGGGGCAGTCGGCCGGTCATCTGCCCGCCGGGTCAGCCAGCCGTCCAGTTGCCAGCGCACCCGATCAGCGGTGCCATCCTCGGTCAGGGGTTCCGCACAACGCCAAACCCGATTCAGCTCTTCACCGTTGGCGGTTACGGCCTGGATGGCCAGCCGGGTGCAGCCCACCCCGGCGCCTTCCAGGCTGCGGTGCAGTTCACCGGCCAGGGAACGGCCTGCGAAAGCGGCCGCATCCACCCGATCGATCGGCGGATCGCAGTTCATCACGGCATCCAGCTCCGGAGGAAGATCCCGCCCGGACGGTCCACGGTCGGACTCCGCGCGCGCGAACCGGTGGGCACTGATGGCATCCGCGCCGAATCGGGAGGCCACATCGGTGCGCGACAACTCGGCGAACTGCCCGATGGTGCGAATTCCCATCCGCCACAGCAGGTCTGCCAGATCCTCACGACCGGCTCCGGAAAGACTGGGTTCGGTGGCCAGCTGCCGGATGGACAGCGCGGACAGGAACGACGCATCCTGACCCGGCTCGACGATGCGTCCCGCCCTGGCCGCGAACACCGCGGTGGCCAGCTGATCGGCGATACCCGTCTGACATTCGGCCCCCGCCGAGGCCACCGCATCGACCAGCCGCTCGGCGGCCACCTGTTCGGATCCGAAGTAACGCGATGCACCCCGGACCGACACCACAAGCAGGCCGGGTCGCAATACCTCCGCTCGCGGCACCAATTCGTCCACCGCCGCCGTCACGCCCTCGAAGTGGCGGGCATCGCGCGCCGGATCGGCGGTGACGACATGCAGTTGCGGGCAACGGGCCTGCGCCTCACGACGGCGCAACCCGCGCCGCACTCCGACCGCTCTCGCGGCTGCCGAACAGGCGATGACCCGGTTGGCCAGGGTGACCGCCACCGGGTCGGTGGCAGGCAATCCGGCTGCGGCGGCCGCGCCGACCGCAGGCCAATCCATGCACCAGAGCGCAAGAACCCGCGACACCGCTAGCCACCAACTGCGATGCGCGGCAGCCCGGGAGTCCGGCTCCTGGCCCGGGTGTCCAACCGCACCCGACCGATCCGCCCCCGACCGGAAATCCCCGTGCTACCGGCGCCGATCATCTCGTAGCCACAGACCCTGGCATCCAGCCGGACCGAGGCGCCCTGCCAATCGCCTCCGGTGACCAGCAATGTGCACCCCTTTTGCCTGGCGCGAGCGGTCACGGCCCGTGCCCTGCTCATCGGCACCGATCGGCCGGCCAGCGCCAGCACCACCAGATCCAGGCCGTCCAACAGAACCGCGGCCACCTCCACCGGATCGGAACCGGGGTAGGGAATCACTGCGATCCGACTCAGGTCTGCACCCATCTCGACAGCCGCCAGCAGGCCGACATCGGGCTGCCCGACGATCGCCGCATGACCTCCTTCCGCGGTGGCCGCGGCCACCATCCTGAGCATCAGCGACCTGGCACCGGACACCACCGCCACTGTCCCCCTTGGCAATAGCCGTGGCAGGGCGCCCGGCACCGGATGCTCCGGCAATTCATCGGCGGACGGTCCGATCGGCGGATCCGAGATTTCCAGCAAAGTTTCTTGCGCAGAATTCGAGCCACCCCCAGAGATCCTGCGCACCCCGGGGGTTTCCATCTTCCCGGAGACTTCGGCTATCCTGCGGCGTAGCTGTTCTACCTGTTCAGCACGCCCTTTTCGGTGCTGCTCCAGATCCGTCGCCGCCGCCACAGCAGCACCTCCAGCATCATTCGAAACAGATGAATTCGAACGTATGTTCGATACCTCGAGTAAACACCTTGATCGGCTTGACAGTCAAGAGGGGACGCACGGCCACAGCGACATCACAGATTCCCTCTCAGAGTAAGCTTGATCAAGGGAATGCGCTGATACAGGCCCTGCGTTACAGTCTCTGACACCAGATCCCGCTCTCTGGAATGGGACCTGCTGCACGGTTTTCGCGGCCACCCGCGCCGACCGAATTTTCACCACATAGGGAACACCAGTAAAGGACCGAACATGGCATCAAATCGTCTGGGTCGTCGGATTTCGGCAGCGGTTGGCGGTGCCGCCATCCTCGCGATGATCGGCTTCACCGCCGCGTGCAGCAGCGAAAGCGAAAAGGCTCCCGAGACATCGACCACCACCACCACCACGACGGAGGCTTCGCTGACTCCGACCGAGAAGAAGCCCAACCCCAACGGCACCAACATCTTCACTCCCCCCGTGGTGGCGCCGGAGCAGACCGTCAACCCGAGCAACCGATAACTACACAACACCTTGACAATGAGGGCGGGTCCGAACACCGTTCGGGCCCGCCCTTAGTTCGCACTGGGATCATGAGTACGGTGACCGCTCGCACGCTGTCGGTGCTGCTCCTCATTGGAGCCCTGGCTCTCGCCGCCGACCTGCGCGTCGGCTGGGAGGCCCCTGATGACAGGCTCATTGAGGGTCCGTATGCATCGCTGCTGGCCGCGTCGACCGATCTCGGACCGGCCCGCGAGCAGAGTATCCAACTCACCGCCAGCCTCACCGATCAGTCCGAGCCGCACGCCCTGATCGACTGGGCCCGCGAAAAGGCGCTGTCGGTCCAGTGGCGCCCCGGCGACGATTGGGTGGTCGTCGAGGGATCACCCGATGCCGTTGAGCGGGCATTCGACGTCTCCGTGCGCGACTATCAGGGAAGAAAGGGCCAGCACTTCTACGCCTCGCCACACCAGCCTTCAGTGCCTGAGCACCTGCGCGGCGAGGTGTCCGAGATTGGCCGAATCCTCAGTTACACACCGCATCACATGTCGCGTCCCGACCATTTCCCGCTCGATGTCCCCGACCAAGGGCTGGCACCCGACGCGCTGCGCAACACCTACAACGCCGACGATCTCGTCCGGGCCGGAATCACCGGCGAGGGGGTCACCATCGTGATATTCGCCTTCGACAGTTTCCACCAATCCGACCTGGATAAGTTCACCACCATTTTCGGCCTGCCGCAGTTCACCCCGGAGGTCGTCGGTGGCCTGCCCGGCGAAGCGCGCGGCGAGCTGTCGATGGATCTTCAAGTGGCACATGCCATTGCGCCCGATGCCCGCAAGGTCGTCGTGAACGCCCTTCCCACCGTCGAAGGTGGTGGCGGATACCGCAAGATCGGCCAGATGCTCGAGGACACCGACCGCCGGTTCCCCGGTGCGGTATGGAGCTTTTCCATCGGCTGGGGCTGCGACAAACTCATCACCGCCGCCGATCTGGCTCCGGTACGGTCCGCACTGCGTGCCGCCCAGTCACACGGAACCACCGCCTTCAACGCCAGCGGTGATCTCGCCGGTATGGAATGCAGAGGCGGACAAGACTGGTCGTCACCGCCAAGCGAACATGACATCGGCCTCGACTCGATCGCCTCGCTGCCCGAGATGACCAGTGTCGGGGGCACCACGCTGTCCACCGACACGGACGGAACGTGGGTATCCGAGCAGACCTGGTTTGACGTCCCGCTGTCCCAGGGCACCGGTGGCGGCTTGTCGACCCTGTTCGATCTGCCGCCCTGGCAGCGCCAGGCCGGCCTCGCGGTCCCGCCCGAACGCAACACCGGCAAGCGCATGACGCCGGACATCGCCGCGGTGGCCGACCCGTTCACCGGGGTGAAGATCGTGCTCGACGACCAGATCGTCGCCGGCGGGGGCACCTCACAGTCGGCGCCCATCTGGGCCGGGCTCACAGCGCTGATGAATCAGTATCTGCTCAACAACGGCGGCACGCTGATCGGCGACATCAATCCGCTGCTGTACCGCATCGCCCAGGGTGCACCACGACCCGCATTCCGAGATATCACGTTGGGCGGCAACGCTGTCGACCTCGCCGCCCCGGGCTATGACTTGGTCACCGGGCTGGGCACCCCCGATGTCGACAACCTGGTTCGCAACCTGCAGATCGCGCAGCAGGTGTCAGCCTGATGAGCGCCCCCTCGCCCGGCATGGTGGAATGCCCGGTCTGCCAGATCGAGGTGCCCGCAGGCGAATACTGCGGACTGTGCGGCGTCCCGCTGGCCGAGCACAAACGAGGCGACGGCCCGCACTGGCTGCGCGCACGCAGGTTCAGCGCGGCGCCCGGGCAGCGTCTGCTCTCGCCGGCGCTGACGAGTTCGCTGTTCCCGCACCTGCCGCCGCGGTCGCGCAAAGTGTTCCTGATGGGCCTGGTGCTGCTGGCGGGTGCCCTGACCGTCGCGACGTTATTGCGTATGCCCGCCGCTCTCATCGCGATCGCCTCGCTCGGCCTCCCGATGCTGTTCGCCTTGTACCTTCGGGAATCCGGTGTGTCCCGCGATATCCCACGCAGCACGTTGGCACTGACGGTGGGACTCGGGGTCATCCTCGGCGTCGGCTGGGTGATGCTGACCGGCGCCGCGGTGGCCCGCGCCTATGGTGTCCCGCTTGGCGCCGGCATCGCCGGCGGACGAATTCTGCGCGACGGTATCGGGGTGCCGGTGGGCAGCATGCTGCTCATGTTGGTCCCGGCACTGGCGGCCCGATTCGCCTGGCGCGGCAACCGGGAAGCCTTGGACGGCTACGCAATCGGCGCGCTGGGTGCTCTGACATTCACCGCAGCGGCCACGCTGACCCGGCTGGCACCACAGTTCAGCACCGGGATGATCAACCGCGTCCGTCCACTGGACGGACTGCTCGTCGAGGCCGGAATCCGCGGAATCGCCATGCCACTGACCGCCGCCGCCGTCGGCGGCCTGATCGGCACCGCGCTGTGGTTCACTCGGCCGCCGACCAAGGTCGGCAAAAACCGCGGCTTCGTCGGGGGGACTCTCACCCTGATCGCGCTGGTGGTGGCCACCGTCTACGCCGGTCTGGGCCTGGTCGACGTCGCCCGCTTTCCGCAATGGTTGCAATTGGCCCTACACCTGACGCTGACCGGCCTCGCACTGCTTGCGCTGCGAATCGGCCTGCACCTGGCGCTATTGCACGAGGCGCAGGACGAGATCCGCATCGATGAACCGATCCTGTGCATGGAGTGCAATCACGTTGTGCCCGATGCACCGTTCTGCGCACGGTGCGGGGCCGCCATGCACGCATCGTCGCGACGCTCACGCAGGACGCGGCGCGAGGAACGTCCGATCCGGCTCGCCGCGCAGCCCGACGACGGAGAGATCGTCGTCGGATTGCTGCCCGGCTACTCGCTGCAATCCGGCGCGTTCGAGGTGACCCAACCGCCGAAGACGTCGTTCCGAAAAGTGGCGCTGGTACTGGGGATCGCGATCGTCGTGCTGGCCGGCAGCTTGGTCGGCCTGTCCGCGGCGATCTCAAAACCCGCTCCCAAATATGTCTGCCCGCCGGATTGCGGTAGCCCGCCGATGAACCGCGCCGTGATGATCAACCCCCGGTTCACCTCCGCCGACGGGGCTTTCTCGGTGTCATACCCGGTCGAGGGGGCGGCCTACGAGGTCTCGAAGCACGACAACGGGATCACCGCGGTGCTGAAGGCCGGCGACGGCGGCACGATGCAGTTGTTCAGCAGCCCCGCGGCCGGGCGCACCCCGGAGGAGATCGCCGTCGACCTGGTAAACCAGACCTTCCCGGACACCAGGACCGCGTACGAGATCCCGAACACGTTGGTCGGCTATCAACACGGATATGGGCTGGCCGCCGATTGCTGGCCGCAGGGTGCGATGACCAGCTACTCGCGGATGCGCGTCATCGTGATGGTCGCCATCAAAAACGATCTCGCCCTGATCGCCGGCGCGGTCGGCCCATATCGCGCTTTCGGACCCGACTTCGGTTCCGGTAAGCCCTCGGCCGCCAATCTGCAATTGGCGCTCGACATGGGCAAGTACGTCAACAGTTTCAGCTGGCGCGGAGACCCGCCCCGGTAACGCCCTTCGCCACCGATCCACTGCTCGATGAGATCAGTGGATCACTCCCATTCGATGGTGCCGGGCGGCTTGCTGGTGATGTCCAGCACCACGCGGTTCACTTCGCGGACCTCGTTGGTGATGCGCGTGGAGATGCGCTCCAGAACCTCGTATGGCACCCGCGTCCAGTCCGCGGTCATCGCGTCCTCGCTGGACACCGGTCGCAGCACGATCGGATGACCGTACGTGCGGCCGTCGCCCTGCACCCCCACCGAGCGGACTCCGGCAAGCAGCACCACCGGGCACTGCCAGATCTGGTTGTCCAAACCGGCTGCGGTCAGTTCTTCCCGCGCGATCGAGTCGGCATGCCGCAATGTTTCCAGCCGGGCCGCGGTTACCTCGCCGACAATCCGGATACCCAGACCCGGTCCCGGGAATGGTTGGCGCGCAACGATTTCCTCGGGTAGGCCCAGTTCCCGGCCGACCGCGCGCACCTCGTCCTTGAACAGCAGCCGTAGCGGCTCGACGAGTTTGAACTTGAGGTCGTCGGGCAGCCCGCCGACGTTGTGGTGGCTCTTGATGTTCGCGGTTCCCGTACCACCGCCGGACTCCACCACATCGGGATACAACGTGCCCTGCACCAGAAAGTCGACCTCAGATCCGGTATCCCCCACGATATCTCGGACCGCGCCCTCAAAGGCACGGATGAACTGCCTGCCGATGATCTTGCGCTTGCCCTCGGGGTCGGTCACCCCGGACAGCGCCTCCAGGAATCGGTCGGCGACATCGACGGTGACCAGATTCGCGCCGGTGGCGGCGACGAAGTCCCGCTGGACCTGCGCCCGCTCCCCCGCCCGCAGCAGGCCGTGGTCGACGAATACACACGTCAGCCGGTCACCGATGGCCCGCTGCACCAGCGCGGCGGCCACCGCGGAGTCGACGCCGCCGGACAGCCCGCATATCGCCCGCCCGTCGCCGATCTGCTCACGCACCTGCTCGACGAGCGCGTCGGCGATGTTCGCCGGCGTCCACGTCGAGTCGATACCGGCGAATTCGTGCAGGAACCGGCTGAGTATCTGCTGGCCATGGGGGGTGTGCATCACCTCGGGGTGGTACTGCACTCCTGCTAGGCCCCTGGCCCGGTTCTCGAACGCTGCGACGGGTGCGCCGGAGCTGGTGGCGACCACGTCAAAGCCCTCGGGAGCGGCGGTGACGGCGTCACCGTGGCTCATCCACACCGGCTGGGTGGTGGGTAGGTCGGAATGAAGTTCTCCCCCAGTCACTTCCAGTTGAGTGCGGCCGTACTCGCTGGTCCCGGTGCGGGCGACGGTGCCGCCCAGCGCCTGCGCCATCGCCTGAAAGCCGTAGCAGATGCCGAATACCGGGACCCCCAGGTCGAACACCTCGGCATTTAATTGCGGCGCGCCGTCCTCGTACACACTCGACGGGCCGCCCGACAGCACGATGGCCCGCGGGTCGCGGGCCTTGATCTCCTCCACGGTCGCGGTATGCGGAATCACCTCGGAGTAGACGCGCGCTTCGCGGACGCGGCGGGCGATCAACTGCGCATATTGCGCTCCGAAGTCGACGACCAACACGGGACGGGGAGAACCTGTTGTCACCCGGACAGTCTAGTTGGGACCTCTGACTGCGGCCTTTCGCCCAAAGTATGCCCGCGGACGATATTGGGAATGGTGAAGTGGAGCCACGAACCCAAGTTCGCCATCACCGCAAAGCGAGGTACCCAGTGCTCGGCCTACCCGAACGGATCCGTGCCACCCTTTTCGACCTCGACGGAGTGCTGACGGACACCGCCAGCGTGCACAAAAAGGCCTGGAAGTCGATGTTCGACGACTTTCTCAAGGCGGACGCAGAGCGCGCAGGGAGCCAATTCGTGCCGTTCGACATCGACACCGACTACCTGAAGTACGTCGACGGCAAAACACGCGAGGACGGAGTCCGGTCCTTTCTCGCCAGCAGGCGCATCGATCTACCCGATGGCAGACCGGACGACGGACCAGACGCCCGGACCGTCTTCGGTCTCGGGAATCGCAAGAACGAGATGTTTCAGCACACCCTGCACACCGACGGGATCGAGGTCTTCGAGGGATCGCGCCGCTACCTCGAGGCGGCCGCGAAGGCGGGGTTGGGCATCGCGGTGGTGTCATCGAGCGCCAACACGCGTCAGGTGCTCGAGCTCACCGGGCTCGACACGTTCGTCCAGCACCGCGTGGACGGGGTGACCATGAGGGAGCAGAACATCGCGGGAAAACCCGCGCCCGACTCGTTTCTGCGCGCCGCGGAGTTGCTCGACGTCACGCCGGCAGAGGCCGGCGTCTTCGAGGACGCTCTCGCGGGTGTCGCAGCCGGCCGTGCCGGAAACTTCGGGTACGTCGTCGGGGTAGACCGCGTCGGGCAGGCAGATGCATTGCGGGACAACGGGGCTGACATCGTGGTCACCGATCTCGCTGAGTTGATGTCGCGATGATCACCGGCGACAACTTCACCGTCGAGCCGTGGCATATCCGCGAAACCTCGCTCGATCTCGATCTATTGGATGAGTCCGAGTCATTGTTCGCCCTCTCGAATGGCCAAATCGGCCTGCGGGGCAACCTCGACGAGGGCGAACCACACGGGTTGCCCGGCACATATTTGAACTCTTTCTACGAGGTTCGTCCGTTGCCTTACGCCGAGGCGGGGTTCGGCTATCCCGAAGCCGGCCAGACGATCGTCAACATCACCAATGGCAAGCTGATTCGCCTGCTTGTCGACGACGAGCCGTTCGATTTACGGTACGGCGATCTGCTCGAACACGAACGCGTCCTGGATATGAGGGCCGGCACACTGACCCGCACTGCGCATTGGCGTTCTCCGGCGGGCCGACAGGTCAAGGTGGTGTCGACCCGCCTGGTGTCGCTGGCACAACGCAGCGTCGCCGCGATCGAGTACACCGTCGAGGCGCTCGATGAGTTCGTCCGCGTCACGGTGCAGTCCGAGTTGGTTGCCAACGAAGAGTTGCCCGCGTCCGCAGACGATCCCAGGGTGGCCGCCGTGCTCGAGAAGCCACTTGAAGCCGTCCAGCACGAACACTCCGAGCATGGCGCGATCCTGCTGCACCGGACCAGGTCCAGCGGGCTCCTGATGGCCGCGGCGATGGACCACGACGTCGACGTCCCCGGACGTGTCGAGGTCGCCACCGGGGCGGATGGAGATTGGGCGACCACCACCGTCATCTGCGGTCTGCGGCCGGGCCAACGGCTGCGAATCGTCAAGTACCTCGCCTACGGATGGTCGAGCCTGAGGTCGCGTCCGGCCCTTCGCGATCAGGCAGCAGCCGCACTCAGCAGCGCGCGCTACACCGGATGGGAAGGCCTGCTCAAATCCCAGCGTGAGTATCTCGACGAGTTCTGGGACTCCGCGGATGTGGAAGTCGAGGGTGATCCCGACAGCCAGCAGGCGGTGCGGTTCGGGCTATTCCATGTCTTACAGGCCAGCGCGCGTGCCGAGCGCCGGGCCATTCCGGGAAAGGGGTTGACCGGCTCCGGATATGACGGGCACGCGTTCTGGGACACCGAAGGTTTCGTACTGCCGCTGCTCACCTACACGGCGCCGTACGCGGCCGCCGACGCGCTACGGTGGCGGGCCTCCACTCTTGACATGGCCAGGGAGCGTGCAGCACAACTCGACCTCACCGGCGCCGCTTTCCCCTGGCGCACCATCCGCGGTGAGGAGTGTTCGGCATACTGGCCCGCAGGGACAGCGGCGTGGCACGTGAACGCCGACATCGCAATGGCATTCGAGCGGTACCGCATCGTGACGGGCGACGAGTCGCTGGAGGCCGAGTGCGGGCTGGCGGTCCTTGTCGAAACGGCGCGGTTGTGGTTGTCGCTCGGCCATCATGACCGGCACGGGGTGTGGCACCTCGACGGGGTCACCGGGCCCGACGAATACACGGCTGTGGTGCGGGACAATGTCTTCACCAATCTGATGGCGGCACACAACCTTCGGACCGCTGCCGAGGCCTGCCTGCGTCACCCCGACGGTGCCGACGGCTTGGGGGTCACCGCCGCGGAGATGGCCGACTGGCGAAACGCTGCCGACGACGCCTTTATCCCGTTCGACGACGAACTCGGCGTCCACCCGCAGTGTGCCGGATTCACGACGCTTCGGGAGTGGGACTTCGTGTCCAACACCACCTATCCCCTGTTGTTGCACGAACCGTATGTGCGGCTGTATCCGGCGCAGGTCCTCAAACAGGCCGATGTGGTGTTGGCCATGCATTGGCAGAGCCACGCGTTCACACCCGAACAGAAGGCACAAAACGTCGACTACTACGAGCGCCGGACCACCCGCGACTCCTCACTGTCGGCGTGCACGCAAGCGGTGATGTGTGCCGACGTCGGCCATCTCGAACTCGCACATGACTACGCCTACGAGGCAGCGCTGATCGATCTGCGCGATCTGCACCACAACACGCGCGATGGTCTGCACATGGCCTCACTGGCAGGTGCGTGGACGGCGCTGGTGTCGGGCTTCGGCGGTCTGCGTGACGACGATGGTGTGATATCGCTCGACCCACACCTGCCGTCTGGAATCTCGAGACTGCGGTTCCGCTTGCGGTGGAAAGACTTCCGGCTCACCGTCGATGTCAACCACGAAGACGTGACCTACACCATCCGCGATGGGCCCCACCACCGCCTGACGATCCGTCACGCAGGCGCGGATCTGGTACTCAGCACCGACCAGTCATCGACGGTCGCGATCCGCCCGCGAGAGCCTCTGCTGCCCGAGCCGCAGCAGCCGCCTGGCCGGAAACCATTGCGCCGCAGGCCGCTCTAGGGCGTCAACACCGTCGAACCATGGGTGCGCCGGCCCTCGAGATCCCGGTGCGCCTGCGCGGCATCCTTGAGGGGGTAATGCTTGCCGACGGTGACGACGATGACGCCCTTGGCGATTGCGTCGAAGAGTTCGCCGCAGCGCCAGGAGAACTCCTCGCGGGTCCGGTTGAAATGACTACGCAGCGGACGCGTCAGATACACCGATCCGGCGGCGTTGAGCCGCTGGGGATCGACCGGCGGTACCGGCCCACTGGCCGCCCCGTATAGCGCGAGTGTTCCACGCACCGCCAGGCTGGCGAGGCTGGCGTCGAAGGTCGACCGGCCGACCCCGTCGTAGACCGCGGCGACCCCGTTGCCGTCGGTGAGATCGCGAATCCTCGCACCGAATTCCTGCGGGTCGTCCGGGTAGTCGAGCACGTCTGCCGCACCGGCTTGTCGCGACATGTCGGCCTTCGCCGATGTCGACACTGTCGTGATCACTCGGGCGCCCAACGACGCCGCCCACTGGGTGAGGATTAGCCCGACACCGCCCGCTCCCGCGTGCACCAGGATGTCGTCGCCCGGCTTCACCGCGTACACCGACCTGGTCAAGAAATGCGCGGTCAGGCCTTTCAGTAGCGCCGAAGCGGCCACCTCATAGGTAATGCCATCAGCGATCTCGGAAACCAAATCGGTGGGTGCAACACAGCATTCGGCATACGTGGCCACCGCGTCGGCGCTGGCGACCCGATCACCGACGCGCAGCGATGTCACACCATCGCCGACGCCGGCCACGGTGCCCGATACCTCACTGCCCGGCACGAAGGGCAGATCGTGTGGGTATGTACCGGTTCGGAAGTAGGTGTCGATGAAGTTGACGCCGATGGCTTCGGTCTTGATCAACACCTCTCCCGGGCCCGGCTCCGGCTCGGCCATCTCGACGTACTCCAGGACCTCCGGACCACCGTTTTCAGGCACCTCGATTGCGTACACGGTCATGCTCCTTCCGCAAGCCAGGCTTACTCCTGGCCTGGTTCGGGCAGAACCCGACCGCCCTCGATAGCGAACCGCGCCGGACTGTTGCCGATCACGACGAGCACCCGCTCCGCCGGGATTCCGGTCACTTGTGTTGCCGCCCCTGCGATCTCAGCGACCAGTCGGCTGGTCTGATCCTCCGGATGTCCGCTCCTGACCCACCCGTTGACGATCAACGGGTGGGCCGGACGGCCGTCGGTGTAGATGTTTTCGGCTGCCACCTCGTTGAACACCACGTTGACGTAGGTGCTCGGAACGTGATTGACGGCGGAGTGGATACGCGTCACCTCGGCGGCGAGTTTCGACTTGACGTCGGCACTGAGCGTCGATTCGGCGATCGTGCATGTATAGAGAGGCATCGAATTTCCTTTGGTCGTCGTCAGCCGAGATGCGGCAGTTGCGGTGTCGTGGGAACGACGATGACGGTGGGGCCGTCGGCGTCCAGTGCGGCCTTGAACTCGCCGGCCAGCATGTCGGTGCTGTCCACCTCCACCGCGTGGCATCCGAAGCCGGAGGCGATGGATGCGATGTCGAGGCCAGGAAGCTCCAGCCCTGGCACGTTCGGCGTCTCCTCCAGCAGCGCAAAGGATTTGAGAATCGCATACTCGCCGTTTCGCAGCACCACGAACACGATCGGCAGCTTGTGCTGCGCCGCGGTCCAGATCGCCTGCACCGAGTACTCGAATGACCCGTCGCCGATGGTCGCCACGATGTGGCGCTTGACGCCACGCGCGCGATCACCCAGTGCAATGCCCACGGCGCCGGGCACACCCCAGCCGATGCCCCCGCTTCCGGTGGCGAAGAAGCTCTTCGAGTGGGTCGTCGGCAGCCAATTGAACAGATCGACCATGGTCGACGTCGACTCCATGACGACAGCGGAGTCGTCGGGTTTGACGGTGCTGATGACCTCGTAGACCGCATTAGACGTCATCGGTGCCTGCGCGGGAACATCGGAGCGATGGTCGCGCACCAGGGGTGCGGGACGCTCGCGGTCGGCGGGTACGCGGACGATCTCGGTCAGCCGCGTCAGCGCCGCGCCGACATCGCCGACCAGGCTGTCTCCCACCGGGGCCACCGCGGAGAGGTGGGGATCGGCGGTGATCTGCAGCAGCTCGGTGCCCTCGGGGAGGTACTCGCCCGCCACATACGGGTAGTAGCGGAACACCTGGGCACCGATCACCACGACGAGGTCGTGACCGTGCACGGTCTGCTCGACCTCAGCGATGGTCATCGGCAGCGGCCCCGCATAGAGGGGGTGATTCTCGGGGAACGAGATCCGGTCGGCCAGCGCGCTGCCGTACACCGGCGCGCCCAGTTTCTCGGCAAATGCGATGCCGGCGTCCCAGGCTCCGGCCCGGTCCACCTCGGGACCAAGCACCAACATCGGGCGCTGCGCCGCGCTGATGCGCTCGGCGAATTCGGCCAGCTTCGAGGCGTCGGGCGCGACCCGCTCGCTGATGCTGCGCACCACGGCCGGACCCAGCGCCTGCTTGTCCCAGTCGTCCAGTGGGATCGACAGGAAGACGGGGCCCTTAGGCGCCTGCATGGCCATCGCGTAGGCCTGCATGAACGCTGCGGGCACGTCTTCGGCGCGAGCAGGCTCATACGCCCATTTCACCCACGGCTGAGGTAGTTCCGTCGCGTTCGGATTGTTCAGATACGGGTCAGACAGCGACATTTCACGGGTCTGTTGGCCCGCGGTGATGATGAGCGGAGTATTGGCCCGGTACGCCGCGATCAGGCTGCCCATCGCGTTACCGGTACCCGCGGCCGTGTGCAGATTCACCAGTGCAGGCCTGCCGGTGGTCTGGGCGAACCCGTCGGCCATCGCCAGTGCCGATGCCTCCTGCAACGCCAACACGTATGTGAAGTCGTCGGGGAAATCTCGTAGGAATGACTGTTCGGTGGAACCCGGATTCCCGAAAACGGTTGTCAGTCCCAGTGTCCTGAGAAGGTCGTAGGTAACGTCGTGGACAGTCTTCTGATCGGCCATGGTTGAACCCCTCGCAGTTGGAATAGATTTCGACTGCCAGGTGTTGTCCAGCAGCTTGCCAAGAAGAGTCGCCTGTGCAACGCCCCAGCGTCATCGGCGCTGGCAGCTATTGGGCCGTCGGCTGACGGGAAAGTCTGATTACCACTAGCGGGTATGCGGGCTAGGCGAGCTGTTTGGAATCGGGCAGGCCGCCGGTCGCCTCGAACACGACCCGCCTGCCGATTTCGACAGCGTGGTCGGCGAACCGTTCGTAATAGCGACCCAGTAGTGCGACGTCTACCGCGGAGCACACGCCGTCCTGCCACTTGTGGTCGATCAGCAGCGTGAACAAATGCCGGTGCGCGGCATCCACGGCATCGTCTTCATCGCGCAACCGCGCTGCCTTATATGGATCGCGCGACAGCAGTACTTCCTGCGCGGTTCTGGCCAACTGAACCGCCGTTTCGCCCATTCCGGTGAAGCTGACGCGGACGTCCTCCGGCACCGCACACTCAGGATGTCGAAGCCGCGAGATGCTCGCCACATGCACGGCAAGCGCGCCCATCCGCTCGACGTCGGCACCGATCTGGATGGAGCCGACGATCGACCGCAGATCACCGGCGACCGGTTGCTGAAGAGCCAGCAGCCGCAGCGCCTCGGCCTCGGCCCGAAGACTTATGGCGGCGAGGTGTTCATGGTCGGCGATGACCTGTTCGGCCAGCTGTAGGTCGGCGTCGAGCAATGCGCGGGTGGCGTGCTCCATCGCCGCCGCCGCCAGTCCGCACATCTGGACGAGATGCGATCGCATTTCGTCGAGCTGCTCGTGGTAAGCGGTACGCACCGGCACTACGTACCCTGGTCCGACCAGTTCAAACGCGTGTGGCGCGATTTATCCTGCCGAGCTGACCGGCTCGATCGGCGGCTGGGGCCGCGGCGATGAGCCGCTTGCGCGAAGAGCAGAGAACAGCGCCGCAGGAGCGTCGACGGGGACGACGGGGTGATTCGGCGAGATCGGTGCAAGACGCTTGTAGGGCTCGCCCTGCGCCGGGCGTTGATCAACCTCACCCTTGTTGGGCCACAGCGACGCAGCGCGCTCTGCCTGCGCGGTGATCGAAAGCGACGGGTTGACACCGAGATTCGCCGAGATCGATGCGCCGTCGTGCACCGACAGCGTCGGGTAGTTGTACACCCGCTGATACGGGTCGATGACACCGTGCTCGGCGGTGTCACCGATCGCGGCACCGCCGAGGTAGTGCGCGGTCAGCGGGATGTTGAACAGTTCTCCCCAGGTGCCGCCGGCGACGCCGTCGATCTTCTCAGCGATCCGGCGCGTCACCTCGTTGCCCACCGGGATCCACGTCGGGTTGGGCTCGCCGTGACCCTGCTTACTGTCCAGCCGTCGGAAGCCGAACCTGGTGCGACGCGTGTAGGTCGTGATGGAGTTGTCGAGGTGCTGCATGACCAGCGCGATCATGGTCCGCTCGCTCCACTTGCGTGGGTTCAGCAACCGCAGCAGCTTGCGGGGGTTCGACCCGGCCTGCTGGAAGAACTGCCTCCACCGCGGGACGTCAGTCCCCTGGGGCCCCGCACCATCGGTCATCAGCGTCTGCAGCAGGCCCATCGCGTTGCTGCCCTTGCCATATCGCACCGGCTCGATGTGAGTGTCCGAGGTCGGATGAATCGACGAGGTGATCGCCACGCCATGGGTGAGATCGAGATCCTTCGACACCTCGAAACGTCCGGCGCCGACGATCGACTCCGAATTGGTCCGGGTGAGCACGCCGAGCTTGTCGGACAGCTTGGGCAGCTTGCCCTTGTCGCGCATTTTGAACAGCAGTTTCTGGGTGCCGTATGTGCCGGCCGCCAGCACCACGTGTGTGGCGGTGAGCGTGCGACGTTTACGCAGCAGACTGCCGGTGCGCGCGGTGCGCACATCCCACAGCCCGTCGGAACGTTGCGAGAAGCTCGTCACGGTCGTCATCGGAATGATTTCGGCCCCAGCCGTTTCCGCCAGCCCGAGGTAATTCTTCAACAGCGTGTTCTTGGCGCCGTACCGGCAACCCGTCATGCAGGAACCGCATTCGATGCAGCCGGTGCGGGCCGGACCTGCGCCGCCGAAGTACGGATCCGGCACAGTCCGGCCCGGTGCCTTGGTGCCGTCGGGACCGAAGAACACACCAACGGGCGTCGGAACGAACGTGTCCTCGACGCCCATGTCGGCGGCGACCTCTTTCATGACGCGGTCGGCGTCGGTGAATGTCGGGTTCTCGACCACGCCGAGCATCCGCTGCGCCTGGTCGTAGTGCGGGGTCAGTTCGCTACGCCAGTCGGTGATCTGCTTCCACTGCGGGTCGTTGAAGAACGCGTCCGGCGGCACGTACAGGGTGTTGGCGTAGTTGAGCGATCCCCCGCCGACACCAGCGCCGGCCAAGATCATCACGTTGCGCAGCAGGTGGATTCTCTGGATGCCGTACATCCCGAGCCTCGGCGCCCACAGGAACTTGCGCAAGTTCCACGAAGTCTTCGCGAAGTCCTCGTCCTCGAACCGGCGACCGGCCTCGAGAACGCCGACGCGATAGCCCTTCTCGGTAAGCCGCAGCGCGGACACACTGCCACCGAATCCCGAACCGATGACCAAGACGTCGTAGTCAGGCTTCATCGCTTCAGTATCTCGCTACTCGCCAGTAACTACTACCCAGGTGACCCTTACCGGGGCTCTACCTGCAATTCGTCCGAATTGACGTCGGCGCAGCAAACCGGGCGTACGCTTCGCGCATGATCCGTCCGCTCATCACAGTCGCGTTCGTCGCGGCCGCCGTAGCGCTGGCGGTCCCTGCCACCGCAGAGCCGGTTCCCGGGATGGTCAACGACGCCGTGCTGGGCCAACCGTGCGACAACACGACCTCGTTCGTCTTCGGAACCAACGCAAGCGGCGCAATTCTGGCGTGCGGCTCGCCAAAGGCTCCCGGCGAATGGTCGCAGATCTCCGGTCTGATCGGGGTCCGCGAGATCGGCACGAAGTGCTTCTCCGACGTCGTCAGCGTCAATCCCGAAGGCAGCGGATGGACCGCCGCGCAATCACCCGACGGCCGACCGCTGTTCTGCGCCTACCCGACGGACACGTGGGAAGTGCAGTCTTAGCGTCAATCCCCGACGGTCAGTCCGACCTTCTGGAACTCCTTGAGGTCGCAATATCCGGCCTTGGCCATCGATCGCCGCAGGCCTCCGACGAGGTTGAGCGAGCCGAACGGATCGTCTGACGGGCCGGTCAGCACCTGCGCCAGCGACGGCCGTTCGCCGATAGCCACCTGCAGCAGAGCGCCGCGCGGCAGGGACGGGTGCGCCGCCGCGGCGGGCCAGAACCAGCCGCCACCCAGGGCCTCGGCGGCGGTGGCCAGCGGCGTGCCGAGGACGACGGCGTCGGCGCCGCACGCAATGGCCTTGGCCAGATCGCCGGAGGTATGGATGTCACCGTCGGCCAGCACGTGGACGTAGCGGCCGCCGGTCTCGTCGAGGTATTCGCGGCGAGCGGCGGCGGCGTCGGCGATCGCGGTCGCCATCGGCACGCTGATCCCGAGCACTTCGTCGCTGGTGGTGACACCGCTGGTCGACCCGTAGCCGACGATGACGCCTGCTGCGCCGGTACGCATGAGGTGCAGGGCAGTGCGGTGGTCGAGCACACCGCCGGCCACCACCGGAATGTCGAGTTCGGAGATGAACGTCTTGAGGTTCAACGGCTCGCCGACTCCGTGATCCTGGGCGACCCGCTCGGCGGAGATGATGGTGCCCTGGATGACCAGCAGGTCGACACCCGCGGCGACGAGCGCCGGCGTCAGCGCCGCAGCGTTCTGCGGACTGACACGAACCGCTGTCGTCACCCCGGCCTCGCGGATGCGCGCCACTGCGGCCCCCAGCAGGTCGGGGTCCAATGGCGCGGCATGCAGTTGTTGCAGCAGCCGGATCGCCGCCGACGGTTCCGGCTCCTTCTCGGCGGCGGAGATGACCTGCGCGATCTTCTCCTCGACGTCGGCGTGCCTGCCGATCAAGCCCTCGCCGTTCAGCACGCCCAGACCGCCTTGGCGGCCTATTTCGATGGCGAACTCCGGCGACACCAGCGCGTCGGTCGGGTGCGCGACAACCGGGATCTCGAACCGGTACGCATCCAATTGCCAGGCCGTCGAGACGTCCTGGGATGACCGGGTGCGCCGCGACGGCACAATGTTGATGTCGTCGAGTTCGTAAGTGCGACGGGCGGTTCGGCCCATACCGATTTCAACTGTGTCACGCACTGGGCCATCTCCTCTTCGCGCAAGCGCTCATCGGTGAGCGCCAGCGTTCGTCAGCGGGCGTAATAGTTGGGGGCCTCGACGGTCATCGCGATGTCATGCGGATGACTCTCCTTCAAGCCCGCAGCCGTGATCTGTACGAACTGCGCCTGTTGCAAGTGCTCGATGGTGGCCGACCCCGTGTAGCCCATGGCGGCACGCAGCCCGCCGGTGAGTTGATGAATCACCGTCGACAGCGGACCGCGGAACGGTACCCGGCCCTCGATGCCCTCGGGCACCAGCTTGTCCTCCGACAGTGCGTCGTCTTGGAAATAGCGGTCCTTGGAGTACGACTTCGCACCCGCGCGCCCGGCCATGGCCCCCAGCGAACCCATGCCGCGGTAGCTCTTGAACTGTTTGCCGTTGACGAAGATCAATTCGCCGGGCGACTCGGCCGTGCCCGCGAGCAGCGAGCCCAGCATGGCGGTCGACGCGCCCGCGGCCAGCGCCTTGGCAATGTCACCCGAATACTGAAGACCGCCGTCGGCGATCACTGGAATGCCCTTGGGCGCGCAGGCGGCGACGGCCTCCAGAATCGCCGTGATCTGCGGTGCGCCGACGCCCGCCACCACGCGAGTGGTGCAGATGGAACCGGGACCGACACCGACCTTGACCGCGTCGGCACCCGCGTCGACGAGGGCGGCCGCCGCGGCGCGGGTGGCAACGTTGCCGCCGATCACCTCGACGCGGTCACCGACCGCCATCTTCACGCGGTGCACCATGTCCAGCACGCCGCGGTTGTGGGCGTGCGCGGTGTCCACGATGACGACGTCGACGCCGGCGTCCGTCAGCGTCATCGCCCGCGTCCACGCGTCGTCGCCGACACCGACCGCGGCGCCGACCAGCAGTCGGCCGTCACTGTCCTTGGTGGCGAAGGGGAACTGCTCGGTCTTGACGAAGTCCTTGACGGTGATGAGCCCGGTCAGCTTGCCGTGGCCGTCGACGATCGGCAGCTTCTCAATCTTGTGGCGGCGCAACAGACCTAGGGCTGCTTCGGCCGAAACACCTTCTTGCGCAGTGATTAACGGCGCTTTCGTCATCACCTCGGACACCGGCTTGGACTGGTCGACCTCAAATCGCATATCGCGGTTGGTGATGATGCCGACAAGGGAGCCCAGCGAGTCGACAACCGGCAGCCCCGAGATCCGGAATCGCGCACACATCGCGTCGACCTCGGCCAGTGTGTTGTCCGGTGAGCACGTCACGGGGTCGGTGACCATGCCCGCCTCGGACCGCTTGACGGTCTCGACCTGGCCGGCCTGCTCGGCGACGGGCAGATTTCGATGCAGGACACCCATGCCGCCGGCGCGGGCCATCGCGATGGCCATCCGCGATTCGGTCACGGTGTCCATCGCGGAGCTGACCAGCGGGACCCTCAGCCGAATCCGCTTGGTCAGCTGGCTGGAGGTGTCGGCTGTGGCGGGCACCACATCGGAGGCGGCGGGCAGCAGCAGCACATCGTCGAACGTCAGGCCGAGCATCGCGATCTTCGTCGGATCATCGCCACCGGTAGACACCGGAACGGCGAGGGGAAGGCTGCTTTCGGCGATCGACATGGGTGGGGCCTCCCGGGGCAGACGAGCTAGATTCTCCATCTTATCGGCATTGGCGCCGCCGGTTCTGCGCCACACTCCCGGTTGCGCCGTGCCCGGCGGACGGCTGGCGCGAAATGTGGACGGCTGCGTAATGTGGAGTCGTGCGCGACCACCTCCCGCCGGGTTTGCCGCCCGACCCGTTCGCCGACGACCCGAGCGACCCCTCGGCCGCCCTCGACGCACTGGAGCCCGGGCAGCCGCTGGACCCGCAGGAACGGACCGCGGTCGAGGCCGATCTGGCAGACCTCGCGGTATACGAAGCGTTGTTGGCGCACAAGGGAATTCGTGGCCTGGTTGTGTGCTGCGACGAATGCCAGCAGGACCATTACCACGACTGGGACATGCTGCGGGCCAACCTGCTGCAACTGCTGGTCGACGGCACCGTCCGGCCGCACGAACCTGCCTACGATCCTGAGCCCGATGCCTACGTCACCTGGGATTATTGCCGCGGCTACGCCGACGCCTCGCTCAACGAGGCCACCACGGAAACCGACGGGTATCGCTGAGGGCGCAACCCCTGGTTAGCTGCCGTCGCCGCTGGAACCGGTCTCGGGTTTGGGCATCACGAATGTCGTCGTAACAGGCGCCTGCCGTTGCACCGGCGGTGGTTGCCGTTGTGGCGGCGGAGCCACGACTGTGGTGGGCGGCGCCTGAACCGTTGCCGGCGGCGCCTCAACCGTTGCCGGCGGCGCCTCAACCGTTGACGGCGGCGCCTCCTCGGCGGCCTCGGTGACAGTCGATGACTGCGCAGGCTGGCTCTTCGTGGTCATTGCAACTGTGGTCGTCGTCGTAGGTGGCGGTGTCGCCACGGAAGACGTCGGGGGCGGTACTTCCTCCGATGTCGGCGATGCAGGCGGCGTGCTGGGCCCAGATGTCGGCTCCACCGTCGCAGGGACCGACGTCGGCGGCGGGGCCTGCACTGGCGGGCTGGTCGGCGGCGGCTGGCTCGACGATGGCGCGCTCGTCGGCTGCGACGTCGGGCTGGACGACGGCGTGGTCGGACTGCTCGGCGAAGTGGTGTCCGACGGCGACGTGGTCGCGGGCGAAGTCGAGGTATCCGAGGGCGGTGTCGTCTCCGGAGCCGAGGTATCCGACGACGTCGGTGTCTGGAGCACGACCACGTCGGGGAAGACCGGCGGCGGCACGTCGGGAGGCAGGACGGCCGCGGCGTCTTGGGCGTCGACCTTCACCGTCAGCTCTTGCCACTCGGTGACCAGTTCCTGCTTGCGCACATCGTCGTTGACTGTGGCGACGGTCGTCGTCAGAGTCTGCAGCTTCTGCTGGGCGGCGTCCCACTGTCCCTCGTCGACGAGCTGCTGCACCTCGGCAAGTTGCTGCGAGGCAAGCATCACGGCGTCGTCGCGGGTAGCTGGCTGCTCACCGAAGATCATCGTGCGCAGCCCATAGAGCGAGTCGCCCGGCCCCGCACCCGCTACGACGCTGGCGAAGCCGCCGAGACACAGCACCGCCGCGGCGGTCGATCCGACAAGAGCCAGGGTCCTGCGCGAGCGCTTATGTGTGCGCTGAGCGGAGTCCAACGCGATCACCGCATCCCGCGGCGTCACCGGAACCGTCAGCGGCGCATCACGAATGTCGTCGCGCCAACCGGATAGCAGATTGACCAGTTCGGCCTCGCCGGCATCGGTGGCATACACCGGCTGTTCGAAGGCGAGCGCGTCGAGGAACCGGTCGGTGCGGTTGATCTCGTTGAGCGACGGGTCCCCGCCGTTGGAAGTCCAGCGTCCGAAGTCAGGCATGGTCGTGCCCCTTCGACATGATCTCGTCCTTCAGCCGCGCCAGCGCGCGGTGCTGGGCGACCCGGACCGCGCCCGCTGTGCTTCCGACCGCCTCGGCGGTCTCTTCTGCGCTCATGCCGACGACCACGCGCAGGATCAGAATTTCGCGTTGCTTCTCGGGCAACACAGTCAGTAGCTGCTTCATCCGGGCCGATGCCTCGGAGTCCAGCGCCATCTGTTCTGGGCCGGCGTCCACCGACAAGCGTTCCGGCACGACATCCGTCGGGTCGGAGCGGTTCCTGCCCGCTGCGCGATGTGCGTCAGCGACCTTGTGCGCAGCTATGCCGTACACAAAGGCCAGGAACGGTCGTCCCTGATCCTTGTAGCGCGGCAGCGCCGTAATGGCGGCCAAGCACACCTCCTGCGCGACGTCATCTGCTGAGAGGCCACTTCGTTCAGTCGACCCAACCCTCGCCCGGCAATACCGGACGACGATGGGACGAATGGTCTCCAGCACCCTCCGGAGCGCGTCCCGGTTGCCCGCTACAGCTTCAGCGACGACATCATCGAGACGTTCTCCCGAAATTGTCATCGTGGGCGATCTCTCCAGCGTTACTTGCAGGACACTTACCGGTGGCTTGGCTCAGCTAAACAATAACTTTCAGGATGGCGCGCTCCCCTCTCAGCAGGCGGCCCACACGCCGCCTCGTGACCGGACTGTGTCGGCAGAACCATCGCGGATGGCCGTCACCTCTACATCTGAGCGCGTCGCGCTGCCGATGCCGACCAGCAACGACGCCAACGCCCACCGCAACGGGATCATTCCGAGCCGTTCGGTGTCGTCGAGCGCGGTATCGGCGACTCGCCGGGAGCCGTGCAGGTCCCCAGCGCAGCACAACGCCGCGGCCAGGACCACGTCGGACTTCAGGATGTGGCGTGCCGAACCGAACGCGGCGGCGGCGGTTCGGGCCGTTTCGGCGTGGTCCACCGCCGCCGCCCCCTGACCGCGGGCCATCGCCAGTTCGGCGGACACCCACGCGATCCGCACGTGCAGCCGATCAGGCCCCCGCTCGTCGATCAGGTCGGCGGCGCGGTGCAGTGCCCGCTCCGATGCCGCGAACCGTCCCGTGCCGAGCGCGTCCGCGGCCAATCCGATCAGCGCATCGCCGCCAGCCTCGCGATCGGAACCCGCAAGTGCCGACGCCCGGCCGTCCCAGCCACGGGCGCGGTCGTGCCAGCCGAGTTGCCGAAGAAACGACGCACGGGTGCTGTGGGCCAGCGATACGACAGGGTCACGGGGCCCGCGACAGACTGCGGCGAGATCGGCAAGCGCGCTGCTGTACCGGCCCTGACCACCGGCCGCAACGGCCCGCAGCCATAGTTCATACGGTGTCGTCGCGGCGGCCAGCGGCCAGCATCCAGGGTCGTCGCCGAACGCGGCGTTCGAGAGTTCTGCGGGGGAAGTGATCATCGGTGCCGAGACGGTATCAACGGGACAGGTAATACCCGTTACCGGCGGACCCGTTTTCTCGTTGGGGTCAAAATCACTTTGGTTAACAGTTGGTGCTGCCAAAGTTAATTCCATGTAAGCCGGTGACGGGTCCAGGGAATTTGCCGGAAAGACATCAATCGACGCGAACAGGACAAATGCCGGACGTGGACAACCGCGACTCGTTCGCTAAAACAACGAACTTCGCAATCGAGCGTCTCAAGATGAACGTGACGTAAATTCTGTACCTGCCGTTATGTCAATAAGCACATGCTCAAGCTATTGACGGAATTTCGTGAGCACACCTAGTTTGTGTGCACGCGGTCATCGATGATTAGCGATCGGTTCCAAAGCTCCCGCACTCGTGTAGTTGGCGAATTGGGTGTGTAGAGAGGGGTTCTCCAATGCCACAGCCTCAACAGCTTCCTGGCCCCAACGCTGATATCTGGGATTGGCAGATCGCCGGCCTATGCCGAGGCGTTGATTCGGCCATGTTCTTTCACCCCGACGGCGAACGCGGCCGGGCCCGCGCGCAACGAGAGCTGCGCGCCAAGGAGATGTGCCGGAGCTGCCCAGTGATCGCGCAGTGCCGCACGCACGCGCTCGCGGTCGGTGAGCCCTACGGCATCTGGGGCGGCCTCTCCGAGGCCGAGCGTGAACTGCTGCTGAAGCGGGGCATCCGCCGCGCCTCGTAGCCACGGTCCAATAGAGCCAGACAGAGAAGGCCCCACCCCGGCGTCGGCGGATGGGGCCTTCTCCACGCGTGGTCGCGGCCGGCGCGGCTGATCTTCGCGACAACACAAGACACGCGACAACACAAGACAATGGACCGCCGCTGACCCAGAATGAGCTCCGTGGTCAAATCTCTGGACTTTGATGGCAACGTCGCCAACGTCGTCGACTTCGAATCGACGACGGCCAGCACTGCGGTCGCCGGGTCGGCAGCCACTGCGGCCAGCTCGGCGGTGGCCGGCTCGGCAGCGACGGTGGCGAGCACCGCGGTCGCCGGCTCGGCAGCCACCGTGGCGAGTGCGGGAGTGGCCGGCTCCGCGGCCACCGTCGCCAGTACCGCCGTGGCCGGATCGATCGCCACCGCCGGAAGCGTCGCCATCGCCGGAAGTATCGTCACCGCAATGTCTCTCGCGATCGCGGGCAGCATCGCGTGCGTGGCATGTGCGTTCTGCAAGAAGTGCATCGCGTGCTTGGGTTGCGTCGGCTGCACGAACTGCGTCGGGTGTGTGGGGTGCTATAACTGCTCAGGCCTGCGGTTCGCCGCGGGGCTGCGCGACGTGCACGTCTGACCCGTTTGCCGGCTCGGCGCGCCCTTTCTCGGCCAGCCAATTGATGCCGGGCCACACGGTGAGGCTGTGCACGACGAGGCTCAACGAGACCGTGACTCCGACCACTTGCGTGACCCAGAACTCCGGGACGGGCTCACAACACCATGACGGTCAAGGTGAAAATGGTGGCGTTCATCTTTTCATCACGCCCGTACGATCGCGCCCGGCAGCGTGTGTCACGCACTGATAGGCCCGTCACGTCGGGTCGCCGCCGCTCGTTCGCCCAGTTCGCGCAACCAAGTGAAAATCGGAAAACCTCAAGGGACATTGCCGCGCATATGCCTATGCTCACGCACGGACCGGCAGCCGCTGCGTTCGCTAGACGGTTGGAGAGCGCGTGCCAGACGGCCCGAGCACACGTTCTCGGTCGATGTGGCTGCTGCTGGCGGCCACGCCGCTAGTCCTACTCGTCACCTACTACGTGTCCTTCATGACTCACGAATACGGCCACTCCTTTGCCGCGTGGATGCTGGGCATCAAATCGAGCCCGTGGCCAATCCACTGGGGCGCCAACAGCATCGGCAACATCTTGTTTCTTTCCGAAGTCGACGAGCACGTCGACTACGACGCTGCGATGGCATCCGGTAAGAATCTGGCAGTCGCTGTGGTCGCGCTCTCCGGCATCGCGGTCAATGCCCTGCTGTATCTCGTCTTTCGTTTCGTCGCGCCGTTGTGGCGCACCAGTACGCGCACGCTCGTCGCCTACTCGACCTTCTGGTTGTTGTGCATGGAGGTCGGCAACTTCTTCTGTTACGTACCCATCCGAGTCGCCTCCCCAAGTGGCGACATGCACAACTGGACCGTGGGATCACATCAGTCGTGGTGGTGGCTGTACGTGATCATCGGATATCTGACGTTGTGGGCGATGGTCGACTTCTACCGAACGGTGTTGCCGAAGTCGCTCGACGCCAGTGGCATCCGGCCGCGGATTGGCCGGGCGTCGGTGTTGGTCACGGCTACGCTCCTGCTCTTCGGCTACTTCGCGGGACCCGGTTTGATGAAGGATGATGACCTCACACAGTTCATCTCCCGAACGTCACTGCTACTCATTCCCGTCGTCCTGTTGCTCGGCTGGCGCCGGGTTGTGAGGACTGGGCGCTGAGCTCACAGACGAGGATTGGCGTGCGCCCACCAGTCGGATGACGCCGTAGCCGAGACCAATCGTAACGGCGAGCACAACCAGCCAGGGAAGCAGCAAACCGAACAGCAGTACCAGGTTTCCTACAACGAAAACCATTGTGTCCCAGCCTCGTTCTACCTGCCCCAGGAAGCCTTGGTACTCCTTGGGCGCCGGCCCGCCGATCGATTCGGCCACGAACGTGACATCGACGGTGCTGTACTCGATGCGGTCGCCGAGCGCGTCGCGCTGAGCACGCAGGCTGTCCAAATCAGCTTGGCGCTGTGAGAGCGCATCCTCGGCGGAGATCAGCGCTTCGGGATCCCTGGCGTCGCGCATGATGGCCAAAAGGCGATCCACCGACGTCTGCAGCGCCTTGATGCGCGCGTCGAGATCGACCCGTTGTGCCGTCACATCCTCGGAGGTGGTTACGGCCGTCTGCACGGTTCCCAGAGTCTTGAGTTCCCGCACCACACCGTCGAGCTTGCCGACCGGAACGCGCAGCACCACCGACGTACGGGCGAATCCCCGGTCAGATCCCGCATCCTCGCTGCGGCTGTCGACCCGACCGTCGACGTCCTCCACCATGACGGCAGCCTTGTCCGCGGCCTCAGAGGTATTGGAAACCGCGATGGTCATCGAAGCGGTCTTCACGACATCGCGCGTAGCGTCCTCCACCGGCAGGGGCTCTTGCTGAGGTGGAGCTTCCGGCGCGCCCGCGGAGGCGCCGTCCGTGAATTTGGAAGCGGGCGCCTCGTCGCTGAGGGACGGACCTGATCCAGCGCAAGCCGTCAGAAGACCTAGTGCCGCGATCCCCGTAATCGCCAACGTCAACCACTTGCGGTACAACCTGCAGGAAACCCGGCTCATGTGAGCCACCATGCCATTAGCTGTGAAGTTCGACCATTTTCGCTGGTTGGATAGGCGCAACGCCTAGGCGTCGAGCGGATTGGCGCTGATCCGTCCAGCCCCGTTGCTGGCGATCGACGCGGCGGCGGCGCTGTCCGGCTTACGTCGCGCCTGATCTTCGAAGTACGCGATGAACTCACCGCCGAATCCCTGTCGGGGATGGCGTGCAAGTATCACCGCGCGCAGCTCCGCCGGGAACTCCTCAGGCCGGCGCCCGGCGACGTCCCAGCTGGTGGCGACCTGTAAGAGATGGGACTCGGGGTCGACGTCCGCGGGCACATCTGGGCGCATGTGCAGCACGATGATCTCCTCTGTCCGTGCGGCCCGCTCGGGTGACCAACCGGCCGCCACCCCGAACACCCACGCGAGGTTTCCACCCGCTACTTCGAAATCGGATCGGTGGCTGTCGAATGCATCGGTAAGGCCGAGGTCGTGAAGCATCGCCGACACATAGAGAAGTTCCTCGTCGAATGCGATGCCGCGCGCCTCTCCGTATTTCGCCGCCCACAGGTATGAGCGCAGACAATGGTGAAGTAGTGCCGGCGAGTAGAAGCGGGTAGCCACCGCCAGCGCGGCGGTGGCCGCCGGCGTCTGCGGACCGGTGAGGTCAACTCCCCTGTCAGAAACATCGTTCACCGACTTTCCTTTCATGAAACAGCCTTTTCCCCAATGATTTCCGGCGTGTCGTCGGTGACACGGATGATCGCCTTACCCCGGCCGCGGCGGGTCGGGCTGAATACGGAAGCCGCCTCTTCGAGGGGCCGTACCGTTCCGACGAGTGGGCGCAGCCGCCCGTCTCTCAACCTGACCTCGAGCTCGCCAAGCCCCGCGCGATCGGGTTCGACGACGAAGAAAATGGCCCGCACATAGTCAGGCGTGCTCGGCGGCGGTTCCGCGATGCTGACGACCGTTCCGCCCGAGCGGACCAGGGCCGCTGAACGACAGAGGATTTGACCGCCGATCACATCGAAGACCATGTCCACTTCGCCGATGTCTTCGAGCCGATCGCGATCCAAGTCCACGAACGCTTCCGCTCCCAACTCGACGACGGTTTCCCGATTGGCCGCACGGCCGGCGCCTATGACCCTCGCCCCGGCCTCTATCGCCAGTTGCACAGCAATCGAGCCGACACCGCCTGCGGCACCGTGAATCAACACGGTCTGCCCAGAGGAGATCTGGCCGTGGGTGAACAGACCCTGCCACGCCGTGAGACCTGAAATCGGCAGCGCTGCAGCGATGATGTGGTCGACCCCGGCCGACAGCGGCGCAAGGTTGCGCGCCTCCACTGCCACGAATTCGGCCAGCGTGCCGTTGCGGCACCAGTCGGTGACCCCGAATACCCGTTGGCCGACGGTCAGCCCGGTCGTCCCGTAACCGAGGCCGACGACGACGCCGGAGACCTCGTGGCCGGGAATGGTCGGCGCCCGATCGCGCCCGGCACGGTCGGTCCAGGTGCCCGGCCAGTCGAGTTCGCCCGGCGTGAACCCCGCCGCGTGCACCTGCACGATGACGTCGTTCTCGGCGGCGTGCGGGTAGGGCATCTCCGCCACCGCAAGGCCGTCAATGCCGGCGGTGCGGTCACGCGCAATGATCGCTCGCATGGTCTCAGCCTGGGTGACGACGGGCGCTGGGAGGGCGCAGTGAGTCGCGGGCCTCGGTCTCGTCCGCTGCGAGCATGGTGATCATGTCGACATCCGGAGCGCAGATGCACACGGCCAGGAATCTACTCCACCTGACTGCGGGCGGGACCTGAACCGTCAGGGCAGCTGGAGATACGCCAAAGAAGGTGAAAAGCGGTTAGGGACAGGGGCTCTAGTCGTCGGACTTATCGGACTTATCGGACTTATCGTCCTCGTCGGAGTCGTCGTCCTCGTCGGAGTCGTCGTCCTCGTCGGAGTCGTCGTCCTCGTCGGAGTCGTCGACCTTTGCGGACTTGGTCGACTCGCTGATCGCGTCGGCGTGCTTCGTCAGGAGCCGCGCCAATTGGCGGGCCTCTTCAGGTGCCAACGAGTCATCGAATAGCCGCTCGCTGTCCTCGGACACTCGCTCGAGGTAGACCTCGTTGTCTTTCGTGGCGACATTCCATTGGCCGCCCTCCTGTTCCACCATGAACCCTTGGGTACCCCGGCTTCTGGGTTGTCACCCATTTTCAGGGGACCCGGGTCCAGGGTTGACAGTTCCGCGACTCGAAGGCCATCACGGTCGTATTGATATTCGCGAACATCGGTCCGATGGACATATTCGTCGCGACCACATTGTCCTTGTTCGTATCGGGCGTGCTGTAGGTAAACCACACACACATCGAGTCCTGCGTGGGCACATCGTTAATCCAAACCCCGAAGGTCGACGCCGAACCGGCCGTTTGGTAAAGACCCGGCGAGATATCAGACCCCACGAGGAAGAACCCGTTCCCCGGTATCGGGTCCATCGGGCCGGCGCTGGCTGGTGACACGAACGCGATCGCGGCCACCCAGCCAGCGAGCGCAGCCGCTGCGTGGCGCCGACGGATGGGAAACATACGCAACTCCTAAACGCCCGACTTGGACGGTCCACGAAAGCGCCGGAATCGGGCCTCCAGGCTCAGCGGCAAGCCCCGACTCGCCGGTGAAGCGGGCACCGTTGCAGCGGGCAGTGTGTGGTCGTGGGCACGGACGACAACCGGCAGGGTGAGCATCTTGCCGAGCACGCTGATCTCTCGTTTTGCCTGCTCTCGCGCGATGAACAACAGGTCGAGCGGATACCAGAGGCCAACCCACGCAACGACGAGGAACACGCCGCTCCCAATCAGATCGTTGGCAAATTCGCCCACCCCGGGTCGCGTGAACGCGAACGACAACAAAATGCCAACGATGAACAGCAGCGAGCCACTCACCAGCGACCGCATGCCCTGGCGCCAGATCAGGTCGTGTTCGCGGTTTGCACGCCGCAGTCGCAGGTCGCAGTAGCGGCGGACGGCCGCCACCACCTTGGCCGCCTGCTCGTCGGGGCACCCGCTGGCGATGTCCAGAACGACGCGCTGGTCAGGGCCGACGCTCCTCTGGGCCAGTAGCCGCTCCACCAGCTCGTCCATACCGCTGTCGATGCGACGCGCTCCGGCCAGCAGGCCACTCGGATCGGCATAGAACAACTCGTCGGCACTGGCTAGCTCGATCACCACATCGGTCGGGGGCGCTCGTTTCTTGCGTCGCACGTTCACCTCCCCGGCCGGGGCGTAGCTGGCGCCGTTCACCGACGGCAATCGGGATATTACGTACCAAGGTGCCCGCCAGCAGCCGGATCGCCGCACACGGTGCTAAACCCGGCTAGGAACCGAAGTTGACGACGCTCCCGTCCAGCGGCAGCTGGTTGGTGCGTTCATTGGGCGCCGCTTCCCACACGACGCGGTCGTCGTCCATTGATCCGGCAAGGGCGAATCGATCGATCTCGTACGGCACGTTGTCGCTCGACAGCGGCACCGGTCCCCGAGACAAGTGGAAGTGAAGATGAGCCTCACTGGTGTTGCCCGAATTGCCAAGCCGCCCAATGATCTGGCCGCGGGTCACCTTGTCGCCGACTTTCACTGAGGCGGATCCGGGAATCATGTGGGCATAGAACGCGAAATGCCCGTCACCGATATCGATGATGATGTGATTGCCGCCGAGCTCCTCGAAGGCTTGGTTGGCCGTGATGACCTGTGGCACAGCCTCGTTCAGATCCGACACCACCGTCGTCACCGTGCCGTCGGCCACCGCCAGCAGCGGGGCATCGAAGGCGAGGTAGTCCTCGTTGCGCTTTCCGTCGCCGGTGAAGGTGGTGGCCGGGTCGCTGGTCGGGTCCAGGCGCAACCAGTCGATGGCGTAACGCTCACTGCCATTGAGCCTGGAACCGACACCCATCACCGCTCCACGATGCGAGGTGACGCCGCAGCATCCGTTGAGCGCAACCCAGTCGTCGCCGGCGAGCGGGGAGCCGATGACCACCGGTGACCCCGTGCCGGTGCGGACGACGCCACCGATCTGGGTGACGGCATCGGGATACCGGGAGCTGACGGGTTGGTTCTCCGGCAGAGCCGGGCCCAGCGTCATGTTCACCCGGTGCGTCACCTCGGAGGGGACATCGGCACGCGTGTCGTAGACGTCCTCGAGCACCAGCACCGCGGTACGTCCTGCGGGGATTTCGGTGACAGGGGCGGAATGCAGATTGGGGATCAGGATGGTCCGCGCCACGATCTCCTGCGGTGCGACGGTGGCCACGGTGGCGCCGTCAGGTCCGCCGTCAAGGGTCTCGATCTGTGTGATCGTCGCCGGCTTCGGCCCTGAGTTGAGCACCTCGATTTCATAGGCCACGTGGATCTTTCCGTCTGTCCCCGTGACCGGGATCGGGTCCGGAGAAAGCGTCGTGAGGACCAGCGGCGCCACCACGTCGACATCGAGCGGATAGCCGGGCGGGATTCCGCCGCGGGAGTCCACGACCGATGGTGCGGCAGTGTCGGTCGGTGAACCGCAGGCCACCGACAGAAACGCACAGAAAAGCAGAAGGATCGGTGACGTTCGCATCCAGAGCACTCGCCTTGCTTGTCGTTGACGCGTGGAACCCCGGCGGGAGGAGCCTATCCGTATCCCCGAGGCATCCACCTCTACCGGCACTAACCGTCCCAACGCGCTGACGCATCGACGAAAACGCCCCCGGCCCAAGAGCGGCCGGGGGCGCTAGTCGAATTACTGGCTTCAGTGCGAGTGGCCGTGCCCATGGCTGTGACCATGGCCATGGCCGTCGTCCTCAGCCTCGGCCGGCTTCTCGACGATCGCCGTCTCCGTGGTCAGCACCATCCGGGCGACGGACGCCGCGTTCAGCACGGCTGACCGGGTGACCTTGACCGGGTCCACGACGCCGTCGGCAGTCAGATCACCGTAGTCGAGCGTGGCGGCGTTGAAGCCCTGCCCGGCAGGCAATTCGGAGACCTTGTTCACCACCACGGCGCCGTCGAGCCCCGCGTTGGTGGCGATCCAGAACAGCGGCGCGGACAGCGCTGCGGCGAACACGCCGACGCCCAGCGCCTCGTCACCGGAGAGCGACTCGCGCAACGGGCCGAGCACCGAGCCGGCCTGAACGAGCGCTGCACCGCCACCGGTGACGATGCCCTCCTCGACGGCCGCCTTGGCTGCCGAAACCGCGTCCTCGACTGCTTCCTTGCGCTTCTTGAGGTCGGTCTCGGTGGCCGCGCCGACCCTGATGACGGCGACGCCACCGGACAGCTTGGCCAGACGCTCCTCGAGCTTCTCGCGATCCCAATCGGAATCGGATGCCTCGATCTCGGAACGCAGCTGTGCCTTGCGCCCTTCGATGGCGTCCGGCGTGCCCCCGCCGTCGACGATGACGGTGCTGTCCTTGTCGACCACGACACGGCGCGCGGTACCCAGGACCTCGAGGCCGACCTCGCGCAGCACCAGACCGACATCGGGGTTGACGACCTGCCCGCCGGTGACGACCGCCAGATCGTCGAGGAACGCCTTGCGTCGGTCGCCGAAGAACGGCGCCTTGACGGCAACGGCCTTCAGCGTCTTGCGAATTGCGTTGACCACCAACGTCGAAAGGGGTTCACCCTCGACGTCCTCGGCCACGATCAGCAGCGGCTTGCCCGCCTCGGCGACCTTCTCCAGCAGCGGAAGCAGATCGGGCAGCGAGCTGATCTTCTCGCGATGCAGCAGCACCAATGCGTCCTCGAGCACAGCTTCCTGAGCGTCGAAGTCGGTGATGAAGTACGCGGAGATGTAGCCCTTGTCGAAGCCGACGCCCTCGGTGACCTCGAGTTCGGTGTTCAGCGTCGAGGACTCCTCGACCGTCACAACGCCGTCGACGCCGACGGTGGTCATCGCCTCGCCGACCAGCTCGCCGACCTCTGCGTCGCGCGAGGAGACGGTGGCGACCTGGGCGATCCCCGTCTTGTCGCTGACCGGCGTCGCCGCCGCCAGCAGTGCTTCAGAGACGGCGTCTGCGGCCTTGCTGATGCCTTGGCCCAGCGCAATCGGATTGGCACCGGCCGCCACGTTGCGCAGCCCCGCCTTGATGATCGCCTGTGCGAGTACCGTCGCCGTGGTGGTGCCGTCGCCGGCTACGTCGTTGGTCTTGGTGGCGACCGACTTGACCAGCTGGGCACCCAGGTTCTCGAACGGGTCCTCCAGTTCGATCTCGCGGGCGATGGTGACGCCGTCGTTGGTCACCACTGGCCCGCCGTACGCCTTGGCCAACACCACGTGGCGGCCGCGCGGCCCCAGCGTGATCCGCACAGCGTCGGCAAGCTTGTCGACCCCGGCTTCCATTGCCCGGCGCGCAGTCTCGTTGAACTCAATCTGCTTGCTCATAAACGTCCTTCTGACTCGGAACGAGTGCCGCCCCGGAACTCACCCGTCGATACGGGAAGCTCCGGGGCGGGACACGGGTGCTTACTTGTTGACGACAGCCAACACGTCGCGGGCGGAGAGAATTAGGTACTCCTCGCCGTTGTACTTGATCTCGGTGCCGCCGTACTTGCTGTAGATAACGGTGTCGCCTTCGGAAACGTCCACGGGGATACGCTTCTCGCCGTCCTCGTCCCAGCGGCCGGGGCCAACTGCGACGACGGTGCCCTCCTGGGGCTTCTCCTTGGCGGTGTCGGGAATGACCAGACCGGAAGCGGTCGTGGTCTCGGCCTCGTTGGCCTGAACGAGGATCTTGTCCTCGAGTGGCTTGATGTTCACGCTCGCCACGATGGAGCCCTCCAACTAATTCGGGTTGTCGATCCCGGGGGATCCCGGGTTCTCAATTACCAGGTGTTCGGCATAGCGTCCGTGCCTCGCGTCGTCGTCGCGGGTGCCGGCGCAGGGGTTGGTCGCCTGCCACCTAGCACTCTATACATGAGAGTGCTAGCACTCAAGATCACCCCTCTGCCTATCGCCGGTGGCGAACACGCAGGTCGCCCAAGAAGGCGGTCACCAGCGGATTGACGATGTCGGCGCGCTCCCACTGCAGGAAGTGTCCTGCGCCAGGAACCACGACCGGGCCTGTGCGGTTGGTGAAGGCCACCTCGCAGGTGTGCAAGAAATCCGGGCCGACCACCTGATCGTCCATGCCGTAGAGGATCAATGTGGGCACGTCGACCTTGCGGTCGATGATCGGCGGCTCGTTCATCTGCCGGCCGTGCAGCAGCTGGTAGCAGGCCCAGCCCGCGCGCATCCGCTCCTCGGTGGCGAACGGTTCGGTCATGAAGTCGACGTCCGCCGCGGTGAACGTGCCCGGCGACGCCCACAGCCGGTGCCCATACATTCCGGCGATATGCCGGCGGCGCTTGGCCGGTGTGTCGAGTTCGGCCGCCAGCGCGTCCGGCGTCGCCCCCTGGAGTTGGCGATAGTCGGCCGTCGGGCCGTCGCCGATTGCGCGGATCGACCCGACGTCGATGCCGGCAGCGACGAAGTCGTCGAAAACGAACGGCGGCACGGTGTTGAAGTAAACAAGCTTCTCCACGAAGCCCGGATATCGGTGCAAAAGGTCCACCGCGACCGCGCCTCCGAGATCGCCCGCGACCACCGCGCACCGCTGATGGCCGAGAACGTCGTGCACGAGCAGATACGTGTCACGGCTCCACGCCGCGAGGTCGTACACATCGGCCGCCGAAAGGTCGGAGTCACCGAAGCCGCGCAGGTCAGGTGCGATCACCTGGTATCCGGCCTCGGCCAGCGCGCCGATGTTGCGCCACCAGATGCGTTTGGTCTCGGGCCATCCGTGCAGCAGCACGACAGGATAACCGTCCTCCGGGCCTTCGTGCACGAAGGCGATCGACAGTCCGTCTCGGCCAGGGCTGGGCGGGACCTCACGGTGGTGGATCGTGAACGCGTCCGGTGCCGGGGTTGCCGGTTGGGCGGGCCGCAGCCGCAGGTCGTAGTGCACGCCCATGGAGTCTGCCGCAGCGACGGTCAGAAGTTCGTCGGATCGACCATCAAGTGATCGGACACATTGCCGAGCATCTGGATTTCCACCTTGCGCTCGGTGAAATGCCAACCGCTTACATCACGGCCGAACGTGTCCGAATATCGCCCGACGACGATCGGCTGGATCGGCACGGACTCGGTGTCCTGCACCACGCAGAACGTGGAACGTGCGACCGCGGTGTCACCGGTGAGCTCGACGATCGGGTTGAGCACGAGGTGCCGCGTGCGCGGGGTGTTGCCGTGCTCCGGGTAGCGGCGAGTGGTGGCCGCGAACAGCCTTGCGATGTGCTCCGCACCGGAGACACCCTGTGGACCGGTGCCGCCGAACGACGCGCGCGACAGCAGCGCGCCGACCCCGTCGAAGTCGCCTGCGTCGATGAGTTCGGCGTAGCGGTAGAGCAACTCGGTGATGTCCAGCTTGTCGGCGGGGTCGCTCAAGTGACCTGTCCCTTCACCACGGGCAGCCCGGGGTCGCTGACGGAATCCAGTGGCGACGGCGCCGCACCCGCCGCGATCAGGTGCGCCGCGAACGATGCGATCATCGCCCCGTTGTCCGTGCACAGCCGCGGCCGCGGGATACGCAGCGTCAGTCCGGCCTCGGCGCACCGCTGCTCCGCGAGTTCACGCAGCCGCGAATTCGCCGCCACCCCACCGGCGATCAGCAATGTGGACACGTCGAGTTCCTTGGCCGCTCGTACCGCCTTGCGGGTCAGCACGTCGGCGACCGCTTCCTGGAAGCCGGCGGCGACATCGGCCTGCGACGCGTCCGGGTTCCGCACGTTCTTTTCCAGATACCGGGCCACTGCCGTCTTGAGCCCGGAGAAGCTGAACGCATACGGGTCGTCGCGCGGGCCCGTCATGCCGCGCGGGAACACGATCGCGTCGCGGTCACCGGTGCGCGCGAGGTCGTCGAGCGCCTTGCCGCCGGGGTACCCGAGACCCAGTAGCCGCGCCACTTTGTCATAGGCCTCACCCGCGGCGTCGTCGACGGTGCTGCCGAGCTCGACGATCGGTTCGCCCAGTGACCGCACGTGCAGCAGGTTGGTGTGGCCGCCCGATACCAGCAGACCCACGCTTTCGGGCAGCGGGCCGTGGTCATAGACGTCGGCGGCCAGGTGCCCACCGAGATGGTTGACGGCGTAGAACGGCACCTGCCACGCGGCCGAATATGCCTTGGCGGCAGCCACTCCCACCAACAGTGCCCCGGCGAGCCCAGGTCCGATGGTCGCCGCGACAATGTCCGGCTTGACGACGCCCGCCGTCTCCATGGCGCGGCGCATCGTCGGCCCCAGCGCCTCCAGGTGGGCCCGCGACGCGATCTCGGGAACCACGCCACCGAATCGGGCATGCTCGTCGACGCTGGAGGCCACCTCGTCGGCCAGTAGCGTCACCGAGCCGTCCGGACCGAGTTCGGCGATACCGACCCCGGTTTCGTCGCAGGAGCTCTCAATGGCCAGGATGATTGTCACGACGGATCCTCTTGGGGAAGGCGCTTCATCGTATAGGCGTCGGCTCCGCTGGCGCGGTAATAGCGCCTGCGCAATCCGACATTGACGAAGCCGAAGCTCTCGTAAAGCGCAATCGCGGGCACGTTGTCGGTTCGGACCTCGAGGAAAACCACGCTACCCGAAGCCAATTCGAGGAGCTTGCTCACCAGACGTCTACCGATGCCCTGGCCCTGGTACGCGGGGTCGACGCCGATGGTGTGAATCTCGTACTCGTAGGGCGGTATTCGGCCCAGCCGCGCGATCCCCGCGTAGCCGATCAGGTTGTCCTCGCTGCGCGCGGCAACATAGTGAATGTGCTTGGCCTTGAGTTCGGCCAGGAACGCCCGCTCCGGCCAGGGGTCGTCCCCCGTGAACAGCTGGGACTCCAGCTCTGCGCACCGCGCTGCGTCAGACGGTTTCAGCTTCCCGTAGACGACGGTCATCGGGCTGGTCATCGAGCCGCTTCCCGC
This sequence comes from Mycolicibacterium tusciae JS617, assembly GCF_000243415.2. The sequence continues at coordinate 2,823,532 of NZ_KI912270.1, forward strand.
TCTGCCAGCGTCTTGGCGTCCGGGCGGCGGAGATACAGCGGCACCAGGGGCGCCGAGGCGGAGGTCCAGTCCGCGACCGACCGCACCAGCCCGGCCGCGTTGGGATACCGCGGCGGCTGTGCCAGCGCTTCGTCGGCGCCGGGCACGTCGGCCGGGGCGTCGACGGCGGGGCCTTCCACGCGCGCACCGTCGCGGTAGCGCGCCCAGTACACCTCGCGCCTGCGCGCGTCGGTCACGACCAAGAGGTTTCCCCCGGCCTCGATGCCGATGGCGTCAAGGCTGCACACGCCGTGTACCGGCAGGCCGAGCGCATGGCCGTACGCCGCAGCGGTGGCCATGCCGACTCGAAGACCGGTGAACGGCCCCGGCCCGCAGCCGACGACGATCGCGTCGAGATCGTCGACGCCGACCCCGGCATTGGCGAGTGCACCGACCGCATTGGGTGTCAGCTGCTCGGCGTGCGCGCGCGCATCGAGAGTGACCCGTTCGGCCAGCACCTCAATCGTGTCACCGTCACGACGGACCACCCCGGCGGTGACCGCGGGCGTTGCGGTGTCGATCGCCAGGATCAGGCGGCTCACGGCACGCTCCACTGCCAGATCGCGGTGCGCACCTCGGTATCTGCGCCCCGTTCGAGCCGGATGTCCAGATGGCTGTCGGACAGGCGCTCGGCCAGTCCTTCACCCCATTCGACGACGACGACCGCGTCGTCGAGATCGGTGTCCAGGTCCAGCGAGTCGAGTTCGGCGAGCAGGTCGACGGAGGCGGCATCCAGCAGCCGGTAGAGGTCGACGTGGATCATGGCCGGGGCGTCGGTACGGCGTGCCCGGTGCACGCGGGCCAATACGAAAGTCGGCGAGACGACCGGCCCGTCGACATCCATGGCCTGCGCAATCCCCTTGGCCAACACTGTCTTTCCCGCGCCGAGCGGACCCGACAGCACGACGACGTCACCGGCGCGCAGTTCTCGGCCCAGCCGCTCGCCCAGGGCGATGGTGTCGGCCGCAGTCGGCAGCTCGGCCGTCCCCGCGCCACGCTCAGCCATGGTGGCGCACCCGGTCCCGGACGCGGCGGGTGAGCGCGACGAGCTTGGACGGAGTTGCGCGTTCCACCAGCCGGACCAGCGCGTCGTCGATGACATCAGGCTGTTCGAGCTCCACGAGATGGCCTGCGCCTTCGACGATCACGAGTTCGGACTTCGGCAGAGCATCCGCCATGTCCTGCGAGTACTCCATCGGGGTGAGCAGGTCGTGGTCACCACACGCGATCAGCGTCGGCACCTTTGCCAGGGCGGTCAGCCCCTCGGTCTCGTCGTGCACTTCGAGTGCGTGCAGGAATTCGACCAGCGTCTCAATCGGGGTCTCGTGCATCATCTTTTCGGAGAATTCGACAACGCTTCGGCTGACCTTCACATCACCGTAGGAGGCGGCACGCAGGATCGGAGCGATCACCGCTTTGGCAGCACCGCGGGTGCGGTGCACGGTCTTCGGTGCGTACCGGACGGCGAAGCGGACGGCCTCCAGCGCGGGGTTCTTCAGAATCTCCCCCAGCGGCGAGCGTGAAACACCTTCGGCAGCAGAGGCTATCAGCGCAGCACCGACGACACGGGTCGGATAACACTGCGGGAACTGCCTGGCGTGCGACAACACGGTCATACCGCCCATCGAATGGCCGACCAGTACGACTGGACCGCGCGGTGCCATCACCGCCAGCACCGTCTCCAGGTCCCTGCCGAGTTGCGCGACGCTGTAGGTGTCCGGTGACGCCTGGCCGGACTGACCGTGTCCACGCTGGTCGTAGAACACCATCCGCACCTGCGAGCCCCATTCCTCGGTCAGGCGGGCACGTTGGAAATGGAAGGCGCCCATGCGAAGACAGAAGCCGTGCGCGAAGACCACCGTCAGTCGGGCGTCGGGGTCCCCCACTTCGCGGACAGCCAGGTCGACACCGTCTGGCGTGGTGACGATGACGCTGCGATCGGAGTCTAGAAGGCCGAAATCCTCGTATTCGTACGGGTCATCGCTGCTGACGCGTCGGCGCAGCGACCTGGCGACGGACACCGCTGTGGCGGTGCCGACGGCGGTCACGCCTGCCGCGCCCGCCAGCCAGCGGGCACCCTGCTCGCTCAACGTTGCGATCCGCGATAGGTCCGCACGACACGGCCGCGGGGGCTCGTAACGACCTCATAATTGATGGTGCCGAGCAGTTCGGCCCAGTCCTGCGCGGTAGGTTCACCGTGGGTGCCCGGCCCGAACAGGATTGCGTCGTCGCCCTCGGAGACGTCGCCGTCGGAACCCACGTCGACCACGAGTTGGTCCATGCAGACCCGTCCGGTGATGGGACGCCGCCTGCCGTTGATCAACACGTCGATACGTCCACTGAGGTTGCGGAAGACACCATCGGCATAGCCGATGGGAAGCAACGCCACGGTGGTGTCGCGTTCGGCGATCCACGTATGGCCGTAGGACACGCCGTCGCCCGCGTGCACCGGGCGCACCAGTGCCACAGGGCATTTAAGCGTCATCGCCGGCTTCAATCCCATGTCACCGCGCTCGGGAATCGGCGTCTGCCCGTACATCGCGATTCCGGCACGGACCATGTCGAAAGCAAGATCGGGCCGCGTCAATGCCGACGGTGAGTTGGCCAGGTGCACCAGCTCGTACTGCACACCCTGATCGCGCGCCTGGCCGACCATCTCTTTGAGCCGTTGCGCCTGAACGTCGTTGAACGGATGGTCGGGGATATCACCCTGCGCCAGATGCGACATGAGGCCGCGCAACGTGAACGCTTCGTCGGCCAGAGCGCGCTTCAGTGCGATCAGCATCGCCGAATACTCCGCCGGGCTGGCGCCGTTGCGACTGAGGCCGGTGTCGACCTTGACGGTGACTTCGGCGGGACGGCCCGTTCGCTCGGCCGCCTCGCGGAGTTCGTCCAGTTGGCGCAGCGACGACACGGCGATCTGCACGTCGGCGTCGAGCGCGGGTGCGAAGTCGGTTCCCGGCGGGTGCAGCCACGCCAGCACGGGAGCGGTGATGCCGTCACGGCGAAGCGCGATCGCCTCGTCAACAGTGGCGACGCCGAGTTCGGCCGCGCCCGCGGCCAGGGCAACACGGCCGGTCTGCGTCGCTCCATGGCCGTATCCGTCGGCCTTGACGACGGCCATCACCTGCGCCGAGCCCGCGTGCTCGCGCAGCAGGGCCACGTTGTGCGCCACGGCGTCGAGGTCGATGACGGCTTCGGGGGCCGCGGGCGTCGTTCTGGTCGTCTGCATGGTCATGTCACCATGGCCGATTCTCCCAGACGCGTCATCCCGCCAAGGTCAGGCCTGCTGACCTAGGGTTTTGGCCCGCAATTCGAGGCGGGTGTTTCGGGACACAGCCATGGCCATGATGTCGCTGGGCTCGTCCAACTCGATGCGGCTCAGTCCCCGATGACCGCGGCTTCCTTCCGGACGGTAATCGGCGCGGCGAGTTCTTGGTCATCGCAGATGCGTTGCATTTTCTCCAGCGTGGCTTCGATACCGGGGCCGAGTCGGGGGCCCGGGGTGAAGGTGGCGGGTAGGTGCTGCATGCCCTGGATGACGCCGATCGTCTGGTAATGCACTGCGCCGTCGGGGTCGCAGTGAAAGTCGGGCATGCGGTCCAGGACGGCGCGCAGCATCGACTTGAAGACTGTTCGGGCCACGTTGGAGCCGATGCATCGGTGGATACCGAGCCCGAAACTGAAGTGGCGGTTGCCTGTCCGGTCGAGGATGACCTCATCGGGATTCGCGAACAGTTCAGGGTCGCGGTTGGCCATCGCCCACGACAACCAGAGTCGCTCGCCCTCTTTGAGCACGACGCCGTCGACTTCCACATCCTCGGCGATGGTGCGGCCGTCGCCCGGCGCAGGCGTGAAGAACCGCAGGAATTCTTCGGTGGCCGGGTTGAGCAGCGTGTCGCGATCGCGGCTCAGCCGCTCCCGTTCATCCGGGTGTTGAGAAAGCCACTCCAACGAATGTGCCGTCAACGCGGTGGTGGTGTCGAAGCCGCCGCCGATCAGCAACATGAGCATGCCGAGGATCTCGGTGTCTGGTGCCGGCTCGCCGTTGATCCGACACCGGACCAGTGCATCGATCAGCCCGGGCCTCGGCGCCTCCCGGATCTCGGCGACGTGGCGCATCATGCCCATGGCCGACGCGATCGCGAGATCGGCGACGCGGTGATAGTCCGGCGAGTCGGCGGGGGTGTACACCGATGCGTGGGCGGGCTCGCAGTAGATCTCCCAGTCCTTCAGCGGCACACCCAACAGGCCCAGCGTCAGCACCGCGGGCACGATGTTGGCGAGGTCGTCGACGAAGTCGATCCGACCGTCCTCGATCTTCTCGTCGAGGCACGCCTTGACGATCTCGTCGACGACGGGAACCCACCGGCGCACCGCGGCCGGAGACAGATATGCGTTCAGCGGTGTCCGGTACTCCCGATGCTCGGGGTCATCCATCTCCAGCATCCCGCCGCGAAAAGTGGTGCTGACGTCGCCGCGAGGAATGCTGATACCGATGTAGCCCTTGCGCTCACCGGTGACGTCGTTGTCATTGGAGACGTGCGGGCACCGCGCCAGTTCGAAGACTTCCTTGTTGCCCGCGGCCACCCAGTGCCCGCCGTAGGTGTCCGTCCATGCGAGCGGACAGCGACTTTGCATTTCCGAGGTGATGGCTTCGAACCGGTCCCGGTACTGCGGGGTGTGGCGATCGAAGTGGAAGACGCGATCTTGGCGATGGCCATCGACCAGGGCTTCGTCGGTCATGTCGCGTCCGCTCCGATGTCAGGTGGCTGCTGCACATCGAGGATAAGAAATCTGCAGAGAGCAGACATCAAGATCGCCGATATTCCGTCGTCTAGGGACGGCCGGTCAGTGCGCGAACGGCTGCAGTTCGTCGAAGTGGCCCTGTGGCTTCAGTGCGTCGAGGTTGGCGAGCACGGTGACCATGTCGTCGCGCAGCATCCTGGCCAGGTCGGCGGAGAAACCCTCCCGCACCACTATGCGTAACACGACGACGTCGCTGGCGTTGTCCGGCATGGTGTACGCGGGCACTTGCCAGCCGAACGAGCGCAGGGCGTGGGAGACGTCGAACTCGGTGTAACCGGGATCACCGGACAGCCGGAAGCTGACCACGGGGATGGCCGAGCCGTCGGAGATGATCTCGAAGTGTTGGCTTTCTCTGAGTTGATCGCCAAGCCAGCGCGCCGTAGTCGACAGAGATGACATCACCTGGACGTAGCCGGATCTGCCGAGCCGCAGGAAGTTGTAGTACTGGCCGATGACCTGGTTGCCACCCTTGGAGAAGTTCAGCGTGAACGTGGGCATGTCACCGCCCAGGTAGTTGACCCGGAAGACGAGGTCCTCGGGCAGGTATTCGGCGCTTCGCCACACCACGAAGCCGATGCCGGGGTACGTCAGGCCGTACTTGTGGCCGCTGACGTTGATCGACACCACCCGGGGCAACCGGAAGTCCCACACCACGTCCGGGTGCAGAAATGGCACGACGAAGCCGCCGCTGGCCCCGTCTACGTGCACCGGGACGTCGACTCCCCCGTCGGCGGCCAGCTTGTCGAGCGCGGCGCAGATCTCGGCGATCGGCTCCAGTTCGCCGGTGTAGGTGGTGCCGAGGATGGCCACCACGCCGATGGTGTCCTCGTTGACCGCGGAGAGCACCTGCTCCGGTGTGATGACGTAGCGCCCCTCCTCCATCGGCAGGTAGATCGGCTCGACATCGAAGTAGCGACAGAATTTCTCCCAGACCACCTGGACGTTGGAGCCCATCACCAGATTCGGCTTACGGGTGCGCCAGCCGCCGTCCTTGTCGTCGCCGACCTTCGCGCGCCACCGCCAGCTCATGGCAAGACCGGCGAGCATCACGGCCTCGCTGGACCCGACGGTGGAGACGCCGATCGCGCTGGCCGGGTCGTCGTCGCGCAGGTCTTCGGCGTGGAACAGGTCGGCCACCATGCACACGCAACGCTGCTCGATCGCCGCGGTGGCCGGGTATTCGTCCTTGTCGATCATGTTCTTGTCGAACGTCTCGGCCATCAGTTTCTCGGCCTCGGGGTCCATCCAGGTGGTCACGAAGGTCGCCAGGTTCAGCCGGCTGCTGCCATCGAGCATCAATTCGTCGTGAATGAAGCGATAGGCGGTGGCGGCGTCCATGCACTCGTCGGGCATCCGCAGCGCGGGAACGGGCGCCATCGCGAACCGCCCCGTGTATGCCGGGGAGATCATCGGAGCGTGAGTGCGCTTGCGCGACATGGCAAGACCTTTCGTTAGAGAGATGCGACGGCGGCCCGGACGTGGGCCAGGATGCGTGATGCTGATGTCGGTGCCGGGCGCGGCCCCGGGTCGGTGGCGGACAGGTTGGCGGCACGAGCGTGGACGTAGGCGGCTGCGGCGGCTGCCTGGCCCGGCGGCAACCCCGCGGCGAGCAGTGCGCCGACGATGCCGGACAGCACGTCGCCGGAACCGGCTGTGGCCGCCCACGATTGGCGGCTCTTCGATTTTGAGCGGGCAATCAGCATGATGTCTGGGTTGCGGCCCGCTGTTTGCGGGTGCAGTGGAAGCGTATCCGGCGGGCCGAGTTTTCTGTGTTTCTGAACCCGCACGCTGTGCGTTTGACCTGCTTGACGAGCCGGTTGTAGCCCTCGGTGCCGGCGTTGGTGATGCCGGTGGCGATGAAGGCGTTGATCTCGGGCCACCAGGTGTCCACGGTGGTGGCCAGGGTCAGCAGCTCCGGGATCTGCGAATCGATGCACCAGGACAGGAACCGGTGCAGGCGGTGCCGGGTCAGGTGCGGGTCGCCGCCGACGCGCACGGTGGACAGCAGGGTGCGCAGTTCTTCCTTGGCGATCCACGCTGAGAGGATCTGACCGGTGTCGTCAGCGGCGATGAGGGCGTTCCACATTTTGGCGAAACTCTTGCCCGACAGGCGTTCCCGAGCGCGCAGCAACCGTCGCCGGTTGGCCCATTCCGGGTCGATCTTGCGACCACGACGCTCACGTAGATCCCAGGTGACCCGTTGACGCACCTTGGTCACCGCGTCGTTGCCGAGCTTCACCAGGTGGAAGTGATCGACCACGATCGTCGCGTTGGGCAACAAGCCGGGTGTGCGGATCGCTGTCGCGTAGACCGCGGCCGGGTCGATGGCCACGTAGGCCACGCCCGCGCGGAAGGCTTCGGTGCGCTCAGAGAGCCAGTCGATGACCGCTGCGCCGGTGCGGCCCTCCCGTTGCCCCAGCAGGCCCTGATCGCCGGCCAGGTCGACGAACCCCGGTGTCCCCACGGGTCCACCCGCACCCACCCCTGCGTCACCGCGCAGTGTTCCCACCTGGGCTTTCCGCGCGGGTCTCATCGATGCCCAGCACCGCGGTGGGCTGCGGTTCGACTAGCAGCGACTCGGCGTGGGCGACGAACGCGCGGTGCGCGGTCGGCCACGACACGCCGTGGCTGTTTGCGACCTCGGCCACAGAACGGGCCGCATCCCCGATCGCCGCACCGACCTGAGTGCGCAACCGCAGAGTTGTGCGGGCCCGCGCCGGCACCTGCGCGATGGACTCGGTGAAGGACCCGCGTTCACAGTAGTCCTCCCGGCAACGCCACCGGGTCTTGTGCCACCGCAGCATGATTCGCGCTTCACCGTAGGGGATATCCTTCGGTGCGGTGGCGACTCGGGCCTTCACCGAGGTGGACAACACCCCACACGACGGGCACGCCGCCGCGGACTCGCTCGCGGTCACCGCGTGCACTACTCGCGTCCCGTCGGCCCAGCGCTCGACACGCTCAACCCGCACTCCTGGCAGCCCAAACAACAATGTCGTACCGTCGGACACGGCCCTTGGTTCCCTTCGTCAGCCTGAATGCTTCGCAACTTTCAGACTTCGGAAGACCAAGGGCCTCCCCATGCAGCGACACGCCCTACGAGAGCGAAATCACAACTGCCCCATTAAAATCGAAGAGCCCGATTGGCCAGCCGAGTTGAGATACACCGGCCCACCGGGTTCGGCGATCACGGTGATGTTGCCCTTCAACAACACAATGACGCCGAGGCGGTCGGCGAGCTTGCGGGTGGCGCCGACGCGATCCCCACCGGGCGGCGAGCCGGCCAGCCTCTCGAACTCTCCTGCGTGCGGCGTCAGCACCGTCGGCGCGGCACGATTGGCAATGAGGTCGGGGTGGGCGGCGAGGATGGTCAGCCCGTCGGCGTCGACGATCACCGGCAGGTCGGACTCCAGCGCGAACCACAACGCCGCCGCACCGGATTCATCGGTTCCCAGCCCGGGCCCGACCACCCACGCCTGCACCCGTCCCGCCGCGGAGATGGTCGGGGCGGCGACGACCTCTGGCCACTGTGAAATCACTTGCTGTGCGGCACTTCCCGCGTAGCGCACCATGCCGGACGTCGCGGCGACCGCCGCTCCCGTGCACAACACGGCCGCACCCGGGTAGGTCGCCGAGCCAGCCAGGACGCCGGTGACGCCCTGGGTGTACTTGTCGTCCTTCGGGCCGGGGATCGGCCACCGCGCGGCGACATCGCCGGCGTCCAATTCGAGTACGTCGGACGGGGGCAGATCCAGGCCGATGTCGACCAACTCGACACGACCACAATCGCCAAGGGCGTGAACCGGTTTGAGGCCGCCGAAGGTCACCGTCAGCGCAGCGCGCACATGCGGGCCATCTGCGACCCCCGTGTGCACGTCGATACCGCTGGGGATGTCGACAGCGACCACGGGGGCGGCCACGTTTTCGAATACGCGGGCCGCGTCGGGCCTCAGCGGCCCCGAGCCGGAAATCCCGACGACGCCGTCGATCACCAGATCGGTTGCTGGCGGAATGCTTTCGACGATCGTGCCGCCAGTTGCGGTGAACGCAGCCAGCGCCTCAGCGTGCGTGCGTTCCGGTTTGAGTAGTACCGCGGCAGCCGATGCGCCGCGACGGCGCAGGAAGGTGGCCGCCCACAGTGCGTCGCCGCCGTTATCTCCGGAGCCGACGACCGCGCAGACCCGGCGACCGGAGACGCCACCGGTGAGCAGGGTGAGTTCGCGTGCGATCGCGGTGGCCAGTCCATGCGCGGCGCGGCGCATCAGGGCACCGCTGGGGAGGCTCTCCAACAGCGGCGCTTCTGCCTCGCGTATTTGGTCGGCGGTGTAGTAGTGCCGCATCACCTTCAGGATTCCACGTCGAACGCCGGGGCGCGTAGCGAACCGGCCAAATGGCGTTCCAGCGCGCCCCGCCCCTCACCACCAGCAAATACAGCCTAAAGTGCGGACACTCGAGCAAGCTTGGTAGATAACAATCCGGTAACGCTTGGGTCGGCGTCCGCAACGGATGGCTCACCAGCCTTTTCGCTGGCCACGCGGCATCATCGGAACTGGTGGCGCCCCACAGCCCCGAGCACCGCAAATTTGATCAGTACCTGGCACTGTGCTTAGGTCGGCTCACCGATGCCTCTACGTATGTGATTCGAAACTTTTGATCGGCGGTGAACAGCTAACTGTTATGCGCGTGCTTGGTCACGATCCCGGGCAACCTGACCCACAAAACCCATCTCTTCAACGAAAAGACGTCCCCCCCTCGCGGGAACGCTTCTTGCGTCGCCCCGAAAGCCGCGATGCGATCGCCATGCATCAACTGGCGGACGCGACGAACGCGCTCGATCTCAACTCGACGTACGCATACCTGTTGTGCGCGACCGACTTCGCCGACACCGCGATCGTTGCCGAGACCGGCGGCGAACTATCGGGATTCATCACCGGCTACCACCCGCCCACCCGCCCCGACGTGTTGTTCGTCTGGCAGGTGGCCGTCGCGCCGCGAGCACAAGGTGGTGGATTGGGCAGTGCGATGCTCGACGCCCTCGCCGCCCGCGTGCGCAACGACCGGCGTGGCCATCCACTGACGGTTGAAGCGACGGTGGCGCCGAGCAATAAAACGTCAAGGGCGCTCTTCGAGGCGTTCGCACGCCGACACGGTGTCCCCATCTCAGAACACCCACACTTCGGTGCAGAGCTCATCGGTGCCGATCACGACGACGAACCAATCCTTCGGATTGGTCCGATCACCGCTTCTCTCTAGAGCCCAACCGAACGGAGTCCCCAATGTCACTGCTGGAAACAGAGCTGTTGAACAACGAATCCGAACTTCCCGAAATCTTCGCGGCGGTCGAGTCCGAAGTGCGCAGCTACTGCCGAGCATGGCCCACCACCATCGCGACGGCGCAAGGTTCGTGGCTGACCGACACCACGGGTCGGCGCTACCTGGACTTCTTCGCCGGCGCGGGTGCCCTCAATTATGGACACAACAACCCGATCCTCAAGCGCGCGGTCATCGACTACCTGTCTTCGGATGGGATCGTGCATTCACTCGACATGGCTACTACGGCCAAAAGGGAATTCCTCGAGACCTTTTCGCGGCTGATCCTGCAACCACGCAAGCTTGATTACAAGGTGCAGTTTCCCGGACCTACCGGGACGAATGCGGTGGAGTCCGCGTTGAAGCTGGCGCGAAAGGTGACCGGACGCGAATCGATCATCAGCTTCACGAACGCGTTCCATGGCATGACGCTGGGTGCCTTGTCGGTGACTGGGAACTCGATGAAGCGTGCCGGCGCCGGAATACCGCTGGTACACGCCACACCCATGCCCTACGACAACTATTTCGGCGGTGTTACAGAGGACTTCCACTGGTTCGAGCGCGTTCTCGACGACGCGGGCAGCGGGCTGAATCAACCTGCTGCGGTGATCGTGGAAACAGTTCAGGGTGAGGGCGGTCTCAACGTCGCGCGCATCGAATGGCTGCAGGCGTTGGCCGACCTATGCCGTCAGCGCGACATCCTTCTGATCATCGACGACGTCCAGATGGGCTGCGGTCGCACGGGGCCGTTCTTCAGTTTCGAAGCGGCGGGCATCGTGCCGGATATCGTCACGTTATCTAAATCGATCAGCGGGTACGGATTGCCGATGGCGCTGACGCTCTTTCGTTCCGACCTGGACGTGTGGGCACCGGGTGAGCACAACGGAACCTTCCGCGGTCACAACCCCGCATTCGTCACCGCCACGAAGGCGCTTGAAACCTATTGGAATACGAGTGCACTCACCGAGAACACGCTCGCGATGGGCGCCGTCATCCGTGACCGGCTCGAAATCATCGCGGCCGGGCATGACGGTGTCTCGGCACGGGGCCGCGGCATGGCGCAGGGACTGAAGTTCGAGGATCCTGACCGTGCCGGTGACATCTGTCGTGCCGCTTTCGACCGCGGTGTGCTCCTGGAAACCAGCGGGCCGGCCGACGAAGTTGTCAAACTACTTCCCCCACTGACTATCTCAACGGCCGATCTGACAGCGGGACTGGACATCCTCGCCGAGTCCGTCGCGGCATAACCCCGAAGGAGACATCCAATGATTGTTCGCACCACCGAGGAGATCACCGGCACCGACCGTGATGTGTCCGATGGGATGTGGCGATCGAAACGCATCGTCCTTGCCGGCGACGGCGTCGGATTCTCGTTCCACGAAACGACGATCAAGTCCGACGCGGTCTGCGAGTTCCACTATCAGCACCACGTCGAAGCGGTTTGGGTGGTGGAGGGCACCGGCACTCTCGCCAATCTCGAAACCGGTGAACAGCACAAGTTGTCGGCAGGCACGATGTACCTGCTCGACGATCACGAACGGCACCGGTTGACATGTCACGACCAGCTGCGGATGTTCTGCGTCTTCAACCCGCCAGTGAGTGGGCAGGAGGTCCACGACGAAACCGGCGCCTACCCGCCGCCTGCGGCATGATCGCGATGGAGCGCATCGACAACTACCCCACTCGCCTCGATCACGCGACCCCTCCGATTCCGCGAATCGAGCCCACGGTTTGGGGAACGGAAGCCCACGGCCCGCTGGCTGCAGCGGAGCTGAACAGTTTCGCGGAGCAGGGCTACCTGATGCGGAGCGAGGCCTTAGGCGACGACTGGCTGCCGCCGCTTCGCCAGGAGTTGGACCGGTTGGCCGTCGACCTCGACGTCGCCGATCCGCGCATCATCCGTGAACCGGACGGCAGCGTCCGCTCGGTGTTCGAACCGCATCTGCTGTCCGATCTGGTCGCGCAGGTCGTCGAACTCGACACCGTGCTTCCGGTCGCGCGCCAACTACTGTGCAGCGACGTCTACATTCACCAGGCACGGATCAATTTCATGCCTGGCTTCACCGGAACCGGGTTCTACTGGCATTCAGATTTCGAGACCTGGCACGCCGAGGACGGCATGCCCGCTATCCGTGCGGTGTCCTGCTCGATCGCGCTGACCGACAATTTCTCCTACAACGGCTCCTTGATGGTGATGCCGGGCTCACACCAGACTTTCTATCCGTGTGTGGGTGCCACGCCGGACAACAACTACGGCACGTCGTTGGTTCGGCAAGAAGTCGGCGTTCCCGATCAGACGGTGCTGACGAAGGCGGCCGACCGGTACGGCATCAGCCAATTCACCGGTCCGGCGGGCACCGCCCTGTGGTTCGACGCTAACCTGCTCCACGGGTCCGGATCGAACATCACGCCGTTTCCCCGGGCGAATGTCTTTCTGGTCTTCAACTCAGTGCAAAATCCGCTCTCGGAGCCGTTCGCGGCGACCACCCCGCGACCGGAATTCCTTGCGTGCCGACAGGTCCGTGCCCTGGGCCGCGTTGCGTCGAGCTAGCCCGGACTGACTCGGCTGTCGACTCAGCGCCTCGCGATCCACCCAATCGTCGCCGCCGCCGCACGAAGCCGATCTGGCTTGTGGGCGGCATGTCCGATTACCAGGCCTGGCGGACCGGCCGTGCGGCGATGCCAGGACAGTGGGTGAACGAGGACTCCCTCCTCGCGCAGCTCGGCGGCCAGTGCCGTGTCGTCGGTGTTTCGTCGGACAGGGTGACAAGCAGGTGCAATCTGGCGCGACACCCTTCACCGAAGCGCGGGGCTGCGCCGGCCGCTCACCGGCGTGATCCCCGGTCCGTCGGTGTGGGCGGGTGTAGCGCTGATCTCCGTGGGGCTCTCCTCCGGGCTGGGGGCCCATGCCGAAACTGAAGATATGTACGAGTTTTCGGCAGAAACACCTGCATAACTTCAGACTCGACTCTATGCGTCGGCGTCGTCCCAGAACGCGGCGGCCCGCGCAGCTATCTCTGAGGGATACTCACCGTTGATCGCATGCGACGCATCGGCCCACAGTTCGACCTGCCCGCGCGGCAATAGGTTTCGAGCCCGTGCGGCGGCCTTGACGGAGTCGTGCATCACGCTGCGGCCGGCGATCAGGGACAATACCGGAATGTCCAGCGAGCGTAGCTGCTCATCTGTGAGCATCTTGGGCATCGCCTTCCGCAGCACGTAATCGGTCGAACCCGCGGAGATCAATGCCGCCTCAGGAAGCGTGCCGTCGACATCCGCGCCACCCGAGATCCAGCTGAGCACCCGTTGCCGTACGGCTTTGGGAACCCCGGGTACGAACAGGGCAGGCGAAGCCAGCACCGCCTTCACCGCGATCGGCGCGAAGGTGAACACCGGATCGAGTAGGACCAGCGAGGCCGCCCGGCCAGGACGACGGGCGGCGTAGTTGACCGCTGTCCAGCCGCCGATCGAGACTCCCATCAGGTGCACTTTGGCCAGCCCGAGCCCTGCCAGGGTCTCGTCCAGCCACTGCGCCTCGTCGTCGGGTCCCGTGATCGCCTTGTCCTGCACGGACATGCCCGCCTCACCGAGCAAGTCCACGCAGATGACCGAGCGGTGCTCGAGTATGGCGGGAATGTTGCCCAGCCACATCGGGGTGGACGCGTTGCGACCCGGCAACAACATGACTGGCGGGCCAGCGGAAGGTCCGTCGAAACGATATACGCGGACGTCCCCGAACGATGTTGTCACCTCGGTTGATTCGCGGACCGACGGCATTCCCGCCATGGCGGCCTGGTAGACGCCGACGAAGTGATCGCGAGCCCGCTCGCTGCGGAAGTGTCCGACCTTCCCCATTACTCGACGGTGACCGACTTGGCCAGGTTGCGCGGCTTGTCGACGTCATAGCCGCGCGCCTGCGCGACGCCCGCGGCGAAGATCTGCAACGGAATCGTCGACAGGAGCGGCTGGAAGAGCGTTGGTACCGCAGGAATCTCGATCAGATGGTCTGCGTGCGGCCGGACGGTGTCGTCGCCCTCTTCGGCGATGACGATGGTGATCGCGCCTCGGGCCTGTATCTCGCGGATGTTCGAGAGCAGCTTGGCATGTAGCGTCCGGGAGTTCTTCGGCGACGGCATCACTACGATGACCGGCAAGCCCTCCTCGATCAACGCGATCGGCCCGTGCTTGAGCTCGCCGGCCGCGAAACCCTCGGCGTGCATGTACGCCAATTCCTTGAGCTTGAGCGCGCCCTCGAGCGCGACCGGGTAGCCGACGTGACGGCCGAGGAACAGCACTGTCTGCGACTGAGCGAAGCGCCGGGCCAGTTCGAATACCGGCTCGACGGTGTCGAGTACCCGTGCGACGAGATCGGGCATGGCCTCCAGAGCGCGGTACTCACGCTCCACCTCGTCGGGATACTTCGTGCCGCGAGCCTGCGCGAGGGCAAGTCCGACAAGATAGTTGGCGGTGATCTGCGCGAGGAACGTCTTGGTCGACGCCACCCCGATCTCCGGACCGGCACGCGTGTAGAGGACTGCGTCGCACTCACGCGGAATCTGTGACCCGTTGGTGTTGCAGATGGCCAGCACCTTGGCCTTCTGCTCCTTGGCGTGCCGCACCGCTTCCAGCGTGTCTGCCGTCTCGCCGGACTGCGAGATGGCGACGACGAGGGTGTGCTGGTCCAAAACCGGGTCACGGTAACGGAACTCGCTCGCCAGCTCGGCCTCGACGGGTAGGCGGGTCCAGTGCTCGATCGCATACTTGGCCAGCAAGCCGGAATGGAAGGCCGTGCCGCAGGCCACCACGAATACCTTGTCGATCTCACGCAGCTCCTGATCGGAGAGGCGCTGCTCGTCGAGCACGACGCGGCCGTCGACGAAATGGCCGAGCAGGGTGTCGGAGACCGCGGCAGGCTGCTCGGCGATCTCCTTGAGCATGAAGAACTCGTAGCCACCCTTTTCGGCAGCCGAGATGTCCCAGTCGATATGGAATTCGCGGGCATTCGCGGAGTCGTCGGCGCCGTTGAAGTCGGTGATGCGATAGC
This sequence comes from Mycolicibacterium tusciae JS617, assembly GCF_000243415.2. The sequence continues at coordinate 2,838,734 of NZ_KI912270.1, forward strand.
CGCTCGCGGTGACGATCACCGCCTGGTCCTGACCGAGCTCGACGGCGTCTCGGGTGTATTCGATGAACGCTGAAACGTCTGAACCGACGAACATCTCGCCGTCGCCGACACCGAGTACCAACGGCGTGGATCGTCGAGCGGCGACGATCGTGCCGGGATCGTCGGCATTGGCGAAGACGAGGGTGAAATGGCCTTCGAGCCGGCGCAGCACGGCAAGCACAGAAGCGGGGAAGTCGCCTGCGGTGGGACCATGGCGGTACTGCCAGGACACCAGATGTACGGCCACTTCGGTGTCTGTGTCGCTGGCGAACTCCACGCCCGCCGCTTCCAGTTCGGCGCGCAGGACGGCGTAATTCTCGATGATGCCGTTGTGGACAACCGTGATCTTCTCGGCGGCGTCACAATGCGGATGGGCGTTGCGATCGGTGGGCCTGCCGTGGGTCGCCCAGCGGGTATGACCCAGCCCGGTGCTGCCCGCAAGGGTGCCTGCATCGGATTCGGCCAGCGCAGTCTCGAGATTGGCGAGCCGCCCGGCCCGGCGCCGCACCGTCAGGCCGCCTTTTCCGTCGAGCAGGGCCACACCTGACGAGTCGTACCCGCGGTATTCCATCCGGCGCAACGCGTCAACGACAACGTCGCAGGCCGGACGCTGCCCGACATAGCCGACGATTCCGCACATAGGCTTTCAGGGTAGTGCAAGAGCGACTGACGACCACCTGCGCTACGGTCGTCTGGTGGCGAGGACGGCGAAGCTCTTCAATGCGTTGAAGCGCCGCGGGCCGCATCGCGTTCTGCGTGGTGACCTGGCATTTGCTGGACTGCCCGGCGTCGTCTTCACCCCGGAGTCGGGGCGCAATCTCGCGGGGGTGGCATTCGGCCACGATTGGCTCACACGTGACGACCGTTACTACGGAACGCTGGAGCATCTGGCGTCGTGGGGCATCGTCGCCGCGGCGCCCGACACCGAGACCGGCCTGGCACCGTCGGTGCTCAATCTCTCCTTCGACCTGGGCACGACGCTCGACATCATCGCCGGGGTGCGGCTCGGACCGGGAAAGATCAGCGTGCACCCCACCAAGCTCGGCGTGGCCGGACACGGCTTCGGCGGGTCTGCGGCCGTGTTCGCGGCGGCGGGGATGCCCGGCAGATTGAAAGCCGTCGTGGCGGCGTTCCCGACGGTCACCAAGCCGCGCGCCGAAGAGCCCGCGTCGACGCTGCGGGTGCCCGGCCTGATCCTGTCCGATCCCGGAGACCCGATGTCGTTGCGCTCCAACGCTGTCGAACTCGCGCGGGTCTGGAAGGGCGGCACGTTGCGCGCCGTGAGCAAGGTGAAGGCCGGTGGGCTCGTCGAGGGCCGCCGGCTGGCCAAGGCGGTCGGACTGCCGGGCGCTGATCGCGGTACGCAGAAGATCGTGCGCGCATTGATGACCGGATATCTTCTGCACACGCTCACCGGCGACAAGGCCTACCGCGACTTCGCCGATCCTGAGGTCGCGTTACCCAAGGCCGTGACGATGGACCCGTTCGCCGACGATCCGGTGGCGCTCGAAAACAAAGTCGTCGCACTATTGAAGCCCTGAGAGACGCCAACCAACCGGTTGGGTGTATAAATCTCACATGTCCACTGTGCCGTCTGTGCCTTCCTTGCGGACCGGGATCTTCCTCAACTACGCAGGCGGTTTCCTCGAGGCCGTCGACCAAGTCGTCGAACTCGAGAAGATCGGCGTCGACGTCGTGTTCGTCGCCGAGGCCTACTCCTACGACGCGATCAGCCAGCTCGGGTTCCTGGCGGCCAAGACGTCACGGATGGAACTGGCCACCGGGGTCGTCCCGATCTACATCCGCACCCCAACGCTGCTCGCGATGACCGCCGCCGGGCTGGACTATGTGTCCGACGGCAGGTTCCGGTTGGGCATCGGCACCTCCGGCCCACAGGTCATGGAGGGCTTTCACGGTGTGCCCTTCGACGCACCCCTGGGCCGGACCCGCGAGGTCGTCGACATCTGCAGACAGGTGTGGCGCCGGGAACGGGTGACCCACGACGGCAAGCACTATCAGATTCCGCTGCCGGCGGATCAGGGCACCGGCCTCGGCAAACCGCTGCAGTTGATCAATCATCCTGTCCGCGATCGCATTCCGATCAATATCGCGGCACTCGGCCCGAAGAACGTCGAACTCACCGCCGAGATCGCCGACGGCTGGCAGCCGGTGTTCTTCCTCCCGGAGAAGGCCAACGACGTGTGGGGCGACTCGCTGCGGGCGGGCTTCGCGAAACGCGATCCGGTACTGGGCCCGCTGGACGTCACGGTCAGCGCTCCGCTGGCCATCGGGGATGACGTCGACGACCGACTGGCCTGGACGAAACCACAACTGGCGCTGTACATCGGCGGGATGGGCGCTCGCGGCAAAAACTTCTATCACAGCCTGGCGACGCGCTACGGCTACGGCGAGGTCGCCGACGACATCCAGGACCTCTACCTAGCGGGCAAGAAGTCCGAAGCCATCGCCGCCGTTCCCGACGAGTTGGTGCGAGCTGTATCGCTGGTGGGCCCGCGCGGTTTCGTCAAAGAGCGACTCGCCGCATTCGTCGAAGCCGGTGCCACCACGCTTCTGCTGCAGCCGCTGTCGGGTGACCGCGCCGAAACGCTGCGATATGTAGAGGAATTGCGCGAGCTGCTCCCGTAGCCGATTAAGCCGAATGCGGTTGAGCCTGTAGACTGATCATCAGCGGCATCGTCTGTTCTGCCTTTTGCCGTTTCTCGATCGTCACACCGAGCGCCGCGGACTGATCCGCGCCGGGCAGGACGACCACACTAGACTTTCGGAGCTTTAACCTTGTCTGTTCAAATCACTGATGGCACAACCGTGTCCACTTTCGCCGACCTCGGCCTGCCCCAGGCGGTCGTCGACGTTCTTGCCGGCAACGGCATCGACACCCCGTTCCCCATCCAGAGCGCAACGCTGCCCGATTCATTGGCCGGCCGCGACGTACTGGGCCGCGGCCGCACGGGATCCGGCAAGACTTATGCGTTCTTGTTGCCCATGGTGACGAGACTCACAGCGAGCCAGACGAAGCGAGCACCGGGCCGTCCGCGCGCGCTCATTCTCGCCCCGACCCGTGAGCTGGTCGCTCAGATCGAGGCCGCACTCGCGCCGTTGGCCGCCGCGACGAACCTGCGTTCCGTCGTCGTGTTTGGCGGCGTCGGGCACCAGCCGCAGATCGATAAGCTGCGCGCCGGCGTCGACATCGTCATCGCCTGCCCAGGCCGCCTGGAAGACCATGTGAAATCACGCCACGCGGATCTGTCCGCCGTCGAGATCACCGTGCTCGACGAGGCTGACCATATGGCGGATCTCGGCTTCTTGCCTCCGGTGAAGCGGTTGATGGACAAGACACCTCGCAAGGGACAGCGAATGCTGTTCTCCGCCACCTTGGATGGTGGTGTGGATGTTCTGGTCAAGCGGTACCTGACCGATCCGGTCGTGCACAGTGTCGACTCGGAGCAGTCGCCGGTCGCGGCAATGGACCACCACGTGCTCCACGTCGAGAAGGCGGCCCGCATCAACGTGCTCGCCGACCTGGCTGCCTCGCCCGGACGAAAGATCGTCTTCGCGCGCACCAAACACGGTGCCAAGAACCTTGCCCGCCAGCTGAATTCGCGCGGAGTACCAGCAGTCGAGTTGCACGGCAACCTGTCTCAGAACGCCCGTACACGCAACCTTGCGGCATTCTCCGATGGTTCGGCCTGGGTACTGGTCGCGACGGATATCGCCGCACGCGGCATCCACGTTGACGATGTGACGCTCGTCGTGCACGCGGACCCGCCGGTCGAACACAAGGCCTATCTGCACCGGTCCGGCAGGACTGCGCGTGCCGGAAACGACGGCACCGTCGTGACGCTGATGCTCGATGAGCAGGTGTCCGACGTGCGACAGCTGACGCGCAAGGCCGGCGTGAAGCCGACGATCACGCGCTTCCGCGGCCCGTCGCATCCGGTGCTGCACGAGATCGCGCCGGGCGAGCGCACCTTCGGTCAGCCGATCGCGCCTGCCACCCCGAGCCGACCCGCGCCGGCCAAGCCGGACCAGGCCCGTCGCCGCCGTCCCGCACGTCGTAGGCGCCCGACCAACGTGTAAGAGGTCGGCCCTCGACTTGTCCGAGGTTTGATCTATATTCGAATGTATGTTCGAATACGAGTTCGCGGAGGCCGACGATTCTGTAATCGTCGCTGCCATCGAGGACGGCGTGCAGGCTGAGGCCGCTATAGCGGCACGCCGGCTGGCCGCGATCTCGGAACTGACCCGCCGCCGCGTCCTCGATGAGGACGAACGGGCCAATTGGGCGTGTGATTTCTGGGATTCGGCGGCGGCGGAGGTGGCCGCGGCGATGAACATCAGTCACCGCAAGGCCTCGGGGCAGATGCGGATCGCCGAGACATTGCGTGATCACCTGCCGCTGGTGGCCGGATTGTTTACCCGGGGGCGGCTCAGTGTGCGGGTGGTCTCGGCGATCACCTGGCGCACGCGATTGATCACCGACCCTGCGGTGTGGGCGTTGATCGACGCGGCGCTGGTCAAACGCGCCGAGCAGTGGGGTCCGCTTTCAGAAGACAAACTGAGCGCGGCGGTGGATGCGTTGGTGTTCGGCTTCGACCCCGCTGCGGTGATCCTGAGCCGTGAGGAGGCGCGCACGCGGGACTTCGTTGTCGGAAAGTTCGATGATGAGGCGGGTGTGGCCTCGGTGTGGGGCAAGTTGTTGGCCACCGATGCTGCGGTGCTGAAGAAGAAAGTCGCCGCGATCGCGGCCACGGTGTGCGATGACGATCCCCGCTCTGCGGGTGAGCGCCGCGCGGACGCACTGGGCGCCTTCGCCAACGGCAACACTCATCTACGGTGCGCCTGCACCAGTCCGAGGTGTCCCGCGAGAGCCGAGCAGCCGGCGTCGAAGTCCTCGGTGATTGTTAACGTCTACGCCGATCAAGCTGCCGTCGCCGCTGCGCAGTCGACAGTCACGGCGGCGTCACCCGCACCGTCGCCCCCGGTGTCGGCGGGCACGGCACTCCTGTCGGGTACTGAGGTGATGCCGACCCCGTTGTTGGCCGAGCTGTTGCGCAACGGCGCCAAGCTACAACCGCTGGGCCCACCGGCCGACGAGCCGGAGTCGGGTTATCGGCCGTCGGCGAAAGTGGCGCGTTTTGTCCGGGCCCGGGATCTGACGTGCCGGTTCCCGGGGTGCACGATGCCTGCGGAGTTCTGCGATATCGATCACGTGGTTCCTTATCCGCTGGGGGCGACGCATCCGTCGAATCTGGCTTGCTTGTGCCGAAAACACCATCACCTCAAAACGTTCTGGACGGGCGATTGGGAACTGAAGCTCCTGCCTGATGGTGCGGCGGTGTGGACGTCGCCGACGGGGCGGACCTACACCACCCATCCGGGCTGTCGAAGTTACTTCCCCGACTGGGACACCGACACCGGGGAACTCCCGGCCCCACCGAAGACGGAGACGTCGAGCACCGAGCGCGGTGTGATGATGCCCCTACGCAAACGCACCCGCGCCCAAGACCGCGAAGCACGCATCAAAGCCGAACGCGAACAGAACGATCCGGACCCACCACCGTTCTAAGCGAGCCAGGCGCTATACGGCGACGTTATCGGTTTGCCGTTGCTTAGCCGCGATCTCGCCGAGCATCGCGACGACCACGCCGAAGGCGAAATACAGTGGGACTAGCCACGGCCCGACACCGAACAGTCCATCGGAGTCAGCGTTGTACGCGAACACACCGACCTTGACGAGCACGATCTCGACGATAGGTCCGATGACCGCGGCCACTACACCGCACACCACAGAGGGCTTATCCCCCAGCGCGCACCAGGTGATTACTGCCATCGCGACGATGAGGGTCGTACTGGGTATCGGTGGTGCACTGCGCACGGGTGCGGTCGTGACATAGGTACCGAGGACAGCGGCGATACCCGCAAGCCCTTGCCGTGCCGTGACAGTGGTCCGCGGGCGGGGCAGATGCAGTCGCAGTTCGGCTAGGGACACCGTCGCAGCGCCGACCATGATGGGAAACCAGACTGGGCTGCTCCACACGAACGGCACTGCGTCCGTGAAGTACTCCGTGGTGCCGCTGACGACATGACTGTGATCGCCGACCAGTGATGCCGCTGCCCCCACTAAGAAGAGGACCAGCAGTTCAGGCGCTCGCAACTTCACCAAGCGGACGTTACCTCGTCACTGACCGACCTGTGGAAGTTCATCGGCCGCGATCTCACACGGCGTACCCGTCGCCGTAGCAGGTGCCGGCGCTGGAAGGGGTTCTATTGGCGGTGGAGCGGGCGTGGGTGGTGCGGCCGGTTCGACAGCGGCTGAAAGCGGTCCGGCGGGCGACTCTTCCGAAACAGGCTCGCCTGCGGCGTCGGCCGCGAGATCCGGCTCGGTGCCGGCCTCGACGACCTCAGGCTCTTCCTTCTCCTCCTCCCCTTCGAGCTTGGCTTCGTCTTCCGCTTCGGCGTCATCGTCGAGCGAATCGAGATCGTCAGGCTCGTCGGGCTCGTCGGGCTCGTCGGGCTCGTCGGGCTCGGACAGATCGCCCAGCGCATCCTGCGACGTTCCCATTAGTCCGCCGAGCAGGTCGCCGAGTTGCCCTCCGAATCCCGACAATCCACTGCCCATCTCGGGCATTCCTCCGCCCATCGACGGCAAAGACGGCGGCGCCATTGTTGCAGGGTCGACCGACGGTGGCAGCGGCTGTGATGGCGGCGGTGCCGAAAGCTGAGCTGCTGCAGGCGGAGCGGACCACGGCGGCAACGCACCAGAAGGAGCGACCGCACCACCGGGCCCAGCACCACCGGGCCCAGCACCACCGGGCCCAGCGCCACCGGGCGCTGCCGCGCCAACAGACCCAGCGCCCACAGTTTCAGTGGTGTTCGAGACACCTGCAGGTGCCGTCGCGACATCCTCGGCGGGTATCGGCGACCATGACGGGCCGAAGTCACCGGGCACATCGAACGGAATGGCCGTTTCGGAGGTCAGTTCAGCCGCCGCGGCGTCGTAGGCTTCGATGACCGCCGCCATTTCCGACCGCATCGCCGTCAACCAGTCGGATCGAATCTCGTTGTCCACGAACGGCTTGACCTCTTGATCGACGAGCTCGCTGGCCGCCGCACGATCACCGGCGCCGGTGGTGACTGTCTGCGCCGCGGTTCGCCAATCCGGCCGGGCGCCCCGGTCCTCCGTCGCCACGGTCGCAGCGACTTTCCGGTCGACGCTGTGCCACAACCGATCCCGCAACGAAGCCAGCGATTCGGCCGCCGTGCGCACGGCAGTCACCACCGCGGCCGACGCCGCACCGTGCCGGCGCAGAAAATCCCGCGACGCCTGCGCACCCGAACCGTGCCAGGCGACCGACATCGATGCCAGCGCGACATCCTGACGGGCGAGCACCCCCTCGGCCGCCGCGGCGGCCGCCCTCAGTGCCTCGCAGTCGGCGTCAAGCGCTCGTAGGTCGATTCCGTCCTCGCTGCCGTACCAGTCGCGCACTTGTGCCGCGTGCAGAGTCAGGTCCGGATCCTGGAAGCCGAGCAGATGACAAGCCCATACGTAGTCCTGGACGGCCTCGACAGTGGGCCGCCCTTCAGCCAATCGTGCAGCTGCATCGAACATCTCGGCCACCGCTCACCCCACCAGTCGGCCGGCGCGGACGTCGGCCTCGTCGTACCGAACCGCAGTGTTTCGCAACGTCGCCGCGATCTCCGCCGACGCCCGCGACCATTCCCGCAGCCGGTCGGCGATACCGTCGACCGCGATACGCACCGCCTCACCGCGCGCGACATGCATCCGCCCAGCACTGCCAGCGCCGAACTGCAAACCCGCGAGCCGCGTGCGGACAACGGCGTCGACGGCGTCGGCCACGGATTCATACTCGCCGGCTACGCCAAGCAGCGCGGCGACGTCGACGCGTGCGGCGTCTCGTTCCCCCATGTAAAGCTAGGACGCGGGCGAGGTCCCGCGGGTTCCCGCCGGATTCAGCGTTGTTCGCTGACCGACTCCGCCACCCGGACGGCGAGCTGACGCGCGGTGTCCTCGTCGGCAGCCTCGACCATCACGCGGACCACCTGTTCAGTCCCCGAGGGTCGCAACAGGATTCGACCCGAATCTCCCAGCGTGGCCTCGGCCTCGGCGACCGCGGTGCGCACCGACGGGGCGTCTGCGACGGTCGCCTTATCTGCGACCTCGACGTTGATCAGTACCTGCGGCAGGGTCTGCATCGGCTCGGCGAGTGTGGCCAGAGATGTGCGCGTCTGAGCCATCCGCGACATCAAGCGCAAGCCGGTAAGGATGCCGTCACCCGTTGTGCCGAACGCGGGCATGACGATGTGACCCGATTGCTCGCCACCGAGCGAATACTCTCCGGCACGCAATTCCTCCAGGACGTAGCGGTCGCCGACGCCGGTGGTGCGTACCTCGATGGACGCCGCGCGCATCGCGAGGTGCAGACCGAGGTTGCTCATGACAGTGGCGACCAACGTGTTGGATGCGAGCTCACCGGCCTCCTGCATCGCGAGCGCCATGATCACCATGATCGCGTCGCCGTCGATGGTCTGTCCGCTCGCATCCACGGCCAGGCACCGGTCGGCGTCGCCGTCGTGTGCGAGGCCGAGGTCCGCATTGTGCGCCACGACCGCCGCCTGCAACGCATCCATGTGCGTGGAGCCGCAGCCGTCGTTGATGTTGAGCCCATTGGGCTCTGCGTTGATGGCGATGACGTTGGCACCTGCGGCGCGATATGCGCGAGGCGCCGCAGCCGAAGCGGCGCCGTGTGCGCAGTCGACGACGACGGTCAGCCCGTCGAGGCGAGTCGTGACGGCCTTGCCGACATGCCGGAGGTATCGATCCAACGCGTCCTCGGCGTCGACGACACGACCGATACCTGCGCCGGTCGGTCGTTGGCCGGGTCCTTGGTGAACCAGCTCCTCGATCCGGTCCTCGGCGGCATCGTCGAGCTTGTGGCCGCCCGGGCCGAATATCTTGATGCCATTGTCTGGCATCGGATTATGCGACGCGCTGATCATCACGCCGAAGTCGGCGTCGTACGCAGCCGCGAGGTAGGCCACAGCCGGCGTCGGCAGCACCCCGACCCGCAGTGCGTCCACGCCCTCGCTGGTGATGCCTGCGATCACCGCCGCTTCGAGCATCTCTCCGCTGGCTCTCGGGTCGCGGCCGACGACCGCCACCCGGCGAGCGCGCCCACCAATGCTGCCAAGGCGTCGAGCCGCCGCGGAACCCAGCGCCAAAGCCAGCTCAGAAGTCAGATCCTGGTTGGCGACGCCGCGCACCCCATCGGTGCCGAACAGTCGACCCATGCCGACAAACTTCTCATAAGTGGCGCCCAAAGAGCCAACCATCGACATCGGGGCCCGTGCCGCCGCCGAATCGGTACCCAAACGCGACTCACCGCCCGCATCCAGATGGATACGGGCGGTGAGGTCGTTTGTCTTAGCTGCCGTGCTCAGCGGACGGCCCCGCAGGCGTCGCGGGCTCCGTGGTCGGGACCTCGTCACCGGACTGGCCAGGGGTCGTGCCCTCAGCCGCGCCCGGGAGGCCCTCAGCCTGGCCAGGAAGGCCCTCGGCCGCAACGTTCTGCTGGATCAAAACCGAACCGAGGCTATTGGTGCAGACACTCTGCTCGGTGCCGTCGGCCTCGGTGGTCTCGGCCAGCGTGGTGACCTGGTCGACCTCCAGGTCGCAGACACCAGCGGCGATCTGCGCGGCGTCGGCGGCCTTCACGTCCTCGAGGACTCCGGCGTTGCCGAGGCTCACATTCACCAGGCCGTCCGGAGCCGGCGCGGTGTCCGGCTGCGCGGCCGCGATGCCCAGGCCTGCAGTGAAGAGCAGCGACCCACCGATAACGGTGCCTGCTGCGGCGTTCTTCATGACGTTCCTCATCGATATCTCCCTTCAGTCAGGAAGCGACAGCCCGGTTCCCAACGACGTGGCTGGGATTGCACGGATGGCTGATTCGGCTCTTCCGCGCTGCGGCGCCGCCACCTCCGAAAGGGCTGTATTCACGACCGGAGGCGGCCTCAAACGAATAGCCGGAAATTGTGAGCTGGTCGTCGTTGAATGCAAACTGCCGGATGACGGCCGCTGAAACGCGTTCCGCCCGGCGTGCAAGTGCACACCGGGCGGAATGACAGAACAGATCAGCGCTTGCTGTACTGCGGCGCCTTACGGGCCTTCTTGAGGCCGTACTTCTTGCGTTCGATGGCCCGCGGATCGCGGGTAAGGAAGCCGGCCTTCTTCAGTGCAGGCCGGTCCTCGGGCTGCACCAGGATCAGCGCGCGGGAAATCGCCAGGCGAAGTGCGCCGGCCTGCCCGGACGGGCCGCCGCCATCGAGGTGGGCGTAGATGTCGAAGGCGTCCACCCGGTCCACGGTCACCAGCGGGGCCTTGATGAGCTGCTGGTGCACCTTGTTCGGGAAGTAGGCCTCAAGAGAGCGGCCGTCCAGGTGGAACTGGCCCGTGCCCGGCACCAGACGCACCCGGACCACGGCTTCCTTGCGACGGCCGACGGTCTGGATCGGGCGGTCGATGATGACCGGCTCGCGAGCGGGAGCCGCTTCAGGCGCGGCTGCCTCGGTCGCGGCCTCCACCACGGGGGCCTCGGCCACAGCTTCTGGGGCTTCTGGAGCCTCGGTGACCACTGGGGTTTCCGGGGCTGCTGGGGCTTCTGGGGCTTCGGTCACTTCTTCGGTCGTGTCAGTCGGTTCGGTCACTGGGCTACCTGCTTGATCTCATACGGAATGGGCTGCTGAGCGGTGTGGGGATGATCCGGGCCCACGTAGACCTTCAGCTTCTTCTGGATCTGATGACCGAGCTTGGTGTGCGGGATCATGCCGAGGATCGCCTTCTCGACGACCCGGTCGGCGTGCTTCTCCATCTCGTCACCGAGCGCACGCGCGCGCAGACCGCCGGGAAAACCCGAGTGGCGGTAGGCGAACTTCTTCGTGAGTTTGTCGCCACTGATGGCGATCTTGTCTGCATTGATGACGATGACGAAATCGCCACCGTCGACATTCGGCGTGAATGTCGGCTTGTGCTTGCCACGCAGCAGATTTGCTGCTGCGACGGCGAGCCGGCCGAGCACCACGTCGGTGGCGTCGATGACGTACCACGAACGTGTGGTGTCACCCGCCTTCGGCGTGTACGTAGACACAGCGCTACCTCTCCATAAATCGGGTTAGTCCCGGAGTGACCCGGGGGTCGGTCTGGCATTGCGGTTGGGAATCCTCGGCGACCGACGTAGACCCGAGGCCCCGGCTCACTTTTTGCACCGTACGCCAACGGGGCAGCTTACCCGCGGACGTCCTCGCAGGTCAAAACGCCTACAGCGGCCGCATCACACGGTCTGACCTGGAGCGACGAGTTTGGGCCACCGTAGCCGCCTCTCCAAACGGCCACGGTGGCCCAAACCTTCACTGGCGAATCCCTTGGCTCCCCACCAAACGGGACCGCGCAGACTTCATGGGGCTATCCGCCCCAGGCGTTGGCCGCCATCCGATCCGTCGCAGCGACCTCGTCCGAACCGTCGCGGACCGCGTTGCCCAATCTGACCAGGATGTCGTTCAGCGCGTTCGCCGCCTGCTCCCAGCGGGCCTGCTCGATGCGATATGCCTCGGCGGCCTGGCGCGTCCAGATTTCCTGCAGTGGCGCGATCTGGGCGCGTAGATCATCAAGGGCAGCGTTCAGTCGGGCCGAGGTGGTGTGGATTTCCTGCCGGACCGTGTACTCGATCTCGCCGAAGTTGTACGAGAGCACGTTCTCCATGTCGGACTCCTCAAAGGTTGGTGGCGACGGTGCCGATCTGGTGCGAATGGGTCTCCGCGGCATCGCGAAGCGTTGCCTGGTTCAGGCGAATCGTTTCGGCGATCCGCTGCAGTGCCGCGTGGAGCTTGACCGATTCGGTGTTCCATCGATCGACGACGTCGTGGAAGCGGGTCGCGGCCACCCCACCCCAGACGGATGCCGGTACGCCGCCCATGCGCCCGATGAAGGACGCAAGCATCGCCCGGATCTCCTCGTTTCGCGCATCCGTCTTCCCGGCGATGGCCGCCATCAGGTCGAAGTCGGTGTTGAGTGAGCCACCTGCCGGTGTCGTCATCGGTGTCCTTCCATTTCGTTCGTGCAGTTATCAAGGTTCGACGTGATGGCCGCTCATTCGGTTCCATCTAGGACACGGCGTGCGCGGAACGAATCGCTCGATCGCAGGCTTCCCGTACGAGGTGTTCACGGTGCGGCAGGCTCTGGCAGCCGATCGCAATGCGCGCGGTGCCGTCGATCAATACCGTCCATGCGACGTTTCGCTCCGGTCGGATCTCGCGATATGTCACCGCGTCCCTGCCCGCACGACGATCCGACGGATCGAAATCGACGAAGGCGCCGTCGGCCGACTCGGCCAACGCTGCGAGCAGAGTATCCGCCGTTTTCGCGAGGCTGGACGGCCGCGCGAGGACCGACTGCGTGACATGCAGGGCGAGGTCGCCGTCAGTCGGTGAAACCACTTGCACCCGAGCTGATCCCGGGCCCGATGTGATGCGTTGCGTCGTCCAGGCCGCCGGCACCATCAGCCCGATCCTGCCTTCGACCAGCAACGTCATCGGCATCTCGTCGACACGATCCGAACCGCTGTTCTGCACCGCAGCGACACCGCCGCACAGCACTACCGTCGACATCACGCCGAACAGCACGGCAAGTGTCTTCCGGTCGCGAAGCCGGCCCGAGCTTCGAACGGCGACTTCCGCGGGTTGAGCCGCAGCGTGTGATCGTTGCGCCACAGCGGCGCGCCGAATCCAGCCGTCGTCGGCGATCCTGACCGGCACTCCGACGACGCGCATGCGGTCGGTGACCGACGAAGCGAGAAGTTCGGCGCCGAACACGGTTTTCGGGGCATCCACCAACACTCCCGCCGGCGCACCGAGCGCGGCCACTACCGCCTCGACGTCCTCGTCTAGCACGCCCTGGCGCGGCACGACGGAGACGATCTTCTCGAAGACAGTCACGATCGCGACATCTGTGGCGATCTCGACGATGGTCGCGTCAGCCGAGATGCCCTCCCGCAGCATCGCTGTTCGGGAAAGCAGGACAACGTCGGTGGCCACGGTGCGGGCAGCCTGCTGCACCGTGTCGATCCTGGCTGACGACCACCACGCGGGACACACGAGGACAGCGATATCGACGTCGCTACCCGCGGCGGCACTCATCACCTCATCCCACAGATCGCGCACGGACACCGGGCGGTCGTCGAGCAACGCGATCTCGTCGTCGATGCAATCGAGCGCCGCCGAAACCCATTCCGGCCGAACATCGTTGGCCCCGCGAATAGCCCCCGGTCCCACCTCGATCACGACTTCCGTCACGGTGGATCGGTCCAGGCCACCTGTACGAGCTGATCTGCGTCGCTGCGAGTGATCAACGTTCCCCGCCCCGGCGGAAGTGCTGAAGGTCGGACCGTCCCGAGCAGCACCCCCTCCTCCGGGCTCGCGCTCATCATCAACCCCATGCAGCCGAGCTCGCGCAACCTAGCGAGCACCGGATCGAACATCGCACGTGCGGCACCACCGGAGCGCCGGGCGACGACGACGTGCAGTCCGAGATCCTTGGCATGCGGTAGGAAGTCGGCCAGCGGAGCGAGCGGGTTACCGGTCGCTCCTGCCGCCAGGTCGTAGTCATCGATGACGAGATAGATGTCGGGGCCTGACCACCAAGACCGCGTGCGCAGCTGCTGCTGGGTGACGTTCTCGCCGGGCATCCGCGCTTCCAGCCTGCCGAGTATCGCCGACAATCGTGATGCCAGAGATACCGGCGACATTGCGTAACCGGTGAGGTGTTTGGACTCGACGACGCCGAGCAGGGTCCGGCGAAAGTCGACGATCTCCAATTGAGTCTCGTCGCTGGTGTTGTTGCGAGTCAGTTCTCGACACAGCAGCCGAAGTACCGCCGACTTTCCGCACCCGGCTTCTCCGAGCACGATCAGGTGAGACTGTGCCGCGAAATCGACGTGGACGGGCTTCAACTCGTTCTCGCCGATGCCGATCAACACTTCTGGCCCGTGCCGCCCATCGTGATCCACGAGGTCCTCACAGGGGATCCGCCTCGGTAGCAACCGGACCACCGGCGCAGAGTTCGGCGCCCACCGGTCGCGCAGGCGTTCGCACTCGGCAGCGATCGCTTCGGCGAGCCCGTTCGTGGTCGGCTCGCCGTCGAACCGCGGCAGTGCAATCGCGAATTCCCGGCGGTTTGCCGCGATGCCGCGTCCTGGCGGTCGGTCAGAAAGGTCACGCGCACGCTTACGGTCTACCTCGGATTCAGAGGGGTCACCGAGGCGGAGCTCGATGCGTGTCGCGATCTGATCCTTCAATGCAGGCCGCAATTCCGCCCAGCGCGATGCAGCAATGACGACATGAATACCGAACGAAAGGCCCTGTGCGGCAATCGCAGTGATCGGCCCCTCAAGGAAGTCGAACTCCTGGCGCAGCGTCGACCAGCCATCGATGACCAGAAATACGTCGCCGAAACGCCCCTCGCCTCTTTCGCACGACGCCTCCCGCCGCTGCAATATCGAGGCCACTGCCGCAACGGTCCGGCGGCACAGGTCGATGTCAGAACGCCCGGCCATCGAGCCCACATGCGGCAGTCGCCGCAGGGTCGATAGGGTTCCGCCGCCGAAGTCCAGGCAGTAGAACCCCACATCGGCCGGATCATGGTCTCGGGCCAATGCCAGCAGCATCGCGCGCAGCGCCGTCGACTTCCCGGACCGCGGTGCGCCAACGACCGCGACATTGCCTGCTGAGCCGTGGAGTTCGAGGAGGAGCGGATCTCGGCGCTGCTGGAAGGGATTGTCCACGACGCCGATCGGCACCGTCAGCCTCCGAAGCCCGGGCCCCGGCATCAACGCATCGAGAGTCGGCGACCGGGTCAGCGGCGGCAGCCACACCTGATGCGCGGGCGGACCGTGGCCCGCAAGGCGATCCAGCATCGCGTCCAACACGGTGCGAGCCGGTTGCTGAGGCCGATCGGTATCGGCCGGCTCGCGGATCGCTCTTACCTGCGCGGCGGTGAACACCCGTGGAACCGCCGGTGTCGTCGACGCGGGCGCGCTGGGTCGCTCGCTGTCAGCACCGGAAACGAATGCGGTCTGAAACCGCACGAGCTCACCCGAAGCGGTCTTGAGATAGGCCGCCCCAGGTGCGGTCGGCAGGTGATAGGCGTCGGGAACACCGAGGACCGCTCGAGATTCACCGGCCGAGAACGTCTTCAGGCAAATCCGGTACGACAGATGGGTCTCGAGTCCCCGCAACCGGCCTTCGTCCAGTCGTTGGCTGGCGAGCAACAGGTGCATGCCCAGCGATCGGCCCAACCGTCCGATCGCGACGAACAGTTCGGCGAAGTCGGGATGCTGGGTAAGCAGTTCGGAGAATTCGTCCACCAGGATGAACAACGCCGGCATTGGCGGCAGTCCAGCCTCCCGCGACCGCGCCGTTCGATACTGCGCGAGATTCGCGAATCCCCCCGCCGCCCGAAGTATCTCCTGGCGTCTGTTCATCTCACCGGCGAGCGCATCGTTCATCCTGCTGACCAGGTGCGCTTCGCCAGCCAGATTGGTGATGACCGCGCCGACGTGGGATGCTCGCTCCAGCCCGAGGAACGTTGCGCCGCCTTTGAAGTCGACCAGGATGAGGTTGAGGACGTCCGGAGGATGCGACGCGATCATCCCGAGGGCCAGCGTGCGCAGCAGTTCAGATTTTCCTGAGCCGGTGGCGCCCACGCACAGGCCGTGCGGTCCCATCCCGTTTCGCGCCGCCTCGTTGATATCAAGTAGCACGCGAGTCCCGTCTTCAGTGACCCCTATGGGCACCGCCCTGATATTCCCGTCATCTGCTGTAAGCCAATACTTTTCGGGATCAAACCGGTTCTCGTCGATCCCCATCAGGTCCAGCCACCCGGTCGACTCTGTGCGCCGGTGCTCCGCGGGTCGGTACTGCGTGAGACGCCGAGCACACGCCAATGCTTGGGTTATCGACAGTAGATCAGGCCGCGCAATCACCTCATCTTCGTCCTGATCGCGAACGGCTACGGTTTCTGTGTCGACGTGTATGTGCAATCGGTTTGCCGAAGCGGTCGTCTGCAGCGACATTGCGAACTCGACGATCGTGGCGGAATTCCTCTCGTAGAGCGCGCTTTCGAGGTCCGACAAGTCACCGCCGTCCAGAATCGTCACGACGTGACGCTGCTCGACACCACCTTCGGGCAGTGCGTGCTGATGGTGTGGCAGCCATTTCAGCCAATCCCATTCACCGCTCGCCTCGGCACTGACGACAGCACCGATCGCGATGTGGTCGGGACCATGGAGGACGGCAAGTTGACAGATCAGCGATCGGACGAGCGCCCTTGCGACCTGCGTGTCACCGTCGATCGTGATCACCGCGAAGCGGCGCAGAGCCACCGTGATTGGTGTTTCGGCGAGGGTCGACCGACTCCGAATCAAACGCTGCATCGCGGTCACAGTCACCGGGTCAAGTTCATCGACGCTGTTCAGGTCGGGTTCGATCAGCGCCGTCGACAGTGGTTGGCCACCGATGCCCACCCGGACAACGCAATAGTCCTGATCATGTGGTCGTCGCTCCCACATCCGTCTGCCCCCGGCCAGGGTCCAGAGCGCTCGCGGTTCAGGGTGACACCACCGCAATGAGCGCCGTTGAGCGTCAGCAGTGTTTGCGGCCGCCCGGTCCAGGGTGTCGAGGTAGTTGAGATACTTCTGCCGATCCTTGTTGATGTCAGCGGTGCGGCCGGTTCCGCGGGCGCCGTACACCAGCGTCCCGACCACCGACGTCAGCATCATCACGGGAAAGAACAGATACATCGGGTTGCGCATCGTCTGGGCGCCTGACGTGAAGTACACCGCCATCATTCCGATGGCCGCGGCGAGCATGGCCACTGGCAGCAGCCGGGCGAGCAGATTCGTCGGCATAGCCATCGGAATCTCCGGTGGCGCATCGACGACAACGGGGCCGTGGGCCATGGCGGGCGCCGGCACTCGTTGCTCGCGAACGAAATCCATCGAACTATGGACGCCGCCATCGCCGATCTGGTTCCATCCACCATCTATCCCCAGCCCGAGCGATTGCCGCGATTGCGCTCCCGCGAACGGGGTTACGGTTACGTCGCGTCACACCCGAGGGGAGATCGATGCCAGATTCGCTGTGCCCGCTCACCGTTGCGGTCTGTACCGCTGACACACATCGCGCAATCGACCTGACCGTGCCGGCCGACATACACATCGGCCAGCTGCTGCCGCAGATCGTCGAGATCGTGCACCGCGATGCTGATCCGGACACCGCACGCGACTGGCGGCTGTCGAGACTCGGCGACCTGCCGATGGACGAGTCTATGACTCTGAACGACAACGATGTTCGTGCAGGCGAAGTGTTGATACTCACGACCGCCGAGCCTCCGGTCGCCGAATGGGTCGACTACGACCCATGCCACGCCGCTGCGGCCGGGGCTGCGGTTGCCCCGATCCCCCGAATACTCCCCGCTGTCTGCTGCGTTCTGTTCGGCGGATTCGGTGCGGTGGCATTGGTCCTACCCGCGGCGCGTGCCACCGCCACCGGCCTCGTCACCGGCACGTGTCTGGCAGTCGGCGCAGCGGTTGGGGCGGCCGTCGTTGCACGCATTCACGGTGACCCGCTGGCGTGTGTATCGCTGAGTATGATCGCAGCGCTCTACGCGGGCGTAATCGGTTTTCTGAGCGTACCGGCTGGTTCGCACGCCTCCGGCCTGCTGCTCGCATCCGCAGCCATGATGTCCGCGGCGATTCTTCTAGTGCGCGTGACAGGCTGCGGCAGAGTCTGTTTGACGGCGTTGGCTACCGTCTCCGGACTGGTGGCAGCCAGCTCGGCCGCCACTGTGACGTGGAGCCTGCAGCTCAACGCGTGCGGCGCGGCGCTCGCCACTTTGTCACTCGCGACGCTCGCGTTCGCGCCGAGGTTGTCCATGACTCTCAGTGGCACCGCGCCGGACGCGGCACCCGACGTCGGGTTAGTACATCGCAATTTGACCGGCCTGGTGGTGGGGTCGTCGATCGGCGCAGCGCTCGGCGCCACTGGGGTTGTCATCAGCGAGGTCCGTGACGCGGGGTCGGCGCTGCGCGGAACCGCTTTCGGCGCGATCGTCGCGCTGGTGCTCCTGCTGCGGGTGCGCAGCCATGTCGATTCGTCCCGTCGCATCGGCCTCGCCGGTGCCGCAGTGCTCACTGGTGCAGCGGGTTTCGCTGCGGTTGTCATCTCCTATCCGCCACCAGCGCAAGTTGTCGGCGCGCTCGCTGCCACCGCGGGTGCTGCCGCACTGGGTTGCGTCGTCAGGCCGACGGTAAGCCCGATCGCGCTGCGCGCCGTGGAGGTCGCCGAGTATCTCGCGCTTGCGGCAGTCGTCCCCTTGGCCTGCTGGGTCGGAGGAATCTACGGATGGGCTCGGGAAATGAATCTGATATGAGGAAATTCGTCCGACTGGTGGCAGCCAGTGTTTTCGCAGTCATGCCGCTGTGGACTGCACCGGCCGCAGTTGCGGTGACGCCACCGGTGGTCGATATGTCAATACTGCCCAAGCCGGGATCGCCAGGACCGCCGCAGCGCACCGAACAACAGGAGCACTGCGCCGTTTCTCCCGGCGGCGGTATCGAGAACGCCGTCGACGATCCGGTCGATCTGCTGAGGCTGCGCGATGTTTGGCCACTCACGCGTGGTGCGGGTCAAACGGTCGCGGTGATCGACACCGGCGTATCGCGGCACCGCCTGCTCCCCCGCCTCGTCCCCGGCGGTGACTACGTGTCGACCGGTGACGGCACCGCAGACTGCGACGGTCACGGCACGATTGTGGCCGGGATCATCGGCGCGTCCGGAGACCCGGACAACGAATTCAGTGGAATCGCGCCCGAAGCCACGATCATCGGCATCCGGCAGTCCAGCAACAAGTTCCGGGCGGTCGACGACCCGGCCGGGGTCGGGTTCGGCGATGTCGACACCCTGGCGATGGCGGTGCGTACCGCTGCCGATATGGGAGCGACCGTGATCAACCTGTCGACGGTTGCCTGCCTATCGACGAAGGACGAATTGGATGACCGCGCGTTGGGCGCAGCGCTGGCCTACGCGGTCGATGTCAAGAACGCGGTGGTGGTGACCGCGGCCGGAAACGTCGGCTCGGCCGGTCAGTGCTCTGACCAGAATCCGACGACCGATCCGCGCCGACCCGGCACGCCCAACTGGTCCGACGTGAACACTGTGGTGACTCCTGGCTGGTACGACGACTATGTGCTGACCGTGGGCTCAGTGGGCCGCGACGGTATCCCATCACCTTTCAGCCTCGCGGGACCGTGGGTCGACGTCGCCGCGGTGGGCGAAGAGATCGTGTCGTTGGACCCCGACGGCGAAGGACTGATTGACAGGCTCGCCGCGGCCGGCGACGAGAGACCGATTTCGGGAACGAGTTACGCCGCACCTGTCGTCAGTGGCATCGTGGCGCTGCTGCGGTCCCGAGCACCGGAACTGACGGCTCGACAGGTCATGCAGCGCATCGAAGACACCGCGCAGGGCCCGTCCGCCCGTTGGGATCCCGTTGTCGGCAACGGGACGGTCGATGCGGTCGCAGCGGTGAGTGCGGGCCCTGGGTCGCACCGCGACGCAAGCACACCGCGGCCGCTGCCGATCTCAGGTCCCGAGCCGCCAGAGGCACCCAACCACTTTGCGCTGCGAGGGGCCGCCCTCTGTGTCGCGGCGTCGATCGCGCTCGGTGCGACGACAGCGTTGGTGCGGCGGCTACGACATCGGACCGACGCTGTCCCTCTCGACTGACGCGGCACCGACGCTGAGTTCGGGGCCTCGCGGCAACTGAGCAAGCACCGTCCACGGCGCGGGCAGCGGGTTCGCCAGGCCCAGGCGTTGCGCCGCGTCCGCGTCGCGTATCCCGAACACCACACCGGAGTCGTTGACGAAGTAGAGCGTGCCGGTCGCGGCCCCCTCACCCGACACACTCGTCGCGCGGACGAACGCGCTCCGCCCGGGTGCCATGACGAAGCTGTCGACATTTGCGCCTGTGTCGTCGGCCTGCGCAAGTTGCACGGCGCGGTCATCCGCGGACCGCAGTGAATCGCCGACGAGGACAGCTCCGGATTGCGTACAGAGCAATGGACTTTCGGCGACACGAGCGCGGTCGGGGAATGTGGCAACGGGCAGTTCGTGGACAATCGGCACATTGCCGATGAGATCCGGCGCCACGGTCACGATGTCGCGTCGCGCCGAATACGTGAACCTGATGAGGTCCGCCGCGACCTCGCCGACACGCTGCACGCCCCCTGCGAGCGCGACGTAGTACTCAGCGGAACCAGCGCGAGTCAGTCGCACCACCGTACCCACCGGGAAGCCGGGCAGCACAGACGAGATGCCGGCCGCAGGGATGACAGGCGCGGTGATGCCCGGCGCCTCCGGTACCGCGTCGAGCAGTGCACGCGAAACCGGCCGTGGTGCAACGCCGTCGAGCTTCAGCGCGCGGACAGCGGCGTGGTTGCGCAGGTCCACCCTCGCTCGCCGCCCGTCGTAAAGCAGGTAAGTCGTCGCCGCGCTCTCACCGCGCGCCGTGACCAGTACAGTCCGGCTCGAATCCAGATGTGTTGGCGGGCGACCGACCAGCACCGTGGTTCGCTCCGTGGCGCCTTCGCACACCGTCCAGAGCGATTCGTCCGCGCCGAGTGGAACCCCAATCATGTCCGGGGCGCCGGGAATACCCACGAGCGGGCCGCGCTTGGTCCGGTCCAGAGCCGAGGCGCTGACCAGTTCGGGCTCATCGGACGCGCCGGTGATCAACCGTGCGGATGCCAGATTGAGCGCGGGATGCATGGTGTCACCGATACGTACGTAAAGCGCACCGGATTCGCGGGCCATGACGATCGCGGCGCCGCCGACATCACCTCTGGGCTGGAGGAACGCGAGAACCCCGCACACCGCGACCACGATGGCCGCCAGCACACACCCCACAGCCAGTGAAAGCGATTGTGCACGTAGCGGATCGTCGAGCATACGGACATCGCCGCGCACCAGCGCGTGTTCCATCCGCCGCCCCAGGAAGCGATACCCGCTGACGTGCAGTCTGTTGGTCGAACGTCCTGAATTCAGTGATCCAGCCATCCCCTCCCCCGCAGCCAGCGTAACGGGCGGCGCAGGGCGGCAGGGACACAGATTTCAGCGCCAGCGGGCCCGGTTGGGCGTCGGCGAACGCCTGCTCGAAGTTAGCTTCGGCCACATCCTCCTGAAGAGGATTGCAGCCTGTTTATTTGGCTTGGCGCGTCGACGGCTTCGACCGACGTTCCCGATAGGCCGCCACGTGTTGACGGTTACCGCAATTTCCGGTGTCACAGAACTTCCCCGAGCGATTCCGCGAGAGGTCCACCAATACCGCGTCGCAATCCGATGCGGCGCAGATCTTGAGCCGGCGCAGCTCGCCGATGCGGATCAGGTCGGCCAGTGCCATGGCCATCTCCGCGCCCATCCGCTGCCAGAGCGGATCGTGCACCGACGCCAGGTGCAGGTGCCACTCGGGCATTTCCTTGTGGCGGGTCAGCCACGGCGCTGCGTGGGTGTCACTCAGCAGTGCATTCACCTGAGAGACCGTCTGCTCCTCGTCGCCGGCGACCGACCAGATCGTGCCGAGCCGCTCCCGCAGGCGATGCACCGAATCCAGTTCTGCCGCATCGTGATCGCGTCTGCCGGTCCAGCCGAACCCGTCCAGATACGCATCGAGTTCCCCCAGGTGAGCGAGCTGTTCGCCATCGATCCGGGCGCTGTTCACCAGCACACATGCGGCGCGCAACGTGAGCTCGGTGTCATGACTGAAAAGCATTTGACTCATGACCCCCTTCCCGGCTAGCGTCATGACCAAAGCATATTTTACTCATTACATGCCGGAGGTGCAGCCGTGACCGCGAATCAGCTCGACGAACGCGCGTCCGTCGACCATTTCCGGCTCGGCCTGCTGTTCGCCGTCGGCTCCGCCCTCGCATTCGGGTCATCGGGTCCGATCGCCAAGGCGCTGATGGAGGCGGGCTGGAGTCCGACGGCGGCTGTCGTCGCCCGGCTCGCCGGCGGCGCCCTGGTTATGGCTGTGTTCGCGACGATCGTGCGGCCCGGCTGGGTTCGCGAGGCGCTGCGCCACACGAAGACCGTGATTCTGTACGGGGCGATCCCGATCGCGGGCGCGCAGCTGTTCTACTACAACGCGGTCGCGCATCTGTCCGTCGGCGTCGCTCTGCTGTTGGAGTACACCGCGCCGATTCTCGTCGTCGCCTGGGTCTGGACGACCACGCGGCGCAGGCCGACCAACCTGACGCTCACCGGGGTCGCCTTGGCGGTGGCCGGAATCATGTTGGTGTTGAACGTATTCAGCGGCGCTCATATCAATCTGATCGGCGTGGCCTGGGGGCTGGCCGCTGCGGTGTGCGCTGCGTGTTACTTCGTAATGTCGGCCAACGCCAGCAACGGCTCAGCCGACAGCGACGGCGTCAACCCCATCACGCTGTCCGCCGCTGGTCTGGTGGTCGGCGCCGCCGCGGTCACGCTGCTGGGCGCCGTTGGCATCATGCCGCTGACGTTCACGACCAACGACACCGTCATCGCCGGGTGGACCACCTCGTGGGCGATTCCGGTCGTCGCGCTGGGAGTGGTGGCCACCGCGGTCGCATACACACTCGGCATCGTGGGCATCTCGATGTTGCGCCCGCGGTTCGCCTCACTGGTCGGCCTGTCCGAGGTGATGTTCGCCGTGCTCGCCGCCTGGGTGCTTCTGGGCGAGGCGATGACAACGATTCAGGCCGTCGGCGGAGCCATCGTCCTGGTGGGCTTGGCGCTGGCGCGTCAGGGTGACCGGAGCGAGGAGTCGGCGGACGTGACACTGCCCGAAGCCGTCCCGTCGGCGCGCGCGACAGGACGATGACCTTCGCTAATTGACGCGGGCGTCGAAGCCGAGGAGTTGGCCGCGGCAGCCTCCGATATGGGAAAATAACCGACGTGAATTTGCTCCGCATGTCATCACGGCTGGCCGCAGGTGTTTCGACCGTTTTCTGCGCCGCTTCGGCACTCGTTGCCCCATCGGCGCTCGCCCAGCCCGGACCTGCGCCGGGGCCGGGACCTGCGCCCGTGCCCGGTCCCGCCGCGACACCGTCATCTGCGTGCCCCGACATCGAGGTGATATTCGCCCGCGGAACCGACGACACACCGGGGCTCGGCACGCCCGGCACCGCGTTCGTCAATGCGCTGCGCCCGCTGGTTGGCGGCCGCACGCTCACCGCGTACGCGGTCGACTATCCCGCCTCGTATGACTTCCTGGCTGCTGCCGACGGCGCCATCGACGCTCAGAACCGCATTCAGATGCTGTCGCAGAGCTGCCCTTCGACGCAGATCGTGCTCGGCGGATACTCGCAGGGCGCGGCCGTCGTCGACATGCTGGCAGGGGTCCCGCCCCTCGGCAACAAGATCGGCGAGATCGGTTCGGCGCCGCCGTTGCCCGCGAGCCTTCAGTCCAAGATCGCCGCGGTGGCCGTGTTCGGCAACCCCGCAACGAAGTTCAGTAATCCGCTCACCAGCTCGGTCTTCGGCGGTCGGGCGATCGATCTCTGCAAGGACGGCGACCCCATCTGTTCGGGCGGCAGAAATCCGTTCGCGCACAACGATTACGTGTCCGCCGGCATGGTTGCGCAGGCGGCGAACTTCGTCGCTGGACGGGTTTGACGGCGTTTGCCGCTACTCTATTGATCTTGTGACCATTGATCGACTCCGCAGCCGGTTCATCACCGCGCTAGCCGCCGCACTGACCGCCTCCGCCGCGCTCCTCGCGCCTGCCTTGTCCCCCATGCCTATCGCTGGCCTTCCGACCGCATCGGCCCAGGGTTGCCCCGACATCGAGGTCGTATTCGCGCGCGGCACCAATGAGGACGCCGGCCTCGGCGTGGTGGGCGGCACGTTCGTCGACCAGTTGCGGGGCAAGGTCGGCGGCAGATCCGTTGGCGCCTACGCGGTCAACTACCCCGCGACGTTCGACTTCCTCGAAGCGGCCGCAGGGGCCAACGACGCGAGCGGCCACATCCAGTACATGGTCAACACTTGCCCGAACACCCGACTGGTGCTGGGCGGGTACTCCCAAGGTGCGGGGGTGATCGACGTGATCAGTGCCGTGCCGGTACCCGGCATCGGCTTCGACAACCCGCTGCCGCCCAACGTGGGCGCGCATGTCGCGGCGATCGCCGTGTTCGGCAATCCGTCCGCCAAGCTGGGACTGCCGCTCACGGTCAGCCCCGTCTGGGGTGGGCGGGCCATCGATCTGTGCAACCCGGGCGATCCGATCTGCCAGACGAACGGCGAGGATGTTGCCGCGCACCGCGCGTACGCAGGCGGGCCCACCAATCAGGCCGCCGACTTCGTCGCAGGGCACCTCTGACCTCGCCTTCTCCCGCCACTTGTGAGCGCGTCAAGCATCTTCCACTAGCATCCGTGGGGTGATCCGCCGCCATCTGCTCACCGGTCTCGTCGCTGTCCTCGTCTTCGGTGCGCTGCTCATCGCTCCCCAGACGGTCGCCTCACTGACGCCGTCGGCACATGCCCAGTCGTGCCCTGACGCCGAGGTGATCTTCGCCAGGGGCCGCCTGGAATCGCCGGGGGTCGGGAGGCTCGGTAACGCGTTCGTCAGCGCGCTGCGCAACAAGACGAACAAGAACATCGACGTCTACGCGGTGCAGTACCCCGCCGATAACGAGATCGATGTGGGCGCCAACGATATGAGCGGCCACATCCAGCACATGATCAACACCTGCCCGAATACGCGATTGGTGCTCGGGGGTTATTCACTCGGCGCAGCGGTCACCGACGTGGTGCTCGCAGTGCCGTTCGCCTTCTTCGGCTGGGACAATCCATTGCCACCCGGCGCCGACACCCATATCGCTGCGGTCGCGCTGTTCGGGAACGGCGCCTCCTGGGTGGGACCCATCACGAACTTCAATCCGCTCTACCGCGAGCGGACCATCGAGCTCTGCCACGGCGCCGACCCCATCTGCAACCCGGCCGATCCGAACACGTGGGAAGACAACTGGCCCGCCCACCTCGCCGGCGCGTACATCGACGCGGGAATGGCGAACCAGGCTGCCGACTTCGTCGCGAGTCGGATCTAGTCGAGCACCCGCAGATCGCGGGTGACCTTCGTACGGGCCTCGAGTTCGGCGTCGGGCGGATATTCGACGCTAACGAGCGTCAGGCCCTGCGGCGGTGCCGCCGCGAACTCACTGGACCGGTTCGTCGCGTCCAATAGCGTGGCGCACCAGCCGGGTTCGCGGCGGTGTTCACCGACCGCCAGCAGCGCGCCCACCACAGACCGCACCATCGCCCAGCAGAACGCGTCCGCGGTGACATGGGCGGTGACCCGGTCTCCCTCACGCGAGATGTCCAGTCGCTGCAGATCGCGGATGGTGGTAGCGCCGTCGCGATGGCGGCAGAACGCCGCGAAGTCGTGCAACCCCAATAGATCCCGTGACGCGGCCGCCATGGCGTCGACATCCAGCGGCCGAGGCCACGCCGTCACGAAGCGCGCTTCCTGGGGTTCGACGCCGTACGGCGCCGTCGACAGGCGGTAGGCGTAGTGCCGGCGCAGCGCGGAGAACCGGGCATCGAAACCCGGTGCTGCGCGGCCGATGTCGAGCACCCGCACGTCGGTGGGGATGAATCGGGCGAGCCGTTGGACAAGCGGAAGAAACTCACTTTGACCGGGTCGGGCCGTGCGCGGATACGCATGCGGCAGCGCGTCGGCAGGCACATCGACATGGGCGACCTGACCCGTGGCATGGACGCCGGTGTCGGTGCGTCCGGCGGCCCGCAGCTGCAGCCGGGTCCGAAACACCGTCGACAGGGCATCGTCGAGCACCCCTGCCACGGTGCGCTGCCCGGTCTGTGCCGCCCAGCCCGCGAAGTCCGTTCCGTCGTAGGCGATGTCGAGACGAAGACGAACAAACCCGCCACCGTTGTCGATGGCGGGCTTGTTCACAGCACTACTAGGACTTGTCGTCATCCTCGGCTTCGGCCGCAGCCTCGGCAGCCTCAGCTTCCTGGCCCTCCTCGATCGCGGCATCCTCGGCCTTGACGTCGTCGACGGTCTCGACCTCGGTCGGACCCTCGGCGGCCTCGGGCTCGACCGCGGCCTGGGGCGCCGCCGCAGCGGCGATCTTCTGCGACGACGCAGCGCGGCGCGCACGGTTCGCCTCGTCGGTCACGGTCTTCTCCCGCACCAGTTCGATGACGGCCATCGGGGCGTTGTCGCCCTTGCGTGCCTCCACCTTGATGATGCGGGTATAGCCGCCGTTGCGGTCGGAGAAGAACGGACCGATCTCGGCGAACAGCGTGTGCACCACGTCCTTGTCGCGGATCTTCTTCATCACCTCACGCCGGTTGTGCAGCGTGCCCTTTTTGGCGTGGGTGATGAGCTTCTCCGCGTAGGGCCGCAACGCCCGCGCCTTGGGCTCGGTCGTCTTGATGCGGCCGTGCTCGAAGAGCGACGTGGCCAGGTTGGCCAGCAGCGCCTTCTGGTGTGAGGACGAACCGCCGAGGCGAGGACCCTTTGTGGGCTTGGGCATTGCGACTATCTCCTAAATGGGGCCGGCCCCCGTATCAGGTAGGACCGGGACGGTTCTCTTTCGAGATATCGGGGTTTAGAGCTGTTCGGTTTCGGCGTAGTCCTGGTTGTCGTCCAGGTCGTAGCTTGCATCGCTGTTCCAGGTGCCGGTGGCGACGTCGTAGCCGGCGACCTCGGACGGATCAAACGTGGCCGGGCTGTCCTTGAGGGACAGACCCAACT
The DNA here is from genome assembly GCF_000243415.2 of Mycolicibacterium tusciae JS617. The sequence continues at coordinate 2,865,675 of NZ_KI912270.1, forward strand.
GGTGCAGCTTGATCTTCACCTCGTCGATGGACTTCTGGCCGAAGTTGCGGATGTCCAGCAGATCGGACTCCGTGCGGGCGACGAGCTCACCCACCGTGTGCACACCCTCGCGCTTGAGGCAGTTGTACGACCGCACCGTGAGGTCCAGGTCGTCGATCGGCAGCGCGAAACTGGCGATGTGATCGGCCTCGGCAGGCGACGGGCCGATCTCGATGCCCTCGGCCTCGACGTTGAGTTCCCGTGCCAGACCGAACAATTCGACCAGCGTCTTGCCCGCGGACGCCAGCGCGTCCCGAGCGGTGATCGAGTTCTTGGTCTCGACGTCGAGAATCAGCTTGTCGAAGTCGGTGCGCTGCTCGACGCGGGTGGCTTCCACCTTGTAGGTCACCTTGAGAACGGGTGAGTAGATGGAATCGACCGGGATACGGCCGATTTCGGCGCCCGACGCCTTGTTCTGCACGGCGGGCACGTAGCCGCGGCCGCGCTCGACAACCAGCTCGACCTCGAGCTTGCCCTTGTCGTTGAGGGTGGCGATGTGCATCTCGGGATTGTGCACCGTCACACCGGCCGGCGGGACGATGTCACCCGCGGTGACCGCACCGGGGCCCTGCTTGCGCAGGTACATCGTGACGGGCTCGTCCTCCTCCGAGGACACGACCAGACCCTTGAGGTTCAGGATGATGTCGGTGACGTCTTCCTTCACGCCGGGAACGGTGGTGAACTCGTGCAGCACGCCATCGATGCGAATGCTGGTGACCGCTGCGCCCGGGATGGACGACAGCAGCGTGCGCCGAAGCGAATTGCCAAGCGTGTAACCGAATCCGGGCTCCAGCGGCTCGATGACGAACTGGGACCGATTCTCCGACTTGACCTCTTCGGACAAAGTGGGTCGCTGAGAAATCAGCATGTTTTCTTTTTCTCCTTTTGACGCCCGCTATTTGACGTCTTTCGGGGGGGTGCTCGGGGGGCGGCGCCCCCCGAGTGTGGGTTTACTTCGAGTAGAGCTCGACGATCAGCTGTTCGGTCAGCGGGATGTCGATCTGCGCCCGCTCAGGCAGCTGGTGCACCAGGATGCGCTGACGTTCGCCGACAACCTGCAGCCAGCCCGGGATCGGACGGTCGCCGGCAGTTTCACGCGCGACCTCGAAAGGCAGCGTGTTGAGCGACTTTTCCTTGACGTCGATGATGTCGTACTGCGACACCCGGTAGCTCGGGATGTCGACCTTGACACCGTTGACGGTGAAGTGGCCGTGGCTGACCAGCTGACGCGCCATCCGGCGGGTCCGGGCCAGGCCCGCGCGGTAGACGACGTTGTCCAGCCGACTCTCGAGGATGCGCAGCAGGTTGTCGCCGGTCTTGCCGGGCTGCCGGTTGGCCTCTTCGTAGTAGCGACGGAACTGCTTCTCCATCACGCCGTAGCTGAAGCGGGCCTTCTGCTTCTCCTGCAGCTGCTGACGGTATTCGCTCTCCTTGATCCGCGCGCGACCATGCTGGCCGGGCGGGTAGGGGCGCTTCTCGAACGACTGATCTCCGCCGACCAGGTCGACGCCGAGGCGACGCGACTTGCGGGTTGCGGGTCCGGTATAACGAGCCATTTTCTGTGTATCTCCTCGTCCTTCTAGACCCGGCGCCGCTTGGGCGGACGGCAGCCGTTGTGCGGCTGTGGCGTGACATCGGCGATGGCGCCGACCTCGAGGCCTGCGGCCTGCAACGAGCGGATGGCGGTTTCGCGGCCCGAGCCCGGGCCCTTCACGAAGACGTCGACCTTCTTGACGCCGTGCTCCTGGGCCTTGCGCGCGGCGTTCTCGGCGGCCAACTGCGCGGCGAACGGGGTCGACTTACGCGAACCCTTGAAGCCGACGTGTCCCGAGGACGCCCACGCGATGACGTTGCCCTGCGGGTCGGTGATCGTCACGATCGTGTTGTTGAACGTGCTCTTGATGTGAGCAGCACCGTGCGGGACGTTCTTCTTTTCCCGGCGACGAGTCTTCTGAGCCTTCTTGGGCGCTCCGCCTGATGCCTTCTTTGCGGGTGGCATTACTTGGCCTTCTTCTTACCGGCGATGGTGCGCTTCGGGCCCTTGCGGGTGCGCGCATTGGTCTTGGTCCGCTGGCCACGCACCGGGAGGCCGCGGCGGTGCCGCAGACCCTGGTAGCAGCCGATCTCGATCTTGCGGCGGATGTCGGACTGCACCTCGCGGCGCAGGTCGCCCTCCACCTTGAGGTTGCCCTCGATGTAGTCACGCAGCTGGGTCACCTGATCATCGGTCAGGTCCTTGGTGCGCAGGTCCCGGTCGATGCCGGTGGCTTCCAGGATCTCCTGGGAGCGGGTACGGCCGACGCCGTAGATGTAGGTCAGGGCGATCTCCATGCGCTTATCGCGCGGGAGGTCAACGCCCACTAGACGTGCCACAGTGGTGTGTTCCTTCTCGTTGCGGAGGTCTGTTCCCAGCCCGTTCCCGACGGCGTCGGGGTCCGGCCTCCGTGCCGGACGTGGCGAGCGGCCTATCCGCTCAGTGGTGCTGGGATTGCGTCATTGAGTTGTGGCAGCGAGCGCTCTGATTATCCCTGGCGCTGCTTGTGGCGAGGATCAGAGCAGATCACCATGACCCGCCCATGCCGACGGATCACCCTGCACTTGTCGCAGATGGGCTTGACGCTCGGGTTCACCTTCACGGCTGTGTCGATCCTTCTTCTGTGCTTCTGGTTACTTGTATCGGTAAACGATGCGGCCCCGAGAAAGGTCGTATGGAGACAACTCCACGACGACACGATCCTCGGGCAGGATGCGGATGTAGTGCTGCCGCATCTTGCCGCTGATGTGAGCGAGAACCTTGTGACCGTTCTCCAGCTCAATGCGAAACATCGCATTGGGCAGGGGTTCGACCACGCGACCCTCGACCTCGATGGCACCGTCTTTCTTGGCCATTATCTTTCGGAGATCCTCCGTGTCCTAACGATTCGTTGGCGCCTAACCGCCGCGAGCGGCGGGTACTGCTCAGGCACAGTTGCACTCCGACTACAAAACGTGAGCCTGTAGCCAGAAATTCCAGCGAATCGAGGACAGAGTGCACGCAAAGAGCCGGCGCGGAAGCCGCACCGTCGATCCATACTACCCGCTCGGCCGTCGCTCCCAAAATCGCTGAACTTGCAGCTCAGCGTGTAGACGGCGCCGCGCAGGTGGCAAGGGCCGGACCGGCTGGTTCGCTCATGGCGAACCCTAGCCCTGACCGCGATATCCGCTGGACTACGGGCGCATACTTATTACCGATGACCGCCCCTTCCCCGCAGGCCCGAAAACCCGTCATTCTCTCCGTCGACGACGACCCGGCCGTGTCGCGTGCCGTCGCCCGCGATCTCCGACGCCACTACGGCGAGAGATACCGCATCGTCCGTGCCGAGTCCGGTGCCGACGCCATCGAGACACTCAAGGAACTCAAGCTGCGCGGTGACGCCGTCGCGGTCTTCGTCGCCGACTACCGGATGCCGCAGATGAGCGGCATCGAGTTTCTCGAGAAGGCGATGGACTTCTTCCCGCTGGCGCGCCGCGTGCTGTTGACGGCATACGCGGACACCCACGCGGCGATCGACGCCATCAACGTCGTCGACCTAGACCATTACCTGCTCAAGCCGTGGGATCCGCCGGAGGAGAAGCTCTATCCGGTGATCGACGGCCTGCTCGAGGAGTGGCGCTCGGTCGGCGACCGAGCGATGCCCTACACCAAGGTCATCGGACACCCCTACAGCGAGCGCTCATGGGAGGTCCGGCAGTTCCTGGCCCGCAACGAGTACTCGTTCCGTGCCGTCAACGCCGAGGAACCCAAGGGCCGGCAGCTGCTCGAAGCCGCGGGGCTCGACGACAGCCGGCTGCCCGTCGTCATCACCGAGAAGGGCGAAACCCTCGTCGAGCCGACGGACGTCGAATTGGCCACGCTGCTCGGTCTGTCGACCAGCCCGCAGCTGGACATGTACGACCTCGCGGTCATCGGCGGCGGCCCCGCGGGCCTGGCCGCGGCGGTGTACGGCGCTTCGGAGGGCCTCAGGACCGTCCTCATCGAGAAGGCCACCACCGGCGGGCAGGCGGGCCGCAGTTCCAAGATCGAGAACTACCTTGGCTTTCCCACCGGCGTCTCGGGTGCCGAGCTCACCACGTCGGCACGCCGCCAAGCCGAACGTTTCGGCGCGGAGGTCATCACGACCCAGGAGGCGGGCCGGCTCGAGATCAACGGGGTGGGTGCGGCGCACTCGATCCACCTCAACGACGACAACACCATCGGCGCGCGCGCCGTGATCCTGGCGACCGGGGTCGACTACCGCCACCTCCAGATCACCGGGTGCTGGGACGATCCCGACGATCCGAACTGCAACTACATCGGCCGCGGGGTGTTCTACGGCGCATCGGTTTCGGACAACAGCGAGTGCGCCGGTGAAGACGTCTTCATCGTCGGTGGCGCCAACTCGGCGGGCCAGGCCGCGATGTATATGTCGCAGACGGCCAAATCTGTGACCATGCTGATCCGCGGTGCGTCGCTGGAGGCAGGCATGTCGCAGTACCTCGTCGACCGGATTCTCAAGACCCCGAACATCACGGTGCGAACCTGCACCGAAGTCATCAACACCGTCGCCCAAGACGACCATCTGTCGGGGCTGGTGCTGTTCGACAGGCGCACGGAAGAGACCGAGACCGTCACGTGCGACCGGATGTGCTGCTTCATCGGCGCGACGCCCCGCACCGACTGGCTCGAAGAAGCGGGAATAGCCCGCGACGATCACGGCTTTGTCCTATCCGGACCCGATTTGCGCGACAAGGTCGGCTGGACGCTGGATCGTCCGCCGCACCATCTGGAAACAAGCGTGCCGGGTGTGTTTGTTGCAGGAGACGTGCGTTCGGAGTCCGCGAAGCGGGTTGCGGCCGCTGTCGGCGAAGGGTCGATGGCCGTGATGTTGGTGCACAGGTATTTGGCGGAAGCTTGATTGCCGGCACCGCCGGCGGAAGCTCGATCGGCACCGCCGGCGGGCCAAAGGAAGGAAGGCGCCGATGAGCACGCAAAAAGAAGAGGAGTGCGTGCGCGACGAGCTGCGGACCCTGTTCCTGTTCGAGGACCTGTCCGACGACCAGCTCGACATTCTGTGCGCCGCCGGCCACATCGAAACGTTCCCTGCGGGCTCCGTCGTTCAGGAAGGCGAACCGGCGACCTGCTTCTACGTGATGATCGACGGCGAGCTGATCATGTCGAAGCGCTCCGGCGGCGTCGACATCCAGACCAACCGCACGTCTCAGCGCGGTGTGTACTTCGGCGCGTGGTCGGCCTACATCCCCGGTGAGGAGCAGGCCTACCAGGCCTCGGTACGGCTCACCAAGCCTGCGCGCTGCTTCGTGTTGGACTCCAACAAGTTCGCCGACTTCATGCGGACCCAATTCCCCATGGCCGTCCATCTGCTCGAGGGCCACCTCGTCGGCGGACGTCGACAGACCCAGATCATCGGTCAGCGCGAGAAGCTGCTCGCCCTCGGAACCATCACCGCCGGCCTGACCCATCAGCTCAACAACCCGGCTGCGGCCACGGCTCGTGCGGTGGCCGACCTGCGCGAGGGCGTCGGCCACATGCGGCACAAGCTCGCGATGCTGGCCGAGGCCAAGTTCACCCCGGAGGCCCTGCGCGTCCTGGTGAACATTCAGGACGAGGTCGCCGAGCAGGTCGCCAAGACCCGCGATCACGAACTGACCGCACTCGAGGCCTCCGATCGCGAAGATCAGATCGGCGACTGGTTGGAAGACCACGGCATCGCCGGCGCCTGGGACTACGCGCCGACGTTCGTGGATGCGGGCCTGGACACCGACTGGCTCGAGCGGGTTTCGGCGTTGGTCGACGATGTCGACAAGACCGCGTCGTTGCAGGGCGCGATCGGGTGGCTGAAGTACACGATCGACAACGAGCTGCGAATGAACGAGATTGCCGAAGCCTCCAAGCGCGTCTCAGCACTGCTCGCCGGCGCGAAGCAGTACTCGCAGATGGACAGGGGCTCCTACGGCAGCGCCGACGTCCACGAATTACTACGGAGCACGCTGATGATGTTCGGCGACAAGATCGGTATGGCGGGCAAGGGCAAGCCCGTCACCCTGGTCAAGGAAATGGACAAGTCGCTGCCCCAATTGCAGTGCTATCCAGGGGATCTCAATCAGGTGTGGACCAACATCATCGAAAACGCCATTCAGGCGATGGACGGGCACGGCACCCTGACCATCCGGACGACACGTGAGAACGACGAGATGGTTCGCGTCGAAATCTGCGACGACGGCCCCGGAATCCCCGAGGACATCATCGGCCGCATCTTCACCCCCTTCTTCACCACCAAGCCGTTCGGCGAGGGCACCGGCCTCGGGCTGGACCTGGCCTGGCGCATCGTCGTCGAGAAGCATGGCGGAAACATGGCGGTGCAGTCCGAACCGGGCGACACCCGGTTCATCGTGTGCCTGCCACTGGTGGCGCCCGCTCCGATCACGCCAACTCCCGGCGAGCTTTCGGCCGCGGGTACCGAATAGTTCTACTCACCGCGCGCCGAACGGAATAGGCAATCACCACCGAAGGGTTGGATCAACCATGACCAAGCCTCATCTCGGCAAGTTCGGCGTATTCGGCCACTATTCGGGGTGGCAGCAGCTCTCCCCGCAGCAGCTCAAGGACATCGAGGGCCTCGGGTACGGCGCGATCTGGGCCGGTGGCTCACCGCCCGCCGAGCTCGACTGGGTCGACCCCATCCTCGGCGCCACCGAGTCGCTGAAACTCGCGACCGGCATCGTCAACATCTGGACCGCTGCGGCCGGCCCTGTCTCGGAATCCTTCCATCGCATCGAGAAGGCCTACCCCGGGCGCTTTCTGCTCGGCATCGGCGTCGGCCATCCCGAGGCACACCAGGAGTACAAGAAGCCCTACGACGCCCTGGCCGACTACCTCGACAAGCTCGACGAGTACGGCGTTCCGAAGGAGCGCCGGGTGGTGGCCGCGCTGGGACCGCAGGTGCTCAAGCTGTCGGCCCGCCGCAGCGCGGGCGCGCATCCCTACCTGACCACGCCCGAGCACACCGCACAGGCACGCGAGCTCGTCGGTCCCGACGCGTTCATCGCCCCCGAGCACAAGGTGGTGCTGACCACGGATGCAGAGGCGGCGCGCGCCGTCGGCCGCAAGGCGCTCGAGATCTACCTGAATCTGGCGAACTACCTGAACAACTGGAAGCGCCTTGGCTTCACCGACGACGATGTCGCCAAGCCGGGCAGCGACCGCCTCGTCGACTCGGTCGTGGCGTACGGAACCCCCGACGCCATCGCGGCACGACTCACCGAGCATCTCAGCGCCGGCGCCGATCATGTTCCGGTTCAGGTGCTGACGGGTACAGACAAGCTCGTGCCCGCGCTCACCGAGCTGGCGGGCCCGCTAGGACTCCAGTGAAGGGGAACACATGACTGAGCTCAAACCCGATCTCGGCCGTTTCGGGGTGTGGACGTTCGGCACGCCCAAGCCCGAGCAGGCCACTGAGATCGAGCGGCTGGGCTACGGCGCGCTCTGGATCGGCGGCTCACCGGCGGGCGATCTCGAATACGTCGAACCGCTGCTGGACGCCACCGAGTCACTTCAGGTGGCCACCGGCATCATCAACGTGTGGACGGCCCCGGCCGAGCAGGTCGGCGAGGCATATCACCGCATCGAGGACAAGTACCCCGGCCGGTTCCTGCTCGGCATCGGTATCGGTCACCCGGAACACACCGATGAGTACCGCAAGCCCTATGACGTGCTCGTCGAATACCTCGACGTGCTCGATAGCAAGAAGGTGCCGACGAGCCGACGAGTCATCGCGGCACTCGGGCCGAAGGTGCTCAAGCTCGCAGCGCAGCGCAGCGCAGGCGCGCACCCCTACCTCACCACCCCGCAGCACACCGGAGAGGCGCGAAACATTCTGGGGCCGACGGTGTTTCTCGCTCCCGAACACAAAGTGGTGCTGGCGCGCGACGCGGAAGCGTCACGGAAAATCGGCCGCGACACCGTCGATTTCTATCTCAACCTCTCCAACTACCTGAACAACTGGAAGCGGCTGGGGTTCACCGACGACGACATCGCCAAGCCCGGCAGTGATCGCCTGATCGACGCGGTCGTCGCCCATGGCACCCCCGATGACATCGCCAAGCAGCTCAACGAGCACCTCGAAGCCGGAGCCGATCACGTCGCGATCCAGGTGCTCGGCGGCTGGGACAACCTGCTTCCGACGTTGGAAGAACTGGCGGGCCCGCTCGGGCTCAAGGGCTGACGCGATTGTTGACCGATTCGTAGGCATTCGCTTACGATCTACACGTGAATACGAATACGGCTACCCTCCCCCTCCATCGCACCGCGGTACTGGCGTCTGTTGACGTGGTCAATGCCGTCACACGCGACGATCTCGCCCGGCCGACGCCCTGTGCCGGGTGGGATCTGGCAGCACTGCTCGCGCACATGACCGTCCAGCACCGCGGCTTCGCGGCAGCGGCCCGCGGCGGGACCGACCTCGATGTGTGGGACGTCGCGACCGTCGCCGATGCGGTCGCCTCCGACCCCGCCGGCACCTATTCGGCGGCCGCGGACGACGTGCTCGATGCGTTCGAGGCCGACGGTGTGCTCGACGCGACTTTCGCGCTCCCCGAATTCGGTCCCGACGCAACATTTCCCGGAGCGATGGCCATCGGTTTTCACTTCGTCGACTACGTGGTGCACGGCTGGGACGTCGCGCGCAGCATCGGCGCCGCATTCGAGCCGCCGCACGACGTCATCGAGGCCGTGCTGCCGATCGCATTCGCCGTACCCGACGGCGAATTCCGTACCGAGGAGGGCAGCCCGTTCCGTCGTGCCGTCGCGGTCGACGACGATGCGCGCAGCATGGACCGGATACTCGCCCATCTCGGCCGCTCACCGGCCTGGACGTCACTGTCGATTCAACGCTGATTTCAGCTCCGGTCCCAGCTCCCCATATGGGAGCCCGGATGACTGCTGCCATGTGAGCGCTGGTTAGGGTTTGACCATGCGGTTGCTGGTTACCGGCGGTGCGGGATTCATCGGCGCGAACTTCGTCCATGTTGCTGCGCGTAAACACGCGGTGACGGTTCTCGATGCGCTGACCTACGCGGGTAGCCGCGAGTCACTGGCGGGAGTCGAAGATGAGATCCGACTGGTGGAGGGCGACATCACCGACTCCGAGTTGGTCGGCAGGCTGGTCGCCGAGGCCGACGCCGTCGTGCACTTCGCCGCAGAGACCCACGTGGACAACTCGCTGTCCGGGCCGGAGCCATTCCTGCGCGCCAACGTCATCGGTACGTTCACGATCCTGGAGGCGGTCCGCGCGCACGAGGTCCGGCTGCACCACATCTCGACCGACGAGGTCTACGGGGACCTCGAACTCGGCAGTGCACAGCGCTTCACCGAGTCGACGCCCTACAACCCGTCGAGCCCATACTCGTCGACCAAGGCCGCGGCCGACATGCTGGTCCGCGCCTGGGTGCGTTCCTACGGGGTGCGCGCGACGATCTCGAACTGCTCGAACAACTACGGGCCGTACCAGCACGTGGAGAAGTTCATTCCGCGCCAGATCACCAACGTGCTGACCGGGCGGCGGCCGAAGCTCTACGGAGCCGGTGCCAACGTGCGCGACTGGATCCACGTCGACGACCACAACAGCGCGGTGTGGCGCATCCTTTCCTACGGGCAGATCGGTCGGACGTATCTGATCGGCGCAAACGGGGAACGCGACAATCTCACGGTGATGCGCACGATCCTGCGGCTGATGGATCACGATCCCGACGACTTCGAGCACGTCACCGACCGCGTCGGCCACGATCTGCGATACGCGATCGACGCGTCGCCGCTGCGCGACGAGTTGGGCTGGAGTCCGACACACACCGATTTCGAGGATGGGCTTCGCGACACCATCGAGTGGTACCGCGCCAACGAATCATGGTGGGCCCCACTGAAGGACGGCGTCGAAGCCGGTTACGCAGGGCGCAACCAGTGACATTCCGCGAGCTTTCGGTGCCCGGCGCATGGGAGATCACCCCCCGCCTACACGGCGACTCACGGGGCGCTTTCTTCGAATGGTTCACCGATTCGGAGTTCACCGCGCTCGCCGGGCATCGGTTCGATCTGCGCCAGGCCAACTGCTCGGTATCGGCCGCCGGGACACTGCGCGGTGTGCATTTCGCCCAGCTGCCGCCGAGCCAGGCCAAGTACGTCGGATGCCTGCGCGGCAAGGTGCTCGACGTGGTCGTCGACATCAGGGTCGGGTCGCCGACCTTCGGACAGTGGGATTCGGTTGTCCTCGACGACACCGACCGGCGGTCCATTTACGTCTCCGAGGGCCTCGGCCACGCTTTCTTTGCGCTGGAAGACGATTCGACGGTGATGTACCTGTGCTCGGCGCCGTACAGCCCCGAACGGGAACACACGGTCAACGCGCTTGATCCCGCACTGGACATCGCCTGGCCGAAGGTCGACGGTGGGCCGATTCTGTCCGATCGGGACCGCGCCGCGCCGACGCTCGCCGAGGCCGAGGCCGCTGGCCTGCTGCCGACGTGGGACGAGACCCGGGCGTTCGCCGACGAGTTGCGGCGACGCTAGCGCAGCCTTCTCCACCCGCCCTTGCGCAGGCGATCGGGCCATTACTAGGATATCCAAGTATCTAGTAGCGAGGAACGAACATGACCACACAGATTTCGCATTTCATCGACGGCAAGCGCGTGGCCGGGCAATCCACTCGGACGGCCGATGTCATGAATCCCAGCACCGGCGAGGTGCAGGCCAAGGTGCCGATGGCTTCGCGGGCCGATGTCGACGCCGCCGTCGCCGGAGCCGCCGAGGCGCAAAAGGGGTGGGCGGCGTGGAACCCTCAGCGTCGCGCCCGCGTGATGATGAAGTTCATCGAGCTGGTCAACCAGAACGTCGACGAGTTGGCCGAACTCCTCTCCCTCGAACACGGCAAGACCGTCCCCGACTCCAAAGGCGACATCCAGCGCGGCATCGAGGTGATCGAGTTCGCGATCGGCATCCCGCATCTGATCAAGGGTGAGTACACCGAGGGCGCGGGCACCGGCATCGACGTCTACTCGCTGCGTCAGCCGCTCGGCGTGGTCGCCGGCATCACCCCGTTCAACTTCCCCGCGATGATCCCGCTGTGGAAGGCCGGTCCCGCGCTCGCGTGCGGCAACGCGTTCATCCTCAAGCCCAGCGAGCGTGACCCGTCGGTGCCTGTCCGGTTGGCCGAATTGTTCCTCGAGGCCGGCCTGCCGCCGGGCGTGTTCCAGGTGGTGCACGGCGACAAGGAAGCCGTCGACGCGATCCTCGAGCACCCCGAAATCAAGGCCGTCGGCTTCGTCGGCAGCTCCGATATCGCGCAGTACATCTACTCCAATGCGGCCGCCAACGGGAAGCGTGCGCAGTGCTTCGGCGGCGCCAAGAACCACATGATCGTGATGCCCGACGCCGATATGGACAACGCTGTCGACGCGCTGATCGGCGCGGGTTACGGCAGCGCGGGCGAGCGTTGCATGGCGATCAGTGTCGCGGTGCCCGTCGGCGAGCAGACCGCAGACCGGCTACGCGCCAGGCTGGTCGAGCGCGTCAACGAATTGCGCGTCGGCCACAGCCTCGACCCGAAGGCCGACTACGGCCCGCTGGTCACCGAGGCCGCGCTGGCCCGGGTCAAGGACTACATCCAGCAGGGCGTGGACGCAGGCGCCGAGGCCGTCGTCGACGGCCGTGAACGCGCCAGCGACGAACTGACCTTCGACGAAGCCGACCTGTCGAAGGGTTACTTCATCGGCCCGACACTGTTCGACCACGTCACCCCCGACATGTCGATATACACCGACGAGATCTTCGGCCCGGTGCTGTGCATCGTGCGCGCCAACGATTACGAAGAGGCACTCGCGCTGCCATCCGAGCACGAATACGGCAACGGCGTGGCGATCTTCACCCGCGACGGCGACACTGCGCGCGACTTCGTATCCCGGGTGCAGGTCGGGATGGTCGGCGTGAACGTGCCGATCCCGGTCCCCGTGGCCTACCACAGCTTCGGCGGCTGGAAGCGCTCTGGCTTCGGCGATCTGAATCAGCACGGACCCTCGTCGATCATCTTCTACACGAAGACCAAGACGGTGACGCAGCGTTGGCCCGCGGGCAGCCACGGTGCCGAGTTCGTCATCCCGACCATGAAGTAGGCCGCAGGCCTACAGAAAGCGCTGTGATGGACTACTTCGGGCTCGACGAGCACGAACGCGTGATCGCCGAGACGGCGGCCGCGTTCGCCGAGAAGCGGCTCGCGCCATACGCGTTGGAGTGGGACGACAGCCACCACTTCCCCACCGACGTGTTGCGCGAGGCCGCCAAACTCGGGATGGCGGCGATCTACTGCCGGGAGGATGTCGGCGGTAGCGAGCTGCGCCGGCTGGACGCCGTGCGGATCTTCGAGCAGTTGGCGACGGCCGACCCGACCATCGCCTCATTCTTGTCGATTCACAACATGTGTGCGTGGATGGTCGACACGTACGGGACTGACGAGCAGCGCAAGTCGTGGTTGCCGCGGCTGGCCTCGATGGAGGCGATCGCCAGTTATTGCCTGACCGAGCCGGGCGCCGGATCGGATGCGGGGGCGTTGCGCACCAAGGCGGTCCGCACCGGGTCAAGCGGTGGAGACTATGTGCTCGACGGCGTCAAGCAGTTCATCTCCGGGGCCGGATCATCCGACGTGTACGTCGTCATGGCCCGCACGGGCGGCGACGGCCCACGAGGCATCTCTGCCTTTCTCGTCGAGAAGGACACGCCAGGACTGAGTTTCGGTGCATACGAGGACAAGATGGGATGGAATGCCCAACCCACCGCGCAGGTGATCTTGGAAGGTGCGCGGGTTCCCGCCGATGCGATGCTCGGCGGCGTCGACGGTGAGGGCACTGGGTTCGGCATCGCGATGAACGGACTCAACGGTGGCCGCATCAATATCGCCGCGTGCTCGCTCGGCGGCGCCCAGGCGGCCCACGACAAGGCGCGCAGCTATCTGGCGGACAGACAGGCATTCGGCGGCTCGCTCCTCGACGAACCGACCATAAGGTTCGCCCTCGCGGATATGGCGACGACGTTGCAGGCTTCACGAACCTTGTTGTGGCGCGCGGCATCCGCGCTCGACGAGAACCATCCGGAGAAGGTCGAACTGTGCGCGATGGCCAAACGCTTTGTCACCGACGCCTGCTTCGACGTAGCCGATCAGGCGCTGCAACTACACGGCGGCTACGGGTACCTGCGCGAATACGGACTCGAGAAGATCGTGCGCGATCTGCGGGTGCATCGAATCCTCGAGGGCACCAACGAAATCATGCGTGTGGTCATAGGTCGGGCCGAAGCGGCCCGGGCCCGCGCGTCGGCTTAAGGAGACACATGAGCACGCGAAGACGAGCGCGAGTGAGGATCGCAGCGAGGTACGAGCGAGGACCGGTGGGCCCACGCCCGCAGGGCAGGGGACGAGTGGGAGTCGAGCAATGACCGTAGTTGCGTTCCTCGGGTTGGGCCATATGGGTGGCCCGATGTCGGCCAATCTGGTCGCCGCCGGCCACACCGTGCATGGCTTCGATCCGGTTGCCGCACTGAGGGATGCCGCGGCCGCCAACGGTGCGCAGGTCTTCGACAGCGTCGCTGCGGCGGCGGCAGGAGCGGACGTCGTCATCACCTCGCTACCCAACGGCAACATCGTGAAGGCGGTGTACGCCGATGCACTGCCCGCGGCGCCGAGAGGGACGCTGTTCATCGACACCTCCACCATCTCGGTTGACGACGCGCGCGGAATTCACGCCGAGGCCGCCGAACACGGGCACGCGCAGCTCGACGCGCCGGTGTCGGGTGGGGTGAAGGGCGCGACGGCTGGCACGCTGGCCTTCATGGTCGGCGGTGAGGACGATGCGGTCGAGCGTGCCCGTCCGGTGCTGGATCCGATGGCGGGCAAGGTCATTCACTGTGGCGGCTCGGGGACGGGCCAGGCAGCCAAACTGTGCAACAACATGGTGCTCGCCGTCCAGCAGATCGCCGCAGGTGAGGCGTTCGTGCTGGCCGAGAAGCTCGGCCTTTCCGCGCAGTCGTTGTTCGACGTGATCACCGGTGCGACCGGCAACTGCTGGGCGATCCACACGAACTGCCCGGTTCCCGGCCCGGTTCCGACGTCGCCGGCCAACAATGATTTCAAGCCAGGCTTCGCGACCGCGTTGATGCACAAGGACATCGGGCTGGCGATGGATGCGGTCAAATCGACGGGGTCGACGGCACCGCTGGGCACCCACGCCGCCGAAATCTACGCGAAGTTCAACGAGTCCAACTCCGACAAGGACTTCAGCGCGGTCATCGAGCTGCTCCGCAAGGGTTAAAACGGGGCGGGTGCTTCATAGCGAGTGCGTTCGGACCTGATCCGTGAGGCGAACTCGGCGGCGCGCGTGCGTCGCCGTCTCGGCATCATGAGACCGCGGTCGGCGTCGGTTGGGACCATAATCGGCGGAGGCGGAAGGTCGGCGGTGGTCGTGTCCCACTTCTCGAAAAACAACCGACTGCCGGGTTTGGTTGTGTACTTCCTGCCGCTCGGTGAGGTCCAGATGACTGTACCGTCGGGCAGTTGAACGTCCTGCCATCCGTCAAATGTCTTCATCAGATGGTTCTTTCGGCACAAGCACTTGAGGTTCGACGCATGAGTCGGCCCGTGCGGATACGGGATGGTGTGATCGATGTCGCAACGATCGGCCGGTACGTCACAGCCAGGAGCCCGGCAGAACAGATCTCGCATCCGCACGAACTCGGCCAACCCCGCGGACGGCTGATAGCGCGGCTCCGCGTCGTCGCTGGGCGTGGCGACCGGACGGACTTTGGCACCGCCGCGAATCAACTCCGACAGCAGCGGCGTCGGCACCGTGCCCTCTCCGACGATCAGCGCCGCGGGCGCCTGTCCAGGGGTAGGTGCCTGCTCGCGCGAAGCCGCCTCCACCGCGGATTGATTGCCAGAACATGAATCACGATGTTCGAAGAACCGGGCGCGCTTTCTGCGGCGCACCTTTCAGAACCGCACTTGCACGCCAGACGGTCATGGCCCGCGACAATCGCGCCAACTGCGTCTGAACGGCGTTCTCCCATGGAGCGAGGATCCTCATCGCAAACGCTTGCCACCATCGCCGCCACGCGACGCTTGAGCACCGCGGCGTCGGTGGCCAACAGCCGACCCCACACCGACGTGGTCTCGGCCGGATCGTCGAGGTCGCCGATCGAGAAGTCCCGCGAGCGCTTGGATGCTTCGGTCCGCCGCACTGCCGCAGGATCGAATCTCTCAATCCAGGCATCGATCTTCTGATCCAGTTTCTGCTCCGACAGCTGACCCCCGGGTTCTCGCGCTCTCCGCCAGTGCGCCGTCGATCAGCGCGATCGCCTGCGGGTCTTCTACCAACTGGGTGCGCCGGGTGATGGTGGAGACCACCCGCGAGCTCACCAGCCCCTGCATGTACAGCGCAGCGACGCGGGGAAGCCGGTCGCGCAGCGCAGCCGCGATCCGCATCTGGCCTGACGCTCGCCGATGCCCGACTGTCGTCGCGGCCGCTACTTCGGCGGCAGCCGAATCCCACCCATCGAATGCCCAATTCGCCCGATCGTCATTGTCGTCGACCCGCCGGCGGGCCAGCTCAGCGATCGCGGACAGGCGGCGCGCCGCCGCGGCGGCCTCCGGCCCGTGTGCCGTCCTCGATCGCGGCGACCACCGTCGCGTCATCCGCCGCGACGAACTCGGAGTCGAACATATTCGATTATGCCAGCCTGCACCGACACGCGAAGGCGCTATCCACAGGGACTAGATCTGCGTTCTTGCCCCGAGTACGTCTCGGAACAAGGCTTGGCGCAGGGCGAGTTCCCTGGGGTCGCTGAACGCGTGGTAGCCGAGCTTGTTCATCGCGTAGCCGTACCCGACGCCGGTATCCGGATCAGCGAATCCGAAAGAGCCACCGAGGCCAGGCCATCCGAAAGCCTTACCGGTGGAACCGAACACGAATTTGGATGTCGGCTTGCCGAACCCAAGCGAGAAGGACGCGTCGAGATACATGATCCTGTCGCGCGACCCACCGGACGGCGTCACCGCGGGGCCCTCCAGGGCATCGCGAACGGGTTGGCTCAAACCCAGCTTTGGATCGCCCGTGGCCGCGCTTCCGTAGAGCTTGGCGATCGAGGAGGCGGTCGCAGTCCCGTTGACTGATGGGATTTCCGGTATCCGCACCTCGTCGCGGTTGAAGTCGGCGGCCTCCTTGATTCCTGCGGCGATGAGGAACGCTCGCGCGGTCAGACTGCGCGGGTTGAACAGGCCCGCTACGAACTTCGGGGGCATCGTGTGCAAATGCAACAGCATGTCGGTCCGGGTGACGGGGTCGAGCAGCGCCACCCGGTTGCGATCGACCGACTCCGGTAAACCGATGTGGAAGTCCAGACCCAGTGGGCCCGCGACCTCGTCGGCGAAGAACCGGCCCAGCGTGCGTTTCTGCGGGTCGACGCGGTGGATGAGCGCCGACTGATACCAGCCGAGCGTCACGGCGTGGTAGCCGTATCGGGTACCCGGCGGCCAGGCCGGAACCTGCGCCGCGATCTTCGCCGACAACTTTTCTGGATCAGCTATGTCGGCGAGCGTCAGCGGCGGCTTGATCGCGACGAGGCCGGCCTGGTGGCCGAGCAACTGCCGGACGGTGATGGCGCCCTTGCCACCCTGCGCGAACTCGGGCCAGTAGTCGGCGACCTTGGCGTCGTAGTCGATGAGCCCGCGCGATGCGGCAACCGCTACGGTAAGTGAGGCAACACCTTTCGTGGTCGAGAAGACGTTGACGATCGTGTCCTGCTCCCAGGGCGCCTGGGTCCTGCCATTGCGGTGGCCGCCCCACAGATCAACCACCTTGCGGCCGTCGCGGTATACCGCGAAAGCGGCACCGATCTCCCTGCCGCTGTTGAGATTGCGACGAAACGCGTCCGCCACTTTTCCATAACCCTCGTCGACGTCACCGCCCATGAAAGCCCTTTCGTTCACCTCTGGGGTCTGGCGCCGAGAACATCGCGAAACAGCGCTTGCCGCAGTCGAAGTGCTCGCGGGTCGCTGATGAAATGGAACCCTAGCTTGTTCATCACGTAGCCGAACCCGATACCGGTATCCGGATCGGCGAAGCCGACCGAACCGCCCGCGCCGGGTGCCCCGAATGCCTTGTCGGAGGATCCGATCACATACTTCGTACTATTCGGGATGGGCCTGCCGAAGCCGAGGGAGAACAACGTGTCTACGTGCAACACCTTGTCGCGCAGTCCCTTCGTCGGATACACCGGGGGCGCCGTCAACGCGTCGAAGACCTCCGCGGTCAAGCCAATACCGGAGCCGCCGACAGCGGCATCGCCGTAGAGTCTCGCCACCGATTCCGCGGTGCCCGTTCCGTTGGCGGCGGGTATCTCGACGACACGGACTTCTTCCCGGTTGAACGTCGACAGGCCGCTTGCCCCTTCGAATGCGACGCCCGCTTGCGCCGTCAGCGTCATTGGAATGAACCAGGCGGCCGCCAACTTCGGTGGCAGCACATGCAGATGCATCAGCGTCGCGATCTGAGAAGGAACGTGTAGATGCGCCACGCGATCGCGGTCGACGGAGTCCGGCAGGCCAATGTGAAAGTCCAGGCCTAACGGCCGGGCGATCTCGTCGGCGAAATACCGGCCCAGAGTGCGCCCATCGGGATCGACATGCCGAATGAGTTCGGACGCGTACCACCCGAGAGTGACGCCGTGATATCCATGTCGGGTGCCCGGCGGCCAGGCGGGGACCTGCGCCGCCAATCTCTCCGACAGTCTCTCGGGCGCAGCGATATCGGCGAGGGTGAGCAGCGGTTTGATCACCGGCAGCCCGGCCTGGTGGGCCAGCAGTTGCCGAACCGTCACCGCCTCCTTACCGCCCGCCGCGAACTCGGGCCAGTAATCGGCCACCCTCGCGTCATAGTCCAACAGCCCGAGAGATACCGCCCGGGCCACTGTCAGTGCGGCAACGCCCTTGGTCGTCGAGAACGTATTGACCAGGGTGTCGTTCGTCCACGGGGCTCGAGTGGTCCCGTTGCGAAATCCACCCCAAAGGTCCACGACTTTGCGTCCGTCGCGGTAGACGGCGACCGCGGCTCCGACCTCCGCGCCGCGCGTCAGATTGAGCCGAAACGCGTCGGCAACTTTTCCGTAGCCCTCATCGACGTCACCGCAGACAAGCTCGGGCGTGACCCTGGTTCTCTGAGCCATGACCTAGTTCACCGCCTAAACGGCGAGCTCAGCCAACGACACACCGCCGTGCGCAGGAATTTTATCTGCGCAGACGCGGCGAGAACTGCGATTGGGCTAAGCGGCGGAGGGCTTGCGCTTCGACCACCAACGACCGTGCAGACGTTGGCAATCTCCGACCCGCAGCGGCGCATCGCCGCCGAAGTCCGGCCGCACGGCGACCGCGGCCGGGATTTCGGGCACACCTTCTCCGGTGATGACGATGGTCGCCAGCCCGGCGCCGTTTGCCGCGCGCAGCCCGGAGGCCGAGCCGCTGACCGCGAGAGCGTTCTCAGCGGTGATCCCCAGTTCACACAGGGCGAGGCGGTGAGCTTCGGGATTCGGCATCGTCTTCTTGACGTCCTCGGTGGTCGCCACCATCTCGACGATTCCCTCGCCGACCAGCTGCCGCACCAGGGGCTCCGCCCAGCTCCGCTGCCCGCTAGTCACGACGGCGACCTGCACACCCGCCGCGAAGGTGTCTGCGACGAAGTCGACAAGACCGGGGCGCGGGGCGAGATCGCGGTCGAGGATCAGCTCGTCGAACAACATCGTCTTGGTCGTGTAGACCTCGTCGGCGAGCAGCTTGGTCAGCACATCGGACTCGGTCGCCACACCGCGCTTGCGCAGTTCAGCCGCGACCCGCTGCCGTTCATCGGTGAGTGCCAGCAGCTGGCGGTAACGCGTCACCGACCATTGGAAGTCGAGACCATGCGCGGCGAAAGCCGCGTTGTACGCTTCCCGGTGGCCGTCGCATTCGATGTCAGTAAGGGCATCGAGGTCGAAGATCACGGCGCGTAGCGGGCAGCCGGAGCCAGCAGGCGACGCGGAATCCCACCAGAAGCGGCCCGCGCGCCAAGTCGTCTCATGCGTTGTAGGCATGCAGCTAGGGTGGCCCACGTCACAGCATTCTTACCTCCCCCATTTGGGGGATCGGCGATGCCAACTTCCCCTGCCCCAGAAAATGCCAGCTCTAAGGTGGTGAACATGTCCGAAAGCCCTCCGGTGCGTCTTGTGCTCGTCGATGACCACGAGATGGTCATCGAGGGTCTCAAGGCGATGCTCGCGGCCTTTCAGGAGCGTGTCGAAGTTGTCGGACAGGCCATCGGCGCTGAGCGGGCGCTCAGCGTGGTCGACGAACTCAATCCCGACATCGTGCTGTCAGATGTGCGCATGCACGGCTCCAGCGGGCTGGACCTCTGCATGGAGCTGCGCGAGCGGGATCCCAAGCGCAAGGTCGTGATGCTGTCGGTCTACGACGACGAGCAGTACCTGTTTCAGGCCCTGCGCGTCGGCGCGTCCGGGTACCTCCTGAAGAGCATCAGCAGCGACGAGCTCGTTCGTCAGCTCGAATTCGTCCACCGCGGCGAGACCGCGATCGATCCGAGCATGGCGGCCAGGGCGGCGGACACCGCCGCACGGATGCAGCGTGACGAATTCTGGCCCGGTGCGCGGCAGGGGTTGACACAGCGGGAGAGCGAGATTCTGTCGTACGTCGTGAACGGTCTGTCCAACCGCGCCATCGCCTCCAAGCTGGTGATCGGCGACGAGACGGTCAAGACCCATCTGAGCTCCATCTACCGCAAGCTCGGGGTCAATGACCGCACCGGCGCAGTGGCAACAGCCCTTCGCGAGGGCATTTACCAGTGAGCCAGGAAGCGCGTCCGCCCATCGCCGGCTCCAACGTTCAGGACCTCGTCGACACCGATCGCGAACTCGCATTGCTGCGCGAACTGATCCAGGCCGCATCCAAGGGTCCCGGAGTCGAGCCGCTGGCCGCCGCGGCGGCGCGGATGATCACCGCGGCCACCGCCAGCGATGTGTGCTTCGTGCACGTCCTCGATGACAGCGACCGGTCATTGACGCTCGCCGGCGCGACACCGCCCTTCGACGCCGAAGTGGGCAAGATCCGGCTGCCGTTGGGTCAGGGCATATCCGGCTGGGTCGCCAGCCACCGCGAGCCCGTCGTGATCACCCAGGACAAGGAGACCGATCCGCGCTACATGCCGTTCGAGTCCCTGCGCGGCAAGGACTTCACGTCGATGGTCTCGGTTCCGATGGAGACCGACCCTGGCGGGCTGGTCGGCGTGCTGAATGTCCACACCGTCGACCGGCGCGAGTTCACCTCGCGTGACGTCGAACTGCTTCTGGTGATCGGCAGGCTGATCGCCGGCGCCCTACATCAGGCTCGATTACACCGACAGCTGGTGGCGCGTGAACGGGCACACGAGAACTTCGTCGAGCAGGTGATCGAGGCGCAGGAGCTCGAACGGCGGCGGCTGGCCGGTGACATTCACGACGGCATCTCGCAGCGGCTGGTCACCCTGTCGTACCGGCTCGACGCGGCGAGTCGCTCGGTGCCCGACGACCCGGGGGCTGCCGCCGAACAGTTGGAGAAGGCCCGCGAATTGGTCGACCTGACGTTGCAGGAGGCCCGCGCCGCGATCGGTGGGTTGCGACCTCCTGTGCTCGACGACCTCGGCCTTGCCGGTGGGCTGGCCAGCCTCGCGCGTTCCATCCCCCAGATCGGTATCGACGTCGACCTGGTGGAAACTCGTGTGCCCGACCACATCGAGATCGCCTTGTACCGGATCGCTCAGGAATGCCTGCAGAACGTCGTCAAGCACGCGAAGGCCACGTCCGCTCGGCTCACCTTCACTGTGGACGCCGGGGACACCGGGGAGATCGCCCGGCTCGAAATCATCGACGACGGAGTCGGTTTCGACACATTCGAGCATCCGCTGGGCAGCGACGAGATGGGCGGTTACGGCCTGCTGTCGATGGCCGAACGAGCCGAGATCGTCGGCGGCAGACTCAACATCCGCTCGCGCCCGGGTTCGGGCACTGCGGTGACGGCGACGATCCCGCTGCCCCGCAGCTAGAAGTCGCCGGAGTTGCGGCGCAGTGTCTCGATGGACTCCGCGAGCGAGCGTGACTGGCTGTCAGACATGCCGATATCGGCGAACACCTCGGTGTTGAGTGTGACTGTGGCGTCTTCCACCGTCGACCGGCCGAGATCAGTGATCTGCACCAGGGTGGTGCGTCCGTCGGTCGGATGGGGGATGCGTTCGACCAGGCCGTCGGCCTCCAGCCGCCGGATGGCATGCGTGACGCTGGTGACGTGTACCTGCAGCCGGTCGGACGCCTTGGTGATCGGCAGCGCGCCGCCGCGGCTGAACGCCAGCAGCCGCAACAATTCGTATCGGGAAAAGCTGAGGTCGTACGGCCGCAGCGCATTCTCGACCCGGGCCAGCAGAATCTGGTGCGCCCGCATCACCGACGTGACCGCGACCATGCCGTCGGCAACGTCGCCCCAGCCGGAGCGCTCCCAGTTGGTGCGCGCCAACGCGATGGGATCGCGCTTGCGCGGCCACGGAGGTTGGGAGGGCACGCCTCTTCATACCGCACCCGGCAGGTTCCGGTTGCGGGGATGACCCGTCTGCGTCAGTGGAGCGCGGCCCCCACGGCGGTCAACACTGCCCGGGTGGACTGGCGGCTACCGACGGTGATGCGCACGCCACCGTCGGCGTAGCCGCGGACATTCAATCCGGTCTCGGCGAACACCTCCCGCCACTTCCGACCCCACGGCGGCAGGTAGACGAAGTTGGCGTGCGTGTCAGTGCTGTAAACACCCATGGCTCTCAGCCGCATCCACAGATAGCGACGCTCGACAGTGATGATCCGGATACGTTGTTGCAGCTCGCTTTCCGCATCGTACGACGCGGCGACCGCCACCAGTCCGGTGATGGCGATACCGAACGGTTGCTGCATGGTCCACAGTTTGCGAGCCAGCCCGGGGGCGCAGAAACCGTAGCCGACGCGAAGCCCGGCCAGCCCGTACGCCTTCGAGAAGGTTCGCACTACCACCACGTTCGGGTGCCGCGCGACGAGCGCCGGACCATCGATTCGATGGTGCGGCGAGACGAACTCCACATAGGCCTCGTCGAGCACCACGACGGTTCCAGCCGGGACTCGGCGAAGAAACCGCTCGATATCTGCCGGCGAGTCAATGGTTCCCGTCGGATTATGCGGTCGGCACAGCACCACGACGCGGGCGTTCGCGGCCGCGTCGGCCATGGCATCGAGATCGTGATGGCCGTGCGCGTCGAGGCCGACGGTCACCGACTCCAGCCGCGCCATCTTGGCGAAGATCGGAAAGCCGTCGAATGTCGGCGACGCCATCACCATCCGGTCACCCGGATTGGTGAGCGCGTTCAGCACCTGCATGATGACACCTGTGGCGCCGACCCCGATGATGACCTGCTCGTCGCACACACCGACATGGCCGGCAATCAGGGTGCGGAGCCGCTCGGGCAGGAACTCCGGATACCGATTACCCGAGTCGATCGCGCAGACAAGCGCAGACCGAACCGTCGACAGTGGTGGAAAGGGATTCTCGTTGAGCGACAGCGCCATCGGGTTCACCGCGCCGGGTAAAGCTCCGACGACAGCATCCGTCACATGCCGATTCGGTGTGGACATCAGCCTCGACCGCCCCACCTGACGGCGGCGGCTCCCGCGAAGTCCCCGGCATGGGCGAAAGCCGACATCAGCACGAGGTCGCCCCTCTTCAGCTGGCCTTCGGTGATGGCGCGGTCCAGGTTGACCGGAATTCCCGCGGCGAACAGATTCCCACAGTCCTCGAACGTATCGCGGTGCCGTTCCTTCGGAAGTTCGAGCGCCTCACGCCAGTTCCGCAGGAACGCGCGATTCGGCTGATTGGTGACCAGGAGGTCAAGATCCTTGGGCTTCACACCGATTCGGTCGCAGACGGCGTAGGAGACTTCGGGCACCTGGCGGTTACCGCGGGCCAGCACCTTGGTGATCTTGCTTTCGGTGAAGCCGATGCTGGCCTCCCCTGGCCCGGGCTGCCACCATTTACGAGGCGGATCGACCGCGAGTGTCATGTCGCCCGCGAACTCCCCATACGTGCGGCATTCGATGTCAAGGATCGGCGACTCGTCCGACAGGGTCACCAGCCCGACCGCGGCGCCATCGCCGGGTACCGACGCCTGGGCCTTGGTCCGAACCGTCGGCTGGTCGAACGCCTGGCCCGCCGCGTTCTGGGCTATCGCGACCAGCGCGGTTCGGCCTTCACCCGACTCGATCAGATTGCGTGCGACCTTAAGCCCGAGTACGAATGCCGCGCATCCGCCGTTGTGCAGGTCGAGGACCCAATTCGGTTTCATGCCAAGGCGATGCGCCATTCCACCACCACCACCGTAAAACGGCATGTCCGGCATCTGGGTGTGGGTGATGAGGATATCGGCACCGGCGACCATGTCGTGACCGTGGCGTTCGATCAGCCCGGCCGCGGCGCGCTCCACCATGTCGATGGCGGTTTCGTCCTCGGCCACATGATGACGGAACTTGGGCGCCCGGAACATCACATTGTCCCGCAGGTCGTCAGACTCGGCGAACTGCGCGTAGTAGTCGGCGCTGATCGGTTCTCCCGGCAGATACGTCGACACATCGAGAAGGCTGACGCTCATGAGTTCCTCACTTCATCCAATCCGGCTTGACGGCAAGGCCGTTGCTATGGCGATATTCGGCGATCGCCTTGAGGTTCTTCAACTCCAGTAGGTGACCCGGGCCGAACATGTCCCAGAAATCCCCCACCCACACCGGCCGCTTGGGCGGCGCGGTCTCCGGGTACGGGTTCTTGTCGTAGAACGGATGGTGGCAGTTTGTCCACAGCACCACCGAGCCCGGCTTGTCGAATACCAACTGCGCATCGATGATTCGCATCAGATAGATCATCCAGAGGTGCTTGCCCTGATCCCAGGCGCAGTGATAGTCGATCGTCCGCGATTCGGGATTGGCGACAGTGCGGGTGTAGATCGGGCTGCCGGTCTCCCCGCCGAGTTTGTCATAGGCCACCCACAGGCCCGGTTCCTCCGTCGGCTCGAAGCCGCGCAGGCTGTAGGTCCACTCCTCCAGGCAGCGAGTGTCGGCCAACCATTCGTAGAGCTCATCTGGCGGGCAGTCCACATAATCATTTACGGTGCAGTACGTTCCGAACACCTCATCGTGCGGATAGACCGAACGCATCATCTCCATGATGATCGGTGTCGCCTTCTCCCTTGGCGAGGTCTCGACGCGGATCACACCGTCGATCGGATCGGTGGTACCCCGATCGACTGCGATGTCCTCAAGTGCGGGCAGTGACATATGAGTGCTCCTTTTTGGTGATGGACGGTTTGGTGGCAGCACCGGCGCCGTTGCCGAGGAAGGCTGCGAATGGGGGCACTTCATCCGCGGAGCACTCGAGACTTATTACCGATGGGCCGTCGAGGGCGAGTGCGGCCTCGAGCGCGGCCGGCAACGCGTCGAGATCGTGAACGTCCACCGATCGCAGCTCCGGGAACATCGCCGCCAGTCCGGCACCCAACCGGCTCGGTCCGAACCGGTTGTAGCTGTAGACGTCGCCGTAGAACTGTTGCTCACGCGTCACACACATCGCGTGGGCATGGTTGTCGAACAGCAGAAAGGTGACCGGCAGCCGGTATTGCAGTGCCGTGTGAATCTCCATGCCGTGCATGAAGAATGAGCCGTCACCGGCGATGACAACGGTGCGCCCCCTTGAGTCTGCACCGCGGCCGAACGCCACGCCGATCCCTGCGCCGAAGCTGTAGCCCATCCCTCCCATGCCCAGCGCGACGATGAACCGGCCATCGCGGCGGACCGGCAGGTGATGTATCGCCGAGGCGCCGATGTTGCCGGCATCGACGACGACGTCGGATCCATCGGGCAGTATCCGATCGAGCACCGTCATCGCATCGCGGTACCGAATCCCCGGCCCACTGTGGTCCGGCGTGCGCAACTCCGTACGCCGTACCGTATCTGGCACGCGGACGCGGGCCGGGCGGCCTCGGCCTGACAGTGCGGCGGTGAGCATCGACAGCGATCCGCGCAAGTCATCGGTGTGTACGTGGGTGCACGGCAGGTGCGGCGTCTCGGCGCCGATCGAGTACACGCGCGTCGACGCCAGAGCGTCGTCCAGACCCGCCCGGGCCGTCACCGACAGCCGGGTACCGACCACGAGGCACAACGCGCTCTCGGCAATGGCATTGGCGACGCTCGGATGGCCCATCACGCCAGTCACTCCCAGCGCGGACGACGATCCCATCCCGGGCGTGCCCGCGACATCTTTGGCGTCGGGCACGCACGCCACCCGCGCCCGCAACAGCGAACGCAACTGCTCGAGTTCTGCGCGAGCGTCATCACGAGCCACCTGTTCGCCTGCGATGATCGTGACCGACCCGTCGACCCGCCGAAGCGCCCGCGCGATCGGATGCGGATCGCCGATGTGCACGTCCCGCTGATCGACGAAGACGTCGCTGCCGTTTACCGCGCGAAGTGCCGCCTGCTGAATATCCTTGGGCAGCAACAGCACTGCCGGTCCTCCGGAGCGGGCGGCGGCAACCGCCTCCGGCAGCGCCGTGATGATGCCTTCGGGTGTCGTCACCCGCTTGCAGTAGACCGACACCGCCGAGAACAGCGCCGCGGCGTCGAGTGCGCCGTTGCGACCGCTGGTGTCCTGAAACGCACCCCGCCCGTCCAGGGAGGTAGGTGCCTGCCCGATCAGCGCCAGCACCGGAATCCGGCTCGCGAAGGCCTCTCCGAGGCCCGGCACTGTGTTGAGGCATCCGCCACCCGATGTCGCGGCCACGACGCCGAGCCCGGCCCCACTGCGGCTGTATCCGTCGGCCATTGTCGCAGCGGAGAATTCGTGCTTGGCAAGCACTGCCGTGATGTCCGTGCGATAGAACGCCGCATCGTAGAGGTCTTCGATATTGGCGCCGTCGACGCCGAAAATGTAGCCGGCGCCGATCCCAGCGAGATACTCGACAATGTGGTCGACAACTCGATGCCTGGCCATATGTCACCTGTCCCCTATGCTCGTCGAGCGGCTTATACAGAGGACACGAGTGGCTAGTGGATTTGGTTCACCCCGTGGCTCGAATCACAGTTGCTTTTCCAGCAGTACCTGACCCGAGTCAGACGAAACCAGTTGCACAGCAGCGATTTCCTCCATCGGGAGGGGGGTGTTTGCGCTGGGCAGCGCCGTCGCACCGGACAGTCCGAGCCACGTCGCGACCTGACTCTGACTGCCGTCGCGGCCGACGATGACCATGCCCAGGTTCTGCGGCGGCGCGTCGCGTCGGCCCCAGTCTCCGTACGTGCACGCCATATCGATGCGGGTACCCCACCCGTAACCGGTCATGCTGATGGTCGCGTTGATCGGTGTCTCAGACACCTTCGTCATCTCCATCGCGGCGACCTGTCCTGTGCCGGTCTGCATCCCGAGACTGTCCGGGCGGATCGCGATCACCAGACCGATCGCCAGCACGGCCGCCGCCACGGCGAGCGCGGCAGTGGTCACCCACCGGGAGCGCCTGCGACGCGCGTCGACGCGGTGCAGCAGCGAATCCAGCACCTGCGGTCGCAACTGCGGCTCAGCAGAGTCCCCGTCGAGAGACGCAACGTCGGCGGAGTCGAGTTTGGCGAGCAAGGGCGGGATTTCACCCAATTCCGCCACGGCGGCGCGACACCGCGAGCACGTCTGCAGGTGCGCTTCGTATTCTCGGCGGTCGTCTGCGGATAGGGAGCCAAGGACGTAGGCGGCGTCCCACGTCGCATAGCGATCGTCGTCCACGTCGTCACCCCCTCTGGGTAGCCCGAACAGTGTCATCTCCTCACCCCCATCTCCTGCAGCTTGAGTCGCAGGGCCCGCATCCCGTAGTGCAGCCGCGACTTCACGGTGCCCTCGGCGATGTCCAGTTCGGCGGCGATCTGCGCGGTGCTGGCGCCTTGGTAATACGCGCGGCTGATGACCGCCCGGTGGTCCTCGGACAGCTGGGCCATGGCCTCAATGAGCAACATGCGGTCCAACGCCGTCTCCACCTCGTCGGGCCCCGCGTGGTCGGCCGCCTTCTCCATGTCGGGCGTGCCCGATTCGCTGCGGAACCTCGCGCTTCGTCTCTCGTCGATAACGAGGTTACGCGCGACGGTGAACAGCCACGCCCGCGCGGATCTCTCTTTGTCAGCGGTCACCTCGGGGTGGCGCCACGCACGCAGTAGCGTCTCCTGCACGACATCCTCCGCCCGAGCCGTATCCCCGGTGAGCCGCACGGCGTAGCGCCAAAGAGCTGCGGCGTGCTCTTCATAGAGCACCCGCATGACCTGGCCGTCCAGTCGTGCCCTAGTCTCCGGGTCGTCCAAATTTCAACCTCCGTTGGTAATACGAGGTTGCGGGGCATCCGGTTCATTGTTGGCGGGTTGCCATACGTTGCCCAGTGTGGACTTGATGCACGCGAAACGCGACTAGCACGTGCGGGCAACCCACGTTCGGCGGGATCTAGAGCAGCGTCAGAATCCGCGGTCCGTCATCGGTGACTGCCACGGTGTGCTCCCAATGTGCGGCACGGGAGCCGTCGGCGGTGACGACGGTCCATTCGTCTTCGAGAACAACCGTCTTCGTGGTGCCCAGGGTGAGCATCGGTTCGATGGCCAAAACGGATCCCGGCGCCAGGTGAGGACCGCGGCCGGGCGCCCCCTCATTGGGCAGGAACGGGTCCATGTGCATTTGCCTGCCGATGCCGTGACCGCCGTAGCCGGCGACGATTCCGAACTTGCGGTCGTACTTGGCCTCGGCGGCGTGCGTCCCGACCTCGATGGCGTGTGACACGTCGGTGAGCCGGTTGCCGGGAACCATCGCAGCGATGCCGGCCTCCATGGCCTCCCTGGTCGCCGCGGACAGCGCTTCGTCGACTCCGATCAGCGCACCGATACCGAAGGTGACGGCCGAGTCGCCGTGCCAGCCATCGAGAATGGCCCCGCAGTCGATGGACACCAGATCACCCGATGCCAGGGTTTCGGATGCCGTGGGAATGCCATGCACCACACGGTCATTGACCGACGAGCAGATGCTGGCCGGGAAGCCGTGGTAGCCGAGGAACGACGGAATACCGCCACCGTCGCGGATCACCGATTCGGCGATCTCGTCCAGCTCGAGCGTCGATACGCCCGGGGCGGCGGCGTTGCGGACGGCCAGCAACGCGGAGGCAACGAGTGCGCCCGCGGCGGCCATGGCATCAAGTTCAGCGGGGGTCCGCTGCGGGACGACCCGGCGGCTCCGTAGCCCTGGCAGACCCATCATCAATCCGTTCGGCTAGCGCCCGAGCGCCCGCAACGCCCGGGCGAAGACCTCGTCCAGGGCGCCGACCGCATCGACGGTCTGCAGATTGTTGTGCGAGTAGTACTCGAGCAACGGCTCAGTCTCGTCGCGGTACACCTGCATACGGTTACGGATCACGTCTTCGGTGTCGTCGGCCCGGCCACGGGCCTTGAGCCGCTTGAACAGCTCGTCCTCCGAGACGGCGAACTCCAGGACGGCGTCGAGCTTGGTGTTGTGGTTCTTCAGCATCTCGTCGAGCGCCTTGGCCTGCTCAACCGAGCGAGGATAGCCGTCGAGGATGAACCCGCCAGCCGCGTCCTCGTCTTCGATCCGGTCCTCGACCAGCGCATTGGTGAGGGTGCTTGGCACCAGGTCGCCGGCATCGAGGTAACGCTTGGCCTCGACCCCCAGTTCGGTGCCTTCGTTGATGTTCTTGCGGAACAGGTCTCCGGTCGAGATCTGCGGGATGCCGAGCTTCTCGGAGAGCTTCTGCGCCTGGGTTCCTTTGCCCGTCCCGGGCGGTCCGAGCAGCACGACTCTCACTTGAGGAACCCTTCGTAGTTTCTTTGCATCAGCTGGCTCTCGATTTGCTTCACGGTATCCAAGCCGACACCAACCATGATCAAAACTCCGACACCGCCGAATGGCAGGTTCTGTGCGGGCCCGCTGGTTCCGACCGTGAGGAACAAGTTCGGTAGCACGGCGATCACGCCGAGATAGATGGAGCCCGGCAGGGTGATCCGGTTGAGCACATATCGCAGATAGTCGGCGGTGGGCGCGCCCGGGCGGATGCCGGGGATGAACCCACCGAACTTCTTCATTTCGTCGGCACGTTCTTCGGGGTTGAACGTGATCGACACATAGAAGTACGTGAAGAAGACGATCAGTCCGAAGTAGACCGCGATATAGGCCGGGTCCGACGGGTTTGTCAGATACTCCGCGATGAACCGGGAGAATCCGCTGTTGGCCGCGTTCGGATCGCCGCTGGTGACGAGCTGGGTGATCAGGTGCGGGATGTAGATGAGCGACGACGCGAAGATGACCGGGATGACGCCTGCCTGGTTGACCTTCAGTGGCAGGTACGTCGATGTGCCGCCGTACATCCGCCTGCCCACCATGCGCTTGGCGTACTGGACCGGTATGCGTCGTTGGCCCTGCTCGACGAACACCACACCGACGATGATCGCCAGCGCCCCCACACAGACCATGGTGAACACCAGGCCACCGCGGCTGTCCAGGATGGCCTTGCCCTCACCCGGCATGGCCGAGGCGATGCTGGCGAAGATGATCAGCGACATGCCGTTGCCGATGCCGCGCTCGGTGACCAGCTCGCCCATCCACATCACCAGCGCCGCGCCTGCGGTCATCACCAGCACCATGACGACGAGGGTGAAGATGTTCAGGCCCTCGTCCTGGCCCTGGATGATCTCCAACGTGCAGCCCTGCAGCAGCCCACCGTTGGCGGCCAGCGCGATGATGCTCGTGGATTGCAGCAGCGCCAACGCAATCGCAAGATAACGCGTGTACTGCGTCATCTTGGTCTGGCCGGCCTGACCCTCTTTACGCAGCTGCTCGAATCGTGGAATGACCACGGTCAACAGCTGGACGATGATGCTGGCGGTGATGTAGGGCATGATGCCGACCGCGAACACCGAGAGTTGCAGCAGCGCGCCGCCGGAGAACAGGTTGATCAATGAGTAGACCTGGCCGGACTCGCCGCCGCTGACCTCTGCGATGCACTGCTGCACGTTCGGGTAGTTGACGCCGGGCGACGGAATCGAGGCGCCCACCCGGTAGAGAATGACGATTCCCAGTGTGAGGAGGATTTTCCGCCTGAGGTCGACCGTCCGCAGTGACGAGATGAAAGCCGAAAGCACTCTTCCTCCTGCGCAGCCGACCTGTGACTAGCGGCATGCAAATGTGGCTGGTCTGACCAGCGGGTTCTGGTTAAGTCGGGTGTGCATCCCCGTCAGGCGCGCAGCCTGCGAAGTCACGCGTCAAACAGTCTACGAGACTAACAGTTGCAGCTCGGATGCCCCGCATCACGCTGCCCGGATCGACACTCACAGTGCCTTCTCAGCTCGGGAACATACCGTGGGCCCCATCTCGTTATATCCACTAAGTAAATGACTCGATTTAGGGGCTATTGATGACAAGGACTGACAACGACACCTGGGATCTCGCATCGAGCGTTGGTGCGACGGCCACGATGGTCGCCGCGGCGCGTGCGATCGCGACCACGGCCGACGACCCGTTGATCAACGATCCCTTTGCCGAACCGCTGGTGCGGGCGGTCGGCGTGGACTTCTTCACCAAGCTCGCCAGCGGGGAACTGCGCGCCGAGGATCTCGACGTCGACAACGCAGCCGCCGGGATGGCGCGGATGACCGACAACATGGCGGTGCGGACCAAGTTCTTCGACGAGTTCTTCGCAGAGGCCGTCACCGGAGGCATCCGGCAGGCGGTCATCCTCGCCTCCGGTCTCGACTCCCGGGCCTACCGGCTGGCGTGGCCTGCAGGGACGACGGTCTACGAGATCGATCAGCCCGAGGTCATCGAGTTCAAGACCAGGACGCTCGCGGATCTCGGCGCCGAGCCGACCTCAGACCGCAGGACCGTCGCGGTGGATCTTCGCTTCGACTGGCCGTCGGCACTGATCGCCGCTGGGTTTGATCCGAGCCAGCCCACCGCGTGGAGCGCCGAAGGTCTTCTCGGCTACCTGCCGCCGGAGGCCCAGGACAAGTTGCTCGACACCATCACCGAACTCAGCGCCATCGGCAGTCGCGCCGCGGTGGAAAGCACACCAAGCATCGACCCCGCGGACCACGAGAAAGCAATGGAGCGGATGGCCCAGGCCGCCCAGCAGTGGCGCAGCCACGGCTTCGAACTCGACTTCGCCGACCTGATCTACCTGGGTGATCGCAACGAGGCCTCCACATATCTGGCCGATCGCGGCTGGCAGATCTCATGCCAGAGCGTCAAACAGCTGCTGAGTGAGAACGGCCTGCCTGACATCACTGAATCCGATGAGGACATCGCCCGCTTCGGTGACCTGCAATATGTCAGCGGCATACTCAAGTCATGAGCCGGACGGATCACCGAACGGACGGCGACAGCTGGGATCTGGCGTCCAGCGTGGGCACCACCGCCACGATGGTGGCCGCGGCGCGCGCGGTGGCCAGCCGTGAGCCGGACCCGCTGTTCGACGACCCGTATGCCGCGCCGCTGGTGCGCGCCGTCGGGCTGGACTTCTTCACCAGGCTCGCCGACGGACAGGTGGAGCTGCCCGACGATGGTGATCCCGGCGGCCCGGCGTTCCTCGCCACCTCGATCGCGGTGCGGACCCGGTTCTTCGACGACTTCTTCACGGATTCAGGGGCCGCCGGGATACGGCAGGCGGTGATCTTGGCGTCAGGGCTGGATTCGCGCGCCTATCGGTTGGAGTGGCGTGACGGCACCGTCGTGTACGAGATCGACCAGCCGCAGGTCATCGAGTTCAAATCCGCGACCATGGCGTCCATCGGCGCATCTGCGGCCGCAGAGCACCGCACGGTCGGCATCGACCTGCGCGAGGATTGGCCGAACGCGTTGCGCGCCAGCGGCTTCGACGTCAACCAGCCCACCGCGTGGAGCGCGGAAGGACTGCTCGTCTATCTGCCGCCCGAGGCACAGGATCAGCTGTTCGACGACATCACAGAACTCAGCGCACCGGGCAGCCGACTGGCGACCGAATACCACCCGGACGCCGCCGCCAGCATCGGCGCGCGCGTGCGGGATATGAAGGAGCAGTGGGGCCCCGAGCTGACCCAAGCCCACGTCGACCTGGACATCACGAAGTTGTTCTACGACGGCGAGCGCAACGGCGTCGTCGAATACCTCACCGACCACGGCTGGCAGGTGTCCGCCCGCCCCCGCCCAGATGTGTTCGCCGGTTACGGTCGCGTGTTTCCCGATAACGAATCGCTGGTGCCCCTGCGCGATTCGCTTGCTGTCATCGCAACCCGAAAGTAGGACGCATGCCCCGCACAGACAACGACTCATGGGACCTGGCGTCCAGCGTCGGAGCCACCGCCACTGCAGTCGCGGCCTCGCGCGCGATGGCCTCCACGGGCCCTGACGCCCTCCTCGATGATCCTTTTGCCGACCCACTCGTCCGCGCCGTCGGGCTGGAACACTTCGTCAAGATGGTCGACGGCGAGATTGCGATCGACGACGATCCGCTGCTGAACCGCCGCACGATGAACGAGCAGATCGCAGTCCGGACAAGGTTTTTCGATACCTTCTTCACGACGGCAGCGGCTGCAGGCGTGCATCAGGCTGTCATCCTCGCGTCCGGACTCGACACGCGCGCCTATCGTCTGCCGTGGCCGGCGGACACGGTGGTATTCGAGGTCGACCAGCCTGAAGTGATCGCGTTCAAGAGCGCGACGCTCGACGGGATCGGCGCGACACCACGCGCGACACTGCGCACTGTCGGCATAGACCTGCGCGATGACTGGCCGACGGCCCTACGCGACGCCGGATTCGATCCCTCCGCACCCACCGCATGGATAGCCGAGGGATTGCTGGTTTATCTACCGCCCGAGGCCCAGGATCGCTTGTTCGACAACATCACCGCGTTGTCGGCGCCCGGAAGCCGGGTGGCCACCGAGCACATGGACATGGCCTCGCTCCCGGAGGACTTCGCGCGGGTGCTCACCGAGCGCTCCCGTCGGTTCGGCTCCGAGATCGACCTTGCCGATCTGTTCTACGGCGGTGAGCGCAATTCCGCAGGCGACTATCTGTCGTCGCTCGGATGGACGGTCACTGTGCAGACAACCAAGGAGGCGTTTGCCACCAACGGTTTTCAGCTTCCCGACGGTCCGCTCACCGTCGGCATGGCCGTTACCTCCGGCTACCTCTCGGCAATCCTGAAGTAGCAGACATGGCACGCTCTGACAACGACTCATGGGATCTGGCGTCCAGCGTCGGGTCGACCGCGACGATGGTCGCCGCACAGCGGGTGCTGAGCAACCGTGAGGGACTCATCTATGACCCCTACGCCGAGCCGCTGGTGCGCGCCGTCGGCCTCGACTTCTTCACCCGGGCGCTCGACGGTGAGATCGACCTCGATGATGTCGACCCTCGGTTCAACATGCGCCGCGCGGCGGAGGGAATGGCAGTCCGCACCCGCCATTTCGACACGCTGTTCACCGATGCGGCCGCCGCAGGCGTGCGTCAGGCCGTGATACTTGCCGCGGGCCTGGACGCGAGGGCCTATCGGTTGGCCTGGCCCGCGGGCACCACCATCTACGAGCTGGACCAGCCCGAGGTCATCGCCTTCAAGGGCGAGACGCTGGCACAATTGGGCGCCGAGCCGGCAGCAGATCGTCGGCCGGTCGCGATCGATCTCCGCGAGGACTGGCCGAAAGCGCTGCGGGACAACGGCTTCGACCCCGCTCAGCCGACGGCGTGGATCGCCGAGGGACTGCTGATCTACCTGCCGCCCGAGGCACAGGATCTGCTGTTCGACCGCATCGATGCGCTCAGCGCACCCGGTAGCCGTGTCGCCACCGAGCACATCCCCGACATCAGCGCATTCTCCGACGAGAGGTCGCAGGAGATCGCCGATCGGCTCAAGGAGTACGGCCACGACATCGAAATGTCAGATCTGATCTATCGCGACGAGCGCAATGACGTCATCGACTACCTCACCACGCGAGGTTGGGATGTCACCGCCCAGGCGATGCGGGACGCGTACGCCGCCAACGGGTTCGAATTCCCCGAGGATGGCGCGATGGGCTTCTTCGCAGATATGAGCTACCTGTCCGCGATCAAGGCTTAGCCGGCTGCGTCGCAAGAACCCCATGGGATTTGTGTGCGTTTGCGTGCGCCCACCACACGAAAACGCACACAAATCGCCACGCACTAAAAGCGGTAGTCACCCAACCAGAGCGCGCTGACGCCGGTAACCGATTGGTCCATCTGATTGAACACCCCGGCGACCGACCGGCCTATCAGGACCGCGAGCGCATCGGGCAACGACGCGGCCGCGGGCGCAGACGATGGTTTGGGCCGCAGCATGTCCATGAAGGACGAGCCGGGATAGTGGACCGTGCGGACGTCGTCGTCGGGCTCCAGGCCGGATAGCACCTTGGCTCTGTTGATCGCGGTGCGGAATCCGCCGAGTTCGTCGACCAGACCGTGTTCCAGCGCGTCGGCCCCGGTCCACACCCGCCCGCGGGCGACCGCATCGACCGCCTCAACCGTCATCTTGCGGCCAACGGCGACCCGCTCGACGAAATCGGTGTAGAACAGGTCGGCTTCGGCTTCGACGTGCGCTTGCTGCGCGTCGGTGAACGGCTGGTTGATAGACCACGCGTCGGCGTTAGCGTTGGTCCGCACTGAATCCGAGCCGACTCCGAGGCGGTCCTTGAGCTCACGGGCGACCAGCTTTCCGGTCACCACGCCGATCGAGCCGGTGATCGTTCCGGCGTTGGCCACGATCGCATCGGCGGACATTGATACGTAGTAGCCCCCAGAAGCCGCGACGGCACCCATCGAGGCGACGACAGGCTTCCCGCCGTCACGGACCCGATTCACCTCGCGCCAAATGGTTTCCGAGGCGGTGACCGATCCGCCGGGGCTGTCGACGCGCAGCACGATAGCTGAGACGGAATCGTCGGCCGCCGCCTCGCGCAGCGCCGCGGCAATGGTGTCGCCGCCTGCGCTCGAATTGCCGATCGGCAGCACCTGCGGTCCGCCCCGGCCGCTGACGATCGGGCCGTGCAGGGTGACGACGGCGATGGTCGGCTTGCCCTTGCGCCCGGGCACCGACGGCATCGGTGGCGACGGCCGCGAAGCGGTGGCCTTCCCGTAGCGCGACAGATACAGCCGGGGCGGCGCATCATCGGAGTCTGCGTCCCTGGTTCCGGGTGAAATATCGGGTGCGCCAACGAGTTCGCCAATACGGCCATATGCCTCGTCACGGAATCCGATTCGGTCGACCAATCGACCGGCGACGGCATCGTCGCGCAGCAACGGCGCCTTGTCAGCGAGCGCGTCGAGGGCCGACAACTCGAGATGGCGCGAATCGGCGACCGCCTGCCACACCTGGGCCTGCAGGCTCTCGATCAGTCTGCTGTCAGCCTCACGGTGCGAGTCGGTATAGCTGTCCTGCGTGAAAAGGTTTGCGAACGACTTGTATTCGCCGCGCGCGATGAACTGCGCCTCGATACCCGCCTTGTCGAGCGCATCCCGAAGGAACATCGCGTTGGTGGCGAAGCCGACCAACCCGACGGTGCCCGAGGGCTGCATCCAGACCTCGCGGAACGCCGATGCGAGGTAGTACGACAGCGTGCCGGGGTAGGTTTCGGCCCACGCCAGCGAAGGCTTGACATCACTGAATGCCGAGATCGCCGCGCGCAGTTCCTGCACCGGCCCCGCCGTGGCGGCGGGCAGCTGAACACGTGCG
Source organism: Mycolicibacterium tusciae JS617 (assembly GCF_000243415.2). Next base: position 2,901,654 of record NZ_KI912270.1, read on the forward strand.
ATCAGCCCGGCCACTCTCGGATCGTCGGCGGCGCGGTGAATCGTCGCGACGGCGTCGCGCAGCACCATCGGCCTGTTACCGACGTTGATCATCGCTAGCGGGTCGAATCCGCCGGTCTCCTGTGGTTCCGCCAGCAGATCAAGCTCCAGCACACACCCGTCGGGGACTCCGCGATGTCGGGCGGTGTCGACCCGCCTGCCGAGAGCGCGAAGATCGTCGATCCCGGGGATACCGGGCAGAAATGCGAACATCCTGTGAGTCTACGGACGCCTCAATGACTCGATCTTCCTCGCAGCGTGCAGTCGAGTTTCAGCGCCCGATGAACCGGCCGAATTGCGGGCAGTACACGAGCACCGAGGCCTGCATGAAGCCGATCGCCTGCTCACGACTAAAGTTGCTGTTCTGCAACGTGCCGACGATGCCCCGGACCACCGGCACCGGGTTGGGGTTTTGCGCCAACTGCTGGGTCATCGCGTCGCACACGGAGCGTCCCATGGCCGGGATGTCGGTTTGGGGGCCCGCATTGATCCCCAGCGAGCTCACCGCCTCCTCGAACTTCTCGTCATTGGTCTGGGCGTTGGCCGACTGCAGGGTCGCCGCACCGCCGAACATTGCGAGACCGGCGGCGACCATCACAACGGTGATGGCGCGGCGGACAGTGGTCATGTTGCTCCTGAGGTTTCGGCACGCGCAATGTAGATCGCACCCGCACCCATATGCGTTACCGCATTCGGGGACACAAGAGCCCCCACCGTAACGGCAGGGGCTCTTGTCGACAACTCGATCTACTCGTCGGTCGCGGACCGGCCGGCAACGTCGGTGCATGATCCGCCCGCGGAGGTGATCTTCTCGCGTGCGCTGCCGCTGAATTTGTGAGCGGTGACGTTGACCTTCACAGTCAGCTTGCCGTCGCCGAGCACCTTGATCAACGAGTTCTTGCGAACCGCGCCCGATGCCACCAGCTCGTCGATACCGACGTCGCCGCCCTTGGGGAACAGCTTGTCGAGATCACCGACGTTGACGACCTCGTAGGAGGTCCGGAACCGGTTGCGGAAGCCCTTGAGCTTCGGCAGCCGCATGTGGATGGGCATCTGGCCACCCTCGAACGTCGCGGGCACGTTCTTGCGTGCCTTGGTGCCCTTGGTGCCGCGACCGGCGGTCTTGCCCTTGGAGCCTTCACCGCGACCCACACGGGTCTTGGCGGTCTTCGACCCCGGCGCCGGGCGCAGGTCATGCAATTTGATAGTCATTGCTAAACCTCTTCTACCTCGACGAGGTGGTGGACGGTCTTGATGAGTCCACGGGTCTGCGCGTTGTCCTCACGAACCACGGTCTGCCTTATCTTGCGCAGGCCGAGTGTCCGCAGGCTCTCGCGTTGCTTCCAGCGCGCACCAATAGTGCCGCGCACCTGGGTGATCTTCAGGTCTGCCATGGTTTTACGCCGATCCTTCACGGGCGGCCGACGCGGCGAGCGCCTCGGCTTCACGCCGCGCCCGCAGCATGCCTGCCGGTGCCACTTCCTCGATGGTCAGACCACGCCGGGCCGCCACCTCTTCGGGACGCTGCAGCAGCTTGAGCGCGGCAACGGTGGCATGCACCACGTTGATCGCGTTGTCGCTGCCCAGTGACTTGGCCAAAATGTCGTGCACGCCGGCGCATTCCAGCACGGCGCGCGCCGCACCACCGGCGATCACACCGGTACCGGGGCTGGCCGGGCGGAGCATCACCACGCCCGCTGCGGCCTCGCCCTGCACCGGGTGGACGATGGTGCCGCCGATCAGCGGAACCCGGAAGAAGCCCTTGCGCGCTTCCTCGACACCCTTGGCGATGGCGGCCGGGACCTCTTTGGCCTTGCCGTAGCCGACACCGACCATGCCCTTGCCGTCGCCGACGATGACCAGTGCGGTGAAGCTGAACCGCCGGCCACCCTTGACCACCTTGGAGACACGGTTGATCGCGACGACGCGCTCGATGTAGTTGCTCTTCTCGCCGCCGTCGCGCCCGCCTCGGCCACCACGGTCGTCGCGACGACCGCGGCCGTCGCGGTCACCGCGAGAACCTCTGTTGTCGGACGTCGGAGGCCCGGCTGCTCCTGCTGCCTGCTCGGCCATCATGCAGTCCTTCCGTAATCACTCATTAGAACTTCAGCCCGCCTTCGCGTGCCGCGTCAGCCAGTGCCGCGATGCGTCCGCCATAGGTGTAGCCACCGCGGTCGAACACCACCGCGTCGATCCCTGCGGCCTTGGCACGCTCAGCGATCAGCTGACCGACCCGCACGCTGTGGGCCTTCTTGTCGCCGTCGACCGCGCGCACGTCCGCCTCGATAGAGGATGCCGCTGCGACGGTGGTGCCGTCCAGGTCGTTGATCAGCTGCACGTGGATGTGGCGCGCCGACCTGTTGACCATCAAGCGCGGCACCTCGGCCGTGCCTTCGACCTTCTTACGCAGCCGCGCGTGCCGACGCAGTCGCGAGACCCGCCGGGCCTGCGACACGCTCTGTCCCACCGGCTTACGCGCCGACGTCGCGGAGTCTTTTGTGTTGGTAGCCATTACTACTTACCTGTCTTTCCGACCTTGCGGCGGATCTGCTCACCCTCATAGCGAATGCCCTTGCCCTTATAGGGATCGCTCTTGCGCAGGCGGCGGATGTTCGCCGCGATCTGGCCGACCTTCTGCTTGTCGATGCCGGAGATCGAGAACTTCGTCGGTGTCTCCACCGCGAACGTCACACCCTCAGGGGCGTTGATCAGCACCGGATGGCTGTAACCCAGGGCGAACTCGAGGTTGCTGCCCTTGGCCACCACGCGGTAGCCGACGCCGAAGATCTCCATCTTGATGGTGTAGCCGTCGGTGACCCCGGTGACGAGGTTGGCCACCAGCGTCCGCGACAACCCGTGCAACGAACGGTTGCGCCGCTCGTCGTCCGGCCTGGCCACGACGATCGCGCCGTCGTCGCCGCGCGACACCTTGATCGGTTCGGCCACCGCCAGTTCAAGAGTTCCCTTGGGGCCCTTGACCGAGACGTTCTGGCCGTCGATCGACACGTCGACCCCGGTGGGAACCGGGACCGGTTGCTTTCCAATTCGCGACATATCTCTTTACGCTGCCTCTCCCGCTACCACACGTACGCGAGGACTTCGCCGCCAACGCCCTCTCGGGCGGCCTGGCGGTCGGTCCTCAGACCCGACGACGTGGAGATGATCGCCACGCCAAGACCGCCGAGCACGCGCGGCAGATTGGTGGACTTCGCGTAGACACGCAGACCGGGCTTGCTCACCCGGCGCAGTCCCGCGATGCTGCGTTCACGGCTCGGGCCGTATTTCAGTTGCACCACAAGCGACTGGCCCACCCGGGCATCCTCGGTGTGGTAGTCGGTGATGTAACCCTCGCGCTTGAGGATCTCGGCGATATTGGCCTTGATCTTGCTGTGCGGCAGGGACACCTCATCGTGATACGCCGAATTGGCGTTGCGCAGACGTGTCAAAAAGTCTGCGATCGGATCCGTCATGGTCATGACAGCCGGTTCACCTTCCTCGCGGCGGTTCCCACTGGGTTAAATCCCTTTGGGGCCTACCGCAACCTTTTTGGTTAGTAGTTGTGGGCTGACTAGGGCTTAGCGCTCTTCGCGCAAGCGCTCATCACCAGCTGGACTTCTGCACACCCGGCAGTTCGCCGGCGTGCGCCATTTCGCGCAGGCAGATACGGCACAGGCCGAACTTGCGGTAAACCGCGTGCGGGCGTCCGCACCTGTTGCAACGGGTGTACCCGCGCACCTTGAACTTGGGCTTCTTATTGGCCTTGTTGACCAGAGCCTTCTTTGCCATCTGTTCAGTTCTCCTTGAACGGGAAGCCAAGTGCACGCAGCAGCGCGCGGCCTTCGTCGTCGTTCGTCGCCGAGGTGACGACGGTGATGTCCATGCCGCGGGGCCGATCGATGTCGTCGATGTTGATCTCGTGGAACATCGACTGCTCGTTGAGGCCGAAGGTGTAGTTGCCGGTGCCGTCGAACTGCTTGGGGCTCAACCCGCGGAAGTCGCGGATACGCGGCAGCGCGATCGAGGTCAGCCGATCGAGGAACTCCCACATCCGGTCACCGCGCAGCGTCACGCGCGCCCCGATCGGCATGCCCTCACGCAGCTTGAACTGTGCGATGGACTTGCGGGCCTTGCGAATCTCGGGCTTCTGGCCGGTGATCAGCGCCAGGTCGTTGACCGCACCGTTGATCAGCTTGGCGTCCCTGGCGGCGTCGCCGACGCCCATGTTGACGACAACCTTGACCACGCCGGGGATCTGCATGACGTTGGCGTAGTTGAACTCGGACTGCAACGCGCCGCGGATCTCCTCGCGGTAGCGCTGCTTGAGCCGGGGGATGGTCTTCTCTGAAGTCTCAGCAGTAGTCATCTCAGATGTCCTTGCCGTTGGTCTTGGCGATGCGGACCTTCTTGCCGCTCTCTTCGTCCGTGCGGTAGGTGATCCGGGTCGGCTTGCCGTCGGAGTCCACGACCATCACGTTGCTCACGTGGATCGGCGCCTCCTGCGTGACGATGCCGCCGGATTGCGCGCCGCGCTCGTTGCGCGAGATCGCGGTGTGCTTCTTGATCCGGTTGACGCCCTCGACGAGGATCTTGTCTCGGGTCGGATAGGCCTGCAGCACCTTGCCCTTGGCACCCTTGTCTTTACCGGAGACGACCAGAACGGTGTCGCCCTTGTGGACCTTCATTTACAACACCTCCGGAGCAAGCGAGACGATCTTCATGAAGCGCTTCTCGCGCAGTTCACGGCCGACCGGGCCGAAGATGCGCGTACCGCGTGGGTCGTTATCGGCCTTGATGATGACGGCAGCGTTCTCGTCGAACTTGATGTAGCTGCCATCGGCGCGACGGCGCTCCTTGACCGTGCGCACGATGACGGCCTTGACGACCTCACCGCGCTTGATGTTGCCACCGGGGATGGCGTCCTTGACGGTGGCCACGATGATGTCGCCGATGCCGGCATAGCGCCGTCCGGATCCACCGAGCACGCGGATGCACAAGATCTCCTTGGCGCCCGTGTTGTCGGCGACCTTCACCCGCGATTCCTGCTGAATCACTCGAACTCCTCGACCTGGTATTTGAACGTACGGCAGGCCTCAACATCTGGGGGGCACAGCCCACCAGAGACCTGACGTGCGCGGTCTTGCTGTCGCCGAAGAGCACGCAGGGCCATGTCCTTACGATGAGCGCTTGCGCGAAGAGCACATCAGAGCTTGGCCGAGGTCTGCCCAAGGCAACCCGTTGATTCTAGGTGACGACCTGCGAGGAACCAAATCGCTGCTGGTCGGACCACCTGGCTCGACACCGTCGTTCGGCAATCCCGTCGCGTAGGAAGCTTTCCGTATCCACACGGGGCGGCCTTTCTACTGGACAATCCGGTCCGACGGCTGTTCGCCGACCCGGCCGACCTCGCCGACGCGCTAGAGCTGACCGGCGGCGGAAACAGTGCTGGAACTCGGACCCGGCTCCGGCTTCTTCAGCCGGGCGGTCGCGGGTGGACTCCCCCGCGGCCGAGCCCCAGGGATTCCGTCTGCGCGATGCCAGCGGGACTTTCGTTCGCGACATCGTCCGCTTTCGACAACACCTGACCGGCTAGAGATCAGCCACGCAGCGGAACCCGATATGGGTCGTGGCGCTGTCCTGCGACTGTGGCGAGCGTGCCGCAGGCCGGTACCGGTGGCAGTACTCCGGCGCACACAGGTGCGATCCGCCCTTGAGGGTCTGGTTCACGGCGGGGTCCGCCGTCGCGGGCGGGGTGCAACAACCCTTGTTCTCGTCGAGCCGGTGATGCGTCGAGAATTCCGTGGTCGTCCACTCCCAGACGTTGCCGATCATGTCGAGCAGACCGAACGCGTTCGCTTCGAAGGTGCCGACGGGAGACGTGCCCGCCCAGCCGAGCGCACCTTCGTTGAGATAGGGAAAGCGGCCTTGCCACGTGTTGGCCATCAGCCGGCCCTCGGGTGCCGCATCCTCACCCCACGGGTAGGTAGTGGTGACCCCCCCGCGCGCGGCGTACTCCCATTCCGCCTCCGTCGGCAGCCGGCGGCCTGCCCATAGCGCGTAGGCCGCGGCGTCGGGGTAGGCGACCTGCACCACCGGATGATCGAGTCTGTCGTCAATCGTGCTGTCGACTCCGAACGGCTGCCGCCAGTTGGCCCCCGGTTCCCAGGTCCACCACTGCCGCCAGTCCCGAAGGTCCACCGGGCCGCTCGTCGGCCGGAACACCAACGCACCCGGCACCAGATCCTCCGGTGCCACACCGGGATAGAGCGCGGGGTCCATCGGCTGCTCGGCAACGGTGAGATAACCGGTGGCATCGATAAATTCGGCGAACTGCGCATTGGTCACCGGATGGCGTTCGACGGCGATAGCGGCGACGGTCGCGGTGTGCGCGGGCGCCTCTTCCGGATAGAACTGCGTCGAGCCCATGCGAAATGATCCGCCAGGAATCTCGACGAGCTCAGTGAGCATGGCTCAGGGGATTTCGATGGCGAAATCGTCCATCATCGGCGAAGTGAACGGGTCGAAATCCGCACTGCCCTGCGGCCCCTGCACGTGCACGACGACCAGGTAGTCGCCGGAGTTCGTCCAAACGTGAGCGACCCGGTCGCCGAACTCCACCGCCTGCTCAGGGGTATCCGCCCAGGAGCCGAGCAGCTTCTGACCGCTGTACCCGCAGAGGTCGGCGGGCAGCACGCTGACACTGCTGATGGCCGACGCAGCCATCGCCTCGTCGGCGTACTGCTTGAACGCGGCCGCGGGGTCCAAAGCCGTCTTGGCGATGGTGACCGTTGCCGAAATCCCGTCCGGCCCGGTCAGCTTCGCGCCGACGTCACCGTCGCCTTGCGTCGTCGACCAGCCGGCCGGCAGAGCAACAGTGATCTTCGGTGCCCCCGGATCCGCAACCGCTGCCGTCACGACCTCCGACGAAGGATCCGGAAGGGCACAGGTCACCGTGCCGGGTGCCACCGAGGTGCGCGTAGTGGGCAGCACGCCGGGTTCGGTGAGGTCGGCCTCCGGCGTCGGGATGGCTCTTGTTGTCTGCGTTGACGTCACGGTCGTCGACGGCGTCGAGTCGGCGACCGACTGCACGTCGTCGGCGACGGGTTCGCCCTCACTGGTCTTGCCGCAGCCCGACACCAGCACGGTCGTCAGGCACAGTGCGGCGAGCGCCGCCGATCGAGTTCTCATGGGTTTCAGTCCTTCGAGAAGGCGCGCGCGAACTCGCGCTCCAGATCCACATACGGCTGACCAGTTACATCGACGTTCACCTGAGCGATAGTGCCACCTGTGAACGCGAACGGCGCCGTGTATGCCCGCGACACCGGCGATCCGGTGTTGCGGCCGACAGCCAGGGTGGCTCCTGCGAGACCGAAGGTGCCGGGGTGGATTCTGACGCCCGCTCTTGACGCCACCTCGGTGCCGTCGATGTAGAGCGCCGCATCACCCAGCGGCGTATGGCTGCCCTCGACCGTCCCGGTCCGCGTGTATGCGACACCGAATGTGTGCTTTCCCACCGGAACGGCCTCCGGTGACGACAGGTCCTGTTCCTCCTCGCCGAGGAAGTTGTAGACGTAGTGCAGCCGCCCGTCCTGCATGAAGAGAACGTGCCCACCGTGTGCGCCGCCGTGCTTGAACAGGACACCCTCCGCGCCGGCGCTGTCGATGGTCACCTCGGCGATCAGGGCGAACGACCGGCCTCCGATCTCCGCGGCCGCCCCCACCCCGACGTCGGCGGTGCCGGGATAGTAGAAGTACGACTCGCGAGTGCCGCTCAGGTAGGGCCGCCACCGTGACAGCGTCTCGAGGATGTTCAGATCCGACAGCGGAAGCCCGTTGTACTTCTGCGCCTCGCTGAACCACAGCGTTTTGAGTTCGGCGAGCTTGTCGGGATTCTGCGCCGCCAGGTCGTGGCACTGGCTTCGGTCGGCCTCAATGTGGAACAACTCCCAGCGGTCCTTGTCGAAGTGCGACCAGCCGGCAGGCGACGCGGCGTGCACGGCATTGGCGAACCAGCCTTCGTGCCAGATGCCCCTGGTGCCCAGCATCGCGTAGAACTGGGTCTTTTTGCCCGTGGCGGCTGTCGGGTCTTCAAGGGCCACTTTGAAACTGACGCCATCGAGGGGCTTTTGGGCGTAGCCCTTGACGATCGCGGGCGGATCGATACCGAGCAGGTCGTACACCGTTGGGGTGATATCGCAGACGTTGACATAGTTGTCGCGGACCTCGCCGTGGGCAGCAATACCCGCGGGCCATGAGACGATCGCGGTGTCGGCGATGCCACCCTCGTGCGAGGCGTAGCGCTTGTACAACTTGTAGGGCGTGTTGAAGGCCATCGCCCAGCCGATCGGATAGTGGTTGTAGGTCTGCGGCCCGCCAAGGTTGTCCATGAACCGCAGACCTTCTTCGACGGTGTCGACGTAACCGTTGAAGAACTTGACCTCGTTGACCGATCCGTTCGGTCCGCCCTCACCGCTGGCGCCGTTGTCGGAGATGACCACGATTATGGTGTTGTCGAGTTGACCGGACTCCTCCAAATAGTCAAGGATGCGGCCGATTTGGGCGTCGGTGTAGCTCAGGAATCCGGCGAAAACTTCGGCCATTCGGCTGAACAACCGCTTGTCGTCGTCCTCGAGCGAGTCCCACGGCCGCACGGTGTCCCCCACGGGCCATGGTTCACCGTTGGGCCCCTTGACATCGGCGTACGGGTTGATGGGCGACAGCTCGGTGTCGACTGGGACGATGCCCAGACGCTTCTGGTTCTCCAACACGATCTCGCGGTACCGCTCGTAGCCCATGTCGAATGTGCCCGCGTAACGATCTGCCCACTCCTTGAAGACGTGATGCGGCGCATGACCGGCGCCGGGGCAGACATAGGAGAACCATGGCTTGTCGGGAGCGATCACCTTGGCGTCGCGGATGAATTCGATCGTCTTGTCGGCGATGTCCTTCGACAGGTGGTAGCCGTCTTCCGGCAGCCCGGGCGGTGCGACGGGGTGATTGTCGTAGACGAGTTCGGGATACCACTGGTCGGTCTCGCCGCCCATGAAGCCGTAGAACCGTTCGAATCCGCGCGACAGCGGCCAATGTCGTTTGGTGGATGCGAGATTGGACTCCTCCAGCGGAGTCAGATGCCACTTGCCGACGCAATAGGTGTTGTATCCGTTTTCAGCGAGGACTTCCGACAGCAGCGCGGTCTCGTTCGGGATGCGTCCGTTGCAGCCCGGGAACCCGTCGGTGAACTCCTCGATGGTCGCCATGCCGACGGTGGTGGCGTTGCGCCCGGTCAGCAGCGAGGCGCGCGTCGGCGAGCACAGGGCCGTGGTGTGAAACTGCGAGAGCCGGACACCACGCTCGGCGATACGGCTCATCGTCGGCATCTCCACCAGGCCACCGAAGCAGTCCCAGGTTGCGATGCCGGTGTCGTCCCACACGAGATAGAGGACGTTGGGCGCGCCTTCCGGCGCGGTTGGCGCGGCGTAGGGACCCCAGTCCGGTTCCGAATCTCGGATGTCGAGTTCGATTCTGCCGTTGAATTCCGTAGCCATGGCCGCCCCGTCCCGGTTCGCTGATCGCCGCGTACCCGGCGATCGCGGTGGAGATTACCCCGGCGATATGAGCTCAGACTGAGAAATCGGCGATGGCGGGGCACCTCGCGTGCGAGTCAGCCACCACTGCACTCCTCCCAACGGAATAGTCCACCCCAGCCACGCGCCCAGCCCGGCCACCAACCAGAGATAGTGCTCCTCATTTCCGCCAAACACGCTGTTCTGCAACGGCTGCAGCGTAATGAAGAGTACCGGTGTCCAGATCCGGTTGGCGATCGTCGACAGCGCAACCGTGGCGCTGCGGACCATGTGCCTTCGGTGGTCGGCGAAGCGCCGCTGCCGCGCCGCCGCGAACCCGTTGATGGTGAACCACAGCCACACCGCGCCCAACACAACGTTGCTGACCGCCAGCAGCGGACCGAAAGGGGTCGCCGCCCCGATCACCATCGCGAATACCGCGGCCGGGATCGCCGCGGCCACATACACGCGCCCGGTGCGACGGTGCAACGCCGGGTGACGGCTGCGCAGCCGGGGCCAGATCTGCGCGACGGCGGTAACCATCGCCACGCTGCCGAGCATCACATGGGCGACCAGCAGTGGATAGTGCCACGCGAACGTCGCGGGGACCCGGCTGCCGCCGGTGAGGTACGGCGGCAACGAGAACATCAGGAACGCCGCCACGATCACCGTCAGAAACGGGGTCAACCATCTCGCGCGCGGCCGGATTGCGTATGTCATACGCAGAAAGCGTACGGCATACGCACGCGCGTATGCAATCGCTTATGCTTGGCAACAAATGAGCGATCCACTGCCCCGCGCGCTGGAGATCTTGTGGCACGAGCCGAGTGCCCCCGGCCGTTCACGAGGGCTGAGCCGCGAACGTATCGTCACCGCGGCCGTTGAGCTGGCCGACACCGAGGGCCTTGGCGCGCTGTCGATGGCGCGGCTGGCCGAGCGGCTCGGCTGCGGCACGATGTCGCTGTACCGCCACGTCGCCAACAAGGACGAGTTGGTGACCTTCATGCTCTCGACGGCGCCCGGACCCCCGCCCGCACCCACCGATTCCGCGGATTGGCGTGGCGCGCTGAGGGATTGGGCCGCGGGCCTGTGGGACATCTACCACCGGCACCCCTGGGTCCTGGCGGCCGCCGCGGCCGGCCCGCCCGCGGACCCCGGCCAGCTGGCCTGGCTCAATGCGGGCTTGGCCGCACTCTCTGCGACTGGATTGCCCGAACGCGACAAGCTCGCCGCGGTGATGGCGGTGTTGCACTTCGTTCGCGGCGCGGCGGCATTGAACATCGAGGCGGCAAAGGTGCAGGGCCCCGACTATCCCGTGCTGCTCCGGCGGTTCGTCGACGCCGACCGGTTCCCGGCACTCGCGGCGGCCCTGAACGCCGGCGTGTTCGACGCTGCGGACGCGGATCACCTGGATGATTTCCACTCGGGCCTGGGGCAGTTCCTCGACGGGGTGGCCGCGAGGATGCAAGCGCACAGCTGACATGGGAGCATGCCGAGAGTGGCGACAAGCAAACCGCAGACCATCTCCTATCCGCATCCCGGCTCGCGTCCCGGCCGTCATGACGACTATGCGGTGGACCCGCATGTCGTGGTTCTGTTCGGCGCAACGGGCGATCTCGCCAGACGCAAGTTGATCCCCGGCCTGGCCTATCTGGATCAGTCGGACCTGGCACCCCACATCGAGATCGTCGCGACATCCCTTGAGGACATCTCCACGGAGGACTTCCTCCAACTGGCAAAAGAGGCCATCGACGACTTCGGCACCCACAAGCTTTCCAAGGAACAGTGGACACGGTTCGCCGAGACGGTCGCCTATGTGCCTCAGAACGCGGGACCCGACGCGCTTGCCGAGGCCGTTGCGGCCGCCGAGGCCAAGCTCGGCCCCGACGTCCGCCGCCTGCACTACCTGTCGGTGCCACCGAAGGCGGCCCGCGCGGTCATCACGATGCTGAAGGACGCCAACCTGGTGGACCGCTCCCGAGTTGTGATGGAGAAGCCGTTCGGCACTGATTTGGCCAGCGCTGTCGAGCTGAACACCTTTGTCCACGAGACGTTTGACGAACGGCAGATCTTCCGGATCGACCACTTCCTCGGCAAGGAAGCGGCACAGAACATCCTGGCTTTCCGCTTCGCGAACGGCCTGTTCGAGCCGATCTGGAACCGCAACTTCATCGACCACATCCAGATCGATATCCCCGAGACCCTTGGCCTGGATCAGCGCGCCAACTTCTACGAGAGCACCGGCGCCTACAAGGACATGGTGGTCACCCATCTCTTCCAGGTGATGGCGTTCGTGGTGATGGAACCGCCGACGGCGTTGGAACCGCGCGCCATCAGTGAAGAGAAGAACAAGGTGTTCCGGTCGATGCTCCCGGTGAGCTGTTCGGATGTGGTGCGCGGCCAGTACGCCGGCTACCGCGACAACGACGGTGTGGCAAAGGATTCCGATACCGAGACGTTCATCGCGCTGAAGGTCGGCATCGACAACTGGCGCTGGGCGGGCGTGCCCATCTATCTCCGCACCGGAAAGCGAATGGCCGAAGGCATCCGGATCATCTCGATCGCGTTCAAGGAGGCGCCGCGGACGATGTTTCCTTCGGGATCGGGCGTCGGAGCCCAAGGCCCCGACCACCTCACCTTCGATCTGGCCGACAACTCGAAGGTCTCATTGTCGTTCTACGGCAAGCGGCCCGGTCCCGGCATGAAGCTGGACAAGCTGTCGATGCAGTTCTCGACTCAGGAGATCGATACCGCCGGTGATGTGTTGGAGGCCTACGAACGCCTGATCCTCGACGCGATGCGCGGCGACCACACCCTGTTCACCACCGCCGAGGGCATCGAGTCACTATGGGAGCGCTCGGAAGCACTGCTGAAGGACCCGCCTCCCGCGAAGGTCTACCAACCGGGCACCTGGGGTCCCAACTCGATCCATCAGCTGATCGCACCCAACGCGTGGAGGTTGCCCTTCGAGCGGGCATGGCGCGAATCCAAGAACGGCGACGACGACTAGTAGCCCTCCGGTGAAATTTCGTTGACTCGGTACAACCGCCAGTCGGGCTGGCTATCACCGTTGTTAGGTACTTCGAGTTCGAGCGTGGCTATATCGGCGCCCGTGTCGTACAGCGTGGGGAAACGCAAGTTGAGCGCGTCTGCGGTACCGCGGCCCTCTCGAGGTATCGCAAGCATGTATTTGATGCCATGCAAAGCCGGTTCATTCAGCGCAGTGGTGAAGTCCGGGTCGGACGGCACCACAAATGTTCTCGGGTTGTCGGAGGCCGCAATTACGGCGAATCCGTATTCGGTGTCGGTGATTACCGAACCCTCTGGAAGGTTCAGTCGCTCCAAGTAATGCGCGATGTCGCATTCGGTGGAAAAGCTGGCGGCGATGCGATGCTCGATTGCTTTGCGTTCGCTGACGCTGTCGGGGTCTGGTGCCAGCACCGCGCCGAGCGCGTACTCCTGCGGTGCGTATTTGGGCTGTCCCATCCCCCACGCTGTGACGGGTATTGCCACCGCGAACACCGTTGCTACTGGCACGTAGGCTGCCCATGACCGCCGTTGTGGCTGCGGTCCCACGGGGGGTATCGGTGCGTACTTGCCTGGCCGCTTGGCGGGCGCCAGGGCACCGTCGGGAACGGCCAGCATCGCAAGACAGGCCGCCAAGGGGATCGCGACGATGTAGAACCGCAGGAACGGGAACGTCGATCCGGTGGCATAGCTGACGGCCTGAAACATCAGTGCGGCGCCGTATATCGCCACCGGCACAATCAGCACATGCCAATCGGGCGTGCGTCGGCGGCGCGCTACGGCCCACAGCGCAAGGGGGACCAACGTCGGCGCCAGCAAGCAGATGCACACGGCCGCGAACGTGAGACCGTCGCCCAATCCCGGTGAACTATGGCCGGTTTGCTCAAGAATCGCGGCATTGCCGTACTGCGAGCTGAACTGCCCGAAGGCCACCCCGGTGATCAACCAGCTGATCCCAGCCCATCCGATAAATGCCACCAGACCAGGACCGCTCACCATGATCAGGTCCAGCAGCGCACGGCGTGGCCGGGGTGCCGGACGTGCGCGCAGATACGTGGTCAGTCCGACCAGTGTTCCCGCAGCGGCAACGCAGGCTACGGCGTCGTAGCGCGTCAGATACGCCAGCCCCATCGCGATGCCGCCCGCTGTCACCAGATGGTGGACATCGTCGTCCACCATCCACCTGATGAGACGGCGCACCGCCCACGTCATGAAGAAGAGGAACGGCGCCTCACTCATGCCATTGGCGCCGTAGAAGATGATCATCGGGTTGAGTGCGAACAGCGCAGTTATCGCGAGCACGTACCTTCGGGGCAGTCCGCGGTCAGTGCCCATGCTCATGATCTGGACGGCGGCACCGGCCATGAAGACAGCGGACATCATGGTTCCGGAGAAGGCCCGTTCGGTCATATCCGTCCACAGCGGACTCATCGCGATGGCGGGGATCTGCACGACCGCGGTCAGCGGAGTGAAGATGAAGCCGATCGCCGCCAGATGAGGATCACGGCTGAAAACCACGCCTTGTGCCGCGGCCACCCTCGACAGTGCGTCACCCAAGATGAATCCGTGCCGTACCTGGAGCCAGTAACCGACGGCCAGGTAACCCGTCAGCACCACCGAAAAGACCGTCCCCTTGAGCCGCCGGTCCGACCACACCGCAGTCATCACTCTTGGTCGTCAGCGTCTTTAGGCTGCTCTGTCAGCCCATGAAAGGTCTTCTCCCAGTAGGACGGATTGCGGATCAACTGATAGCACCCCTTCGCGGCGGCGATGCTCATCATCAGCCAGAAGGCCGGGACTGTCAGAGCTGCCAACAGTAGGTCGGAGCGGTCGTCTTCACGCAGTGCGATCAGGTTCATGTAAAGCGTCGCCGCGTTGCCAAGGACCAACGCCACCAGCGCGGGGAAGTAGATAAACGACGGGAATACATCCTCGACGACCGCGGGCTGCCCGAGGAACCACAGTAGTGTGAGCAACCAGAACACCAGATTCAAGACGGCGACGATTGGCGTCCCCGCCAGAACCAGGTTGAATCGGACGAAACCGCGTAGGCCGAGGGTACGGAATAGTCGGACGGGTTGACGGATGTGCACCAGCCACGTCTGCAGATATCCCTTGTACCAACGCGATCGCTGACGAATCCAGTTGATCGGGTCGCTGTTGGCCTCCTCGAGTGTGCTCGAATCGATCACCGCGGTGCGGTATCCGTGCGCCGCGATGCGCAGTCCGAGGTCCGCGTCTTCGGTGACATTGAATGGGTCCCATGCGCCGATCTCGTCCAGTACTGCATGACGGAGATGATTCGACGTGCCCCCCAACGGGATCGGCGACGTGCTCATCATCATGCCCGGCAGCAGATAGCCGAACCACAACGCGTACTCAGCGGTGAACCAGGCAGTCAGTATGTTCTGATGACCGTTGTAGTACTCCAGCTTTGCCTGGACACACGCCACGTCGCTGGAGAGACTACGGAATGCGGCTACCACCCGGCGAAGCTGAAGCGGTTCGGGCAGGTCCTCGGCGTCGTAGATGGTGACGATCTCACCGATGGCGAAGTGCAGACCGTAATTGCACGCCTTCGGTTTGGTTCGCGGATCCGCGGGCGGGACCAGCAGGATGGTGATCGCGTCGGATTGCTCACATTCCTTGGCGGCCTTGATGGTTACTTCATCGTCAGCCTCCAGAAGCAGCAGCACTTGGAGCTTGTCACGTGGGTACTCCAGTGCGGCCATCGCCCCGATCAGCTCGCCCACGACCTCCGGTTCGTTGTATGCCGGAACCAAGATCGTGTAGGGCGGCAGGTCGGCGTCGGCCAATGCACGCGCCTCGTCATCCGGTATCTCGATCGCGCGCGACGCCAGCCCTTCCCGGAAGATCAGCACTCGGTCGAGCATCGTCAAGAGATACGCGGCAGTACACACGCCAACGATGGCGACCGCGGTCGTCATCGGCTGCCAGATCGCGCTGACGGTCACCACGGCGAGCGCAATCCACACCAGCCACTTCTGCCAGCGCACCACCGAGACCGACGCCGAGCGCATTGGATCGTCGTCACGTAGGCCGTCGATCGCGCGGCGTAGCGCATACTCCCGCTCTTCTTCGGTGATACCTCCAGACGCCGGATCCTCGATACTCGTGGTCATTTGAACTTGGTCCCCGCAGCGTCGAACTGCGCTTTGACCAGCGCACGACCGAACTCGGCAAGTAGTTCGGCATCCTTGAATCTCGGTGAGCGTTCGTCCAACACAGCGTTCCCGCGAAGCAAGAGCGTGAACAATGTCCGCAACGTGGAAACCATGCTGTCGGAGGGTTCAGGGAACACTGCATCGGGATCATGGTTGTCGACCGCGAAGATGGTGACGCGCTGGCCCAGTTGTGAGTCGCCCCAAGCGAACCTCAGCGAGTTCCAGGTAATGAGCAGCTTGTCGTCGACAACCGAAAGCATCGTCCCGGTAACGCCGTGTCCGAGGTCGACAGGCCGGCCGGGGCTGATCCGGGCTTCGGAGAGGTCGTAAAGCACGCGTGCCGGATAGACTTCGAATGCGAACGGCCGGCCGGTTACAACGCTGTCGACGACAAGTGTGCGCGAACGAGAAAGAACGTCAAAGCGGGGATCTCCGTTGATGGCCGTCATGCGTTGGCGGGTAAGCACCGATCCGCCACCATAGAAGCGATTCACCCAGCCGAAATCTTCGTCGCCGGTAGAAATCCAGCCGGGCGGCTCAACCAAAGGCCGGCCCTCGACCAGCTGACCCGGGGCCGTGCGAGAGATTCGCGACGAGGTGGCCTCGGGCGGTAGCGGCATGAACGCAATGATGATCGCCACCGCCACGACCAGTGGTACGGCGGCCCAAACCTGCCCTGCGGCAAGGGGTTCCATTTTACGATCGAGAACGCGCTTCGCCTGACCGCGCCGGGCCTGAAAAAACATTGCAATACTCACCACGGCTATCGCGGTGAGCGCGGGCACCTGTTGGTAAACCAGCACCGGTGCCGAGTTGAAGAACAACCCGATCGTGATCAACACCGCGAACCCGACGGCCCATGACGCCAGCGACCCGTAGAACCCGCGCCGCAGGTTCCGCCCAACGCCGATGCCAGTGCCAACGCCCGCGATGAGCAGCGTTGCGGCTCCTGCGGCGAACTTTCCACCGCCGAGGAAGACGACCGCCATGTAGTAAGGCAGCGAAAACACCATGAGCATCATCCCCCACACCCAGGCAAACCGGATGACGGGACGCAGACCGAAAATGACGATGCTCGAACTGAGCATGAACAACCACATCGCCACCAGGTCGAGCCGCAGCAGATGGAAGTAGAGTCCGAACCGCGGGAGCAGCACACCTTGGAACAGGGCCGCCAGTACCAGAACCATCGTTCCGACAATCATGTCTGTCTGCCGGTCGTGGATCGGCAACTCGGTCCGGTGGCGCCGCGCCACCCCGATCGCGACCAGCACCGTCGCAGCGGGCACCGTCCACACGTACCCACCGATGCCCTGATTGTTGGTTGTCGCGATGAGGTTCTCGATGCTTTCGTGAAACGCCACGCCCGTGCAGGCCACGATGAACGCCCAGCGCGCCACCAGCCGATACGTGGGATGCGCGGCGTGCCACCGCGACAGAAGCGACGGTTCCGGCTCAGTCGTGTGCTCCGCCGTAGCGGTGCTCATGGCTGGCCCCTGGCCCGCCTGTTTCGCAACACGATCAGCATGACACCCACGGCGAATAACCCGATTGATGCGCCCCAGATGATCCACGACCAGGGGAATCGATCCTCAGCGGTCACCACTGCCTGTTCCTGACCCGCATCCGTGGCCATGACGACGGGACCTCGGTCAGGCATCGTGATGAGCACGTTCCCGCTGACGCGCGACCACCTTGGCACATCCGCATTCACCCAGTTCAGCAGTTCATCCAACTGTGCGGCCCCGTTGTTCGAAGTGGCGATCAGCAGTGTCCGGTTACGGTCATACACCGTCTGCAGCGATCCGAACGGACGAACCGGGTCGAGCGTCAGCGTGGCGTCCTCGCCTGTGCCGTCAGCATTCGCGACGGTGATCTGCCCCTTCGAATTCATGTTGACAGGCAACGTGATTCGGTCATCTGGCCATCCGTTGGCGCTCACCAGTACGGCGGGGTTAGTGGACGCGATCGCATCCTGAAGTGATGTCACCGCAGTGTCGATGGGCAGCGCGCTCAGCCGTTGTAGCGCGACCATGAGCGCGACCGCGCGCCGGGTGTCGTCGAGTCCGCCGTCCATGCCGACCTCCACCCGCGGCATCAGCGCTTGCGGCAGCCCCTGGAAACCGCTTGGCAGCGGCGGCTTGGCGGCAGTGGTCTGCACCGGGCTGTCGCCGTCGATGGTGAGGGTGATCGGCTGGAATTCACCGCAGCGCCCGGTGTTTCCGGTGATGTTCACGGCAACGCCGAGGTTGACATAGCGCTGGAGCAGACGATCCGGGACATCGACCCATCGATCAATCGATCCAGAGCCGTCGGTAGGCCAATGGTCGATCGTCTCGCCGGAGATGGACACTAC
The DNA here is from genome assembly GCF_000243415.2 of Mycolicibacterium tusciae JS617. The sequence continues at coordinate 2,919,820 of NZ_KI912270.1, forward strand.
GATCTCGCCGCCGACCGACGACGGCAACGGTGTGTACGAACCGCGCAGGTGCACGCGGATGTTATGCGCGGACCGGCCGATTCGCGTCTGGTCGAGCGCGATCGTCACCTGAGGCTCAAGTGCCGTTGCATTCACACCCGGTTGGCCGAGCTGCCGCATCGAGACGACATCGGCTGGCAGAATCGGACTCGAGCGAAGCGGTCCCACTACGGCTTTCGAGCTCAGCGCGAGACGTCCGACGTCACTGGACAGCAGCCTCACCTGATCGGTGAGCGCGCCAGCGGAGCCGGTGATCTGGAGAGCGGCCACGCCGGTGTCGCCCTGCAGCGCGACGCCGGCCTGCGGACTTTCCCGGATTATTACGTGGCGCTGCATCGGCCCCGACGGCTCGACATTCTGGTCAACGCCAAGCGGATTCACCATCACATCGGGGTACTGCTGACCGTAGTGTGCGACCACTGCGGTTGCCAGCCGCAACGCGGCGTCGGTCTCCGTGCGCGACGGAGACACCGGCAGGAAAATGTTGAGCTGCTGCAACACCGGAGGCAAAAAATCCGAAACGTCTTCGGGTGGAGCTTCGACCCCGGAATACCGCACCGCCGAGCTGACAAGCCGCAGCGGATTCGAAGGGTCCAGACAGAAGCCATCGTTCTGGATCAGAAAGCTGCGCAACGTCACCGTCACCGCGTTGTCATCGACCTTGACACCCGTCAAGGGAATCGCGACCGGTCCGCCCTCGGGGGGCAACGGCACTCGCGAGAGGGTGCGATCGTCCTGCGCAGCGATGATGGTGCCGTCGCCCACGTTCACCGGCATCTCCACCCACGCGTCAAGTGACTCCGGCACAAGACCTTGGGGGACCGGGACCGTTATCGACATGACGCCCCGGTCACCGTAGAACGCCAACGTCGGCATCGAACCAAGATCGGCCAGGCTGATGGTCGGCGCGTCGGCCACCGGTCCAGCCGCGCCGGGTTGGGGCCACGCCGGAGGCGACGACATCACCCCGACCAGCCCCACGCCGCAGACTGCGGCAATACGTTTCAGCAGAAACAGCCGAGTCCCCCCCACGACGAATCAGTATGCCCCGACGTGCGCCCGTGATTACGGATTATGTCAATTCTGCGTTTCACTCCGGAAGCAGCAGCAAGATCGTTTTACCGACACGTCAATACTCGTGCAGGCTCTCCCGCAACGTCGTTCCCAGATAGCGGGTCGGTACCGCCCGCGCCGCTGAAGCTCGGGGACAAGCAGGTCCGTCACATCGTTGAAGCAACCCGGGGTGTCGGTGGCCGACAGCATGAGCCGTTGCAGGCGTCTTCGTCGATGTACTGCCCCATCCGGTCGGCGACGTCTGATGGCGTGCCGAGCGACCGGGTGCCCACCCTGGCTTCGAGGATCGCGTCGGACGTGATGCCCTCTGGTGCACAACGTATCTGAAATCAGACTCAGTGAGATGCTGGGGTAATGGCGGCGTGTATCGTCGCCAAGGTCCTTAACCGCGGCGGCGCCGGTGAATGGCCAACGCAACGACACTCGCGCCGATGACCACGCCGACGCCTGCGGCGATCCACCAGACCGGGTTTGCGCCGCTGTCGTCGGCAGCGTCCGGTGCCGCTACTGCCTCAGTGTCGACGCTCACCGGATCGCGGTCGGGCAGTGATATCAACGCATCACCGGTCAGCGCCGACCACCGGCGCATATCGCCGTCCAGCCAGACGAGCAGTGAATCCAGTTGCTCCGGCGCATCCTCCGACGTCGCGAAGAGGACGGTCCGGTTGCCGCTGCGTCCGACTTGAAGGGACGCGAACGGCGTCGCCCGATCGAGCGTCAAAGTAGCTGGGCTTTTGCCCGTGCGTAGAACTTCGAGTTTTCCGTCCGCCGAACTACGCACCGGCGGAACCACATTGTCGTTGTCCCAGCCATGGGCCGAAATCAGGATTGCCGGGGAACCGCTGTCGATCGCACTCGCCAGAGGTACCACTTCGGTATCGATGCGCGGCCCGCTGATCCGTTGCAGCCCTTCGGTGATCGAGACGGCGCGGGCGGTGTCGTCAAACGATTCAGGTTCGATACCGACCTGCACTTTGGGCATCAGCGCCTGGGGCACCGACTGGAATCCAAGGGGATCGGCGGAATCCGCGGGGCTGCTGTCGATGGTGGTGGAGTCGTCGATCTTCAGTGTCACCGGTTGGAAATCCCCGCACTGTCCGACATCCCCAGCGATATCGACGGCGACCGAAAGGTTGGTGTGGCGCCGGAGCTCGGACTGCGGAATGCTCACCGAGCGGTCGATCGAACCGCTGGAGTCAGCCGCCCATCGGTCGATAGTCTCGCCATCGGCCGACACGACGACCTGTCCGCCCACGGTGGACGGCAGAGGCGTGTAGGAACCCTTCAGCTGCACTCGTACGTCACGCACGGGTTTCCCGAGGCGGGTCTGGTCGACACCGACGACCACCTGCGGCTTGAACGCCGTCGCCGTCGCGCCAGGCTGACCGAGATCGCGCAGCGTGGCCGGGTTAATCGGGACCGAAGGGGCCGAGTTGATCGGCCCGGTAACCACTTTGGGAGACAGCGCGAGTTGGGAAAGGTCGCTGCTGAGCAGCCGCACCTGGTTGGCGAGTTCGTCGGCAGACCCGGCGATCCGCAGAGCGGGCACACCCCCGTCACCACCCTGCAGCGAGACCGCAGCATCTGATCCCTGACGAATCACGACGTGGCGTTCCAGCGGGGCCGACGGGGGCGCCGCCTTGCCCTCACCCAGGGATGCGATGTCGATCTCGGTGTTCTGCCTGCCATATCGGTTGACGACGGCAGTCGTCACCTGAACCGCTGCATCGGATTCCGCGGCCGACGGCTGCTGCGGGATGAAGATCGTCATCCTCTGCAGCACCGGCGGAAGGAAGTCAGCGACCATCGTGGGCGCCGCCTCCTTGCCCGTGTAATCGATCGCCGCATCGGAAAGTTGCAGCGGAACCGTCGGGTCGTACAGGCAGTCACCTTCTTCGGGCAGCAGCCGGCTGCGCACGGTGAACGTGACGGTGTTGTCCACGACGCGTGCACCGGTCAACGGAATCGACAGAGGCGTGTTCTCCGCCATCAGCAGCTCGATACGTGACAGTGTGCGACGGTCCTGGGTGACGATGAGGGTTCCCCCGCGGACATAGGGCGGCAACTCGACATCAGCGGTCAACGCGCCTGGGGTCAACCCTTTCGGCACGGGCACGGTGATCGTCTGCATCCCCTGCAGTCCGTACAACGAGATGTCGGTGTCGGCACCAAGGGACGTCAAACTGAGCGTCGGTGCATCCGCGACCTGCCCGGCATCCGCTGGTGCCGCATTCACCTGCGGTAAGCCGAAATTGACGGTGAGGATAGCGAATACGGCCACGCTCGCCGTAACGAGTGTCGACCTCTTCAGAAAATGCACAAGGGCAGCCCCCATGGCCCGAACGTATAGCCATGGCCGTCGAACGACAAACTGGATTCGGCGATCCCCCCGGGGAAAGCGGTGTGACCCGCGATACGAAAAACCCCCGACACGCCGTGTGTGCGGGGGCTTTCCTCTTGCGGTCAGGCTTATTTCGCCTTTTCGAGAACCTCGACGAGCCGCCAGCGCTTGGTCGCCGACAGCGGACGCGTCTCCATCAGCGAAACGCGGTCGCCGATGCCGGCGTCGCCCTTCTCGTCGTGCGCCTTGACCTTGGTCGTGGTCCGGATGATCTTGCCGTAGAGCGGGTGGCTCTTGCGAGATTCCAGTTCGACCACGATGGTCTTCTGCATCTTGTCACTCACCACGTAGCCGATGACCGTCTTGCGGCGGCCACGGTTCTCTTCGGCACGCGGAGTGTGCTTGGGGCCCTTACCCTTTGCCTGATCTTTTGTCTCAGCCATTACGCTTCCTCACCTGCGGGCCCGGATGCCAGACCCAATTCACGTTCACGCAGCACGGTGTACACGCGTGCAATTTCCTGGCGCACCGTGCGAAGCCGACGGTTGTTGGCCAGCTGTCCGGTCGCCATCTGGAAGCGCAGGTTGAACAGCTCTTCCTTCGACTCGCGCAGCTTTTCTTTCAACTCGTCGTCGGTCAGTTCGCGCAGCTCGCCCGGCGTCACTCCCACAGCCATCAGAAGTGCTCCTCTCGGGTAACGATGCGTGCCTTGATCGGCAGCTTGTGGATCGCGCGGGTCAGCGCCTCGCGTGCAGTCTTCTCATCCGGATAGCTCAGCTCGAAGAGCACACGACCCGGCTTGACGTTGGCCACCCACCACTCCGGCGAACCCTTACCGGAACCCATGCGGGTTTCGGCAGGCTTCTTCGTCAGTGGGCGGTCCGGGAAGATGTTGATCCAGACCTTGCCGCCACGCTTGATGTGCCGGTTGATGGCAATACGAGCGGACTCGATTTGCCGGTTGGTGATATACGCGTGCTCCAGCGCCTGGATGCCGTAGTCACCGAAGCTCACCGAGGTGCCACCGCTGGCGATGCCACGTTGCCTCGGGTGATGTTGCTTGCGGTGCTTGACCTTGCGGGGAATCAACATGGGTTAGCTCTCCTCAGAAGATGGAGCTTCAGTGGTCTGAGTGGGAGACGCTTGGCCCGCAGCGGCCTCGGTGCCTGTCGTGGCCTCGGCGACCGCAGGCGCTGCCGGTGCCTCTTCTGTGGCAGCACGACCTGCTTCGGTGCTCGTCGCGGTGGTGCCCGACGCGCCGCTGCGGCGCGGACGGGTGCCCGACGGACGCTCGCGACGCGGACGGTCCGCGCCTGCAGGAACGGCGGCGGTCAGCTCACGCTTGCCACCGACGATGTCGCCCTTGTAGATCCAGACCTTCACGCCGATACGGCCGAATGTCGTCTTGGCTTCGTACAGTCCGTAGTCGATATCGGCGCGCAGCGTGTGCAGCGGCACCCGACCCTCGCGGTAGAACTCCGAGCGGCTCATCTCGGCGCCACCGAGGCGGCCCGAGCACTGCACCCGGATTCCCTTGACGTTGGGCTGGCGCATCGCGGACTGAATGGCCTTGCGCATGGCGCGCCGGAACGCGACACGGTTGCTCAACTGCTCGGCGACGCCCTGGGCCACCAACTGAGCCTGCGACTCAGGGTTCTTGACCTCGAGGATGTTCAGCTGAACCTGCTTACCGGTCAGCTTCTCCAGGTCGGCCCGGATTCGGTCGGCTTCGGTGCCGCGGCGGCCGATGACGATGCCAGGACGCGCGGTGTGGATGTCGACGCGGACCCGGTCGCGGGTGCGCTCGATCTCCACGTCGGCGATGCCGGCGCGCTCCAGACCGGTGGCAAGCAGACGACGGATCGCCACGTCTTCCTTGACGTATTCCTTGTACTGCTTGTCGGCATACCACCGGGACTTCCAGTCGGTGGTGATACCGAGGCGGAAGCCGTGGGGATTGATTTTCTGGCCCACTACTCCGAGCCCTCCTTCGCTTCGTCAGAAGCTTCTGTGGTCTGTTTCGCGGCGGCCTCTTTGGCCGGAGCCTTCTTCGGGGCGGCCTTCTTGGCGGGTGCCGTTTCCACCGTCACTGTCTCGGTTGCCGGTGTCTTCTTCGCCGCAGCGGCCTTGCTGCCCTGCGCGCGACGCGAGCGCGCTGCGCTGGCCGACGAAGCAGATGGGCCACCACGCCCACCCTCACGGCTGGGCCTGCTCTCGACAATCACGGTGATGTGGCTGGTGCGCTTGCGAATCCGGAACGCGCGGCCCTGGGCACGCGGCCGGATGCGCTTGGCCGTCGGGCCCCCATCGGCGTAGACGGTGGCGACCACGAGGGTGGACGGATCCAGTCCCTCGTTGTTCTGCGCATTGGCCGCGGCACTGGCGATCACCTTGGCGACCGGCTCACTGGCATCCTGCGGCGCCCACCGCAGGATATCGAGCGCCTCGGTCACCGACTTGCCACGCACCAGGTCGATGACCCGGCGCGCCTTCGTCGGCGAGATGCGCACGAAGCGCGCCACCGCGGTGGCGGACGGATATGTTTCAACGGAAGTCATTAGCTATTTCCTCCGCTCTTCGCGCGAGCGCTCATCGGCGTTTGGCCTTCCGGTCGTCCTTGATATGACCCTTGAACGTGCGGGTCGGTGCGAACTCGCCGAGCTTGTGCCCGACCATCGACTCGGTGACGAACACCGGGACATGCTTGCGGCCGTCATGCACCGCGAAGGTATGCCCGATGAAGTCGGGGATGATCGTCGATCGACGCGACCAGGTCTTGATGACCTGCTTGGTGTTCTTCTCGTTCTGTACGTCGACCTTCTTGAGCAGATGGTCGTCGACGAACGGACCCTTCTTGAGGCTGCGTGGCATCGTTTACTCCTACCGGTGCTTCTTGCCGGTGCGCCGGCGACGAACGATGAGCTTGTCGCTCGGCTTGTTGGACTTGCGGGTACGGCCTTCGGGCTTACCCCACGGGCTGACCGGGTGACGGCCGCCGGAGGTCTTGCCTTCGCCGCCACCGTGCGGGTGGTCGACCGGGTTCATCACGACACCACGGACGGTCGGGCGCTTGCCCTTCCACCGCATACGGCCGGCCTTACCCCAGTTGATGTTCGCCTGCTCGGCATTGCCGACCTCGCCGACGGTGGCGCGGCAGCGCACGTCGACGCGACGGATCTCACCGGACGGCATACGCAGCGAGGCGTACGCGCCTTCCTTACCCAGCAGCTGAATGCTCGCGCCGGCCGAACGCGCCATCTTGGCACCGCCGCCGGGCCGCAGCTCCACCGCATGGATGAGCGTGCCCGCCGGGATGTTGCGCAGCGGCAGGTTGTTGCCAGGCTTGATGTCGGCGTTGGCGCCGGACTCCACGATGTCGCCCTGCGAGAGTCCCTGCGGCGCAATGATGTAGCGCTTCTCGCCGTCAAGGAAGTGCAGCAGTGCGATGTTCGCGGTGCGGTTCGGGTCGTATTCGATATGCGCCACCTTGGCGTTGACGCCGTCCTTGTCGTTGCGACGGAAGTCGATCACGCGGTAGGCGCGCTTGTGCCCGCCGCCCTTGTGACGCGTGGTGATCCGACCGTGCGCGTTGCGGCCGCCCTTGCCGTGCAGCGGGCGAACCAGCGACTTCTCCGGATGGTCGCGAGTGATCTCGGCGAAATCGGAGACGCTGGCACCGCGACGACCCGGGGTCGTCGGCTTGTACTTGCGAATTCCCATGTTTCTCTAAGTCTCTCTGCTATCCGCCCCGGCTAGGCCGGTGCTCCGAACAGGTCGATCGGCTTGCTGCCCGCGGCCAGCGTGACGATTGCGCGCTTGGTGTCCTTGCGCTTGCCATAGCCGGCGCGGGTGCGCTTGCGCTTGCCCTGCCGGTTGAGCGTGTTGACCGAGTCGACCTTCACCTTGAAGATCTTCTCGATCGCGATCTTGATCTGCGTCTTGTTCGAGTTCGGGTGCACGACGAACGTGTAGACGTTCTCTTCGATGAGCCCGTAGGACTTCTCGGAGATCACCGGAGCCAAGATGATGTCGCGTGGATCAGTGACGGTCGCCATCAGGCCGACACCTCCTCGTCCTTATTCGTGTGAGCTGAGATGTAGGCATCCAGCGCCTCGACGCTGAACACCACGTCGTCGGCCTTCAGCACGTCGTAGGTGTTCAACTGGTCCGGCGAAAGCACATGCACGCCGGGCAGATTGCGAACACTCTTGGCGCCTGTCTCGTCGGTGCGGCCGATCACGATGAGCACCTTGCTGTTTTCAGCCGTGTTCTCGGCGAGAAGCGAGGCCAGGAACGTCTTGGCGTTCTTGGTCGACGGAGCCTGACCCTCGACGAGCTCGGTGACCGCGTGGATACGGCCGTTGCGCGCCCGGTCCGAAAGCGCCCCGCGCAGCGCGGCGGCGATCATCTTCTTCGGGGTGCGCTGGCTGTAGTCACGCGGCTGCGGGCCGTGCACGACGCCACCGCCGGTGAACTGCGGTGCACGCGTCGAACCCTGACGCGCGCGGCCGGTGCCCTTCTGCCGGTACGGCTTCTTGCCGCCGCCGCGCACCTCGCCACGGGTCTTGGTCGAGTGCGTGCCCTGACGCTTGGCCGCCAACTGCGCCTCGACGACCTGATGCATCAATGCGATGTTTGCCTCGGCGTCGAACAGTGCGGCGGGCAGCTCCACGGAGCCGTCCTTCTTACCCGCGGGGGTATGAACGTCGATCTTCAAAGTTTTGTCGGCCATTACTTCTCGCCTCGCTTGATTGCACTGCGCACCGTCACCAGTCCGCCGTTGCGACCGGGGATGGCACCCTTGATCAGCAGCACGCCGTTTTCGGCATCGACCTTGTGCACCAACAGGTTCTGCGTAGTGATGCGGTCGCTGCCCATGCGGCCCGACATGCGGGTGCCCTTGAACACGCGGCCGGGAGTTGCGCAGCCACCGATGGAACCCGGGCGGCGGTGCACTGCCTGCGCACCGTGGCTGGCGCCTTGACCCTTGAAGCCGTGACGCTTCATGGTGCCGGCGAAGCCCTTACCCTTCGAGGTCCCCGTCACGTCGACGTAGGCGCCGTCGGCGAAGATCTCCGCCGTCAGCTCCTGACCAAGCTCGTACTCCGCGGCAGCGGCTTCATCGTCGAGCCGGAACTCGGCGATGTGACGGCGCGGGTTCACACCCGCGGCGGCGTACTGCCCCGTCAGGGGCTTGTTGACCTTGCGCGGGCTGATTTCGCCGTACGCAAGTTGCACTGCGCTGTAGCCGTCGCGTTCCGGCGTACGGATCATCGTGACGACATTGGGCCCGGCCTTGACGACCGTCACCGGCACGACCTTGTTGTTCTCGTCGAACACCTGCGTCATGCCCAGCTTGGTGCCCAGAATGCTCTTTCTAGCCATTTCTCTTGGGATCTCCTACTGGATGACTATTGGATGTTGACGTCGACGCTGGCCGGCAGATCGATGCGCATCAGGGCGTCAACGGTCTTCGGCGTTGGGTCGAGGATGTCGATCAGCCGCTTGTGAGTACGCATCTCGAAGTGCTCCCGCGAGTCCTTGTACTTATGCGGGGACCGAATGACGCAATACACGTTCTTCTCGGTCGGCAGCGGCACCGGCCCGACCACGCTGGCGCCCGTGCGGGTGACCGTCTCGACGATCTTGCGCGCCGAGGCGTCGATCGCCTCATGGTCGTAGGCCTTGAGCCTGATGCGGATCTTCTGTCCCGCCACGCTTGTCCTACCTCACTGTTAACGGGCTTCCACGCTTGGGCGTGAAAAACCTCTGGTCTGCTGCCACACGCCGAGAACAACCCGGTCGCGCAGCGATGCCGCCGCTGTTTACCTGTCTGTGGTTCACCGACCCCCGCGCTCGGGTGTGTCGCCCTAGCGCACGCTCGCCCGCGTCGGAAATCCGTCGCGATCAAGGTTGGGACCGGACGCGCCCCTGGGGGCGCAGGTCGTATGCCCCTGCCAGGCAGTCCCAATTGGGCGCCGTCCCGGCTCGAGGCAACCTGAACAGTATGCCCTAGATCTGGACCTGCTCCAAATCCCTGGCCAGCACCTATCCCCCCAACGGACACCTGGGCGACAAAGTGCGGCTGAATCACGCCAAAACGTTGATCTCGGCGCTCCGAGCAGCACTATCTTACTGCAGAGTAAGTAGTCCGGCACGGCAGCTCTGACTGCGCCTTATCGCATGTGGCAGGCCCGGCTGGAGCCGATCGACTTCGGTCGATCACCGAGGCACCAAGATCGTGGTGCACCCCGACATCATCACCTGGCTGGTGACGCCGCCTAGCGCCGTCCCCATCGAGCTCATCGGAATCCACGAAATGCAGGGAAAGTGCGAGTAAAGGTCTGCAGATCGTGGATTTCGATGCAGGCGCGGCGACTCACTCCAGATACGTGCCGTGACCTTCGCGCACCATGCCGTCGTCGTCGAAGATCAGCACCTCGTTGACCAGGCCGCCGAGCTGGTTGCGGTAGTTGATCACCAGCGTGGACTCGCCGCGGTAAGACCCGACGATCTCGAAGTGCAGGTCCGGCAACGATTTCAAGGCCGTCGCCCAGTAGTGCCGTAGCGCATCCTTGCCCGCGACCACTCCCCCGGTCTCCGGCAGGACACGCGCGGCGACGGGTGAGGTGAACACCACGTCGTCGCGGAAGTGCTCGAGCACCGCCTCGATGTCATGGGCGTTCCATGCGTCAACCCACTTCTGGGAGAACGTCTTCGCGTCGGGAGTCGGCATGCCTCAGTCCGTCAGTCCCGCCCAGAACGGGCACCGGTGCGCTTGGTCGAAATCGGTGGATACGCGATTGCCGTCCGGCTGCAACGACATTCGCTCACCCGCTTTACCCTCGTCGTAGGCCGGCCACCCCGAACCGGGTGCGCCCGTCGCGACGAACTGACTCCAGTGATCGATCATCTCGTCCGACAGCCGCTGCTGGTCAGGGCTCAGCGGGGGTGCTCCGCCCATGTCGAACAGGTACCGCAGCTCCAGCGAATGGCCCGCGCCGACGGGGAACGGCGCCGCGCGCAACGGCTCCGGCGCAGGCGCACCGGCGTCGGCGAACACATAGGAGTACACCGGCTCGGCGGTGGACAGCGAATCCGTAAGCCGGTCGGCCACGCATGCGAACAGTCCGTCGGTCGTCGCCGCCGAATATGCCAGCGGCACACTGCCACCGAAGCGATCCGGCGGATACTGTTGCGCGACCGCCGCGGCGTTGTGGCCGAACGCCTGATCGAGCAGTTCCGGATAGTGGGCTGCATCGATGGCACGCCCACGAACGAATTGCAGCGCGGTGAAGAGGTTGAACTCGTCGGCCGTCGTGCCGATCAGCACCGGCACCTTGGCCGCCCGTCCCTGTGCCGCGCCCGTCAACGGATCGACAGGAAGCGTCGTCGTTCCCGTCACCGGCCCACTCAGCTGTTCGGTGCCGATGCGGTCGAACAACACCGGCCGCTGCAGCTTCTCCGGCGGCAGCGCGCGCAGACAGGCCGCCGCCGTCGCGGGATCGCCGCAGCCCGCCTCGGCTGCATAGCGCTCACTGGTCTGCTCTGCGGCCGGCAGGTCATATTGCGCCTCGCAGGGACCGCTCTGGATGATCGCCGCGCTGAACAATCCCTCCGAACCGGGGGCGACGAGATGGTCGCAGACCGACATCCCGCCTGCCGACTCCCCCGCGATCGTGACCTTGTCCGGATCACCTCCGAAGCCGGCAATGTTGTCTTGCACCCATCGCAGTGCGGCCTGCTGGTCGGCCAGGCCGTAATTACCGACATCGCCCGCCGGGCCGAGCGCCGGATGCGCGAGAAAACCCAACGCCCCCAGCCGGTAATTGATCGTCACGACGACGACGTCACCGCGGCCGGTCAGCCTGCGGGCGTTGTAGATGTCACCGCTTCCGTTGACGAACCCGCCGCCGTGAATCCACACCAGAACGGGCCGCGGTTCACCCGACGGCGGTGGCGTCCACACATTGAGCGTCAGGCAATCCTCGCTGGTTTCGCGTTTGTCGACGTCGTTGTCGACGTCCTGGATGCATCGTGGGCCGGGACCGGTGGCATCGCGAAACCCGGCCCACCCGGGCACCGGAACCGGCGGCTGAAACCGCAGCGCTCCCACCGGCGGTGCAGCATAAGGGATCCCGGCGAATAGACGGTGATCTGCTGAGACCATCCCGCGCAGCGAGCCCGATTGGGTCTGCACGACCCCGGGATCGTCGGGCACATCGACGGTCGCGGATTCACCGCGCCCACACCCCGCGAGCAGCGCCACCGCCATCAGCGCCGCGGCGACGGCAGAGCCCGGACGGCGAAATCTTGCAACTGGCATCGATCCCGACACTACTGAGGGACCTCCCTTCCCTTGCGTGGCCTCCGTCACATAGACTCCTAACTTGACACCCGTCAAGTTCCGTTCAGCCCGGAGACGAGGAGCCCGTATGAGCACGCCGACGATGGATGACGCCGCCAAAGTCTTCACCGATCCGACGGCGTACGCCGACGATGCTCGGCTGCACGCGGCGCTGACCCATCTGCGGGCAAACAACCCGGTGGCGTGGGTCGACCGGGAGCCGTACCGGCCGTTCTGGGCGATCACCAAACACGCCGACATCATGGCGATCGAGCGGGCCAACAATCTGTTCCTTTCCGAGCCACGACCGCTGCTGGTCACCGCCGAAGCTGACGACTTCGGCAAGCAGCAGCTCGAGGCTGGCACCGGATTGCGGACTCTGATCCACATGGACGATCCGCATCACCGCAAGGTGCGCGCCATCGGCGCAGACTGGTTCCGCCCCAAGGCGATGCGTGACTTGAAGGTCAACGTCGACGCGTTGGCCAAGCGCTACGTCGACCGGATGCGTGACATCGGTCCGGAATGCGACTTCGTCACAGAAATCGCCGTCAACTTCCCGCTCTACGTGATCATGTCGCTGCTCGGCCTGCCCGAAGAGGACTTCCCGCGGATGCACCAGCTCACCCAGGAGCTGTTCGGCGGCGACGACGACGAGTACAACCAGCGCGGCCAGACACCGGAAGAGCAGCTGGCGATCCTCGTCGACTTCTTCACCTACTTCGCGCAGCTGACCGCATCGCGTCGCGAGAATCCGACCGACGATTTGGCATCGGCGATCGCCAACGGCCGCATCGACGGTGAGCCGCTGTCCGAGGTCGACACCGCGTCCTACTACGTGATCGTCGCCAGCGCAGGCCACGACACCACGAAGGACGCCATCTCCGGCGGGCTGCTCGCACTGATCGAAAACCCCGGCGAGATGGAGCGACTGCGCACGGATCCCGGGCTGATGGGCACCGCGGTCGAGGAGATGATTCGGTGGACGACGCCGGTCAAGGAGTTCATGCGCACCGCTGCCGAGGACACCGTCGTTCGCGGCGTGCCGATCGCCAAGGGCGAATCCGTCTACCTGGCTTATGTTTCCGGCAACCGTGACGAAGAAGTCTTCAACGAGCCGTTCCGGTTCGACGTCGCCCGCGATCCCAACAAACACGTGGCCTTCGGGTACGGCGTGGATTTCTGCCTGGGGGCCGCGTTGGCGCGGATGGAGATGAACAGCCTGTTCTCCGAATTGATTCCGCGGTTGGAGTCGATCGAACTCGCCGGCGAGCCGGAGTTGGCGGCGACGACGTTCGTCGGCGGGCTCAAGCACCTGCCGATCCGGTACTCGCTGCGCTGACGGGTCCCCGGCTCAGCGTGGGCCCAACTACTTGGCGTGAGTGGCCAGGAAGCCGTCGACGGCCGCCTCGGCGCACGCACGGTAGTCGAAATCGGCCACGGTGCTGAGCCTTCCGAGAATCAGTGGTCCGATCAGCAGCGCGATGGCCTGAATTCGGTCTGGCACCTCAATTTCATCCGCCGCCTGCGGGCTGTCGAAGATGGCATCGAAGGGCACGGAGTAGAGCTGAATTATTCGCGCCCGCAGCGGACCGGCAGCGTCCGAATCGGCCTGGCGCACTTCGGAATAGTCACCGGCGTCGGGTCCTGAGGCCAGCCATGTCAATGCGGTGAGCATCGCAGGAACCTCGGCGATCGCCTCGGTCCAGCCCTCCACCACCGCGATCAGCTGATCCCGCAGGCCACCTTCGGGCGGCGGCATCGGCGCGGGTTGCAGCAGGCTCATGAAGGCCGCGCCCAATAGATCGTTGGCGCTGGAGAAATGCCGATAGAGCGTGGCCCGCGCGACGTTGGCACTACGAGTGACCGCGTCGATGGTCACCGCACTGGGACCGCCCGCGCGCAGGAGAGCGGTCGCGGCCTCGAGCAGCCGAGCCCGGGACCGGGCCGGCCGCGGGTCCGTGCTTCCCGGGCTCGCGTGAGGATCGGACGCGGTCACCGTTTACAGCACCTCCTCAACGGGAACAAGACTGTTGGTCTTGCTACGAGACTGTTAGTCTCAAAAATATCTCCACCGAAAGGGAGCACGACAAATGGTCGACACCCTCGCCCGGTCTGACCAGAGTATCGACGCCAACCTGGCCACTCTCTCCAGGTTCGGGCGCATCTGGTTACTCACGGTCGCCGGCCTCGACGTGCTGCTGGTGATTTCCTCGATGGTCGCGCTCAACGCGGCCCTCCCCGACATCGCGGTGGAGACCGCCGCGACGCAGACGCAACTCACCTGGATCGTGGACGGCTACACGCTGGTGCTGGCCTGCCTGCTCCTGCCCGCCGGTGCGATCGGCGACCGGTACGGAAGGCGGGGCGCACTGGTCGGCGGGCTGGCGATCTTCGCGGTGGCCTCAATCGCTCCCGTGTTCCTCGACAGTCCGGTCCAGATCATCCTTGCTCGCGCGCTCGCGGGAGTCGGAGCCGCGTTCGTCATGCCGGCGACGCTTTCCCTGTTGACTGCCGCCTTCCCAAAGAGCGAGCGCAACAAGGCCGTTGGCATCTGGGCCGGGGTCGCGAGCTCGGGCGCAATCGTCGGCTTCATGGGCACAGGCCTGCTGCTGCAGGTCTTTTCCTGGCAATCGATCTTCTACGCATTCACAGCGTCGGCCGTCGCCCTGATCATCTGTACGCTCACGATTCGGTCGTCACGCGACGAGACCGCGACGCCGATCGACGGAATCGGCGCGGTGCTGATCGGTTCGGCGGTCGCGGTTTTCGTGTTCGGTGTCGTGGAAGCACCGGTGCGCGGGTGGACGCATCCGGTCGTGTGGGGCTGCATGGTGGCGGGTGTCGGGCTCGCGGTCGCATTCGCGATGGTGGAACTGCGACGACGGCATCCCCTGCTGGATGTCCGGTTGTTCGCCAGACCCGATTTCGCCACCGGGTCGGTGGGTATCACGATCCTCTTCTTCGCCAACTTCGGCTTCTTCTTCATCGCGATGCAGTACCTGCAACTGGTTCTCGGCTACAGCCCGCTGGAGACGGCGTTCGCCCTCGCGCCGCTGGCCGTACCGATCATGATCCTCGGTGCGACGATGCATCTGTATCTCCCGAAGATCGGCCTCAGGACCGCCGTCGCGCTGGGCCTGTTTCTCATCGGAGCCGGGCTCTTCCTGATGCGCTACCTCGATGCCGGGAGTTCATACCTGGATCTAGTATGGCCGCTGCTGATCACCAGTGCCGGTATCGGGCTCTGCGTCGCGCCGACCACGTCCGCGATCATGAACGCTGTCCCGAACGAGAAGCAGGGCGTCGCGTCGGCGGTCAACGACACCACGCGTGAGGTCGGCGCCGCTGTCGGTATCGCCGTCGCAGGCTCGGTTCTGGCAGCGCAATACGGCACCGTGCTCGCCCCTGCGCTGGTCGGCTTCCCCGAACAGATACGCGCCGGCGCATTGGAATCCCTTGCCAATGCGCTCGCCATTGCCGAGCAGATGGGCCCGCAGGGCGCACGCTTGGCAGACCTCGCGACGTCCGCCTTCATCGACTCCATGAGCCTGTCTCTACTTGTGCTGGCGATCGTGTTGGCACTCGCGGCCGCCTTCGTCGCGGTCTGGGCTCCGGGCCGCGACGGCCGGCAGTCCAGCCTCGTGCGACGGATCAAGGCGCGGTGGTCGACCTCAGACGACGAACTCAGCGGCCCGGTGACCGACCATGACGATGGTGGCGTGAGGGCCCCGGCTGGGGATGGCGGGAAGCACCGAGCCGTCGACCACCCATAGCCCGTCGACACCGCGCACCCGGCAGTGCGCATCCACCACCGCCGCCACGTCGTCGTCGCGCCCCATCGGCGCTGTGCCGCAGAGATGTTGCGAAGTCGACCACGACGCGGTCGCACCCTTCACGTGTGCGCCTGCCAGTTCCCGCGCGAGTTCGGTGCCTGCGCTTAGGGCTGCGACGTCAGCGGGCTCACGGTCATACCGATGCTCGATGGTGGGTAGAACATCGGGATCGGCCGACGAAAGTCGCACCCTTCCGCGCGATCTCGGGCGCATCAGAGCCACCCCGATGTGTGGATGATCGCCCGGATCGTCGCGGCTGCCACTCACCATCGCACCGAACCCTGCTGTGTAGGGCCGGATTTCGAGCGCATTGTCAGTGGTGAGCGTCGCCTCCAATGGCGGAAGGCCGTGGGTCTCCGTCCAGTCCACCGGCAGCACCCATTCGGGGTGATCCGCCGACGCCATGCCGACCGGTAGGTCCACCACCACGGGTACCCCCGCAGCGCTCAGCGTCTGCTGCGGGCCGATGCCCGACAGCATCAGCAGATGCGCCGATCCGATAGCACCGGCCGACAGGACGATTCGGTCCGCGGTCAGGTCGGCGGGTCCGCCGAGCCCCACGCACTCCACCCCTACCGCCCGCCCGCCGACGATCTTGATCCGTCGGACCCGGGTGTCGGTCAGCACCGTGAGTCCGGCGCGATCCATCGCGGGTTTCAGGTAGGCCCCACCCGGGCCGACCCGCGTTCCACCGTTGATGTTCAGCGGTACCGCACCGACGCCCGGCGGTAGTGGCGAGTCCGGCGTCGATCCGTTGAGGTCCTCGATCCACCGATAGCCCGCCGCTATCGCGGCATCCACGAAAGTCGCCGTACAACCGTCGAATTCGGCGACTCGTTGAATCATGATGGGGCCGGCATCACCGTGCAGAGCACCCTTGAAGTCGACATCGGTCTCGATTGCCACGAAGTGCGGAAGCACGTCGGCCCACGCCCATCCCGGCATCGACCACCCGTCGAAGTCCGACGGTAGTCCGCGGCAGAAGTAGCCACCGTTTACCGCACCGGATCCGCCGACCACCGCACCCCTCATGATCTGTGCGTGCCGTTCGGGGTCGTCGGTCAGCATCGTGGGATAGCGCCGCACCACTGAGCTGGCGGTGCCGATCGGCAGCCGCAGGCCGTCGCTGATCTGGGTCAGCACCTGGGGGTCGGCGGGCCCGGGGCCGGCTTCCACGACGGTGACCCGACAGCTCGAATCCGCCGAAAGCCGTTCCGCTAATACAGATCCGGCGCTACCAGCGCCGATGATCAGCACATCGCTGTGCAAGGCGGGCTTCAGGTCCGAATCTGGGGCTTGAGCGCGCCGACATGCCGCTCGCGCACGACTCCGGCCCACAAGCCTGCGCCGTAGGCCATGTCATCGAGCCGCTTCAGCAGGACGTACGTGAGCAGTCCGACCGGTTTCGTGTCATCGTCGCCGTTGCCGTTGCGGGTGATCCAGTCGGCCACCCCGTCGACGATGGCGGCCACCAGCACCACCTGGCGGCATCGTCGCGACAGCAGAGCCGCGACGAACGCGACAGGCCAGTAGTGGCGGCAGATGGCGGACGCCAGCTGTAGCGCTGCGGACCACAGTCCGTGGGCGGCGACCACAGCCACTTCCTTCGGCTCGGTCTCCACGGTGGACAGCGACCTCGCGATGCGACGGCCGGTGATCGCGGCGACCACCACCGACGCCAGATAACCGATGCTCGATCCCATCGCCATCAGCATCCAGGCCACCAGCGTCCATCCCGAGATGACGAGTGGTGCGGTCTTACCGGGATGCCGAACCGAAAGCGGCGCAGCGGACTCTCCATAGAAAGACTTGCGCGACAACCATTCTCGCAGGTGCGTGCGGTGGTCGTGAGCGACCAGTGCGACGGGTTCGTAACGAAGCCGAGCGCCCGCCTCGATCAGCCTCCAGCACAGGTCGACGTCTTCGCCAGACTTGAGCGTCTCGTCGAAACCACCGAGTTCCTTGAGGACAATGCTGCGGCAGATGATCGCGGCGCTGGGAACATACGCGACGGTTCCGAAGGGCACCACGGGCGCCTCGCGCATGCCGAGATCGAGGGAGGACCTCACGGCTTCGTACCGCGCCACCAGGTTCTCCGGCTCGCGTAGGCCGATGATTCGTGGTGCGACCAGCGCCACCGCGGGATCGCAGAAGTGGCCGAGCAGCGCCTCCAGCCACCCGCGTCGCGGTACCACGTCGGAGTCGAGGAACGCGATGTAGTCCGTGTGGCACGCCGCCATGCCGGTGTTGCGGGCAGCGGCCGGCCCCTTACTCCGTTCGTGTCGCAGGATCTGAACGTCGCTGTACATCTGGGCGAAGTCGGCTTGCTGAACCGGCGAAGCCGATCCATCATCGACGACGACGATGCGCATGCCACGAAGGGCTGCTACCAGTCTGCGAAGACCAGAGATGTTGTCCCGCACAGGAATAACGACCGTCACATCTCGATGTGATGGCCCAGTCGCAGGCCGCGGATGCGCAACCGTCGCATCCAGCAGTGTGCGGGCCAACTGCGCACTGATCGCGTCGTGGACCTCGAGCCGCCCGCCGGTGAGCATGGTCTGCGCCGCGGGAGCAAGTCTCAGCAGTCGCGTGGGCGACCCGCCGAGTAACGCGGAGCCCTCGCCGAGGACCTTCACCCGGCGATCCACCTGGACCGCGAAGCCGTCGGGCAGTCGTGGTCCGGTCATGTCAGCATGCCGTTCCGGTCAGGAGTCCACCGGGTCACGCGCCGCAAACAGCCGTCGACCATCTCTGTGAAGATGCGCGTGCCTTCCTCTGCGGTAGCCGTCGTGGGATCACCGAGAATCCCCACTTCACTGACCGCGGCGATTCCTCCTTGGCGCAGTGCGGGCATCAGCTGTCCCAGCGGTGCCCTGTTGCCCGCAACCCGCTCGTCAATCCAGACGTCAGCTGGCGAAATATGTAGCAATACAGAGGTTTCAGTGTGACCGGCATGTGCGTCGGCGTTTTCCGCGCTGCAGACGCACCAGCCCACATCGCGGCCCTCGTACCGAAGCAACGCAGCGGCCGCAGCCAGCGCTTCCACATTGCCTCCGTGCCCATTGACGAAGACGAGGCGCGACGCCCAGCGCGACGCGGACCGGCCCAACTCGACCAGCAACAGACGCAGCGCGGAAGTGCCGATCGAGACGGTCCCGCTGAAATCCTCGTGCTCACCGCTGGCGCCGTACCCGATAACGGGAGCGACCAGCCATTTCAATTCATCACCGCCGAGCCGGCCGACCAGTGCGCGGGAGACGGCGGTCGCGATGCGGGTATCGGTGTCCAGCGGCAGGTGGGGCCCATGCTGTTCGGTGGAACCGACCGGGACGATCACTGCTGATGACGTGCTCTGCAGCTGCCTCGACGTTGCGCTCGCGAGCTCGCTTCCAGAAGGCACAGGCCGATGGTAGGCCGAATTCACCTGGTGTGCGCCAATTGTTGGCGCATGCGCAGCTATTGATTTCAGAAACTTGCGCGAATGCCGACCACTCATTCACGCCAGCCCCCTGAGCCACGCCTGTACCAGGAAGGGCGGGTGACTCCCGCCGTCCGCGTCAGACGGTCGGGTTACCAGGCACGCCGAGTGCCCGGGCGAACCCTTCAGGTACCAGCACGTCGTCGGCGCAGAGGTCGTGCACCGACGAGTGACCAAGCCCCATGAGGGCCGAGTCGATGCCGCCCCGGAGAACGTCGAGCACATTCTCGACGCCCGCCTGACCGTTTGCCGCCAGACCCCAGAGATAGGCCCGTCCGATCATCACAGCGCGTGCGCCGAGAGCCACGGCCTTGACCACGTCGCTGCCCCGCCGGATGCCACCGTCGAGAAGCACCTCTACCTCGTCGCCGACCGCGGCCGCGATCGCGGGCAGTGCCCGTATCGACGCCGGCGTGCCGTCCAGGTTGTTGCCGCCGTGGTTGGACACCGAGATTGCCGAAACACCCGCATCTACAGCACGTTTCGCATCGTCGACCCGCATCACGCCTTTGAGCATGAACGGACCGCCCCCAAGCTCGCGCAGCCAGGAAATGTCCTCCCAGGTCGGCGGTGGGGTACCCATCCATTCGCCGTAGGCCGCGAAGAACGGCGGGCCGCTCTCGCCACGGGCCGCCTGGTTGGGCACCCGCAGGTTCGGTGGACGCATGGTCTTGGCCCACTGCAGCAACCACCTCGGCCTACTCAGACCCTCCGGCAGCATTCGCACAGCGGTGCGCAGATCCATCTGCTCGGGGATCTTCGGGCTACCCCAGTCGCGGCCGTGCGAGAAGCTCCAGTCGGTGGTGACGATCAGTCCCACCGCTCCGGCTTCGCGTGCCCGCTCCACCCGAGCCGCGATCGCATCCCGCCCGCCGAGCCAGTACACCTGGAAGAAGAGCTTGGGGTTGGCCTCGATGACCTCTTCGATCGGCTTGCTGGCGAACGACGACAGGCCCATCGCGGTGCCACGCGCGGCCGCGGCCCGTGCCACTGCGGTCTCGCCGTCGGGATGGACGGCCTGCACACCCGTCGGCGAGATCACGACGGGCATCGAAATCTCTTGACCCATTACGGTTGTCGCGAGATCGCGCTTCTCGGTCGCGCCGATGACATGCGGTGCGAATCCGAGTTCGGCGAAGGCGTCGACGTTGTCGGCGATGGTGACGCCCCGCTCGCTGGCGCCCAGCAGCGCCGAATACGCCGACTTGGGGAGCCGCTTCTTGGCCTTCTCCTGGGCGAAGGCGACGGTCTCGAACCAGGTATCTCGTGCCATGACTACACCGGGCTTTCGTTGCACAGCCGGGCCGGAGGCTTTGTCAATAATTTCAGCATGACCGGGCCACTACGTGAGTGATCGACGCTGGACTTGGGCTTGACGCGGTCGGCGGCCAACGCCGACGCACCGTAGCCCTGCACGCACTCAGGGTCCGGACCATCCATCGGCAATCCGGTGAAGAACTTGGCGGCCATACAACCGCCGCGGCAGCTGTCGTAGTGTCCGCAGCTGCTGCAGGCTCCGGCCGACTGCGGTTCGCGCAGCTCGCGGAACAGCGGCGCGTTCTTCCACACACTGTCAAAACCGTTATCGGTCAAGATGTTTCCGGCAAGAAAGCGGTCATGAATGGCGAACGGGCACGCATACACGTCGCCGACCGGGTCAATGAGGCAGACCACGCGGCCGGCACCACACAGATTCAGACCTGCCAGTGCGCCAGGTTCACCGAGCCCGGACAGGTGAAAGAACGAATCGCCGGTGAGCACGCCATCGCCGTTGGCCACCAGCCAGTTGTACAGCTGCACCTGCTGCTCCGCGGTGGGATGCAGTTCATCCCACACGTCGGCGCCGCGTCCCGATGGCCGCAGTCGGGTGATCCGCAGCGTGGCGCCGTAACGCGCTGCGAGCGCGGCGAAGTCGTCAAGCTGGTCGACGTTGTTGCGAGTCACCACAACTGAGATCTTGGCGTCCTTGAAGCCCGCGTCGGCGAGGTTCTCCAGGGCCCGGATCGCCATCGCGAAAGACCCCACGCCTCTGACTGCATCGTTGACTTCCGCCGTCGCACCGTCCAGCGAGATCTGGACATCGACGTAGTCACTGGCCGCCAGGCGCGCCGCCACCTCTTTCGTGATGCGCACGCCGTTGGTGGAGAACTTGACACCGACGTGGTGGGCGGTGGCGTAGTCGACGAGCTCCCAGAAGTCCGACCGCACAGTCGGTTCCCCGCCGCCGATGTTCACGTAGAACACCTGCATGCGCTCGAGTTCGTCGATGATGTCTTTGCACTGCTGGGTGGTCAGCTCGCGGGGATCGCGCTTGCCCGACGAGGAAAGGCAGTGCACGCAAGCCAGGTTGCATGCGTAAGTCAGCTCCCATGTCAGACATATCGGCGCATCCAGGCCGTGTTCGAACTGCTCGATCAGCCGTGGAACGGGCTGGACGGCAGGCGATTCGATTTCCGGCGCGGGCGCCGATTCGATGGTCGTCATTTCAGCACCAACATTCTCGATTGAGCGAGCACGCGGAGCGCGTGGAGGTAAGGGGCCTGCTGCGCGTCATCCACTCCTGCGGCGCGACAGGCGGACCGGACGTCGGGGTGGTCAGCCAAGAAGTTGACCACCTCGACGATTGTCCGGTTCTTCAGGAAGGACAGCTTGCGCGTACCGAAGTGATACAGCAGCGCACCGAACGGCTCGGGCCGCACGGCCACCTGAGGGTGAAGCCGCCAGCTGAGGTCGGGATCGAACGCAACATCCGTCGCGGTCTCAGCCATAGACGAGGCCACGTTCAGTAAACCCCGCACATCCCGTCGATCGACACCTCTTCGACCAGGATCTCGGTGACGAGCTCATCGTCCGATGTGGTCGCAGCCTCTGCTGTCTGATTCGGCTCCACTATCCGCACCTTTCCTTGACGGGGTCTCGACAAACTGTGATCGAGATCGCAATAATATGGCATCGAGTGCCAGAATGAAAGCCGACCCTCGAAAAGGAGCGCACGTGCACCCAGATTCCCAGCACCGCGTCGGCCGTCGACGGTCGACGAGCTGGGAACACATCAGCAATGTGGCCATCGATCTGTTCGCCGCGCGCGGGTTCGACGAGGTGAGCGTCGACGACGTCGCCGAAGCCGCGGGCATCGCGCGGCGCACGCTGTTCCGCTACTACCCGTCCAAGAACGCATTGCCCTGGGGCGACTTCGAGGCACACCTGGCCCTCATGCGCGACCTGCTCGCCGATCTGGACCCCGAGGTGGGCATCGACACTGCGCTTCGCACGGCGCTGTTGGCGTTCAACAATTTTGACGAAGCCGAGACCGCGCGACACCGACAGCGGATGCGGGTCATCCTTCAGACCGAAGCCCTCCAGGCCTACTCGATGACGATGTACGCGGGCTGGCGCGCGGTCGTTGTCGCATTCGTCGCACGCCGGGTGGGCATGAAGGAGGCCGACATCGTGCCACAGACGGTGGCGTGGACCATGCTCGGCGCGGCGCTGTCGGCCTACCAGCATTGGCTGGACGACGAGTCGGTGGCGCTTCCGCAGGCGCTCGGCGACGCCTTCGACACCGTCAACGACGGGCTGAAGGCGCTGGAAAACCGTTCCCGTCGAAAAAATTCGTGATTAGGGCGTCGGAGTTCCGGTCCCCGCGGCGACGATAAGGGTGTGAGCGCCGAACCGGATGGCAACGACGCTCCGCGGAAGCTGCTGGCGATGTACGACGAATCGATGCCGGTCGTGTACGGGTACTTCGTCCGGCGCTGCAGCGACCGCGGAACGGCCGAGGATCTGACGTCGGACACATTCCTGGCGGCGATGGACGCCGCGCGCAAGGATGTGCCGCCGCCGATGACGTTGCCGTGGCTGCTCGGAGTGGCACGCCACAAACTGGCCGACCACTACCGCCGTCGCCACGACCGATTCAGCGTCCCGGTCGCCGAGTTGCCCGAGCCCGTCGACGCGGGCGACCACTGGGATGCCGAACTCGACCGCATCGTCGCGGAGAGCGTCATGGCCAGGCTGCCCGAGCAGCATCGCACCGTGCTGGCGTTGCGCTACATGGACGACTGTTCCGTGCCGGAGTGCGCGGAGCTGATCGGACGTACCGTGCACGCCACCGAGGCGCTGCTGGTGCGGGCGCGCCGAGCCTTCAGATCCCACTATCCGGAGCCGGAAGGAGGGAAGTCGTGAACAACAGCCACGATCCTCTGTCAGTGCTGCATGGCGATGAGCTTGTCGTGCAACCTGATCCGGCGTTCGCGGCTCGGCTGCGCTCACGTCTGGAAGGTGCACTGAACCTACCCAATCGAACCGAAGGAGTTGACATGAGCGGCACCGATACCGCCATCGCCGAACTGACTCAATCCGTCCCGGCGGCTGGTTTGCCGAGGCCCGCCGCACTGCCGTACCTGACAGTTGCCAACGCGCGCGAGGCGATCGCCTGGTACGTCGACGCGTTGGGCGCTGTCGTCGTCGGCGAACCGATCGTGATGGACGACGGCCGCATCGGGCATGCCGAGCTCGCGCTCGGCGGCGGCATGTTCTACCTCGCCGATGAGTATCCCGAGATAGGCATGAAAGCCCCTGCTCCACAGGCTGTTTCAGTCATGCTGGTAGTGGCGGTCGCAGACACCGACAGTGCGGTAGAGCGGGCCCGGAGCCTCGGTGCCACCGTGCGTCAGGAAGCGCGCGAGGCTCACGGCTCGCGAAATGCCGCGATCATTGACCCGTTCGGGCACTGCTGGTCGCTCAACGGCCCGACAACCGGGGCGGCGGTGGCGATCCAGCACGGAGATGTCGGCTATGTGTCGGTGTGGGCGCCGGACGCTGAGCGGGCGGCGGCCTTCTACGATCACGTCCTCGGCTGGGAGTTCGACCCCGACACCCATCAGGTCACCAACACCAAGCAGCGCATCGGCATCTACAGCGTGCCGGGGCAGTCCACCTTGTTCTGCAGCTACGCGGTGGGCGATCTCGCAGCTGCACGACAGGCGATCGTCGCCGCCGGCGGGACTGTCGACCAACTGCAACAGTTCGACTTCGGCGTCGGATGCGGTGCGACAGATCCGGCCGGAACCAGCTTCGCAGTGTTCGAGGCTGCGCCGGGTACCGCTCGACCTGAGCTGAACGGCTCTGGGCCCGGCGAGCTTTCGTACATCACCTACGAGGTTGCGGATTCGAGCGCCTTCCGGGCTTTCTATAGCGGACTGCTGTTCTGGTCGTTCGAGCCGGGCCGAATCGACGACGGCTGGCAGATTCAGCACACCCACCCGATGGCGGGCGTCGCGGGCGGCAGCGCGCAGGCGGTCACGGTGCCGATGTGGACCGTCGCCGACATCGAAGCCGCGGTCACGCGGGTACGCGAGGCCGGCGGCACCGTGATCGAGGAGCCGTCAACGCAGTCGTACGGCTCCTCGGCACAGTGCACCGACGATCAGGGCACGCGGTTCTACCTCGGCGAGCTCTGACGGATTGCGATTTCGGTGCCCGGACGGTCGATGAGCGATCGTTTGGGCACCGAAATCGCTGATTAGCCGAGGACGTCGGCGATGGGTGCGCCCGCCGCGATCTTGGCGCGGGCCTTCATGACCTTTCCAGGCATGCCACCGCCGACCACTCCGGCCACCACGCCGTCGCGCTCGTAGTAGGCCAAGAACTTGCGGCCGTCATCCGAGACGACGTGCACGATGTCATCGGCTTCGGGCTCACCAAGACACTGGATCTTGACGTCGTACTGGTCACTCCAGAAGTACGGCACGGTGACCGTGGCCGGCAAGTCCTTGCCGAGTATGGCGGCCACCATGCCTCTCGCCTGGTCGGCGACGTTGCTCCAATGTTCCACGCGCACTTGGTGTCCAAGGGCGTGGCGCCACGACGCGACATCGCCGATCGCCCACACATGGGCTGCGCTGGCACGGCCACGGTCGTCGCAGACGACGCCGTTGTCGATTTCGAGGCCACTGCCGTCAAGCCACTCGGTGGCCGGACGGGAACCGATGCCGACGACGACGAGATCGGCTTCGAGTTCGGTGCCGTCGCTCAGCACGACTCGCTCCACGCGCTCGGCTCCGCCGACTTCCGACACCCCGACACCGCACCGCACGTCGACACCTTCGGCGCGATGCAGTCGGGCGACCAACTCGCCGATCTGCCCGCCCAGCACTGACGCCAGCGGCGACGGCTGCGGCTCCACCAGAACTACCTCGACGCCCATCCCACGCAGACTCGCCGCGACCTCACAGCCGATGAATCCCGCACCGACGACAACCGCTCGTCTCGCCGACCCGGCATCCTTACGCAACGCGAGGCTTTCGTCGAAATTCCGCAGCACGTGGATTCCGGGGAGATCGGGGAACGACGGGATGCGCTTGGGCACCAAGCCCGTGGCGATGATCAGTTCGTCGTAGGAAAGCGCGCTGCCATCGGCCAGGCTCAGCGTCTGCGCCGCTGTGTCGACCGAGGAGGCGCCGTTCCCGAGCAATACGGTGATGTCGTTCTCGGCGTAGAACTCGGCCGGCTTGAGCGTGACGTCGTCGGTCTCGGCGCGCAGCACTTCCTTCGACAGCGGTGGCCGGTCATAGGGCAGATGGTCTTCATCGCTGACAATGGTGACCGGCCCGGTGTATTCGGAGCGCCGCAGCTGTTCGGCTGTGCGGGCAGCCGCCAGGCCGCCTCCGACGATCACGATTCCCCCAGTGGTGGACATGGGCAAATTTTGCACGATGCCATTCGACATTTGTCCGCCACCCCGGTCAGGTGCGGTCCCGGTCGATGATGTTGGTCAGCACCACGATGCTTTCGCTGCGCTCGACATCGGCCGCCGAACGGATCCGCTCCAGCGCCTCCTCCAGATGGCGCATGTCGCGCGCGAGCACGTGCAGCATCGCATCAGCGGTCCCGGTGACGGTGGCTGCGCCAATCACCTCGGGGATGTCGATCCAGGCCGCGCGCAACTGTTCTGGCGCGATGGTGCCGTGCCGGAACACCTGCACGTACGCCTCGGTGTTCCAGCCGAGCGCACTGCGGTCGACGACGGTGGTGAAACCCCGGATGACGCCGTTGTCCAGCAGGCGATCGACCCTGCGCTTCACCGCGGGCGCCGACAGGTTCACCCGCTCACCGATCTCGGCGTAGGTGGCCCGTGCGTCGTTGGCGAGTTCGGCCAGGATGCGCTCGTCGGTCTCGTCCAAACGGTCCATCGCCACCTCCACACAAGAAATCGCCGCATTTTTGCGTCGAGCACAATGAATAATAGGTCATTACGCAAGAAACGGTGATTGATTGCAAAATCGATACACCATATCGTCTATTTATGACGATCTCAGATGTCGCCGCCCTCGCGGCCCCGGTATCCGATGTCGCCGCGGCACGGGAGAGGGTGGCCTCGATCCGCCACTATGCGATGACGCCACCGACGTTCTTCACCGTCGAGTACGCGATCAACCCCTGGATGGACACCTCCGTTCCCGTGGACACCCATCTGGCACTCACGCAATGGGAAGCCCTGCGCCAGACATACAAGGCGCTAGGCCACACCGTCGAACTCGTCGAGCCGGTCGCGGGCCTGCCGGACATGGTGTACGCCGCCAACGGCGGAATGATGGTGAACGGCAGGGCTGTCTCCGCGCGGTTCGCTTATCCGCAGCGCGCCGGTGAGTCCGCCGCCTACACCGAGTGGATGACCCGTCACGGCTACCGCCCCGCGGATACCCGACACACCAACGAGGGCCAGGGCGACCTGCTCGTCGTCGGTTCAATCATCCTGGCGGGCTACGGTTTCCGCACCGATCTGCGGGCCCACGACGAAATCGCCGCCGCGCTGCGCATGCCTGTCGTCAGCCTCGAGCTGGTCGATCCGCGCTTCTACCATCTCGACACCGCGCTCGCGGTGCTCGACAACACCACGATCGCGTTCTACTCGCCCGCATTCAGTGACGCGTCGCGGGCCCAGCTGCTCGAGCTGTTCCCCGACGCGATCGAGGTGGGAAGCGCCGACGCATTCGTGCTGGGCCTCAACGCCGTGTCCGACGGCCGCAACGTCGTGCTGCCCGCCGCCGCGACCGGCTTCGCCGAACAGCTGGCCGAAGCCGGATTCCGGCCCATTGGTATCGATCTGTCCGAACTGCTCAAGGGTGGCGGATCCGTCAAATGCTGCACATTGGAGGTACATCCGTGACCGTTGTCGACACCATGAACATCACAGAGGCGGCGATCGCCGTGGACGACCGTTACGTCGCCCACAACTACTCACCGCTGCCGGTGGTCGCGGCCAGTGCGGACGGCGTATGGATCACCGATGTCGAGGGCCGTCGCTACCTCGACTGCCTGGCCGCCTACTCGGCGGTCAACTTCGGCCACCGCAATCCGGAGATCATCGCCGCCGCCCATGCGCAGCTGGACAGCGTGACGCTGGTGAGCCGGGCGTTTCACTCCGACCGGCTCGGCCCCTTCTGCCAGGCATTGGCCGGACTGTGCGGCAAGGACATGGTGCTGCCGATGAACAGCGGTGCCGAGGCCGTGGAGAGCGGCATCAAGGTCGCCCGCAAATGGGGCACCGATGTCAAGGGCGTGCCCGCCGGTCAGAGCAATATCATTGTGGCGCACAACAACTTCCATGGCCGCACCACAACCATTATCAGCTTCTCCGACGACGAGACGGCGCGCAGCGGATTCGGCCCGTACACACCCGGGTTCCGTTCGGTGCCCTTTGGTGACGCCGACGCCCTCGCAGCCGCGATCGACGAGAACACCGTCGCCGTTCTGCTCGAACCGATCCAGGGCGAGGCCGGGATCATCGTTCCGCCGCGCGACTTCCTGTCGCGCGTCCGTGCGCTGTGCACCGAGCACCACGTGTTGATGATCGCTGACGAGATTCAGTCGGGTCTGGCGCGGACCGGACGCACGTTCGCGTGCGACCACTTCGGCGTCGTGCCCGACATCTATTTGCTGGGCAAAGCCCTCGGCGGCGGCGTGGTTCCGTTGTCCGCCGTCGTCGCCGACCGAGATGTACTCGGGGTGTTGCATCCCGGCGAGCACGGCTCGACGTTCGGCGGCAACCCACTTGCGGCCGCCATCGGCCTTACGGTTGTGGGGATACTGGAGCGCGGCGAGTTCCAGTCGCGTTCAGCAGAACTCGGTGACCACCTGCATGCCAGGTTGCGCGCACTCATCGGGTCCGGAGTGGTCGCCGTACGTGGCATGGGGCTGTGGGCAGGCGTGGACATCGAACCCGAGCTCGGCAGCGGAAAGCAGATCAGCCTCAAACTCGCCGAACGTGGTGTGCTGGTTAAGGACACGCACGGTTCGACGTTGCGGTTCGCGCCGCCGCTGGTGATCACCGACAAGGAGATCGACTGGGCGATTGGGCAGTTAGCCGATGTTCTGGCCGATACGGGTTCACACTTGTCCGGTACTGCCGTATAGCGCCACAGGAGGCACCATGACTGCCCCAACGATCAGCCTCAGGGACCAGCTGCTGCGGCGCAGGCCCGTGACCGGCGCGCCGGTGGCGCACGGCGCCTCCGACCATCTCAAACGAAGTATCGGCGCATTCCAGCTGACGATGTTCGGCGTCGGCGCCACCGTCGGCACCGGCATCTTCATCGTGCTGCAGCAGGCGGTACCAAAGGCCGGCCCCGCGGTGCTGATCTCGTTCGTCATCGCAGGCATCGCCGCGGGTCTATCCGCCATCTGCTACGCGGAAATGGCCTCCGCCGTCCCGGTTTCCGGGTCGACCTATTCGTACGCCTACACGACGATGGGTGAGTTCGTCGCGATGGGCGTGGCCGCATGCCTGCTTCTCGAATACGGCGTCTCCATGTCTGCGACGGCTGTCGGCTGGAGCGGTTATCTGAACAAGCTGCTGGACAACTTGTTCGGATACACGTTGCCCCATTCGCTGAGCGCGGCGCCGTTCGGTGAGACACCGGGCATCGTCAACCTTCCCGCCATGCTCTTGATCGTCATGTGTGCGCTGTTGCTGATTCGCGGCGCCAGCGAGTCGGCGAAGGTCAACACCATCATGGTGCTTCTCAAGTTGGGGGTGCTCGCGCTGTTCGTCGCCGTCGCAGCGACCGCGTTCACCACTGACCACTTCGCCGGGTTCTGGGAAAAGGGCTTTGCGGGAATCACCGCGGGAGCGGCCACCATCTTTTTCACCTTCATCGGCCTGGACGCGGTGTCGACCGCCGGTGACGAGGTGAAGGATCCCCAGCGGACCATGCCGCGCGCGATCATCGCCGCGCTGATCGCCGTCACCACCATCTACATTCTGGTGGCGTTCGCGGGCCTTGGTACGCAGGAAGCCGATGCGTTCGGATCCGAAGAACAGTCGGAGGCAGGCCTTTCGGTCATCCTCGAGAATGTCCTCGGAGGGTCGACCTGGGCCAGCACGATCCTCGCGATCGGCGCGGTGATCTCGATCTTCTCGGTGACGCTCGTTGTGATGTACGGCCAGACCCGCATCCTGTTCGCCATGGGCCGCGACGGGTTGCTGCCATCGATGTTCGCGAAGGTCAACCCGCGCACCATGACGCCGGTTAACAACACCATCATCGTGGCCGTCATCACGGGACTTTTGGCGGGCTTCGTCCCCATCGACTACCTGTGGGACCTGGTGTCGATCGGCACGCTCGTCGCCTTCATCACGGTCGCGATCGGCGTGATCATCCTGCGCCGCCGCGAGCCCGACCTGCCTCGCGGCTTCAGGGTTCCCGGCTATCCGGTGACACCGATCCTGTCCATCGCCGCCTGCTTGTGGATCCTGTACGGCCTGCCACCGAACACCTGGATCTGGTTCGGGATCTGGGTGTTCGCGGTGCTGACTTTCTACTTCCTCTGGAGCCGACGCCACAGTGCGCTGATCGACGGCGGCGACGGCCTCATCCCCACCGCGGCGCCGACGGAGGACGAAGTACTGATTCCGCCAAAGGATCCCCAATGAGCGTCGCCGTCGGCTACCTGGCTGGCAAGGGCGGCCGGTCGCCGCTGTACCTCGCGGTGGAAGCCGCGAAGACGCTGAAGACATCGCTGACGGTCCTGACTGTTGTGCCGCGGCCGTGGATGACTCCCTCGATCGCCCGAATCGATGCCGAATACGCCCAATACGCCGAGCAGCTGGCGGCAGACTCGGCCAAAGAGGCGCAGGAGTGTCTCGATTCGATCGGCAAGGGCGTCAAGGTCGACTTCCACAAGGTCGCGCACCGGTCGGCTTCCGGCGGGCTGCTGGAAGCCGTTGACGAGCTCAAAGCTGAAGCGCTGGTGCTGGGTTCGGCCGCGGACGGCAAGCTGGGACAGGTCGTCATCGGCTCGACGGCGGATCGGCTGCTGCACTCCTCTCCCGTTCCGCTGGCCATCAGCCCGCGCGGCTACCGCGGGTCGAAGTCGGGCGGATTGTCTCGTCTCACCTGCGCCTACCCCGGCACAGCCGAATGTGTCCACGTTGTACAACGCGTTCGGGCGCTGGCGGAAAGACTCGACGTACCAATGCGAGTCGTCACCTTCGCTGTTCGCGGTCGAACGATGTATCCGCCCCAACTCGGGCTCCGCGTCGAAGACTCGATACTGGAGGCCACGGCGGGCCAGGCACGAGATGCGTTGGCGGAATTGAAAAAACAGGGTGTCGTCGGTCAGGATGCGACATTGCAGGTCGCCACAGGCAACGGCTGGGACGAGGCCATCGACAACGCCGACTGGATCGACGGCGAACTGCTGGCGCTCGGCACCAAGCAAACCGGCGGAATCGCCAGGGTGTTCCTCGGCTCGCGCGGATCAAAGATCCTGCGGCACAGCCCGGTACCGGTTCTGGTACTACCGGGCTAGTACTTCATGGTGCCGCGGTCGACGTTGATCTGGCTGCCCGAGATCGTCGCCGAACCATCACCGGCCAGCCATGCCACCACATCCGAAACCTCTTCGGCCGTCATGAAGTCCTGCAGACTCGATGCGCCCGCCTGACTCACCGCGCGGTACGGGAACGGTTTGAAGCTGTGGATGAAGCTCGGGAACTTCCCGAAGAGCTCCATCATCGCGTCCTTCTCGACCATCGGAGTGTCGATCGAGTAGGGATGGATCGAGTTGACCCGAATTCCGAACTCGCCCACCTCCAATGCCAGCGAGTTGGTCAGCGAGGTCATGCCGTGCTTGGACGCCGAGTAGTGGCCGTTGCCCGGGGTGGCTTTCAGCCCCGCCGATGAACTCACGATGATGATCGACCCGCCGTTGCCGGCCTCGATCATCGCCGGAACAGCCGCGCGGATCGTCTTCCAGGTACCGGTCAGGTTCACGTCGATGACAGAGGTCCACTGTTCCTCGGACATCTCGAAGAGACGGCCCCAACTCAATACCCCCGCGTTGGCCACCAGGATGTCCAGCCGGCCGAACTGCTCTATCCCGTCCGCGACGACCTGCTGCAGCGCGGCCAGATCGCGGATGTCGACCTCACGGGCCAGCACCTTGCGGCCGGCGGCCTCCACGGCGCGCACGGTCTCGGCGAGTTCCTCCGACGTTCCAAGCGGGTAGGTGATGGTGTCGGAGATCGGCGCGCACACATCGATGGCGATGATGTCGGCGCCCTCGTTGGCCAACCGGATCGCATGCGCCCGACCCTGGCCGCGCGCGGCCCCCGTAATGAATGCCACTCGCCCTTCCAGGGGCCCGCCAGTTGCCGTCACCGCTGCTCCTTTCGTGAAGCTGCGGACCAGGCTAACAGCCGAACTGAAACGTGTTCTAACAACCCTGACGACGGGTCAATCGAGGGCGTCGCGGGTTATCGGGCAGGTCATGCAGTGCCCTCCCCCGCGGCCGCGGCCGAGCTCGGCGCCCACGATGGTGATCACCTCGACGCCGGCCCGGCGCAACAGCGTGTTGGTATGGGTGTTTCGGTCGTAGGCGAAGACCACCCCCGGTTCGACGGCGACAAGGTTGTTGCCGCTGTCCCACTGCTGGCGCTCCGAGTCGTATTTCGTTCCACCGGTTTCCACCACGCGTAACGCCGCCAGTCCGAGCGCGTCGGCAACCACTTCGACGAAGGGCTTGCTCGCTTCCTCCACTTCGACGCCCGGATCGGCATCGCTGGGATGCAGGACGAAAGTCTGGATCGAATCGACGATCTCCGGATACAGCGTCACGACGTCACGGTCTGCGAAGGTGAACACGGTGTCCAGGTGCATGGCCGCACGCAACTTGGGCATTCCGGCCACGATGACCTTGGTGACGGCATTCTCGGCGAACAGCTTGGCCGCCACCTGGGTGATGGCCTGACGCGAGGTGCGTTCGCTCATTCCGATGATGACGACTCCGTTGCCCGGCACGAGGACATCCCCGCCCTCGATCGTCGACATCCCCCACGACTCTTCCGGGTCGCCCCACCACACGGTCGACCCGACGAAGTCCGGGTGGAACTCATAGATGGCCTTCATCAACAACGTCTCGTCGTGGCGAGCGGGCCAGAACAGCGGATTGAGCGTCAGGCCTTGATATATCCAGCAGGTCGTGTCGCGGGTGTACAGCGTGTTGGGCAGCGGCGGCATCAGATACTCCGTGACGCCTGCCGCTTCGCGCGCCAGGGCCCGGTAACCCGACTGGATCTCAGACGGCAGGTCCCGTGTCGACATGCCACCGATGAGCAGCTCCGTCAGTCGCGGGGCCTTCAAGGAGTCCAGGAAACCGCGGGTGTCGTCCACGAGTCCCAGGCCCACTTCGTTCGGCACGATCTTGCGGTCGAGAAGCCAGGATTTCGCCTCGGGAATCTCCATCGTCTCGGCGAGGAGCTCGTGCAGTTCGACCACCTCGACATCGCGGTCGCGCATCTTGTCGATGAAGTCGAAATGGTCGCGGCGGGCGTTCTGCACCCACAGCACATCGTCGAACAGCAGGTCGTCGCAGTTGGTTGGGGTGAGCCGCTCGTGCGCCAGACCGGGCGAGCACACCAGCACCTTGCGCAGCTTGCCGACCTCGGAGTGAACGCCATAGTTCGCAGACGGATTCGTCACTTTAATTCCTCTCCAGCGATGAGCCGCTAGATCTCGATCGCTCCAGTTGCCAAGGACACCACACCTGCGACGGCGCCGAGGAGAATCACCCCGAACAGCACCGCCTCGGCCGGCCGGAAAACTCGAAGACCGCGCTCGCGACGCGCCTTGAAGTACAGCGCGGCGGCCGGGGCGTACAAAATGCAGGACAGCAGAAGCTTGTCCGGACCCGCGGCGTAGATGAGGAACAAGGTGTACACCGTCGCCAGGCCGGAGATCACCATGTCCGGCACGAGCGACTTGCCGTTGCCGTAGGTCTCGCGGGTGGCGGTCAGTTTCAGCGCGTACGCCGCTGCCAGGAGGTAAGGAATCAAGGACAGCGCGGCGGTCAGATCCAGCATGAAATCCAGCGCGTCTGAGGCGAACAGCAACGCAACGAGCAACAGCGAAGTCAGCCCGGCGGCCATGATCAGTGCGGTGACCGGTGCGCCGTGGCTGTTGGTGCGCGCCAAGAACTTCGGCATGTCATCGGACTTCGCCGGTATGTAGAGCACCTCCGCAGCCATCAACGTCCACGCAAGATAGGCGCCTAATACCGACACGATCACGCCGACCCGAATGAATATCGATCCCCAGGGACCGACGACCGACTCCAAGACCGCCGCCATGGACGGCTGGCTAACGCCGGCGAGTTCATCCTGGGGCATCACGCCGTAGGACACCATTGTCACCAGCGCGAAAACACTGAGCACACTGAGGAATCCGATGACGGTCGCGCGGCCGACGTCCTCCCGTTTGCGCGCCATCCTCGAATAGACGCTGGCGCCCTCGATGCCCAAAAACACGAACACGGTGATCAGCATCGTGCCGGTGGCCTGGTCCCAGATCGCCGACAGCGAATACCCTTCCTCACCACCCCAGAAGTTGTCGGCAAAGACATCGGCCTTGAACGCGATGGCCGCGATCACGATGAAGGCAAGGATCGGCAGTACTTTGGCAACAGTAACGATGTAGTTGATGACCGCCGCATCCTTGACTCCACGCATCACCAGGGACGCGAACAGCCACACCCCGATCGCCGACACGACAACTGCGAGCACCGTGTCGCCTCCGCCGAATGCGGGTACCAACGCGCTCATCGTCGCAGTGATCAGCACCCAGTACGACGTGTTGCCCGCGCAGGCCGATGCCCAGTACCCGATCGCGGAGTTGAAACCGACGTAGTCGCCGAAACCGGCCTTCGCGTAGGCGAAGATGCCTGCGTCGAGTTGGGGTTTGCGCGTCGCGAGGCGTTGAAAGACGAATGCCAGCATCAACATTCCCAAACCTGCGACGGTCCAGGCGATGATCGCTCCGAGCACGCCCGTTTCGGTACCAAACCGGCGGGGCAGGAGAAAAACACCAGACCCGATCATCGACCCGACGACCATCGCGGTCAGCGTTGGGAGACTGACCTTCTGATCGGCTTTTGGTGTGGACGTGTCGGTATCGGTCATGTTTCGATGCCAGCTTTCTCTGTAGGCGGCACTTTCTTCACCTTGAAGCCGGTGAATCCGTAGATGACGCTGAGCACGGGGCTGAAAATGCAGAACAAGGCGAACGGCAGATAAGACAGCGTCGCCACCCCGAGGACGGCGCCCATGAACGCGCCGCACGAGTTCCAGGGAACCAGCGGTGAGGTGACGGTGCCGCTGTCAGCCGCGAGCCGAGATAGGTTCTGCGGGGCCAGTCCTCGGCGCTCGAACTCGACGCGAAACATCCGCGCGGGCAACACGAGCGCAATGTATTGATCGCCGGCGACGATATTGAGGCCAACACCCGACGCGAAGACTGACAGGTACAACCGGCCAGTGGACTTCGCCGATTCGATCATCGGGTTGATCAGCCGGTCGATGAGGCCGAACTGCTCGAGCAGCGCTCCGAACGTCACCGCGCCGATGATCAACCATATCGTCAGCAGCATGCTGTCCATACCGCCGCGCGACAGTAGCCGGTCGATCTCACCGATGCCCGAGTTCATCGTGAATCCGTTGGCCAATGCCTTCCAGATCGCCTGCACCGCACCAACTACCGGATTCGAGCTGCCGTGTATCTCGGCCGCGAAGGCGCTGACGACATCGCGCTGCAGAATCGTAGCCTGGACACCGGCGAACAATGCCGACCCCAACAATGCCAACGAGGCCGGCGCCTTTCGCACCGACAAGAACACCAGCAAGACCAGCGGGAGCAGGTTCAGTGGGGTGATCCAAAAGATCTCGCTGAGCTTGCTCAGTTCGATTTCCTCTGGCACCGCGTCAGCTGGTGCCGGACCCGCCACGCCGAGTACGGCAAACACGACAGCGGCCAGAACGAACGCCGGAACCGATGTCCAGGCCTGATTACGGATGTGCGTATAGAGGTCCACCTTCACCATCTGCGCGGTGAGAATCGTTGTCTCCGATAGCGGCGATAGCTTGTCGCCGAGATATGCCCCGGAGATCACCGCACCAGCGGTGATCGGTGCGGACACCCCGAGCATCGTCGCGATTCCCACCAAGCCGACGCCGATCGTTCCCGCCGTTGTCCACGAGCTGCCGATGGACATCGCCACCACACCGCAGATGACGGCGGCCGCGATATAGAAGTAACCCGGCGACAACACCTGGATCCCGTAATACACCAGCGTTGGGATGGTCCCCGACATGTTCCACGTCCCGATGAGCGCTCCGACCGCCAACAGGATGAACAACGCACTGGTGATGGAGGACAAGGCCTTCTGGCCGGACTCCTGTACCGCGGCCCAACGGTGTCCGTTCTTCAGGGCGATGAGGGCGGCGACAGCACAGCAGAGCACCAGCGCGGCTTGGACGGGCCCATCGAGCGCCTCGAGACCGAACAGCGCCAGCGCGCAGGCAATCAGCACCGCGAGTACGACGAGCGGGACGATCGAGTCGACCATCGAGGGTGGCCGAATCGCCTGAGCGTCTGCCGATTCAGCCGTCATCGTGCACTCCCCGCGCATGGCGCGACACACCTGAACGCTATCAGCGCCAGCGGGGTGGTGTTCGCAAATTGGCTAGAGGTCAGCCAATATCTGCTGACGCTTGGCCGCGTATTCGTCGTCTGAGATCGCGCCGGTTGCGCGCAGCGTCTCCAACTCCTGCAGGCGCTGCGCGGTCGACGGTTCCGCGGGAGCGGCGGCATATGACGCCGCCGGTGCCGCTGCCGCCTGGGCAGGCGCCGCGGGTGCTTGTGCTGCCGCAGCACGCCGCACGACTGCCTGCACCTGTTGGCGTGCCGCCGGATTGGCACGCAGATCGATCATGTTGTTCAGGCCGATGTTGTTGGCCTTGAGAATTTGCAGGACTTCCATCAGCGGCCCGACCTGTCCGGACAGGTCGTAGGTCCTGTTGTCCTCGGCGATGGTGAAGGTCGCCGGCATCATGCCGCTGACCAAACTGCTTCGTTCCCAGTCGATTTGGTACTCGCTGGTGGCCGGATCAACCAGCGCAACGAGTTTGCGACTGGTGATCATCGGTAGTCGCGAAATCGACGCGATCACCCGATCCTGGCTGGCGAACGGCGCGATACCGGGTCCAGAGATCTGCAGATCGATTTTTATCAGCGGCTGCTCGTTGATCCGCGTACCGGTCTCCTGAATACCGACGACCTGCGCCAGTGCCAGCACACCGGTCTGCTCCAGGGCTTGCGTCTTGGCCGACGACCGCGCTCCCATGCTGGTGATAGCCAGCGCAATCAAGACGTCGAGGGCGGTGATCGCCAACCCCGCCCAGAACATCCACTTCATGATCGGTTGCGCCCCGGACGCGAAATAGATCGCCAGGAAGATCGGCCCGACGATTCCGCACAACAGCACGAAGGCCTGGATCTTGACGTACCGCCAGAAAATGGACATAAGGCCAAGCTCCTATGGAAGTCGTCGTCGCGTCGGGTGTCAGATTAGCCCCAAATCCGCGGATTTGAGCCGTATCGGGGCGGGCGCTCATCGTTCCGGTTTCGATGAGCGGACTGTCCAAGCGGGTTCGCTTACGGCATGGCGGTATTGGGCAATGTGACGGGACCGTTGACCGGAATCAGCTTGGTCACGTTGACATTTGACCGTGCGCCGAAACTGGGATGGGTCTCGGCGGCGGGTTGCTGGGATCACGTTGGCGGCGTTGGTGACGCACGCCCAGTGGTGTGCGCCTACGGCGTCGGTGCGCTCGCGCTCAGGGGAACGATCGGCTGCGCCTCGGGTGCCTGCGCCTCGGGGCCGCCGAGAAGGAAGTGCAACGGCGGCGTCCAGTCCAGACCCGCGGTCGTGGCGTAGCTGGTGTGGATGGCGACACCGCGTGCGTACGACACTGAGGACTCTTCGTCATCGGGGTTGTAATCGCAGACCGCATCGCCGAGATTGCAGACGCTGATTGTGCGGGCGCCGATGGCCGGCGATAGCGGCGCAGGTGCGTGGGCGAGAATCGGCCAGTCCTGTGCCGCCCCCTTACCACGCTCCGGGATGCCGCTGGCGGTCCCCAGATTCAGGGTCGGATCCTCGGGCAGCCGGTCGCCGTCGGCGACCAACAGGACCGCGGCAAGGTTGGGACTGGCCTCGAGTGCGTGCAGATTGCGATGCACGACCATCGCACCCTGCGAATAGCCGGCCAGCACCACCTTGGATGCCGGACAGCGTTGGACGAACCCCTCGTATTGCTTGCCCAACGCTGCCGCACCGGCATCCACACTTCCGATGAATCCGAGCCACTCACCCACGCCGCCCTCTTCACCCGGCGCCTCGACGGCGGGGTATTCGACCGCCTCGGCGGTCATGGTGCGACCGTCCTGCGCCACCTGGGCGGAAAGCTCGTGCAGGGACTGGTAGACCACGCGGCCCATTCCGTCGTTCTGGGTCACCTCGGCGGGTGTGCGCTCACCGGAGCCCGCTGCGCCGATCCAGTGCACATCGGGGCAGGCGGCCTGCGCGGCGGCTGTACCGGCGGACATACCGACGAATGCGGCACCGGCGAGAACAGCACACGTGAGTGTGGCGGCGCGACGGAACATGAAATCCATACCCTTCTGAGCCCCGACCAGGGCATACGCGTAGTAAATCGCCTCGGCCGGCGCGGATGTTACATCGTTCGGGGCCCAATTCCGCGACCAACGAAATTGCCACAAACGGGAAAACCCCCGAAATCTCTCGATTTAGGGGGTCCCGCGTCTGCTCGCGCAGGTACTACTTGACGATCTTGGTAACCCGGCCTGCGCCGACGGTACGGCCACCCTCGCGGATCGCGAAGCGAAGGCCCTCGTCCATGGCGACGGGCTGGATCAGCTTGACGGAGATGTCGGTGTTGTCACCGGGCATCACCATCTCGGTGCCCTCCGGCAGCGTCACCACACCGGTTACGTCCGTGGTGCGGAAGTAGAACTGCGGACGGTAGTTGTTGAAGAACGGCGTGTGACGGCCACCCTCGTCCTTGGACAGGATGTAGACGCTGCCCTCGAAGTCGGTGTGCGGCGTGGTGGTGCCGGGCTTCACGACGACCTGGCCGCGCTCGACATCCTCGCGCTTGATGCCACGAAGCAGCAGACCGACGTTGTCGCCGGCCTGGCCCTGATCGAGCAGCTTGCGGAACATCTCCACACCGGTGACCGTGGTCTTGGTGGTCGTCGGCTTGATGCCGACGATCTCGACTTCCTCGTTCACGTTGACGATGCCGCGCTCGACACGACCGGTGACCACGGTGCCGCGGCCGGTGATCGTGAAGACGTCCTCGACGGGCATCAGGAACGGCTTCTCGGTCTCGCGGACCGGGTCCGGGATCGATTCGTCGACGGCGTCCATCAGCTCCTCGACGGA
Source organism: Mycolicibacterium tusciae JS617 (assembly GCF_000243415.2). The sequence continues at coordinate 2,958,741 of NZ_KI912270.1, forward strand.
CTTGACCCACTCCGGGTCACCCTCGAGCGCCTTGAGCGCCGACACCTTGATGACGGGAGCGTCCTCGTCGAACTCCTGGGCGCCCAGCAGCTCGCGGACCTCCATCTCGACGAGCTCGATCAGCTCTTCGTCGTCGACCATGTCGGCCTTGTTCAGCGCGACCAGGATGTAGGGCACGCCGACCTGACGGGCGAGCAGCACGTGCTCACGCGTCTGCGGCATCGGGCCGTCGGTCGCCGCGACCACCAGGATCGCACCGTCCATCTGGGCGGCACCGGTGATCATGTTCTTGATGTAGTCCGCGTGGCCGGGGGCGTCGACGTGCGCGTAGTGACGCTTCTCGGTCTGGTACTCCACGTGGGAGATGTTGATCGTGATGCCGCGCTGACGCTCTTCAGGCGCATTGTCGATCTGGTCGAATGCGCGCGACTCGTTCAACTCGGGATACTTGTCATGCAGAACCTTGGTGATTGCTGCGGTAAGCGTGGTTTTGCCGTGGTCAACGTGACCGATGGTCCCGATGTTGACGTGCGGCTTCGTCCGCTCGAACTTCGCCTTCGCCACTTCTGTGTCCTCCTGGACTTGTTGGTGCTTGTTTAGAGCAGTGTTGATCTTTGCAGTTGCGTGGTCCCGCGTAACCAACGGGTCAGATTACTGACCTGTTGCCTTCGCGATGATTTCCTTCGACACGTTCGCCGGAACTTCTGCGTACGAGTCGAAAACCATGGAGTAGTTCGCCCGGCCCTGGGTCTTCGACCGAAGGTCTCCGACGTAACCGAACATCTCCGACAGCGGCACTTGCGCCTTGACGACGCGTGCACCGGCCCGCTCCTCCATGGCCTGGATCTGGCCACGGCGGGAGTTCAGGTCGCCGATCACGTCACCCATGTACTCCTCGGGTGTGGCGACCTCGACCGCCATCACCGGCTCCAGGATCACCGGCTGCGCCTGTGCGGCAGCCTTTTTCAGCACCTGGGAGCCAGCGACCTTGAAGGCCATTTCCGACGAGTCGACCTCGTGGTAGGCACCGTCGAGAAGCGTGACCTTCAGGTTCACCAGTGGGTAGCCGGCCAGCACGCCGTACTGCATGGCGTCCTGCGCACCGGCATCCACCGACGGGATGTACTCGCGGGGGATGCGGCCACCGGTGACCTTGTTCTCGAACTCGTAGGTGGCACCGTCCTCGCCCGAGAACGGCTCGATGGAGATGAGCACCTTCGCGAACTGGCCCGAACCACCGGTCTGCTTCTTGTGGGTGAACTCGACCTTGTCGACCGTGCGCTTGATGGTCTCCTTGTAGGCGACCTGTGGCTTACCGACGTTGGCCTCGACCTTGAACTCGCGCTTCATGCGGTCCACGAGGATGTCCAGGTGTAGCTCGCCCATACCGCCGATGACGGTCTGGCCGGTCTCCTGATCCAGGTGCACCTTGAACGTCGGATCCTCTTCGGCCAGCTTCTGGATCGCCGTGCCCAGCTTCTCCTGGTCGCTCTTGGTCTTGGGCTCGATGGCCACCTCGATCACCGGATCGGGGAAGGTCATCGACTCCAGCACGACCTGCTGGTTCGGATCCGACAGCGTGTCGCCGGTGGTGGTGTCCTTGAGGCCGATGACGGCGTAGATGTGCCCCGCGGAGGCCCGTTCCACCGGGTTCTCCTTGTTGGAGTGCATCTGGAACAGCTTGCCCAGCCGCTCCTTCTTGCCCTTGGTGGCGTTGATGACCTGCGAACCGGACTCGACGGTGCCGGAGTAGACGCGGACGTAGGTCAGCTTGCCGAAGAACGGGTGCGTGGCGACCTTGAACGCAAGCGCCGAGAACGGCTCGTCGGTCGACGGCTTGCGGATAAGGATCTCTTCTTCCTTGCCAGGCGCATGTCCGGAGACGGACTCGACGTCCAGGGGCGACGGCAGATAGTCGATCACCGCGTCGAGCATGGGCTGAACACCCTTGTTCTTGAACGCGCTGCCGCACAGCACCAGGTAGGCCTCGGAGTTGATGGTGAGCTTGCGCAGCGCACCCTTGATCTCCTCGACCGACAGCTCCTCGCCGCCGAAGTACTTCTCGAGCAGCGACTCGTCGGTCTCGGCGACCGCCTCGAGCAGCTTGGTGCGGTACTCGTCGGCCTTCTCAGCCAAATCGGCTGGGATGTCGACGGTTTCGTAGGTCTCACCGAGCTTGGTCTCGCCGCGCCATACCTTGGCATTCATCTCGACCAGGTCGACGATGCCCTCGAAGTCGCCTTCGGAGCCGACGGGCAGCTGGATCGGGATGACGTTCGCGCCGAGGCGCTCTTCCATCGTGCGCACGGAGAAGTAGAAGTCCGCGCCGATCTTGTCCATCTTGTTGACGAAGCAGATGCGGGGGACGTCGTACTTGTCGGCCTGGCGCCAAACCTGCTCGGACTGTGGCTCGACACCCTCCTTGCCGTCGAACACGGCAACGGCACCGTCGAGAACCCGCAGGCTTCGCTCCACCTCGACGGTGAAGTCGACGTGGCCGGGGGTGTCGATGATGTTGATCTGGTTGTCGTTCCAGAAACAGGTGGTAGCGGCGGAGGTGATGGTGATCCCCCGCTCCTGTTCCTGCTCCATCCAGTCCATGGTGGCGGCGCCGTCGTGCACCTCACCGATCTTGTAGCTGATACCGGTGTAGTAGAGGATGCGCTCGGTCGTCGTCGTCTTACCCGCATCGATGTGCGCCATGATGCCGATGTTGCGGACCTTGGTCAGGTCGGTCAGCACGTCCTTCTGTGCCACAGAAGTCTTCTCTCTCGCTTGATAGTTGCTGTTTTCAGCCTTGACTGGCCAGCACCCCGGCATTGCCGCCGGGGGCGGCTAAGTCACCAGCGGTAGTGCGCGAAGGCGCGGTTCGCCTCGGCCATCTTGTGGACGTCTTCGCGTCGCTTCACTGCGGCGCCCAGACCATTGCTGGCGTCGAGAAGTTCGTTCGCCAGGCGCTCCACCATGGTCTTTTCGCGACGCTGCTTGGAGAAGCTGACCAGCCAGCGCAGTGCCAGCGTGGTCGAGCGCTCCGGACGCACCTCTACGGGCACCTGGTAGGTGGCACCGCCGACGCGTCGGCTGCGCACCTCCAGGGCCGGCTTGACGTTGTCCATAGCGCGCTTGAGCGTCACCACGGGGTCGGTCCCGGTCTTTTCGCGGGCCTGTTCGAGCGCACCATAAACAATGCGTTCGGCCAGGGATTTCTTCCCATCGAGCAGAACCTTGTTCACCAGCTGGGTGACGAGCGTCGACCCGTAGACCGGGTCGTTGACCAACGGCCGCTTCGGCGCGGGACCCTTGCGCGGCATTAGCTCTTCTCCTTCTTGGCGCCGTACTTGCTGCGCGCTTGCTTGCGAGACTTCACGCCCTGCGTGTCCAGCGAGCCGCGAATGATCTTGTAGCGCACACCCGGCAGGTCCTTCACTCGACCGCCACGCACGAGCACCATCGAGTGCTCCTGCAGGTTGTGGCCCTCACCGGGGATGTACGCGGTGACCTCAACCGCGCTCGTCAGCTTGACGCGCGCCACCTTCCGAAGTGCCGAGTTCGGCTTCTTCGGGGTGGTGGTGTACACGCGGGTGCACACGCCGCGGCGCTGCGGGCTGCCCTTGAGGGCCGCGGTCTTGACCTTGGCGATCTTGTCGCGGCGACCCTTGCGGACCAGCTGCTGAATGGTTGGCATCTACCGGCTTTCTGTGTAGCTCGTTTGTTCCAGGTCGTGCTGAAAGTCTCTGTACTGCAGTTATGTCCCGTTCGCGTACCCCGCGATCGGGTGTGTCGCATGCGCCCGCCGCGAAGATTTTCATCTAGGCTTCGTGGACACGCGAATTGGCCCGGCGTGCAGGCATGCTTGCAGACTATTTTGGTGGTACACGTCCGCATCGCGCCTTATCTGCCAGGCACGATCGTCCACGATACCAGGGTGGCGCGTGGCGACCAAACCCGTCGATGCACCGCTAGCCGCAGGTCAAAGGCTCCTGAGCGAGAACAGCGTTTAGCCTACCGACGCGATACGCACCGAGTCGAAAATACGCAATTCGCCATCACGTGCAACAAAGCTCACCCACCGGTCTTCCACGTCGGTAGTTCCCCTGCGGGTTACATATCTCAGCCGGACAAAAACGCTTGTGTCATCCCGAGGCGTAACAGACACAACCGACAGCGACGCGATCGAGCCCCAGAAGTCGAGGTAGTCCTGCCAGCCCAGCCTGGCGGAGAGGTTCGGATCGATTCTGCCCCAGGTTGCAGCGGGGTCCTCGGGCAGAGCTTCGTAATGCCTGTACACGAGGTCGCGCATCCGGTCGAAGGTGATGGTGTTGTCGGCATGGGGGGCGGCGGTCGATGTGCCACCCCATCCCGGCGGATTGTCACCCCTGCCGCCGCTCGATGACGAGTTACCGGAAGCGTCCGGGTAAGTAGTCTGCGGCGAACTCCGAACCTTGGAGTCGTCCCCGCCACCGAGTTGCGTCACCACGCCGACAATGACCACGGCGGTCGCCGCGAGCACCGCCGCGCCGATAAGGAGGCGCTTATTGTCACGCAGTCCCCCGCCGGGTACAGCACCGCTACCACGCACCGGATCGGCAGCGGGAATATCGCTGGCTGTCCACCCGGGGGCCTGGAACATCGGTTCGTCATCAGCCATCGGAGTGAACCTATATTCAATCAGCGCCAGCTGGCATCCAGACGAGCAGAATTCGAAGAATGGGCCAGAGAGCAAATGTCTGACCGCCGGTGGTCGCGCATTCATACCGGTACGAGGCGCTTCCGTAGTCTCACCCTATGCGTGATCGTTTTCGCGAACAGTCTGGTCTCACCCGCCGCCAACTTCTAAAGCTGGCCGGTGGCGCCGGCATCGCCGCAGCTGCCGGTGCCTGCTCACGCCAGGCCGAACCCGCGACCGTCTCGACGCCCACGCCGAGCTCCAGCCCGGCCGTGGCACCGGCGCCGAGGGCTACACGTGTCCCTGCCCCTGTGGTACAGACCGCAAACCTGCTGTGCCGAGAGTCGTGGGGCGCCCGTCCCGCCCGTCCCGGCGGACGGGTCCACATGATCACCCGCATGACGGTTCACCACACCGCGGAAGTCCTCGGAGACAATCGCAACATGACCGAGCGCCTTCGTGAACATCAGCGGTATCACCAGGATGACCAGGGGTGGATCGATATCGCCTATCACGTCGGCGTCGACCGCAAGGGGAACATCTTCGAGCTTCGAACCCCTGAGCTTGTCGGCGACACCGCGACCGAATACGACCCGACCGGCCATTTCCTCGTCGTTTGCGAAGGCAACTTCGACGAGGAAACAGTGAGTGAGGAGCAACTGCAGGGCGCAGCGACGGCTTTCGCCTGGGCCGCGCAGAACTTCGACATCACGACCGAGACGCTGGGCGGCCATCGAGACTTCGCCGCCACCGCATGCCCAGGGGCAGACCTCTACGCCCACGTCGCCTCCGGCGACCTTAAGCAGCGCATCGACGACCTGCTGGCGATCGGCACCGTCGACCTGCACCGCATCTGTGGACCCGAGGCGGACTCTGTCGTCACTCAGATCGAGACAGGCGCCTGAAGCACGGGTCGCGGAAGGCGCCTTCGTAGGCCGTCATCAAGTCCCTACCCGGCCGTCGCTGCGTACGCAGCGCCACCCGAAGGCGCCGCGTGGCACACCTCAATAGATGTAGGCCCGAGCGTTGCGGCCGCCCGTGCAGGTGATCCACGGCTCGTTTCCGATTGCGGCGCAGTCCATCACGAAGGCGTAACCGACGCAGCGTCCCCAGTACTGGGACATGGAACCCTTCCCGACGCCATCACCGTCCGATGTGCGGTGCTGGGTGTGCGGTACTGAGGCGAACAGCACACTGAGCGCGAACGAACATGACGTCTCCACGCTCCCCCGCCCAGCGTTGGTCGCCCAACCTGACCGTCCGGTCACGTGAAAGCCGTCACCGCACGTTTCGCCGTAACTGTCGGGCGCGACTACCAGACGCGGCGGCATGGACGATTTCGGCGTCTCAGGGGACCGGTTTGACTGCGGCAAGTCAATACCTTCCGACGAATCCACCCCGGGCGACCCCGACGAATCGACCGTCGGCGGCCTGGCGGAGCGGTCCTCATCCGAGGAACCGACGACTGCCACGACACTGACGATCACAGCCACCGCAGCGATGGCCGCGACGGCGGCGATGGTCCATGACCGCGGTACCTGGCCTGGCCAACAGCGGCCGCCAGTCCACCGCTCCCAGCCGCTGCAGATGGGGCGGCGACTTCGCCGATCTGCGGGTAGCCGACACGGCTTCCGATCTGCGGGTAGGCCCCCGCCGGGCCGCCGATCTGCTGGCCGGCGGTCGGCGCGCTCGCCTGGGGGTAATCACCCTGTCCGGGGTCCGCGTCCGCCTCACCCCTCGAGGCGAACATCGGCTGATACGGCACAGGGCCAACTTCCACGAATGCTTCAGGGACACTGCGCACGTCAGGCGGCGCAGGCGAGGGTGACCACTCCGGCGGTGGCAACGGAGTCGAAGTGTGCGGCAGGTCGGCCGAGTGCTCGTCCGACGATTCCGGGCCGTCAGCGTCAAGCCGCCACTGCCCCAACTTGGACTCCAAACTGGAAAGCCGTCCACGCAACACTGCTGCGCGTTCCGGTAATCGGTGGACCACGATGGGGTGTCGTCGACCACAGCGACGCCACGTTGGGCGGCGGTGGCGAACAAGCACTGCGCCACGGCGGGATCGGCGAGCACCAGGGTTGCCATCACCCCCGGTGACACGGAACGCTCGCGGGATCCCGTGCGGTAGCGGATCTCAGCGGGGACCCGGATCTCCTCGTGCCGGTTCAGTTGTTCATTCGCTGCCGCGAACAACACGGTAAGTAGGGCTTCGGAGACAGCCTCGAGCAACTTCTTGCGCCCGGGAAACCACGGCACAGGGAGCGTGCGAAGCTGTTCCTTTATCGCGCCGGACAGAAGGTACTCAATGAAGCTCTGCGTGCGCAGTTAGGCGACGGCTGACCACGACACTTCAGTTCCGTCTATGGACACCCCCTGTTCAGTGATACCAAGTCCGCCATAGCGATCCAGCTTTCCATCTATGCCGCGCAACGGCGAGGGTGTGGCGGGGCGACCGGTCAACACATCGCCAAAACCCATCGACCACCGATCGATGACGGGACCGACCGGCGGACGCATCTGATCGAGCAGCGCTCGCAGCCTTGCGACTTCGCCAGCCACGTCAATGGCCCGTCTACACCGGTCGCATCGGAGATCCGGCCCGCAGCACTACGTGAGATGTTTTGCATTTGGCCCGCGAATGATCGGCCGAACTTGTTGAAATCAGCCATTTCCGCTCCCTCGATCGTCGTACACCGGCAGTGAACCTCCGATTCTCTCCGACGATTGACACCGTCGATCGCTTGACAGATTGAAATACAGAATCACAGCAAACCTGGCGGAAATCATTCAGAATGTGTCGCAGAGCAGTGGCTCACCGATCGGGCTGAAGATGGGACGGGCAATGACTCACGAACCTGGACCGCTGTTCCCGCTGTCCGGCGGCGGGGGCGGTCCCGCTATGCCATCCGGCGATGCTCAGCACCAGTCCAGCTATCCTCAGATTGGCAGCCATACGCCTGCCGGCGGCCCGCTGCCGCCGAAGCTGCCGCCCAAGACGCCTGCCTCATCGATCTCCTCTGCACTGAGTCGGATCCGACCCAAGCACTGGGCTGCCATTGGAGCATTCGCGGTCACAGCGGTCGTGGTCATCGGTTTGGGCAGTGCTCTGCTCGGCGACAGTGAGAAGACGACCACGAATTCCGGCCAGGGCGGAGGCAATAGCCCTCCCGTGGCCGTTGGCGACGTAACGCCGTGCAGCTCACCACCCACCGCAGAGGTTCAGTCGATCGACCACGGACCGGCGGGTATGACGGTGTCGGCGAGTCTGTTATCCCCCTGTTCGGGTGGCGACCTGGTCAGCAACAACCGGTTCCGTCTCACTGCTTTCGACGCTCCAGGCCGAGATGTCGCGGCGGGGGTGTTTGACCTATCGTCGAACCCCATCGTCGTTCCCGCCGACGGGGGCTCTACCGCAGTCGAATTCACGTTCCCGGCCGGGACCTACTGGCGCACGCCGGAGGCTACGGTGGGAGCGGTCACCCTGACAACACACCTCGACGGCAGTGACTCGTCAATCGGTTCCGGCGTCGCCACCTCGACGGCAGTCACCGCCTTCGACGTCGGTACGCCGGAGCACGGACCCCTCGACGCTGCAGCATATTCCGCGCTCGTCGACATCACGGCGACCGATCGCGGCTACATCGACGCCCACCTGCTGGACGTGTGGCAACCACAGCTGAGCTCCAAGCGTCCAGACCTGTATTACGACGGAATCACCTGGCAGGCCAACGATATCGTGCGCGAGCACATGGAGCTGCGACAGCGTTATCCCGATGCGAAGTTGCTGTGGTCGGGCGATTGGCCCGTCTACCGCATCAAGGATTGGTGGATCACCGTGTCGGGCATACCGTTCGGTAGCGGCGAGGCGGCAAACGGCTGGTGCGCCAGCCACGGCTATGACGCCGATCACTGTTTCGCGAAACTGCTTAGCCACCGGTTGGGAGAAGAAGGAACGACGCTGAACCGCAACTAGTTTCTGCGTCGGTTTACTTCTGGTCGCTGACCTCGGTGATATCGTCCGAGCTGCGCTTGCTGAGCTGGCGTGCGGCGTCCCACCGGTCGTGGTCAGTGTCCGCGCGATCGACCGCGGCGCCCGCCTGCTGCACTTGGTGGATGCCGACGCCGGACGGAACATCGGTGGTCGGCATATTGGGCATCGGAGCGTTGGCCGCGGTAAGGAAGGCAAACCCGGCGAGGCTCGCATCACGCAAGCGGTGACTCTCATGACCGCTTCGCGTCGCAGCGAGGTGATCCGCAAAGGACTCACCATGCGCGGTTACCTGCTCGATGGCTGCAGCCGCAGCCCCTGCACGTTTGGCAGCGGCTTGGAGCTGACCGACCAGCGATCCGACCTGCAGGCCAGTACGCCCCTGGGCGTGTGCGAGTTCGACGAGCTTGGCACTTTCCCGTGCCGCCTGGCCGACTTCACGTCCCTGGCTGGTGGTGTGCGATGCCAACGCTCGCAGTGCATTCGCGATATTCTCGATGTCCGAGGCCACGGGTCAACGCCGCCCGGGCGACTGGGCCGCACGCTGCTCTCGGGCCTTCAGCGCACGCGCGGTTGCCTCATGCGCCAGTCGTTCCGCGGTCCGTGCAGCCTCCTGCAGCGCCTGCGATGCGGAGGTGAGTTCCTTTAGTGCCCGATCTAGTGTCCCCATCATCTTCTTGTCAGTGCCACCGGCCGTGCCACCGATCACCGAGGAGACACCGGTGGCGACCGGCTTGACCTTGGCTGCGTGTTTACTCATCACCCCGGCCTGCCGACGTGCCTGACTCGCGATCTGCTTGAGTTCCGCGGCCGCTCGCTCGAGCGCGACGGGGTCGTCGCCGGGCGCGCCGAATCGGCTCACAACGATCGGCCATAATTCGTCGCCACCTTCGCGGCATTCTCTAGGGCGCGCACGGCCGCATCCACCTGTTTTGCCGCCGCGTCAAGGGATTGGAGAACTTCTTGATCCTTGCGTTGCGCGCTTCCCCCGATCGCCTGCCGGACCTGCCCCTGTTGTGACGAGAACTTGGATTTGAACTGACCGAGGCTGCCGCCGGTCTGCTTGGCAGAGCTGGCGATCTGCTCAAGGGTGCCCTTCAGCTTCTGCAGTTCGGACATGTGTGTCTCCTCGCGGGTAGGTGCCGATCAGGTCGGGGTCACGATGCGGCGGGTGGGCCGATCCATGGCACCGGTCAAGTCTTGTCGGGCTCGTCCGGCAGGGACGGCCCGCTCCATTCCCCAGGCCCGAATCGACGCCACCTCTTCGGGATTGGTCTGGCTGAACGGCACCAGGTTCCGGAACTGATCCTTGATCACGTCGTCGGATATGGCCGACGCCTCGATGCCCTCCAACAACCCGTAGGACGCCACCTCGTGGATCACCGACGCGATGTCCGCACCTGCGAAGCCGTCCGACAGTGCGACGAGTTCCTCTAGCAGGTACGGGGAGATATCGGTCTTCAAGTAAGTGTCGAAGTACATGCGCACTATCTCTGCGCGATCCTCGGTATCCGGGAGATCGACGAAGAAGAGCTCGTCGAACCGGCCCTTGCGCAGTAACTCCGGCGGAAGCGACGTCACGTCGTTGGCCGTTGCGACGATAAACACCTTCGCCCGAGATTCCTGCAGCCAGTACAGAAACTGGCCGATCATTCGTCGAGTGATACCGGTTGCGTCTCCGCCCGAGCCGCCGCCGGCCAGCGCCTTCTCTATTTCGTCGATCCACAGCACGCATGGCGCCACCCGCGACGCCATCTCGAGCGCTTCGCGTAGCCGTCCCTCGGACTGGCCGACGTACATGCCGAGCACACCCGCCATATCGAGCCGGTAAAGGGGCAGTTCCCACTCAGAGGCGATCGCTTTGGCAGACAATGACTTTCCGCAGCCGGGAACGCCGACGAGTAACACCCCGCGTGGTGGCCTCAGATCCGAGTGACTCAGGTCCATCCGGATCAACTGCCCGCGCTGGCGCAACCACTTGCGCAACGAGTTCAGCCCACCAACCTGCCGGTCCGCAGGCTTGATGTCGACGCGTTCGATGCCACTAATGGCACCGAACATACGGTCCTTGTACTTCGACAACTCGGCGATGTCGGAGGTGTGCAAACTTCCCTTCGCCAACAAGGTACTCACCGCATTGAGCGCCTGGGATTCGCTGAGTCCGACCAGGACTTCTGAGGCCCGGCGCACTTCGTCGTGCGTCCATTCGATCTGCATCGCGGCTCGATAGTTGTCCACGAGATCGGTTACGACATAGAACAACTCATCGAGATCGGGAAGATCGAGTTCGACGGACATCCCGAGCCGCATGAGCTCCGAGGCCACGGATTCGGATGTCACCAGAACGATCGACCCCGACCGGCCCTCGGCAAGGTCGACGACCTCGGCCACGTACCGCGTCGTACCGCTGTGGTCGCCGATATCCTCGACATCGACCAGCACGAAGTTTGCATAGTCGCGAGAACGAAAGGTGGATGCCGCGTAATCCAATGCGCCCCCGAGGGATCGGTCGTCGACGATCTGCTTCTGCGTCAGCAGGTCCGTCAGTCCCCCCGTGCGGGTGAAACCGTAGAACGACATACCCTTCATCCCACCGGCGACCTGGCGGACCAGTTCCAATGCCCGCCGGGATTCGGTGCTGCGAAGGACGATGAGCGGAATGCGCGCATTGAGATAGCGGCGCAACTCCTTGACGGTGTCGTCCTGGTTCGGCATCAACAGCCCTTCATGCTCGGTAGATGGAACTCGGCCCGGTGTCAGTCGCCGATGATGATCGTCCGGTACTTGCGCCGCGGTGGGTCCGACGTTGGGGTGTCAGCCACGGTCTGCTGCGGTACAGGAAATGTTGGCGGCGGCGGGTCGATGCGGCCATCGACGCAGGCCTGCAACGGAAATCCCGGCTCGAGGATGACCGTCAGTCGGTTGGCGCGAAGCAGGTTCAACGTGCGATCGGTCTGAACACGGTCTACGCGATGGCCGGTCTGCCTGACGGCAGCGTCCTCAAGGTCCTTCTGCAGGGCGTGGACATCCCTGGCAACGCCATTGGTGAACTCGGTACGGACGACTTCGGGAAGCCCGGGATGCGCGGCCAGCTGAAGTCTCCGGGCCAGTAGGACACGGGTAGCCATCAGAGCCCGCACGCGCGCGTGATCTTCCCTCGCGTTGCCCCAATCTCTTGCGAACGTCTCCGACCATCGATCCATGACCCGCTGTTGCGCCAGACGAATATGGTCGAACAGCCGCTCGTAGGCACTAGGCGGCAACGAGTCGGCCCCCAACGACGGCAATGCGGACAAGTCATGGCGTGGGTCGTCACGCCATGATCGCACCGCCGTGACCCACGCTTCGTAGGCACTGGCGGACACCGTCACGATCCGCCCGACGGCCTTCGGGGCGCCACGCGAATCTCGCCTGGCGGCAGCGGGTCCCACGCCGGAAGGTTCCCTGCGATCTTGCGGTTGCGGGATAGTTCCGGTTGCTTGGACAATCCGCTCCCCAAGCCAAAGCTGCGGGCGATGACCTCACCCTTCTCGGGCTCGGGCGCCGCGAATACCGCAGGGCGCGCACGCCGGAGCACGATCGGGGGAGCCTCGGTCTCGAATGTCTGGGCCGACGCGGCCGGAAACGCGATAGTCGGATCGTCGGTCGACGGCTGTCGCGCGATACGCGGCGGCCCGGCCCAGTGGTTGCCGCTCTGATTTGTCACGACACACGCTCCTGGGTGTGGTTCTGAATAAATGTCGGCCAGGTGTCGATAAGCCTGAGCAGATCGGCTTCCTTGTCGTCTTCTTCCGAGTAGGCGAGTTTGGCATCGACGAATTCAGCGACCGCTGCCCGGTAAATGTCGATGGAGAACTCGAGCGCCGCTTGCGCCATCCCTTGCGCCTGATGATATTTCTTGTCGCTCTCAGTCTTCTTGCGCCAGACCCAGAATCCCGCACCACCTGCCGCGGCGACGAATACCAACACACCGAATGCCGGAACGCTGCTGATCAGGAAGATCATGAACAGCAACCCGATCAGTGCGATACCTCCGGCGATCAGGTAGTTGTGTTCCTTGAAGCGAATGCTCTCGAGATAGTTGGCGACGGCCGCTTTCCAGGTCTCGGCGAGCGAGGCCTCTGCCTGACTCTGCGACACCGCAGTGCTCGTCGTCCAACCTTGAAAGCCCAGCGTCATCGCGTACTCGGAGTGGTTGTTGGGCAATGTGATATCGACGTGATCGAGGTAGCGCGACCGGTAATACGCTGAATACCGATGCACTGCGCCGCGAAAATCGTCGCGGCTGTTGCCGATCGCGATCTTCTGTGCCGACACCGACACGCCGTAGATCTCGCGTCGGATCGCGGTCTGTGTCTGCAGCGATACCGCGTCTAGTGTCTCCTCGTGCGCGACGTTGACCTCGTCGGCTTTCTCGTTGGCCCGCGCTATATCGCCACCGCTGTCGATGACAGCGAGGTGGAAGACGACTTCTCTGCGGTACGGCAGCTCTTCCTCATCAAATTCCTTGACGAGGATTTCCAGGATGTCGTCGAGTCGGTCCTGGATCGAGAACCCCAGCAGCGTCGGCTCTTCTCTAATCGCGAGGTACTTCTCCGCCGTGAAGCCGTGTGAAGATGCACGCTCGAGCACGTCCTTGAATTCAGGCCACTGCGGGCTGGTTCGAGAGAGATGTGGGAACTGAGCGTCGTTGACGGTGGCACGGTGGATCTCGATATCGCCGGTCCATGCCGCCACCTGAGCCTCGACCACCGCGCGGTCGTCGCGCAACATGCGGTTCCACTTGCCGAGCTGCTCGCCGATCAGAGCACGACCGGCGGGGCCGAACGCCTCTTGCGACGCTGCCTCCAAGATCACAACGAATTCCCTTGTCAGAGCGCGCGGGTCGAGCGCTTGGAGATAGTGCCGGAGCCAACGCGACGCAGCCTCCGGACGACCCTGCCTACGCAGTACGAGCGCAAAGAACAGGCTCGTCTTCTTTGGGTCTCGCTCGAATGCAGCCTCAATGGACTTCGTGGCCAGATCCTCGTTATCGCGCGACCAGGCGGCAAGACCGACGATCGCGGGCGCCAGCCAGTACTTGGGCGACTGGATCATCAGCTCTTCGGACACCTGTTGCACCGTCTTATTGCTGACGTTGCCGATGTCGAATGCCTGCAGCATCCCGATCGAGGTCCGCCGAACCACGTTGTAGTGGCCGTAGTCCCGCTCCAACGCTGCCTCGACGTTGCCAAGTTTAGTCTCGGAGCGTTGTACGTTGGCGGTCCGTTCGGCCTGCCCCACAAACGCCTGGAACTCGTCCCGCAGCGCGAGCAGTTCAGTTCGCGTAGTCTGCAGGTCCGTCGACACTCGACCGACGTCACCGTGCACAGCATCGACCTTTGTGTCCATGGTCGACAACGCGTTTACGAGCGGCGTCAGCGCACTACTGACGGCACGCTGGATGTCGTAGGCACTTGGTCCGTCACTCATGATTAACTTCCTCCGGTTGGTGTGCTGGCGTCAATCGTTTTCACATTGACACCGCGGTGCCGTCGAGCAGGATGGGCACGATCTGCCCATCCGAATAGATCTCGATGAAGGCGTACGAACCACTACGGGCGAGCCCACGTGCCTTCGAATAGGGGTATCCGGGATCATCGTTCGGCGCGTAATGCTCCAGGATCGAGCCCAGCATGTCGAGCTTGTGGTCGACAAACGGCGGACCGAGGTAGCACTTCGAGAACATTCCGATCAGCATGCCGCCGTAGCGCTCGTCGTACTCCTCGCGAATCCACTGCATGACGTTGGCTTGGGCGACCTGGTCGACTTGCACGTCCACCTGCGTCAGTGTCTGCAGCAGCCCTTGGTTGCGTGGTTGCATCCGCGCCGCCAGCACCGATCGGTCGGTATCCGGAATTGCGTTGCGCCGCTGAACCATCGACCTGGTGTCGGGGTCGTTAGTCGGCTTGATGTTCGGCCGGAGCCTGCGGCTCAGATTCACGGGTCTCCTAGAACGCCATCGCAATGACGACGATGATGAGGAGGACGACGATCACAACTCCGGCGATTGCGAGCAACCGCTTCGGATCGATCGACCGGCTCTTGGGCTCAGGTTCGGGCCGCAGCGGTGAGCAAACCGGGGCGGGCGACGGCGGAACGTAGGCCTGCGGCGGTGCCACCGCACGGCGCTCACGGTGCCGCTGCACCCACTGCCACGCCTGATCAGCCTGCTCGAGGTCGGACCGCAGCGACTCCAAAGCGCCGGGAACTTCAGCTGGCGCGAGGCGGTCGGATACCGGTCCTCCCAACGGAGGTGCGCCGACACGACCGGCGAGATCGTCGATCCGACGGGACAGCCGCGCGCTGTTGTCGCGCATGCCGACCCACCGATGCGCCGCGTCGCGCCGCGTCCGGTCGAGCGTGTCAAACTCCGAGCGACTGCGCCTCTCGATCTCGTCGAGCTCCGCGGCTTCTATCCGAGGCAGGTCGATGACGTTCCTGAGCGCGGTGACGTAGGCCTGGTAGGCGGGGTCGAGCTTCACGACACACCTCCGGCTCGCGGCTCGAACGGTACGACCACCCGAATGCCTTGGTCGGAACCGCGATCGAACAACTGCACCCTCGGCGAGCCATCCGCGGGTTGCGCGTGGGGCCCCGCCACTTGCCGTAGGTCTTCAATTCCTGCCCGCAGGAACACATACCGCGAGATTCCGCCGTGGTCGAACGATAAGTGACTCGACAACCCGCGCAGGCTCGGCCACCACCCGATTACATGGATACCGGAGGTGCTGCCGTGCATCGAAAGGTCCCGGAGCGCCGAGGCGCCGGACATAGTTGCGCCGTACTCATTGTCAGGATCGACAGGCACCTCGGCTGCCATGGAAGCAATGCGCTGAAGGTGAACTGCCAGCACCAGCGTGGGTGGCCGACCGTCGCGCATCCCTCTGACCAGATCGCCCATCAGCAAGCGGGGCACCTCGTCACCCCGCACTACCTGTACCTCGATACCGTCCAACCGCGCCCGGTCCAACGCAGACCCGAGCAGTGAATCTTCGCCATCGACGCCGGGGCGTCCGTCGAGCACGATAAGCCGCGTGCCTGAACTCCATCCTGCGGTTACAGTCGCCACGCAGGCGCCGAGCACCGCCATCGCCTCGAGGTCACCGGTTCCGACGAGTGCGACGGCCTGGTCGACATCGTCGGCAAATGGGATCCGAACTATCTCGTCAGTCACTGCGATCGGACGACCGATGCAGGCGGTCGGGACATCGGCAGCCGGTAATTGGCTGGGCCATTGCGCGAAGTCGTTACCGAGGAAGACCCAAGGTTCCCGCGGTGTGGCGGCCCTGTCCCACAAAGTCTTCTGCAGTTCGTTGATCCACGCGGGGTCGGCGTATCCGGCGACGGCGATCTCATTGGATGCAGCCGTACCGTAATTCCTGTTGACCACGACCTCGCCACGGTAAGTCAGTTCGGCAGCAGCGGTGTTGCCACGGGACAGGATCGCCTGCGACTCATCCGCAGTGTTCTTCAGCGACACCCGCAGTGGGAACTGCGCAAAGATCGAGTCGCCCTTCACCTGCAGTCCGGAGATCCCCGACAGTGTCTGCGAAGACAGCAGAATGTGGATCCCGAATGCGCGCCCCTGGCGCGCCAACCGCTCAAACAACAGCACGGCCGCCGCGGTCACGTCGTCGTTGCCATCGAAGAGGACCTGGAACTCGTCGATGATCAGCAACATTCGCGTCATCGGTTGGCCAGTCGTCCGCCGATACTCACCGAACCCGTTGCAACGCGCCGCATTGAACAGCTGTGCGCGCCTCTCCAGCTCATCCTGGACAAATTCGAGAACAGCCAGGCCGAAGGGTTTGCTGCTCTCCAGGCTCAGTACACGCGCGTGTGGCAGCCAGTTCCTACCGTCATCGTCCTTGTCGAAACGCTTGAACTCGAGACCCTGCTTGAAGTCCAGCAGCAACATCTCAAGCTGGTCTGGCCCGTACCGCGCCGCAAGTGAGTAGATGATCGTGAGGAGCAGGTTCGACTTTCCCTGGCCGACCGCCCCTCCTATCAACAGATTCGGGTGCGGGGGGTTTTCCGACCGCAGTGCCAGCGTGACCGGTTCACGGCCACGAAGGCCGATGACCGCCTCGATTCCGTTATCGACCACGTCCTGCCACGGGTCGTTTGCAAAGCCGGCGAGCAGCTCGGCGAGCGGCACCGTGGGTCCGGTGTCTGAACTCACCTCCTTGACCGCCCGCGACAAGATGGCTTTCACCACCTCACGAGTCGGGGGCGGATCGGCGGCCACCGCCACCTCCTCAGGCAGCAGCGGAGTGCGCCAACGCCCGTCACCGCTCTCGAACGGAGTCAGGTAACGCAGTAAGTCGTCAGGATGCACGTCGCGCTGCGGCCTGCCAGACCCGTCAACCTGGACGAGCAGGGAAACGCCGCGCGACGAACCGGAATCAGCAAGTCGGACGAGCGCGGCCTGGGTCGCCTCGTCGAGACCCAGCGGATATGCGAGCACCACCAGCAGCATGTAGGGGTGTGTCGGTCTACCCTCGTCGAGCCACAGCTCGCCAAGTGTCCGCACATGACGTGCGTTGATCTGCTCGGCGGCGGCGGACGCGAGTCCGGTCAGCTCGGCCAGCGCTGCGCGCAGATCCTCACTCGAGTGAGCGGGTGAAGGGTAGCTGGCCGGATTTGCGTCGCGAAGTTCGGAGAACCATCCGAGCGCCCCTTCGACACGGGGATCGAAGACACGGATCCTTAGAAATCGCAGCGGCACCTGGGCAATCGTGCGGAGCACCACCTGGCGGATGAGGTCCACCGACGCCTCGTCATCAGCGTGTAGTGCCCAACCGGAATGCTCAAGAAACGGCGCGACGGCAGGTATGCCAGCCTCGGTGAGCCCGAACCGTACATGGGTGGCTGGACGCGCAGGCTTGCCCGGTACGACATCAGCCCATGCAACACTGGCGGCTCCCGGTGCGACGACCTTCGCCGCTTCCGCGAGGACATCCGTCGCCGTGCGCCGCCGTTGCTCGAACGAATCGCGCATTGCAGTGAGCGCCGCGTCCTTGCGCTCGGCGACCTGGCGCTGCTGAGCAGCGACATCGGCTTCGTGGCGACGCTGGTCTTCGTCGCCGTGCGTGGCGATGCTTTCCGCGATGCGCCGGGAGTCGCGACGCAGCCGCGACAGTCTGTCGCGCAGCTCGGTTTCGAGAGTGGCCGCAGTGCCGGTATCGGCATTGGACGCTGGCTTTAGTGGGACCGGGGGTTGAATGGGCGAGCTGACGGTGGGCGGAATCGCGGGTGAGCGGCGGAGCGGTGCGGAGGGCTCACCGTCGATATAGATGCGCCGACGACCTCCACCGTCACTCGCCATCACCAACATCCCCCAGAACGCGAAGCGGTATGGAACCGGTAGACCGCGCTCCGCCTACGCGGTCCGCCGCAATACATCGCCGAGCGGTCGCACCAAAATAACGCCCGTTGACGTTTGCGGCAATACTTTCGGCAATCACCTCGCCGAGTTAGGACGAATAGCCGACAGGCCCCGTGGCCGAGACGGCCAACACCTTCCGCTAAACGCGGCGCTCATCGCCGTTCCATTCCGGTCGCGAGCCGCATCATCATGTCCGTGAACACCATGTCCGTCTCGATCCCGTCCATCGCGCCGGTCATCTCCAACAACACGAAACCGTGCATCGCCGACCAGAACTCCAGCGCCGCATAGAACGCGTTCTCTCCTTCGAGTCCGTAGGACGCCAGGACGTCGATCACCGGCGCCGCGGTCCGACGGGTGGCCTCGGTGAATTCGGGATCGTCCCCCCCGAGGGGCATCCGGGTGAACGCGGAGTATCGACCGGGATGGTGGTGGGCGTAGCTGCGGTAGGCGGCGGCCATGGCCATCACCGCATCGTCGCGGGTGCGGCCCTGACCCACGTTGTTGAGCATGTCGATGATGTCCCCGACCACCCGCATACGCACGGTGCGGCGCAGGTCTTCGAGGCTGTGCACGTGGTTGTACAGCGAGGGGCCCTTGGTGCCGAGTTGGATCGCCAGCGCATTGATCGTGAGCGCGTCCCAGCCCTCGCGGTCCAAAAATGTCAGCGCCGCGTTGACGATCGAATCGCGGCTAAGCCGCGCGGGACGCCGTCCCTGCGTGCTCGACGGCTGAGCTGCCATGTACGCGTCGCTCCTTTCGGGTTCGCAGGGAACCAGGTGACGCCAAACTAACACCTCTAGTTTTTCCTGGTCAGGTCCCTCTCAGTTGACGCGGTCCTGACTGAGCTGGGCGAGCCGCTCGGTGACTGCGCACAGATCGGGCAGGGTCCCCGGGTTCAGCGTCTGGATCGACCAGGTGATGACGTCACCGCCCTTGGCGACGTAGATACTGCAGGCGTTGCCGTCGTAGGCCTTGAAACCCTTGTTGCCGTCCAGCGACAATTCGGTCAGCTTGCGTCCGGCGCTCTGCTCCAGCGACCGCTCGGTGTCCATGTCGCTGCCGCGATACCACCATGTCGAGATCCCCATGCCGGCGCCGACCGTGCCGAATACCGCATTCTCCTGCCAAAAGCATCCGGCGTCGCTGACCACCGCCCTGGTGAACGTCGCCGGACCGGCCGCCGCGGCGATGTCCGCATCGGTGATGCCGTTGCAGTCGCCGCTGCGGAAGCCCGCGTCCGCAGTAGCCGTAGCCGGGGCCGAGGGCGCCGCACGCTCCCCCGAGTGCGCGCAGCCGACGAGGGCGGCTGACACCGCGGCCGACGCCACCAACCACGACACTGCTTTTCGCGCACTCATCACAAGTCCGACCGCAGGGTGGCCGACAGCAGTTTCTCGGCATCCTGACAGGGGTCGCCGCCGCTGGACTTGCCGCGGAACTGCACCCACCAACTCAGCACGCCTGTGCCGGCCGCAGCCGTGGCAGAGCATCCCGCTCCGGTGGTGTCACGCCGCGCCAGAAACGCCTCATGTCGTTCGACGTCTTTATCGGTGACCGTCGCGCCGCGTTCGGTCGCCACCTCCCGCTCGCGCTCCAGGCTGCCGGACTCGAACCATGAGAACGTCACGTCGACCACCTGAGGCGCTCCGGCGCCTGCATCGGATCCGGTCTCCCCCCGCGTCAGCACGTACTGGCAGACGGCGCCGCTATAGGGACGAACCACGTGATCGGCGGACAGCGTTTCCTGGACGGACACGTCGAGCAGAAGTCCGCATCGATCATCGACATAGCCGTAGCTGCGGGTGGGATCGGGTACGGCGGGATGCGCCCGTCGCGGGATACCGCTGACGGTCGAAGAACATCCCGCAACGATTGCCGCCGCTGTGACCGCCGCGGCAGCAACCCGATTGACACGCCAACGCATCGCACCTGACACGCTACCCAGCCCCCACGCGAATAGCGACTTGGACGAACACGGCCATCACCTGGGCGCGAGCCCGTACTCTCTCCCCCATGATCTGGAGTCTTGTGGCCCGGGCTGTGGCGGCATGTTTCATTGCCCTGCCCGTAGCGATGGCCGTCGGAGTTCCTGGCGCAGGCGCGCAACCGCCTGGGGTCTGCAACCCGTACCTGCGGCAGTGCGCCGGCAACGTTGTCGTCGGCGACGACGTCCAGGGCAACACCCACATCACCGGTAACGGGCTCAAGCAAACGATCGACTGCAACAACCGCACGCTGCTGGTGAACGGCGGGGGTAACCAGATCACCGCGCTGGGAACCTGCTGGGGCGTGACCGTCCAGGGCAACGGGAACTTCGTCGTCGCCGACAACGTGATCAACGACGTGACCGTGTACGGCTGGGATCAGACCGTCCTCTACAAGAACGGCGCGCCAGCCATCTGGGATCGCGGCCGCGAACTGGGCATGACGAACGTCGTCAACCGGCTGGCCGGATGATGAGGCGCGCAACCGCAGTGGGCATCGCCGCCGCGGCGGCCGCCATCGTGCTCGCCGGCTGCGGCTCGGAGAGCTCGGACACCAAGACGCCGACCGCGACCGCGGGCTCATCGGGTGCGCAGGTCGAAGTCGGCAACACGATCAACTACGGGTCGTTCGGCACCACCGCCGACATCGATTGCGCAGACGGCAAGTCGCTCAACATCGGCGGGTCCAACAACACGCTGACCGTCAAGGGCACCTGCGCCAACGTCAATATCGGCGGTGCCGACAACAAGGTCACGTTCGAACGCGTCGACAAAGAGATCAGTGTTGTCGGCCTGAACAACACCGTGACCTACTCCGAGGGCGAACCAAAGGTCAACGACACCGGTTCGAACAACAAGATCGGCAAGGGCTAGCTCCTACGCGCTCGCGCCGTGCCTACCCGCGCCGGCCGCGAATCGCGCAGCGCCTTCCAGTGATTCGGCGGCCACGCGCGACATACTGCCGAACTCGAAGTCCATCGCGTCGGCTTCCGGTGCACCCCACTGATGGAGCATCGAAAGGCGATCAGCGCGCATGCACTGCTGGGGCAGCGCCGCGAGTTCGGCCGCAAGCTGCTCGGCCCGCTGGCGCGCTTGGCCTTTCGGCACGACCCTGTTCGCGAGGCCGATCTCGTATGCCTCGTTGGCATCGACAGCGCGTCCGGTGAGAATGAGGTCCATCGCCCGGCTGTGTCCGATCAGCCGCGGCAGTCGCACGGTGCCGCCGTCGATGAGCGGCACGCCCCAGCGGCGGCAGAATACGCCCATGACGGCGTCCTCCTCGACGACGCGCATGTCGCACCACAGCGCCAATTCCAGTCCACCCGCGACGGCGTGGCCGCTCACCGCGCCGATCACCGGCTTCGACAGCACCATCCGGCTTGGCCCCATCGGTCCGGGACCGCTGCGGTGTACCGGGTTGGCGTCTTCAGTTCCGAATGCCTTGAGATCAGCTCCCGCACAGAATGTTCCGTTGTCACCCCAGAGGACCGCGACGGCAGCCGATTCGTCCTTGTCGAACTCGTCGAAGGCGGTGTACAGCCCGGCCGCCGCGGGGCCGTTGACCGCATTGCGCGCCTCGGGCCGATTCATGATGACCGTGGTCACCGGCCCGTTCTTCTCGACCCGCACGCCACCCAATTCCCCGGTCATGTCGCCTCCATCAACTCATCGTCACGCCGCGAAGTCAGTTCCGCGGCAAAGGTGTTGTACGCCTGGCGCAATGGTGCACCGGGCCAATCGTCGGGCAGCAACTCGCTGGGCAGCACCGGGTCGGTGAGCAAGTGTCGAACCATCGAAGCGGCGGTGACGAATCGGCCGGGAATGTCAGCGGCCGAGTTCATTTCGTCAAGCAATTCATGCCCGATACGAGCCCACCCCGGCAGGTCCCACAGCCGTCCGGCGAGATCCGCGGGGTCGTCGTCGCGGGTGTGCAGCTCCCGACCGCGTTGGAGAACCTCGGCGGGCAACGCGGTGTCGAGGTTGTCGGGACGCAACCACACGCCTTCACGGAGCTCACCGAACCTGTTGTGCTGCATAGTGGTCCGCAGCGCCGCACGGGTGCGTGGGTCGGTGCCGACGCCGGTGATCACCAGCGTCTTCCATGTACCGTCCCACGCGCGCAGCCGCGGGTTGATCGCGTCGTCCTGGCGCCGCTGCCTGCCCAGCAGCCGGTCGGACAGCCGGTAGCCGTCCTCGGACCGCACCAGGTCGCCCGCGCTCACCATCCTGGTCAACGCCACCCGCACCGTCGGCTCTTTGATGTCGAAATCGGCGGTGAGCCTGATGAGTTCGCTCGCGGTGGCCCAGGCCGGATGCGCCCCGAGTAGCACGCTCAGCACGACCGAGCGGGCCGTCATCCGCGCAAGCGTCGGCATTCCTAAACCCCGGACGCCTTACGGCCGTGATCGCCGAACGGCTCGTCACGCTGTCGGACGGCCTCGCGGAAACCGTGTTCGCGAGATTGCGCGACGAACGCATGGCCCTCAGGGGTGTGCCGGGCAACGCCGTCGAAGACCGTCGAGATCATCGCGCTGTTGGATACCCCTTGGTTGAACAGCGCGGAGTTCATCGCGAGCTTCACCATGATCAGCTGGTTGATCGGGACGGCGGCGATCCGCTCTACCAGGCGCTCTGTGCGTTCGTCGAGGTCCTCCGGAGCGGGCGCCTCCACGGCGAGTCCCCATTCTGCGGCCTGGGCCCCGGTGATGGAATCACCGGTCAGCAGAAGGCGTTTGGCGCGCTGGTCACCGAGCCGATGCGCCCACATCCCCGCGGCGGGCACACCCCAGACCCGGGTGGGCGGATAGCCGATCTTGGCGTCGGCGGCCGCGATGACCTGGTCGGCGTGCAGCGCGATGTCGGTGCCACCTGCCACGCAGTAGCCGTGGATCTTGACCACCGTCGGCTTGTCGGCGTGCAACAGACTGGAGAAGCCGCGAACGAACCGGCTCATCATCTGGTAGTCGATCATCGGATCCCACGGCTGATCGGGTAGATGGTTGATCGCCTGAGTCTTGCCGGACAGCACGGTGTCTTTATAGGGGCTGCCACCTCCCGCCGACGAGGAACCCTCGGCGTACGCGGAGAGGTCGAAGCCCGCGCAAAAGCCTTCGCCGCGACCGGAAACGAGGATCACGTGCACGTTGGGGTCGAGGTCCGCGCGTTCGACGAGCGCGGACAACTCCAGCGGCGTGTCGGCGACAATCGCGTTGCCCTTCTCGGGCCGGTTGAACGTGATGCGCGCGACCCGATCGGTGACCTCATAGGTCATCGTCTTCAAGTTGTCGAAATCAACGGGCCGAATCGCGTGCGTCACCCCTTCACCAAAGCACGTTCGAGGATCGGCGCGAGATCCAGCCCGGTGGGCATGGTTCCGAACGCGCCGCCCCACGCACCGCCCAGCCGGGTCGCCAGGAATGCCTCGGCGACGGCGGGATGGCCGTGACGGACCAGCAGGGAACCCTGCAGCGCCAGGCTGATGTCCTCGGCGACCTTGCGGGCGCGGTACTGAATGGACTCGAGGTCGCCCAGTGCGGGCCGCAACCCGTCGACGTGGGCATCCAGGCGCTGATCCTGACCCGCCGTGCGAGACAGCTCGTCGAACAGCACGTCGATGCACTCCGGTCGGGTTGCCATGGCGCGCAACGTGTCCAACGCGCTGACGTTGCCCGACCCCTCCCAGATGCCCATCAGCGGCGCTTCGCGGTAGAGCCTCGGCATGCCGGACTCCTCGACGTAGCCGTTGCCGCCAAGGCACTCCATCGCCTCCCCGGCGTGCGGGGTGGCGCGCTTGCACACCCAGTACTTGGCAGCCGCCAGGCCGATGCGGCGCAGCATCGTCTCACGCTCGTCACCACGCACCGCGGCGTCGGTGGCACCGGCCATCCGCATCGCGAGGATGGTCGCGGCCTCGGCCTCGACCGCGAGATCGGCCAGCACGTTACGCATCAGCGGCTGATCGATCAGATACTCGCCGAACGCCTTTCGATGCTGTGCGTGGTGGATCGCGCGGGCCAGACCGCTGCGCATACTGGTCGCGCTGCCCAGCGTGCAGTCCAGCCGGGTGAGGTTGACCATCTCGATGATCGTGGGCACGCCGCGGCCCTCCTCGCCGACGAGCCACGCCGTGGCGCCGTCGTACTCCACCTCACTGGAGGCGTTGGCGTGGTTGCCGAGCTTGTCCTTGAGCCGTTGCAGGAACATCCGGTTGCGGCTGCCGTCGGGCAGGATCCGCGGCAGGAAGAAGCAGGACAGACGCTTGGGTGCTTGTGCGAGAACGAGGAAGATGTCGCACATCGGCGCCGACGTGAACCACTTGTGGCCGGTCAGGCTGTAACTGCCGTCGGCGTTGCGCACCGCCTCCGTGGTGCCCGCCCGTACATCGGACCCGCCCTGCTTCTCGGTCATCGACATGCCCGCGGTGATACCGGCCTTGGCCGTCGACACCTTCAACTCGGGGTCGTACTCACGACTGGTCAGCAGAGGCTCGTAGACCTTCGCCAGTTCGGCGTTGTGGCGCAGCGCCGGCACGACGGCGTAGGTCATCGATATCGGGCAGACGTGGCCGGCTTCGGGAGTCCAGACCGACATCTTGGCCGCCCGCACGACGTGGGCGCCGGTGCGATCGTCGGCCCACGGCGCGGCGTGCAGGCCGTGGCCGATCGCCGTCGTCATCAGCTCGTGGTAGGCCGGGTCGTACTCGACCTCGTCGACGCGGTGACCGTACCGGTCATGGGTGCGCAGAATCGGCTGGTTGCGGTCGGCCAGCTCACCCCAGCGCTGCGCCTGCCTCGAGCCCGCAATCGCGCCGAGATCGGTGACCTCGTCGACGCCCCACTGGCCGCCCTCGCGGATCAGCGCCTCGGCGAGCACCGGGGCCGTGGCCGGGTTGTAGTCCTCCAGCGGCGGAACTTGATTGGTGACGACATGCGTATCTGCCATGCCGCCGATATTACACTTTTTCGACAGCCGAACAATAGACGTAACACGGACCGCTTACCGCTGAAGGCGCGCAGCGACCACCTCGAGCACCGGTTCGGCGGCGGCGAAGAACGAACCGATGTGTGCCTGGCCTTCGATGAGGTCAACGGTCGCATCGAGAGCTTCCGCGTCAGCACGCACATGCGGCACGATCCAGTCTTCGGAACCCACGTAACATGTCGCACGGCAGCCGATCGTCGCCGGGTCGATGTATCGCGTAGGACGCAGGGAGCCCTCGATCGCCGCGGCCACCGCAAGCGGGTCATTGCCCGCCTCGAACATCTCCCGCAGGCCGGGGTCGGTGACACCGAGTGCCTGCCAAAGTGCCGACCAGTCGCCGCGCCGCAGGAAGTGCGCCAGGGGTCGCAGCAGTCTGCCGACCTCCTCGTCGTGGGCGCCCATCGCATAGGCGCCGACCACAATGTGGTCCACCCTCTCGGGGTGACGGGAGGCGAGGTTGCACGCAAGCCATCCCCCGCGCGAATACCCCCAGGCGGTCACGCGGTCGATCCCCTCGGCATCGAGCACCGCGACAAGGTCGGCCGTCACCCCCGCGGCAACGTAGGCGTCGGCGTCGTGCGGGACGTCACTGGCCCCATGGCCGAGCGGGTCGACATTGATGACGCG
The DNA here is from genome assembly GCF_000243415.2 of Mycolicibacterium tusciae JS617. The sequence continues at coordinate 2,984,423 of NZ_KI912270.1, forward strand.
CCAATCCCGGACAAGCGCCTCGCAGTATCCGAAGTCACGCCAGTGCCGGGCCGCGCACAACGTCCCGGCGATCAGCAGCAGAGGGGGTCCGTCGCCGTCCACGGTGTAGTCGATCCGGTAGCCGCGCGACTCAACAGCCATGCCCGGATCCGATCACGATCGGGCACCGGGCTCGGCAGATTCCCCACGGGTCGTCATTCTTCGCGCCCGTCGCGCCAAGTGGCGGTTGAGCGCAAGGATCACCACCACGGCCAGCGCCCAGCCCAGCAGGATGTCGATGACGTAGTGCTCGGCGGTGTACACCAGCGTGAACGCCATGATCAGCGGATAGATCACCAGCACCGGCCGCCACCCTCGATGCACCCGGCTCCACAGGAACATCGCCACCGCGGCGGTCATGCCCGCGTGCAGCGACGGAATGGCCGCGACGAGGTTCACGCTGGCCTGGCCCTGATCGAGCAACGCCGTGGCCGACTGCAGGTTCAGATTGCCCCAACCGCGGCCGACGATCCGCTCGATCCAGTTGTTCGCGCCGTCCTGCGTCGACTGCATGGCCCCGAGCACGCCGCCGTCGGGCACACCACGCGCGGACCTGAACATGCACCGTGGATTGGCAGGGCCGCCTGCGATGTCGTCAGATGTGCAGCGGGCGGCTGCCCACGGCGGTGCGGCAGGCAGTGTTGCGTAGATCGCCAATCCCGCGACATTGAGCCCGACGAACAGCTTGACGAACGACTTCCATTCCTCGCGATCACGCAGCCAGAGCACCGCGGCCACCACGTACGGAAGGACGAAGAACGACATGTAGACACTGCTGATCACCACTTCCCACCAGGGCGGCTCGGGAAGCTTCAGTTGCTCCTGCAGCCACACCGTCGGCATCGTGCCGGAGAAGAGCCAGCGGTCGGCGTCGGCCGGCCACTCCCACAGCGTCGGCCGACCGATCATGTCGGCCGCTCCGCGGCTCAGGTCGTAGGCGATGAGCACCAGGGCGAACGGCAGCCAGTCGCGGATGATGTAGAGCATCCGGCGGCCCTGACCGATACTCGCGACCGCCAAACCGGTGCATACATAGAGCAGCACCAACTCACGGTTGAACGCGAAGCCGTCCGTCGCGGTGCGATAGATGATGACCGCCGCCCAGATGGCGATGGCGACCCATCGCAGGATCCGCAGCCATCGAGCCGAACGACCCGGACTGGGCGCCTGCTCGAGCGGTTCGACGGCGCGCGGGGGCGCAATTGACGACTCGTCAATCGCGGACATCCGATGAATTTAGTTCACGAACGCGTTACCGCCAGTTCGCGGGGTGTTCCGGTTAGCGAATTGTGATCGACTGCCCGGTCAGCCCAGGTGCTCGCGCAAGAACGCGATGTCGTCCTTGCGGCCCGCGTCGGCGGTCTCGCAGATGACCGGGGCGTCGGCGGCGCCGACCACCGCGACGAGCAATTGCGGGTCGATCTGACCGGCGCCGAAGTTGGCATGCCGATCGGCGCCCGACCCTGCGGCGTCGCGCGAGTCGTTGCAGTGCACCAGGTCGATGCGGCCGGTGAGCGCCTTGATGCGGGCGACGGCGTCGATCAGCTCTTCGCCTGCGGCCCAGGCGTGGCAGGTGTCCAGGCAGAACCCGATGCCGGTATCGCCGATGCGGTCCCACAGCCGTCCGATCACGTCGAAGTGACGCGCCATGGCGTGGTCACCGCCCGCGGTGTTCTCGAGGTACACCTGCACATCGGTCTCGAGGAAGTCCAGCGCCTTGACCCAGCGCTCGAATCCGGCCTCCATATCGCTGTCGTCGGCGTGCCCGCCGTGCACGATCACCGCGGTCGCGTTGATCTCTGAGGCGGCGTCGCACGTGTCCTGCAGGATCTTGCGCGACGGGATGCGCACCCGGTTGTTGGCCGAGGCGACGTTGATCAGATACGGCGCATGGACATAAAGCGGAATCGGCGCGGCTTTCAGAATTTCGGCGTCCTCGCGCGGCTTGGGCTTTTTCCAGCTCTGCGGATTGCCGAGGAAGAACTGCACCACATCGGCGCCGTCGGCAGCGGCGTCGGCCAGGGGGTCATCTCCGTGAACATGAGAACCGATAAGCACGCCCCGAGTTTAAGCGCGAGGGACGACACGTGATTCATGTCGCCGCCGGGGCGGCTCGGTGATTCACCCCCACGTCTGCCGGATCGCCTGCCGTTCGACCGCCTGCGCCAATCGTCGCAGCCGCTCCCGCGCACCCCACCAATTGACCAGCAGCCAGATCGCCAGCAGCTGGCACAGCGATGCGATCACCCAGTGATAGGCGTTTCGACCTGCCACGATCGTCGCTATCCCGAGCACGACGAAGAACACGGCCAGGACGACCCTGACCAGATTCTCCGCCCGCGAACTCGCCAGCCGACGGCGCCACACCTCGGGTTCGATGTCCGCGGGCATCTCGCCGGTGCGCAGCGTCCGGTGGTATTCGACGTACTGGCCGTAGGTCGCAAAGTTGCGCCGCAGATCCCGGTCCTCACCGAGCACCACCCACGCCAAACTGTGGTGTCTCGGGACATCGCTGACACTTTTGTCTTGGGACATCGCTGACACTCATGGTGCCGGTTTGGGCTCGCGAGTGCGATAGGTACGGGTGTTTGGTTCGGCGGGTTGGTGGTAGCGGGCGGGGTCGGCGGTGAATGCGCGGACGAGTCGGTTGCCGCTGAAGATCGCGATGTGGTCACCGTCGCGGATGACGTCGCATTCGTGGCCGGCCCAGCGCAGGCCGACGTTGATCCTGTAGGGCGCAGCGCACACGTAGCCCGACTGCTCGCCGACGGTGTGGTGGCTGACGAACACGGGTGCGGGAAGTGGGCGGTCGGCTGGGCGGGCCTTGGCGGTGGCGTGAAACGCCTCGGCCGGGGTGGCTCCACGCAGCGCACGGTGGGGCCGTTGGTGGTTGTAGAAGCTGCGGAACTCCTCGAGCAGGTCGTTGAGTTCGGCGACGGTGGCCGCCGGGTCCCGCGCGGACAGCCACTTCTTCAGTGTCTGCCAGAACCGCTCGATCTTGCCGCAGGTCTGCGGATGAAACGGTGCCGAGTTGATCGTGCGCACACCAAGGGCGCGCAGGTTGATCTCGAACGCCGATTCATGCGCATGGAATCTACCGGTGTAGACGATTCCGTTGTCCGACAACGACATCGACGGTATCCCCACACTCGTCGATACCAGCCATGATGACCGACCAGACGAGGTCACCGTCGGCGTCGCCGGCATCGGCGCGCAACCCCACGGCATAGCGGGAGTGGTCATCGAGGCTGCCCGCGATGGCCACCGCACTGCCACCGGCAAGCCACCATCCGGTCCAATCTGACTGCCAGCATTCATTGGGCCGCGCGAACACGAACCGCTTCGTCGCCGACTTCGGACGTTTCTGCGGCTGCGGGGTGATCAGCCCGCGGCGGGTCAGGATCTGCCACACCGTCGACGGCGACGGCACTGCCTGCACACCGTCGCGTTGCAATGACCACACGATCGATTGGGCGCCGTGATCTCGCCCCTGCTCGATCAACTGTTTGCGGCGGCGCACCACCAGGTCCTCGACCTCGGGGCAGGTCTGACCCGGCGAGGTCAATGGCCGTCGGGACCGATCCTGCAGCCCGTCGATCCCACCGTCACGGAAGCGCCCACGAAACTTGTAGAACGTCTGCCGACTGATGTGCTCGCGGCGACAGAACTCCGCCACGTTGTCCACTTGCCCGGCCAACGCCGCAGCCATCCGAATGTCCATTGCCGTCACCTTCTGGGCCATGAACCATCGTGGTCGAGGCCCTACTCAGGTGTCAGCGATGTCTCAAGACATACCGGTGTCAGCGATGTCCCCGAACAGGACACCACCCACGCCAAACCCATCAGCGCTGCCAGACCTGCCGCCAAGTCGAGGCGCATGATCCACGGCCCACCGAAGACGAGGGTGCCGAGGTCGACGATCAGCAGCACCACGAAGGCCCCGGCGAACCACATCACGAAGCCAGGGACCAGTCGCCCCGCCAGCGACATCTCGAAGACCGAATCCTTCATCAGCATCGTGGACGCCCGAGTGCTCGATGCTCCCCTCGACGTTCCCGCCGCGCTGACGGGCGGCCGGCGGCGCTTGACGGCGGCTGCCAGCGCTCTGATACCCACCCCTCTGCGCACCAGCAAGACGGCACCGATTCCGAGGATCAGGGTGAACATCGCGACCGGCAGCCAGCGGTACGGCGAGTCGCTGCCGAGGCTGGTGAACAACCCGAACATCACGACCGGGAAGCCGCACAGCGCTGCCAGTCCGTTGGCCGTCTGACTGCCGCTCAACCAGCGCGCCCACTGGTCCAGGTCGACGCCCTTCGGAAGCGTTCCGGCCCATAATGCCCGCCGGTATTCGGTCATCCGGTCGACGGAGCCGAACTTGCCGTGGACGCGGTGGTCTGCGACCGCGGTGAGCGCGGATCCCAACACGCATCCGAGGCCGACGGGCAGCGCTAGCCGCGCCGCGCTGTCGGAAGAAAGCAGACGCAGGATGAGACCCAGGTATCCCAGCCATCCGACGCCGATGATTGCGGCGCGCACGATCCGCGGCAGCCGGAACCATGTCGTCATCCGTTGAGTGTGGCCGATGAGTTCTGTCCTCGCTTCGGGTCTATCCGGTTATGCGCAACGACGTCTGGCCGCTCGTGCATGCTGAACGCGCGGCAACGATCGACGACCTCGCCCGCCTCGACACCGCACAGTGGGAGCAGCCCTCCCTATGTGCCGGATGGACCGTGCACGACGTGGTGGCCCACATGGTCGACGTCGCTCGCTCGACCCGAGTCGGCTTCGCCGTCGACATGCTCCGCGCGGGCTTCGACTTCGACCGGCAGAACACGCGCGGGGTCGAACGCGCGCGCGGCGCCACACCCGAAGAGACGTTGCAACGGCTCCGAGAGGCGGCGACGCGCACGTCGACCCCGATCGCACCGTTGAACACGCGGCTCGTCGAAGAGGTCGTCCACGGCGAGGATTTCCGTCGACCGCTGGGCATCAGCCATTCCTATTCGCAGGAAGCCGTCGTCCGCTCGCTGCGCCAACAAGTCGGAACCTCAACGACTTTCGGCGGTGCCAAGGAGCTGGTCGCCGGCGTGCGCTTGGTGGCCACCGACGCAGACCTGACCATCGGCGACGGCCTTGAGGTGACCGGGCCCGCGCTCGCGCTGTTGCTGACGGTCTCGGGCCGACGGGTTGCGCTCGACGAGCTCGACGGCCCGGGTGTCGCGACGCTGGCCTGATTCACGTCTGTGTGGTGATCAAGAACGCCAGGAAGGCCACATAGGCCGCGACCATCGCGCCGCCCTCGACCCGGCTCACTCGTCGACCGGTGATGAAGATCGGGATGCACACGAGGGCGACCGCCACCATGATCGGAATGTCGATGCGCACCAGCTGCGCCGGCAGCGCGAGACCGTGCGCGGGCACCAGGCAGGTGATGCCGAGGATCAACAGGATGTTGTAAATGCTGCTGCCGAGCAGATTCCCGATGGCGATGTCCCGCTCTCCGCGCAGCGTGGACACGATGGTGGTCACCAACTCGGGGGCCGACGTCCCGATGGCCACCACCGTGAGGCCGATGAGTGCATCGGAGACGTTGAATCCGCGTGCCATGCCGACGGCCGCGTCAACGAGGCGCTCGGCGCCGATCACGATGATCGCGATGCCGGCCACCGTCATGCCGATGTGCAATGCCGTGCGGTCCGGCGTCTGAGCTTTCGGGTAGGCGGTCGTGAATTCGGTTGTGACATCGCGGGTCTCGCGTCGCGCCGTACGCACCACCGCAAGGGTGTAGACGACGGCGCCGACGGTCAACACGGCGCCGTCGATCCGGGTGAGCACACCGTCGAGGACCAACAGCCACAGCAGGACTGCCGCCCCGGCCATCACCGGCAATTCGAACCGCAGCGTGCGCATCTGCAGCGCCAGCGGCAACAGCAGCGCGCTCAGCCCGAGGACGAGCAACAGGTTGACCACGTTGGTGCCCGCGATGTTGCCGACCGCCAGCGCACCGTTGCCGTCAACGGCGGAGACCACACCTACCGCGAGCTCGGGCATGCTCGTACCGATCGACACCACGGTCAGACCGATGACGATCGGGCTGATGCCGAACCGCGATGCGACCTTCGCACCACCCCGAACCATCACCTCGGCGCCCGCCACTAGGGCACCGAGGCCGACCAGGAACCACAACACGTTCGCCAACACCCCGTCGAGTGTGGGCTCGTGTCACGCGAAATGGACTCGAACCGTGCGGGTAACCCACGTTCGTCCAACGAAAAAGCCCCCGCACCTGGCGGGGGCTTCTCCGTTTCGATCCGTATTGCTCTAGCGGTAGTCGCTGTAGCCGTAATCGTCCAACGGCACTGCGGCACCGGTCGCCTGACCGAAGTCCGGGCTGTAGTACTGATCCTCGTAGGACGGAAACGTGTACGCGGCGGCCCGAGCTTCCTCGGTCGGCTGGACCTGGATGTTGCGGTACCGGTTGATGCCGGTGCCGGCCGGGATCAGCTTGCCGATGATCACGTTCTCCTTCAGACCCTGCAGCTTGTCGCTGCGGCAGTTGATCGCCGCATCGGTAAGCACGCGCGTGGTCTCCTGGAACGACGCCGCCGACAGCCACGAATCCGTGGCCAGCGATGCCTTCGTGATACCCATCAGCACCGGACGACCCGCCGCGGGCTCGCCACCCTCGGCAACCACCCGACGGTTCGCGACCTCGAACTCGCCACGCTCGGTCAGCGAGCCGGGCAGGAACTCCGTCGCACCCGAATCGATGATCGTGACGCGACGCAGCATCTGCCGGACGATGACCTCGATGTGCTTGTCGTGGATCGACACACCCTGAGCCCGGTAGACCTCCTGGACCTCCTTGACGAGGTGGATCTGCACCTCGCGGGGGCCCTGGACACGCAGCACCTCGTGCGGATCCGCGGAGCCTTCCATCAGCTGCTGACCCACCTCGACGTGGTCGCCGTCGGAAAGCAGGCGCTCGGTGCCGTCGTCGTGCTTGAACACCTTCAGACGCTGACGACGAGACAGCTTTTCGTAGACCACTTCCTCGCCACCGTCATCCGGGATGATGGTGATCTTGTAGAAGCGCTCGCCCTCTTCGAGCTGCACGCGCCCGGTGACGTCGGCAATCGGCGCCTTGTCACGCGGAACGCGGGCCTCGAACAGCTCCTGCACGCGAGGCAGACCACCGACGATGTCGCTGCCGCCGGAAACGCCGCCCTGGTGGAACGTGCGCATGGTCAGCTGCGTGCCGGGCTCACCGATGGACTGCGCGGCCACGATGCCGACAGCCTCGCCGATGTCGACGAGCTTGCCGGTCGCCATCGAGCGGCCGTAGCACATCGCGCACACACCGGTGCCGGTCCCGCAGGTCAGCACGGAGCGGACCTTGACCTCGGTGATGCCCGCGTTCAGCAGTGCCTCGATCGCCGGGTCGCCCAGGTCGTGACCGCGCTCGACGATCACGTTGCCCTTGCCGTCGACGGCGTCGGTGGCCAGCGTCCGCGCGTAGGCGGACGTCTCGATGTGCTGATCGCGAACCAGCGTCTTGTCAACCAACTCGCCCAGCGTGATGTTCACGCCGCGCTCGGTCTCGCAGTCGGTCTCGCGAACGATGACGTCCTGGCTGACGTCCACCAGACGACGGGTCAGGTAACCCGAGTCAGCGGTGCGAAGTGCGGTGTCCGCCAGACCCTTACGGGCGCCGTGGGTGTTGATGAAGTACTCCAGCACCGTCAGGCCCTCGCGGAACGAGGACTTGATGGGACGCGGGATGAACTCACCCTTCGGGTTGGTCACCAGACCCTTCATGCCCGCAAGCGTGCGGGTCTGGGTCAGGTTGCCCGTGGCGCCCGACTTCACGATCGTGATGATCGGGTTGTCCTCGGGGTAGTAGGCCTCCAGAGCCTTACCGACCTCTTCGGTGGCGTCCTGCCAGATCTTCACCAACGCTTCGTTGCGCTCGTCGTGGTTGAGCGCGCCGCGCTGATACTGCTTCTCGATCCGGTCGGCCTCGAGCTCGTGACGCTCCAAGATCTCCTGCTTCTGCGGCGGCACCAGAACGTCGGCCATCGACACGGTGACACCCGAACGGGTGGCCCAGTAGAAGCCGGCGTCCTTGAGCTTGTCCACGGTCTGCGCGACGACGATCATCGGGTAGCGCTCGGCAAGATCGTTGACGATCCGCGCCTGCACCTTCTTGTGCATCTGCTCGTTGACGAACGCGTACGCGACCGGGAGCAGCTCGTTGAACAGCACCCGGCCCAGCGTGGTGTCGGCCGTCCAGGCATCGCCCGGCTTCCAACCGGCGTCGCCGAACAGTTCGGCTTCGATGTCGGCAGGCGGACGCTGCTGGGTCAGCCGCACGCGGATGTTGGCGCGAACACTGAGCGCACCGCGGTCCATCGCCATGATCGCCTCGGCCGGTGAGCTGTACACACCGAACTCCGGCCGGTCCTTGGCGGCGGGCACGTACTCGCCGGTGTCGCCCTCGATCATGGTGGTCAGGAAGTACAGACCCGTCACCATGTCCAGACGCGGCATGGCCAGGGGGCGGCCCGATGCCGGCGACAGGATGTTGTTCGACGACAGCATCAGGATGCGAGCCTCGGCCTGCGCCTCGGCACTCAGCGGCAAGTGCACCGCCATCTGGTCACCGTCGAAGTCGGCGTTGAACGCCTCACACACCAGCGGGTGCAGCTGAATTGCCTTGCCCTCCACCAGCTGCGGCTCGAAGGCCTGGATACCGAGGCGGTGCAGCGTCGGTGCGCGGTTCAGCAACACCGGGTGCTCGCCGATGACCTCTTCGAGGACATCCCACACCTGGGGACGCTGACGCTCGACCATGCGCTTGGCGCTCTTGATGTTCTGCGCATGGTTCAGGTCGACCAGACGCTTCATCACGAACGGCTTGAACAGCTCGAGTGCCATCAGCTTGGGCAGACCACACTGGTGCAGCTTGAGCTGCGGGCCCACCACGATGACCGAACGGCCCGAGTAGTCGACGCGCTTGCCGAGCAGGTTCTGACGGAACCGGCCCTGCTTGCCCTTGAGCAGATCGGACAGCGACTTGAGCGGACGGTTGCCCGGTCCGGTGACCGGACGGCCGCGGCGGCCGTTGTCGAACAGCGCGTCCACCGACTCCTGAAGCATGCGCTTCTCGTTGTTCACGATGATCTCGGGCGCACCCAGATCGATGAGTCGCTTCAACCGGTTGTTGCGGTTGATGACGCGGCGGTACAGATCGTTGAGGTCCGACGTGGCGAAGCGGCCACCGTCGAGCTGCACCATCGGGCGCAGCTCCGGCGGGATCACCGGAACCGCGTCGAGCACCATGCCCAACGGCGAGTTGCTGTTGGACTGGAACGCAGCAACGACCTTGAGACGCTTCAGCGCGCGAAGCTTCTTCTGGCCCTTGCCACTACGGATGACCTCGCGCAGCTCCTCGGCCTCGGCATCGATGTCGAAGGTCTCGATGAGCTTCTTGATGGCCTCCGCGCCCATGGCGCCGGTGAAGTACTCACCGTAACGATCGATGAGCTCGCGGTAGAGCACCTCGTCGACGATGAGCTGCTTGGGAGCCAGCTTGGTGAAGGTGGTCCAGATCTCGTCGAGCCGATCCAGCTCACGCTGGGCACGGTCACGCAGCTGACGCATCTCGCGCTCGCCGCCGTCGCGCACCTTGCGCTTGACGTCGGACTTGGCGCCCTCGTCCTCGAGCTCCTTCATGTCGGCTTCGAGCTTCTGCGCCCGGGCCTCCAGGTCGGCGTCGCGCTGATCCTCGACGGCCTTCTTCTCGACGACCATCTCGGCCTCGAGCGTGGACAGCTCGTTGTGCCGCATCTCGTCGTCGACAGCCGTGATCACGTAGGCCGCGAAGTAGATGATCTTCTCGAGATCCTTCGGCGCCAGGTCGAGCAGGTACCCGAGCCGCGACGGCACACCCTTGAAGTACCAGATGTGCGTGACGGGCGCGGCCAGCTCGATGTGACCCATCCGCTCACGACGCACCTTGGCGCGAGTGACCTCGACGCCGCAGCGCTCGCAGATGATGCCCTTGAAGCGGACACGCTTGTACTTGCCGCAGTAGCACTCCCAGTCGCGAGTCGGTCCGAAGATCTTCTCGCAGAACAGGCCGTCCTTCTCTGGCTTGAGCGTGCGGTAGTTGATGGTCTCCGGCTTCTTGACCTCGCCGAAGGACCAGTTACGGATGTCGTCCGCGGTGGCAAGGCCGATGCGGAGTTCATCGAAGAAGTTGACGTCTAGCACGTAACTCCCTTTCCCCTTTCGGGACTAGAAATTTCTAAAAGGAAAGATCTACGCAAGGTCTTCCACAGAGGCAGATTCGTTGCGGGACAAGTTGATTCCCAGGTTCGCGGCAGCGCGCTCCAGGTCCTCGTCATCACCGTCGCGCATCTCGATGGCAGCGCCGTCGCTGGAAAGCACCTCGACGTTGAGGCACAGCGACTGAAGCTCCTTGAGAAGCACCTTGAACGACTCGGGGATGCCCGGCTCGGGGATGTTCTCGCCCTTGACGATCGCCTCGTAGACCTTGACGCGACCGACGGTGTCGTCGGACTTGATCGTCAAGAGCTCCTGCAGCGTGTACGCCGCGCCGTAGGCCTGCATGGCCCAGCACTCCATCTCGCCGAATCGCTGACCACCGAACTGCGCCTTACCGCCCAGCGGCTGCTGGGTGATCATCGAGTACGGACCGGTGGAGCGGGCGTGGATCTTGTCATCCACCAAGTGGTGCAGCTTCAGGATGTACATGTAGCCGACCGTCACCGGGTACGGGAACGGTTCACCACTGCGGCCGTCGAACAGCTCGGCCTTGCCGTTGTCGTCGATGAGCTTGTCACCGTCGCGGTTCGGCAGTGTCACCGAAAGCAGACCAGACAACTCGTCTTCCCTGGCACCGTCGAACACCGGCGTGGACACGATGGAGTCAGGCGCGACATCCAGCATCTCCTCGGGCAGGTTCGCTGCCCATTCCGGTGAGCCGTCGATCTTCCAGCCGGCCTTGGCGGCCCACCCGAGGTGGGTCTCCAGGATCTGGCCGATGTTCATCCGTCGCGGCACACCGTGCGTGTTCAGGATGATGTCGACGGGGGTGCCGTCGGGCAGGAAGGGCATGTCCTCGGCCGGCAGGATCTTTCCGATGACGCCCTTGTTGCCGTGGCGTCCGGCGAGCTTGTCGCCGTCGGAGATCTTGCGCTTCTGCGCGACATAGACGCGGACCAACTCGTTGACACCGGCGGGCAGCTCGTCGTCATCCTCGCGCGAGAACACGCGGATGCCGATGACCTTGCCGGATTCGCCGTGCGGCACCTTGAGCGACGTGTCGCGGACCTCGCGCGCCTTCTCACCGAAGATCGCGCGGAGCAGCCGCTCCTCCGGAGTCAGCTCGGTTTCACCCTTCGGGGTGACCTTGCCGACCAAGATGTCGCCGTCGCGGACCTCGGCGCCGATGCGGACGATGCCGCGCTCGTCGAGGTCGGCCAGCACCTCATCGGAGACGTTCGGGATGTCCCGGGTGATCTCCTCGGCGCCCAGCTTGGTGTCGCGGGCATCGATCTCGTGTTCCTCGATGTGAATCGAGGTGAGCACGTCCTCTTCAACCAGGCGGTTGGAGAGGATGATCGCGTCCTCGTAGTTGTGCCCTTCCCATGGCATGATCGCCACGAGCAGGTTCTTGCCGAGCGCCATCTCGCCGTTCTCGGTACACGGACCGTCGGCGACCACCTGGCCGGCCTCCACCCGGTCGCCGGCATCGACGATCGGGCGCTGGTTGGCGCAGGTGCCGTGGTTGGAGCGGGCGAACTTGCGCATCCGGTAGGTGTGCCGGGTGCCGTCGTCGGCCATCACGGTGATGTAGTCAGCCGAGACCTCCTCGACCACGCCCGACTTATCGCTGACGACAACGTCGCCTGCGTCGATGGCGGCACGCAACTCCATACCAGTGCCGACCAGCGGTGCCTCGCTACGCACCAGCGGAACCGCCTGGCGCTGCATGTTGGCACCCATCAGGGCACGGTTGGCGTCGTCGTGCTCGAGGAACGGGATCATCGCCGTCGCGACCGACACCATCTGGCGCGGAGAGACGTCCATGTAGTCGACCTCGGTCGACGCCACGGTCTCGACCTCGCCGCCCTTCCGGCGAACCAGGATGCGGTCCTCGACGAACCGATCCTTGTCGTCGGTCGGCGAGTTGGCCTGCGCCACGACGTGGCGGTCCTCCTCGTCGGCGGTCAGGTACTCGATCTTGTCGGTGACGACGCCGTCGACGACCTTGCGGTAAGGCGTCTCGATGAAGCCGAACGGGTTGACCCGCGCGTAGGTTGCCAACGACCCGATCAGGCCGATGTTCGGGCCTTCCGGCGTCTCGATCGGGCACATGCGGCCGTAGTGGCTTGAGTGCACGTCGCGGACCTCGAGGCCGGCACGCTCACGGGACAGACCGCCGGGGCCCAGCGCCGACAGGCGACGCTTGTGGGTCAGACCCGACAGCGGGTTGTTCTGGTCCATGAACTGAGAGAGCTGGCTGGTGCCGAAGAACTCCTTGATGGCCGCCACGACGGGACGGATGTTGATCAGGGTCTGCGGCGTGATCGCCTCGACGTCCTGAGTCGTCATCCGCTCGCGAACCACGCGCTCCATGCGGGACAGGCCCACCCGGATCTGGTTCTGGATCAGCTCGCCGACGGTACGCAGGCGACGGTTACCGAAGTGGTCGATGTCGTCGACCTCGACCGGCACCTCGGAGCCACCGGGCGCCGTCATCGTCTGATCGTTCTGGTGCAGCCGCACCAGGTACTCGATCGTGGCGACGACGTCCTCTTCGGTCAGCGTCGAGCTGGTGATCGGCTTGCCGACGTTCAGGCCCAGCTTCTTATTCACCTTGTAACGGCCGACGCGGGCCAGGTCGTAGCGCTTCTCCTTGAAGAACAGGTTCTCCAGCAGGGTCTGCGCGGACTCCTTGGTCGGCGGCTCGCCCGGACGCAGCTTGCGGTAGATGTCCAGCAGCGCCTCGTCGGTGCCTGCGGTGTTGTCCTTCTCCAGCGTGCCCATCATGATCTCGGAGAAGCCGAAGCGCTCGACGATCTGCTCGTTGGTCCAGCCCAGCGCCTTCAGCAGCACGGTGACCGGCTGACGACGCTTGCGGTCGATGCGCACACCCACGGTGTCACGCTTGTCGACGTCGAACTCCAGCCATGCGCCGCGGCCCGGGATCACCTTGACGCTGTGCAGCGTCTTCTCGGTGGACTTGTCGATGTTCTCGTCGAAGTACACGCCCGGCGAGCGAACCAGCTGGGACACCACGACACGCTCGGTGCCGTTGATGATGAAGGTGCCCTTCTCGGTCATCATCGGGAAGTCACCCATGAAGACCGTCTGGCTCTTGATCTCACCGGTGTTGTTGTTGATGAACTCGGCCGTGACGAACAGCGGAGCCGCGTACGTCATGTCCTTGTCTTTGCACTCGTCGACCGGAGCCTTGACTTCGTCAAAGCGCGGGTCCGAGAAGGACAGCGACATCGAGCCCGAGAAGTCCTCGATCGGCGAGAGCTCGGTGAGCACCTCTTCGAGGCCGCCGATGGGGTCGACGGAGTCGCCGCGCAGTTTGGCGTTTTCGCGCCAGCGCTCCGAGCCGATCAGCCACTCGAAAGAGTCGGTCTGTATATCGAGTAGCCCCGGAACCTCGAGCGGCTCACGGAGCTTTGCAAATGAAATTCGGTTTGGTGCTCCTGGTACGGAGTTAGTGGTTGCTACTGCTGACTTGGATTGGCGGGACCCTGCCAAGATGCATCCTTCCAGCACCTCATGCGACAGTCCGGAGGGCGTCAAAGGGGTTTGCGCCGTTCCTTCATGATCGCGATATCTGCGTCGGTTCGGCTGGCTCTCTCAAGCCCAAATGCTCCCGAACACAGGACACACGACTAGTCACTGAGCGGACTCAGCTAGGAGGTGTCAGGTTGCCGGGTTAAGGAGGGCAGGATGCAGCCAGCGCAACGTCCAACGGTACCGCAGGACGGCGTATTCCTCAACCACCGCACGCAGGGACGGCCGGGACGCTGGCTGGCGACTCGTTATCTCTCATCCATCCATACATTGCTGCTCAACAGATTGACCCTTCGGAGCCCTTCCGTCAAGAGATAACACGGTCTTTAGGTGTGGAGTTTTTACGTTGAATCCCGTTTGCCGCATCGGTAACAGCGTCAGGCGGCCACGGAAGCCGTGCAGTTGGCTTCCGCCCCGGTCGTCTCGCGTAGGCAACCCGGCTGGAGAGTGAAGAGGCCGCCACTGAGCGCCATGAACGGTTCCAGGAAGTTGAGGATGTACGGCCTGCGCAGCGAATTCGGCAGGTCAACCAGGGTGGCCTGGCCTCCAGGCGTGACGAGCGTGAACGTCTCGCCGCTGTTGAGGTAGATGCCGTTGTCCCGGCTTCCGGCGAACATGTCGTTGACCCAACCGACCATCAGGATGTTGGCGGCCGCGACGTTTTGCGGCTTGGAGAAGCCCGCCACGAGTTGCTGCGAGAACTGGATGAGCCAATTGCCGCCGCGCATCGAGTCGACGTGGGAACCGTCGACCAGCGTCACGCCGTAGAAGTCGGCGTCGGGTCGCGCCTGAATCAACGCCGCAGTACCGCTGCCGAACGTGTTCCACATGTACTTGGGCGCTGCGAGCTGGTAGATCGGGATGTCGCTGTCGACCTTTCTCAGATCGTCGGCCATCTGCCCGTTGAGACCGACTCCGTCGAGCAGCACGACGCCGGCGAGCCGATCGGCACTTCCGTTTTCGGTCATGTAGCCGGCGATCCCGGAGACCGCGCCGCCGCCCAATGAGTGGCCCATCAGCACCACCCGGTCCGGGATGTCGCCGCCATAACCGGCCGCGAGCGCGCTCTCGGCGAGCGCCGTATTGCCGTCTGCAAAGAGGCCTGCCATCGCCTGGTGCATCGGCGCCCCACCGAGCCAGCACTGGCCGAGGTCCAAGAAGTTCGAGGTAATCGACGGCGCGACGACGATGCTGTTGGTCTGTTCCGCCAGCGCCGCGGCGGTATAGCTGTACCAGGGAGCGGCCGCGAGGAATCCATGCTGCAGGTAGATGAGCCGAGTCGGCGCCGGCTCCCCGTCGGGAACATCAGGGATGTACCAGTCGACGGGTACCTCTTCCCCGGTGCCGGGTGCGCAACCGCAGTCGATTCGCAGCCTCGAACTATGCACCGTCACCGAGCTCCCCGCAGGGAGCATCGGCGGTCCGCCGGCCAGCTGGATCACGAAGCCGTACAGACCGAAGACGATCGTGCCGATCACGTCCAGCAGGATGTTCAGCGGGCTCGCTGTGACATTGGCCGTGACCGGCACGGTTGCGGGCGGCACGAGCGACCTTGCCGCGAATTGGGTACCTTCCGCCTGCCCTGTCACTTCCTCGAACGCGGCCACCAGAGGAACCTCCTCGAGGTCCTCGCCTGCCTGGGTTTCGGTATCGACGAACACGGCGGCGGTCTTCTCGCCATCCTCGGCCTGGCTCTTCGCCGCGGGCCCAAGATCGTCGACGGCGGCCGGATCGAATCGCAGTGTCCGCGAATCGTCGGATGGGATGTCGTTTAAGCCTGAACCGTTGCCGTTTGCGTCCACCGGGTCGACGAGTTCGATCGCACCGTCGCTGGTGTCGATGGCGTCCTCGTCGATCGCGCCGTCCCCGTTGTTGGCGTCCTCGTCGATCGCGCCGTCCTCGTTGTTGGCGTCCTCGTTGTTGGCGCCCTCGTCGATCGCGCCGTCCTCGTTGTTGGCGTCCTCGTCGATCGCGCCGTCCTCGTTGTTGGCGTCCTCTTTGTTGGCGTCCTCGTTGTTGGCGTCCTCGTCACCCGCGTCCTTCGGGTCGTTCGGTGGCGTCTGCCCCGCTCCCGACTCGTTCTCGCTTTCGGCGTTATCCGACGATTCCGACGTCTTGCTGCCAGCGCCGTCCGAGGGTGCACCGTCGGTCGCCACCGCGACACCGGCCCCGGCCACCACCGCCGCCGAGATTCCCGCGGCGACGACACCTGTTCCCAACCACGCCAAGAACCGGTCGACCATGAGCCCTCCTGTTCGCTGAACGCGAGAAAGATAACGCGCAGTGTCAGCTCATGAGGGCGATTGCACGATTCGGTCGGATCTAAGCGCCCGCTGGAAAACCGCCTATCACTTCGGATTCGACGCTACGAGGCGGCGCGTTCGACTCGGATAATCACGCCGGTCAACCAGCGAGCCGCTCGCTGTCTTCAGGGTTGCTGGACATCAGGGTTGGCCAACGTGGCGATGACGGGCACTTCGATCTGACGTGCTGCTACGCGATGCGCACGACGTCGCCGTCGACGATGTCGGCCGCAGACGACGGTGTCGCCCGGTGTGCGCCCAATGCGTCCACTAACAGGTAGATCCCACGCGCGAGGTGCAGACGATCAACCGGTTAAGCAGTTATCCAGCGAGGAGGAACTACCTCTCGAGGGTCCTGGTCTCGACGGTGGGGCTGTCGACGGTCGGGATGACACCCGTCGGGGCGTCGTCCTCGTGGCGGCCCCGGGCCTCGACGGTCTCGGCGAATTCACTGGCGCGATACCGGTGGGTGCCTTCGAGGTCGTCGCGGATCGCCTCCTGCGCGGCAGGCGGCAGCGTATGCATGAGCTCGCGGACGCGGGCCTTGCGACGTCCCACGGCCTGACGTTCGGGCATCCCGGGAGTCGCCTCGATCTGCGGCGGCACACCCTCGATCTCCTCGGTGCCGCCGTCGTGGTGGCCGGCGTCGACCATGGCCTGCTCCTCGGCCATCGTCGACTCGTCCTTCTCCTCCGACATACCGATCGGGCCGATACGGCGGCCGTTGAGGAACTGCCGAACCACCGGCTCATCACTGGTCAGCAGCACCTCGCGAGGCCCGAACATCACCAGCTTCTTGCGGAACAGCATGCCCATGTTGTCGGGCACGGTCCGCGCAATGTTGATGTTGTGCGTCACGATCAAAATCGTGCAGTCGATCTGAGCATTGATATCGATCAACAGCTGCGACAGATACGCCGTACGAACGGGGTCCAGACCGGAGTCCGGCTCGTCGCAGAGGATGATCTGCGGGTCGAGCACCAATGAACGGGCCAACCCGGCGCGCTTGCGCATACCGCCGGAGATCTCCCCGGGGAACTTGTTCTCGTCACCGCCCAGACCGACGAGGTCGAGCTTCTCCATGACGATGTTGCGGATTTCGCTTTCCTTCTTCTTGGTGTGCTCACGCAAGGGGAAAGCGGTGTTGTCATACAGGCTCATCGAACCGAACAGGGCGCCGTCCTGAAACATCACACCGAACAGCGTGCGGATCTCGTAGAGCTCCTTCGCCGTGCACTCGATGATGTTGGTGCCATCGACGATGATCTTGCCGCGCTCAGGCCGCAAAAGACCGATCAGCGACTTCAGGAACACCGACTTACCAGTACCCGAGGGACCCAGCAGAACACTGACCTCACCTGCCGGAACCTCCAGCGTGACGTCTTCCCAGATTCGCTGGGGCCCGAAGGACTTCGTAAGTCCCTCGACCTGAATTCCAATGCCCACGCGGGGATCCTTCCGCCAAGTTCGCAGGCCACAGGCCTCCGCCTGTGGCTTGAGTCACTGTAGCGTACGCCGTTACCCGGCACTGGCGATGCACCACGTCCGATACCGCCGATGCCCCAAATCGCAATTAACCTGCACGTCACCGCCGGTGCGGCCACGGGCCTTACAGCGCGGCCCAGGGCGACCGAAACACCCCTCGCGATCGTTTGCGGAATCTGCACCAAAGCGCTGATTTCCTGGCGCGGCGCCACGGTCACCAATAGCTGGATCCGAGGCAGATCGCCCCCAAAGTCGGCATTGATACCGCACTACCCCGAACCCACCGAGGTGCTCGACGGTTAGACCGGTGAATTCAAGGACATGTGTTGGTGGACAACAAGGCGGCCACGCATGGCGTCGTCGATGCCGCGGTGAAGTCCGCCACCAAGGCTCGCGGCGGTGCGGGACGCAGCCGTCCGTAGCCAGCCGGCAGCCAGGCGGCTCCCGAACCAATATGCCGTTGTGCCAACTTCATAGCGACGTTGTCGCTCAACTACTACCGCCACCAAAACACCAGCGACACTGTCGCGCGAAGCTTGGCACAGTGGCAAGTGCCTCCGGAGAGGCCGGCTCAGCGCGCATTACGGCACGAGCCACGGGACCCGCCGAGCCGAGCACGGATGCACCGCCCACCGCCGAAACGCAGAACCGCCCGGGATCGTGTTGATCCCGGGCGGTTGCTACGTCTGAATTACTTGACGGTGACCGAAGCGCCTGCGGCCTCGAGCTTGCCCTTGGCTTCCTCGGCGGCCTCCTTGGTGACCTTCTCGAGCAGCGGCTTGGGGGCGCTGTCGACGAGGTCCTTGGCCTCCTTGAGGCCCAGGCCGGAGACGATCTCGCGGACGACCTTGATGACGCCGATCTTCTTCTCGCCGGCACCCTCGAGGATGAGGTCGAACTCGGACTGCTCCTCGGCGGCCTCCGCAGGTGCACCGGCGGCGGGGCCGGCGGCCGCGATGGCGACCGGAGCGGCGGCGGTGACCTCGAAGGTCTCCTCGAACTTCTTGACGAACTCAGAGAGCTCAAGCAGCGTCAGTTCCTTGAACGCGTCGAGCAGGTCGTCGGTGGAAAGCTTGGCCATGATTGGTCCTTCCTGATTCTTTCTTGATTACCGGTTGTGTGGTTGGGCTACTCGGCCGCGTCGGCCGGTGCCTGGTCTTCGGATGACGCCTCAGCGGGAGCCTCGGCAGCGGGTTCGTCGGCGGTGGGGGCCGCTCCAGGCTCCGAGGCCTTCTTCTCTTGCAGTGCAGCGAACAGCCGTGCGGCCTGAGACGCCGGAGCGTTGAACAGTCCTGCGGCCTTCGACAGATTGGCCTTCATCGCACCGGCCAACATGGCCAGCAGCACCTCGCGCGATTCCAGGTCGGCGATCTTTTCGACCTCGGAAACGCTCAGCGCGCGGCCGTCCATGTAGCCGCCCTTGATGACGAGCGCCTTGTTGTCCTTGGCGAACTTCTTGATCGCCTTGGCGGCGTCGACAGCCTCGCCCTTGACGAACGCGATCGCGGTGGGTCCGACGAAAAGCTCGTCGAGACCGTCGATGCCCGCCTCCGCCGCAGCACGCTTGACCAGCGTGTTCTTGGCGATTGTGTAGGTGGCGGAATCACCGAGCGAACGGCGCAGGTCTTTGAGGTTGGCAACCGTCAGCCCGCGGTACTCGGTGACGAGCGTCGCCGTCGAGTCCTTGAACTGTTCGGCGATGTCGGCAACCGCGGTGGCCTTTTCAGCCTTGGCCATGCATGCCTCCTCGTAGATCGGGACCGAGGTGGCCGAGAGGGATCACGTCCAGAAATGACGAACGCCCCGACACAGACAGGTCGGGGCGCATACATGAAGCACTAGCCTCGTCCTCCTGCGTGGGCCGCCGAGCAATGCCGGACCTTCAACCGATTTCTCGGTAACCAACGGTCTTGGGTAGAACGCTGCCAAATATAGCCGACCACCTGCCGATCAGCCAAAACGGTCCGCAGCGGCTGCCAGCGCGGCGAGGTGATCGTCGACGCTCGCCAGTCCGTGCCCCACCGTGCTGACCGCCACGTGGGTGGCACCCGCCTCGGCCCATGCGGACAGTGCCGCCGCGACGGCGTCGGGCTCGATCGAAGATCTCACCTGGCCCTGCAGCCCAAGTGCGTCGGGATCGCGTCCGGCCGCGACCGCCGCCTCACGAACTGCCGCGCGGGCATCGTCGAGCTTCGGTCCCGGGCCCATCATGGGGAACCAGCCATCGGCGATCCGCCCGATCCGTTCATAACCCTTCGCCGTCGCCGTGCCGATCCACACGGGGATCGGTCGCTGCACCGGACGCGGCGCCAGGCCGGCTCCGGTGACGGTGTCGAACTTGCCCTCGAACGAGACACTGCGCTCGGTCCACAGTCGCCGCATGAGTTCGATCTGTTCCTCCGACCGCGCGCCCCGGACACCGAAGTCCTCACCGAGTGCGTCGTATTCGACGGCGTTCCAACCGATTCCGACGCCGAGCCGGAACCTGCCCTGCGACAACAGGTCGACTTCGGCGGCCTGCTTGGCGACCAGTACGGTCTGGCGCTGCGGGAGGATGAGGACGCCGGTGACGAATTCGAGCGTCGTGGTGGCCGCGGCGAGGTATCCGAACATCACCAACGGCTCGTGAAACGTGGTGTCGACGTCGTAAAACCCGTCCCACCCCGCGTGCACGGCCGGATCGGCACCCACCACGTGGTCGTATGCGAGCAGGTGGTCGTAACCAAGCGCTTCGACTCCTTGGCCGTAGGCGCGGACCGCTCCGACATCGCCACCGAGCTCGGTTTGGGGGAAGACCACGCCGACACGCATGCCCCTATGACACCAGTCATCCCTTCGCTGATGCCGCACCACCCCTGCGATTTCGGTGCGCGGGCGGTCGATCTCAGCGATCGTTAGCGCACCGAAATCACCAAAGCGGCGGCACCGACCAGTCCGGCGTCGCCCCCAAGTTCGGCGGGCACGACCCGCAGATCGCGGATGAAGTCCAGGCCCGCGTAGGTGTGCAGCGCCTCGCGGAGCGGGTCGAACAACAGCGGGCCGGCTTTGGCCACTCCTCCGCCGACGACAACGAGGTCGAGGTCGCACACCGCGCCGACCGACGCGATCATCGCGGCCACCGCCGTCGCACCACGCGCGAAGGTCCGCAGCGCAATCGCATTGCCCGCAGCCGCGGCGTCGGCCAGTTCCTTGGCATCGGCGCCGGCAGGCGCATCCCACCCCTGCTCCCTGGCCCACTGCGCCATCCGCGGACCGGCGGCAATCGTCTCGACGCAACCGCGGCCACCGCATGTGCACGGCCTGCCGTCCGGGTCGACGACGACATGGCCGACGTGTCCGGCATTGCCGGTGCGGCCGTCATACGGCGCGCCGTCCAGCACCAACCCACCGCCGACTCCGGTGGACACCACCATGCCGAGCAGGAACTCGGCGCCACGGCCCGCGCCGCGCCATCGCTCCCCCATCGCCATGCAGAGCCCGTCCCCGCCGAGCCGCACGGGCGCGTCGACGATCGCAGACAGCCGGTCGACGATCGGAAAGCGTTGCCACTCGGTGATATTGATCGGGCTGACGGTGCCCGTCTGCAGGTCGATCGGCCCGGCTGACGCGACGCCGACGCCGCGCACCGCACCGCCTGCGGTCGACAATGCCTCGATGACAAGCGATTCGATCACCGCCCATATCGCCTCAGCGTCACCGTCGGGAGTCGGCAGCTTCGCCTGATGGACCAGAGCGCCGTCGTCGTCGACGAGACCGACGGCAATCTTCGTGCCCCCGATATCGATTGCGAGAGTCGGTGTCCGGCGGGCAGGAGCGGTGCGACCGGGGGTGGATGTAGCCATCAGTGCCTATGGGTGTTGTCGGGCTGCCGCGGATCGCCGGGATGCTCATAGCCCGGGGACAACTCGACGAGAGCGGCGCACCGGGCGTCCAGCCACAACCGAAACGCGCGACGCCTGGCCGCGGCGCGCAGGTGTTCGGCGACGCCCGCGGTCCCGGTGAACCGCAACGGATTCCGCTCCTCGTAGGCCGCGACCGCCTCATCGGTCACATCGACGCTTGCCGTCACGTCCACAAACAACGCCCGCGCCAGCGGATCGGACAGCACCGACGCGGCAATGCTGCCGATCTCGAGCCGCACGGTCATATCCGGCAGCAGGTCGTCCTCCGACGGCGCACCCGAAGCGGTCAATCCGCGTGCGGTCGCCTCGGTGGCCACCACGCGTTCGGTGACCAGAAGCTGTGTCAGCCAACGCCGTAGCTGTCGTCCCTCGCTGGTGCCTGGACGCGGCAACGACGAGGCGGAGCGTGACGCCCGTAGCCGGGCTTCGCGTGCGTCGACCTCATCGACTCCCACCGGCACCCCGCCGACCATCGCCGCTGTCATCGGACAGTCACCTTCACCGCGGGCGAGTACAGCAACTGCCCCGCAGCGGCGACCCGGATCAGCGCCCACCATTCACCGGGTTGTACCCATACCGGCGGCGTGACGTCGAAGCTGAGTTCAGCCGTACCGCGAGCCGGCAGTTCGACACCAGATGCGGCGGGCCCCATCCACTCCCAGGTTCCCCACGGGCTGATCAGGTGGGCCTCGACGGCGAGCTCCGCATGGGCGTCGGTGGCGACGCCGACCGTGAGAACGGCGCGCTCTCCCGCCTTGACGTCGACGGCCTCGGGGTCGGCGACGAACCGCAGCAGACTGTCCTCGGGCGGTGCGGCCACCGAGACGATGCACACATCCTCGACCACCTGGCGCCAGGACGGCGGCATCGAAACGTGGTGGCCGGTCAGTGCGAGTTCCGCCCGGATCGGATACAGGCCCGGCGAAACGGTTGACGGCGCACTCACCTGCACATCGATCGCCAGGTGCTCACCGGGGGGCAGCATGAACGGGAGCTCAGCGGGATCGGTCGTCCAGCCGTCCGGACTCAGTAGCCGCACGTGGCCGTGCAGCACCGTGTCGCTGCAATCGCTGGCGACCGTAAGCCGCAGCTGTGCTTGCGAATTCGATTCGACAGCGATCTGCTGCGGATCCAGGTGGGCCACCGCCGGGAGGCCGCCGAGCGGCGCGGGCCCACGGTTGTGCAGCCAGTAACGCGCATACAGCGGTTGGGCGGCCTCAGCGTCGGGTGCCAACACGGCGTGATCGGCCTGGAGTACCTGCGGCAGGTTCAGCCGGGTCAGCACGGTGGCGATCTCGAATCCGTGCAGGGCGAGCCCCTCTGACGAAAGCTGCTGGACTCGCGGCTTTTCCAGCAGGTCGACCCGTGCTGCGGCCGAAACCCGGCGCAGTCCCGAACGAACCTCGACGTCGGTTGCGGCACCCGATGTTTCGACCAGGCGCACCGCGACGCCGTCGACGGGATGGGCATGCCGACTGCTGCCACCTGCCAGCGGGTTGCCCGCAGCCTTCAGCGCGCCGAGTTGCACGGTGCCTGCGGGTTCGATCTCCAACAGCGATCCCCACGGCGGTAAACCACCTGCGGCGCCGGCATTCTCGGTGACCGCCTGCGGTGGCCGGGAGAACTCCGCGCTGCGTGCCGGGATCGCGGACTGACGCCAGTCACCGTCACCGGAGACCACCGCGTACTCGAAGGTGTGCGTCCAGTGTTGTAGCGCAAAGTTGGACCCGTCGGGTGCGGTACGTCGTGGCGGGTCGATCCAGGTGCCCGACGGCCAACCGGTGCATGAACGCATCAGCGACATGTGCAGCGTGCCGTCGGAATCGACGGCGAACCCGGGTATTCCGCGGTTGAGCACCGCGACCGTGCGCGCGGCGAACGGCTCCAGCTCGGCGGGCGCATCCTGATCGACGACGATCTCGAAGTCGGCGAGATCGGCGACAAGCGAGTCAACGGCGGCGTAAAGCTCCGATGCGGCGATGACGAGCACCGGTAGCGCACGCACACCCCGCAGATCCGCGCCCGGCACCCACTCGTCGGCCAGCGGCGCGGTGGCCGGCACCCACACTCTCGCCCGACCGGTCGCGTCGAGCTGACGCTCCAGTTCCTCGGCGTAGACCGGATCGGCGTCGGCCAAAACCGCTGCGGTGAAGGCATTCTGGTCCGGTGCGCCGAGGGCGATCCGCGCGTCAGGGAGGTTGGAGTCGACATCGATATCGCCGTAGCGCGGATGATCGGCCCCGCTGCAGGTGGCCGTGACGCCTGCGCGTGCGAGCGCAACCATCAACGAGCGCGCCAGCGGAGCCGACGCCGACTCCGTCGGAGACACCACCTCGGCCACCGACACCGCGCGTACGCCCCCGCTGTTGCTGCTCCTCGCGTTTGCGCTACCAAGCCGGACCCGCACCGCCGACGACAGCCCGAACCAGCCGTAGGCCGGGTTGTCCAGCGTCCACGGATGCGTGGCGGAGTCGACGGCCGATTCCTCACCCTTGGAGTGCAGCAGCCCGAAGCCGCGGCCGATCACCGCATCCCCGACCTCGCTGACGGGCATCGCGCCCGGTACCGGACACGGCCAGCGCAGCCGCAACAGCCGATCTGCGCCGGTGAACTCGTCGACGGTGGTCCGACAATCCACCCGGGCCACGTCGTGCCACAGCGTCAGAATCTGCGTGTAGCGCAACAGATCCCCGATCCGGCCCCGGACGACCAGTCGCTGACCAAGGGGTCCGCGGTACGCCTGAACCTCGGCCCGCGCCCCCGACGAGCAGACGACCGGGCCCTTCGGCAGCAGATGCCACGGGCCCTCGCCGGCCTCCGGGTGTGCCGGGTATTCGTCGTACACCGCCAGCTCGTTGCCGACCTTTCCGTCGGCGATCAGTTCGCGATCCGAGGAGCACTCGACCAGTGAGGTGACGCCGCCGCCGCGGTCGGCGTCCACCCGAAGCCGATAGTGCGCGTTGCCGATCTGGTTACCGTCCAACGGCTTCCATCCGTGGGCGTCCGCTGTGGGCTCCAGCCGGTAGGACTGCCATCCCAAGGACGGCACGTCACGCGCCAGCCAGCTGACTACGCGTCCATCGTGTTCGACGTGCGTCGGCAGCTCGGCGCCGTCGGAATCGAGCACCTGAACGCCGGAGCCCACCGGCTCATCGAACCGGGCCGTCACGATGTCACTACGCTTGTGCGCCACAGCATTCCACACGACGACGCCGCCATCAACAGCTCGTGACAGCAGGGCGAGTGCGTTGTCACGGGCCGTCGTGCCGAGTTCCCACGCGTCGCGCCATCCCGTCAGCAGGTCGAGGTAGACCTGATCGGATTCCGAGCCGGTGATCGCGTCGTGGTGTGCGCCGTAGATAAGCTGCACCCAGGCCTTGGCCAAGGCGGCCTCCGGGTACGTCGCACCGGCAAGGAGACCCGCGAACACGGCGAACTTCTCGGCGTCGAGCACCGCGTCCTCGGTGGCCCGGTTGGCCTGTTTGGTGTCGATGTAGGACACGTGACAGCCGGTGTAGATCGGGTTCATGTCACGGGTCTGCGGCGAGGCCTCGACCCCACGCTCCGCGAGCTCCTCACGCACCGCCGAGAAGAATTCACTCGGTAACGCGCACACGAACTTCGGCCACGTGTAGCGCGCATTCCAGTCTCGGTGGATCTCGGTGACCCACTTGTTCGGCGGTGTGTAATCGGTGCCGACCGGCAGCAGCACATTGCGCGTCAGCGCCACCTTCTTCAATCCCGCGAACAGTTCGTACGTTGCGGCCTCGGCCTCCTCGAGTGTTGCGGCCGAATCCATCCACCACCCCGCTGCGTAGTGGGCGGGCATGTAGTGGGTGAGCAGGCCGCGCCCGGACGGGGCGATCCATTCGAACTCGCTGCTGAACTGCATCCGCTCGGGGTCACCGTCGCCGGCCATCGGCCCCCACTGGTGGTGCGGTCCACGCGCCCACGAGCTGGACGTCAACCCGGCGTCGGCCGCCATCCCGGGAAACTGGGGATCGTGCCCGAAGGCGTCGAGCTGCCATGCGGTGGCAGGGTCGGCGCCCAAGATATCGCGCTGAAAACCCATGCCGTGCACAAAGTTCCGGATGGTCGTTTCCGGGCTCGTCAAGTTGGTGTTGGGCTCGTTGTAGGTGCCACCCATGATCTCGACGCGGCCGTCGGCGATAAACCTGCGCAGGTCGGCACGGTCCTCGGGGTGGGTGTCCCAGAACGGCTTGAGGTAGTCGACCTCGGCCAGCACGAACTTGTATTCGGGTTCGCGCCGAGCCATCTCGAGATGTGCCCGCACCAGGTCGAAACCGTTGGTCTGCCTGCAGCGGCCCGGCGGGTCCTCGCTCCACACGCTGGTATAGGCGGCCTGGGTGTTCCACCACACCGGGTCGTAGTGGAAGTGGCTGATCATGTACATCGTCCAGCCGGGCTCGGCGACGGTGAAGACGAACCCAGTGATGCTGTCCCCGGCGATGACCCGCGCGTCGCGCTGCTCACCGACTACGGGATCAGTCACCACCACAGGCACCTCGACGCTGCCATCGCCGGGAGCGGCTGACGCCCGACCGCTGAGACGGTCGCCCTCGACGCGCACGCTGCCGCCCCCACCGGCGTAGGCGACTCGAACCAACTGCTGCGGTGCCTGCGACGGCCCTGTGAAGAGCTCCGTCGACGCCGCGGAGATCACGTGCACGCCAGAACCCTACGGCGTCAGGGCCGCGAAATGTCGACGACCAGCGCTCGGTGATCCGAGATCGGCAGCCGGGGCGCGCCGCAGCTGTCCACCCGCAGGCCGTCATCGTCGGTCAGGATGTGGTCGAGTTGGGTCTCTGCCACGTCGGCCGGGAACGTCGGCGCTTCGCCGAGCGCTCGCAGTCCGCTCAGGCGGCCGACGAGCGACGGCGCCATGTTCAGATCGCCCATCAGCACGTGCGGGCCGGGGAAGCCGCGCAGGTCGCGCATGAGGAGCCGCATTTGCCGCCGATTCCAGCCGGGAACGAAGGACAAGTGGGTGTTGGCGACGGTCAGCGGGCCGACCGGGGTGTCCAGGCGCGCTATGACGGCTGCCCGCGGTTCCTCGTTGACCACCTGCACGCGATTCGGACCGCGCAGGTACATGGGGAATTTCATTGGGATCCGCGGAAGCCGGACGACCTGCCAATCGTCGACCGGATATCGCGACAGCAGGGCGATGCCGTAGGCGGCGGTGCCCGGCTGCTCGCGACCGGTCGCGGCCATCCACGTCGCGCCGGGCGTGCCCGAGATCGCGGCGACGAACCGATGGCTCTCGGCATCCATGGCGGCCGCGGCGACAGCGGTCAGATCGGCCATCCCGGAGCGGGGTTGATCGAGGTCGACCTCCTGCAACGCGAGGATGTCGGGATTGAGCTGCCGGATCGCATCGACGAGCCGGTCACGGTGAACCATGCCGTCATGGACGCTGCGACCATGCAGGATGTTGAAGGTGGCCATCCGCATGGGTACTCCATACCCGAAATGGCCCTCGGCCGATCAGGAGACCTGTGCCCGGACGCAATGAAGACCTGCGCGACGCGCTCAAACGTGCGGCGTCGGCCCTGCGCGCGCAGGGCCCGGATTTCGCGCTGGCCGGCAGCTACGCGCTGTGGGTGTTCGGCGGTCCCGAACCCGTCCACGACGTGGACTTCGTCGTCGCGGAACCCGACACCGAGACGGCGGCCGTCACGCTGAAGGACGCAGGGTTCAACATCGAGCGGACGCCCGAGAACTGGCTGTTCAAGGCATGTGTCGGCGACGACTTCGTCATCGATGTGCTGCACCGTCTCAACGGTGTGCCGGTCGAGGCGGAGACG
Source organism: Mycolicibacterium tusciae JS617 (assembly GCF_000243415.2). Next base: position 3,011,831 of record NZ_KI912270.1, read on the forward strand.
ATCAAGGCCGCAGAGGAGTTCGACGTGCTCGCGGTCAGGATGCGGGTGCTCCCTCCGACACACGTGATGACCGAGAAGCTCAACGCGCTCAACGAGCACAACTGCAATTTCGCAGCGTTGGTCCCCGGTGTCCGCGCGGTCCGTGAACAGCTCGACTGGGACCATTTGCGCGTCGCGACCAAGGACAACGACTTCGCGGCGGCGTTCCTCTTCCTTGCCGACCGCCTCGGGCTCTCTGAGTGAGGTTCACTTGCGCTCCGGTCTGACCATCGGCGAGTTCGCCACGTTGACGCGGCTGAGCGTGCGGACGTTGCGTCGCTACCACGCGGCCAAGCTTCTCGAGCCGGATACCGTCGACCCGTTTACGGGTTACCGCTACTACGCGCCCGAGCAGATCCCGACCGCACAGGTGATCCACCAGTTGCGCCAGCTCGACGTGCCGCTGGCCGAGGTCCAATCGATTCTCGCCGCTGACGATCCGCAGCAGCGCGCCGAGGTGATCGCGGGTCATCTGCAACGCCTAGAGGACGAGCTGGACCGCACACGGTCGGCCGTCGCGTCGCTGCGCCGGTTGCTGCGCCCCGAACCGGACGAGATGGATGTAGAGCTGCGGTCACTGCCCATGCGCACGGTCACCGCGATCAAAGGGCATGTGCAGCTGGATGAATCGCTCGAATGGTACGACTCGGCGATGGCGGAGTTGGATGCAGCGTTTCCGCCCGAAGCACGCACGGGACCGCCCGGCGGGCACTACTCCAACGAGTTGTTCACCGAGGGCACCGGGGAAATGCTCGTTTTCCGGCCGGTTCGGGCTCCGCGCCCATCCGGCCGGATCGAGGTCATCAAGCTGCCTGCCGTCGACCTCGCGGTCACCGTTCATCCCGGGCCGCACGATGACATCGATGTCACCTACGGCCGCCTCGGCGCCTGGGTCGTGGCCCATGCACTGGCCGTCGACGGACCGATCCACGAGATATACGTGGTCGGACCGCGCGACACGCTGGACCCGCCGATGTGGCGCACCGAGATCGGCTGGCCGGTGTTCCGCCTCACGCCGGCGAACTGAGCTGTCAGTCGGGGAAATCGGCTCCGCGCGAAAGTGTTTCGTTCGCGCGGATGTCGGCCAGGTTCTCCTCGATGGTGGCGATCGCGGCGTCGAATCCTTCGTTACCGAGGACAAGCCGGCGGGGCGGGCGGTCCTGGCTCATAGCCGCTATCACCGCGCGGGCGCCTCGTCGCGGATCGCCGGGCTGCGCACCGTCCTGATCAATCATCGCGGCGCGAACCTGTTCCAACGTGGGCGTGTACTCGGGGATGGTTTCCTTGATCGGCTCGTCGGCGAAGCCTGCGTAGGCCCGCGTGCGGAACGCTCCCGGCTCGACCGCCATGACGCGGATCCCCTGCGCTGCAACCTCTTCCCGCAGTACTTCGGTGGCGGCCTCGACGGCGAACTTGGTGGCGCTGTAGTGACCGAATCCGGTGATTCCACGAAGCCCCGCCACCGAGGACATGTTGACGATCCACCCGGTGCCGCGGGCGCGCATGCCCGGCAGAACCGCGCGTATCACCGAAAGCATGCCGAAGAAGTTCAAGTCGAACATCGCCCGCACCTGGGCGTCGTCCATGCCCTCAATCGATCCGTACCAGCCGCGGCCGGCGTTGTTGACCAGTACGTCGATGTCACCGAAGTGTTCCTCGGCCGCCCGTACCGCCTGCCGCACCTGCACGGCATCGGTCACGTCGAGCGGTACGACGAACGCGCGGTCGCCGTAAGTCTCGGCCCACGAACGCAATTCGTCGGGACGCCGTGCAGTGAGCACGACGCGGTCTCCGACCTCGAGGGCCGCGTCGGCGAAGGCCATGCCGAACCCGCCCGGTGTACCGCCGGTGATGAACCATGTCTTGGCCACGGTTCAGGGCTCGATCACGAGTCGGCTGACCAGTACGCCGTCCATGGTGAAACGGAAGTGCAGGTCGGCGGTGCCGCCCGGGAAGTCGCCTTCCAGGTGCTGCACGACGTCGATGCGCTCCGAGTTGCGCGTGGCGCCGACGAACTCGGTGGTGAAGGTGAACCCTGAGGCCGCATCGCGGAGCCAATCACCGATGTGGTCGCGGCCGCGGTAGGTTTGGCCCTCGTCGGTCACGGCCGCGTCGGCGGTGAACGCCGTGATCGCCGTGGCCGCGTCCCGCGCCTGGTGTGCGGTCAGGTAGGTCGTGATCGTCGCGGGCAGCTCATCCCACGTGATCGCCGTCTCGTGCTTGTCTACTGTCATGCCCCAACGGTGGAGCCTCCCGCGGGGAGAGAGTCAAGCCCTGCCTGCCGAGGCTTAGTCACCCGGCGATCGGGCGGTGAACGTCGAACTGCGCCAGGTCCGCCGCCGCGCGCCCGGCACTCCAGCCCGCTCCGTTGGACACCGATACCCGGCGATGCACGACGCCGGGGAACAGTCGATCCGTGAGCTCGTCGGCCGCTCGGTTGCCAGCCGCGAGCACCGGGAGTAGTCGACTGTCCTCGATCTGGGCCGTGACGCTGGCATTGGTCGAGTCGAGCCGCTCGCCGATTCGGGTGGCATATGCGATGAGGAACGATTGGCGAAATGATCTCGTCCGGGTGTAGCCCCGCCCGTTGGCCTGGCTGCCCGCCGCCAACATCGCCCGATTGGCTTGCACCAGCAGCGAAGTGGTGAGGAGCTCGACGAGATCGAGGTCGGTTTCGGATCCGACAACTGTGACAAACCCGAGCTTCTCCGCCCACACCGCGCGACAGCGATTGGCAGTCCCCACCGCTTGCACCAGGATCACCTTGGGGCGCGCGTACGGGCTGTCTATCCAAATCCGCCGCGCGGCGGCCACCGGTGCCCGGCCGCGTTCGCTCGCGGCTACGGCCTGGTGCAGCGAGTACCGACTCATCAACTCCTGCGCCTTGGCGGAAAGCGCCTCGGCCTCCTCGGGAAACTTTGTGGCCTCGGCCTTGGCCAGCAGCGCGCGCACCCTACCCAGGGCCTTCTGGTCGACCTCACCTGCCGCGGACTGGGCGTGCCGAGATGCGCCCGGCAGGGGCAGCAGCGGTTCAATGACGGGAAGCCTGCTGAGCAACGACAGCACCCGCAGCACGACGGTCAGTGCGGCGCGGCGGCTCACGCCGTTCACATCAGCCCAATGCCCCATCAGCGGTGCCGTTGGGTTGGGGCCGACGACGGCTGAGATGGTCGCAAGATCGGTGCGCCATCGCGGATGAAGTGTCGCGACCGAGTACCGCTTGGACTCGAGAACAACCGCGGCCGTGAGGTATTCGACGGCCGACGGTTCGAGCTTGCGGCGGGCGAGCTCGTGTAGATCGGACGGCAGCCAGCCCCCCTCCCACGCCGCCCGGACCGCGTCGACGACCGCGGTATCGGCCGCCAGCTCAAGGTCTCGAGCCGTAGCAGCGAACTGCTCGAGAAGGTTGGCGGCGCGTCGTTCTGCATCATGGTCGGGACACATCGCGGCGTCGTACAAGGCGGAGACAATGAGTTCCTGCAGGATCACTTTGTCGGTCGGGGCGTCGGATTTCGGGCGGAATCGTTCGTTGGCCGCCCGGCGGCGCATCTTCTGCTTGGCTGTTCGCTTCTCGCGGTTGCGTCGGCTCATGCCCGCAATACTGGCGATCGAGTCCGACATTTCGGGGGCGGCACGCCTGAGCTCCGTCGACTTTCCAGTGTTGGGCCGTCAGTCCAGGAACCGGTACTGCACCCCAAGTGAGCGGTAAGTGCGCTCAGCCCGGCGGTCACGGGTAAGCAGGGCGCGGTTATTCGTGACGGCGGCGTGGCCGACGAGGGCGTCATAGACCGACCCCCCGACGATGTCGAGCCGCGCTAGTCGCTCGCGCAGGTCGCCCGTCGCCTTGGTGTCGAGCCAACAGTCTTCCGGAAACGTGATGGCCAGAACCGACGCCGCTTGACCAGCGCTCAGGCGCAGTGGCACTGGTAATCGGGTCAGGACCGAATAGGTCTCGAACACGGCATGCCCTGCGAGCGCAGGACGAAGCTCAACCAAGGCGCGACGACAGACTGGGTGGGCTTCGTGCGTCGGATCGAGAGCGGCGACGGCGACGCTGGTGTCGCAGGCCCAAAAGTCATCGCTGGATGTCATCGCGAAGGCGACGGATGTCGTCATCGGTTAGCACTGCGCCCTCGACGTTGCCGAGTATCGGCAGCCCGTCACTGGTATCGATCGAGCGTTGGTGCCGGCGGACGGGCTCGATCCGCAGACCGGACCCGTCTGGAATGAGTTCGAGTTGTGTATCCGGTGTGATTCCCAGCGCCACGCGCAGCGCTTTCGGGATCACAACCCGCCCCACTCGGTCCATGGTCACGTACATGCCCCCAAATTACCATCAGATTGGGATCATCTACCCAATGCAATACCAATCGACAACCGACTGCTATCCACTCCCTGCCCTACCTGCTGCGCGGCGCAGCCGCTGCGCGACCGCAACGACCGCGCGCGCCACCTCGGGCGGCTCGAGGATCTCGAAGTCGTGGCCGATCGTGGCGAAGTAGAAGACCATCCTTTCGGGATCGTCGGCGCCTGCGGTGACGATGCAGGCGTCGGGGCCGTCGGCTTCAATGCTCACCGACGCCGGTGAAAAGTGTTGCGCTATAACATCTTCAGGTGCGTGGTAGCGAACCCGTGCCACGTAGCGGTAGGGCGAGCTGCTGATCGACTTTTGCACGTACGTCGCGGCGTCGGGCGCCTCACGGGCGACGAATGTGCTGCCGAGCGCGCGGACGTCGGCCATCCGGTCCAGCCGCAGGCTGCGCCAGTCCTGCTTGTCGCGGTCGTAGGCCAGCAGATACCAGCGCCGCCCGGTCGTCACCAACTGATAGGGCTCCAGCCGCCGCTGCGTCGCGTTGCCGCGGATATCGACGTATCCGGAGCTCACGTGCTCGCGGTCGCGGCAGGCACGCGCGAGCGTCATCAGTACGTCGGGTTCGACCGCGTCGTCGGACGACGGGGAGGTCAGTGTGACGGTGGCGTCGTGCACCGCCGCCACTTGGGACCGCAACCGCGACGGCATCACCTGATCGAGCTTGCTCAGCGCGCGAAGCGCGGACTCACCGACGCCCGCGACCGTGCCACCCGCGGCCAGCCGAAGGCACACCGCCATCGCGACGGCCTCATCGGGATCGAGCAGCAGCGGAGGTAGCGCCGCGCCGGCACCCAGCTGATAGCCGCCGCCATGGCCCTTGCTGGCGTGCACCGGATAGCCCAGGTCGCGCAGCCGGTCGACGTCGCGGCGGACGCTGCGGGCGGTCACCTCGAGACGCTCGGCCAGCTCCTCACCGGTCCACACGCGCCGCGACTGCAACAAACCGAGAAGCTGCAGCACCCTGCTGGTCGTTTCCGCCATAGTTTCGACTCTGTCGTAGTTATAGGACCGAAACTGTCCTATATGTGATTCAGGGTAAACGTATGAACATGACGACAACGACCTTCAACAGCCAGCTGGTCGAACAGCTCGACTTCCACTGGACTCACGCCCTCCGCCCGCGGCTCGACGGGTTGACCGACGACGAATACTTCTGGCAGCCGGTGCCCGACTGCTGGACCGTCCACCCCGACGGCGGCGTCGACTTCGCATATCCCCCGCCCGAGCCGGCGCCGTTCACGACGATCGCGTGGCGGCTCGCGCACGTGATCGTCGGCGTCTTCGCGATGCGCAACCACAGCCACTTCGGGGCGCCCGAGGCGAGTTACGAGACCTGGTCCTACGCCACCGACGCCGCAACGGCGCTGCGTCAACTCGACGAGCAGTACGAAAAATGGATCGACGGTGTGCGCGGGCTGTCCGAAGATGACCTGTGGCGTCCGTGCGGGCCTGCCGAAGGGCCGTACGCCGACTATCCGATGGCCGCCCTTGTTCTGCACATCAACCGGGAGGTCATCCACCACGGCGCCGAAATCGCCTGTATCCGAGATCTTTACGTTCACACCGCCACGAAGGGAAAGTAGCGATGCCAGGAATGCCCCCACCCGCAGCCGACGAGCGCCAGACCTTGATCGAGTTCCTGCGCTTCAACCAGGACGCGTTCTTCTCGGTGGCGTACGGCCTGACCGATGAGCAGGCGCGATCGGCGCCCTCGGTCAGCTCGCTGTCGATCGGCGGACTGATCAAGCACGCCGCCAACGTCCAGAAGGGCTGGGTGGACCGGGCCTCCGCGGCGCCCGAAATGCCGCCGCGTGACGAGCGCCCGATGGAAGAGATCATGGCGGAGTATGCCGACCAGTACGTGATGCGCGACGACGAAACTCTTGCCGAGCTGCTCACCGAGCTGGCCAAGCAAAATGCCGAGACGCTGCGGGTCTTCGCTGATGTCGACCTGGACGCCCCGGTTCCCGTGCCGCACGACGTGCCGTGGTTTCCCCAGGACGTCGACAACTGGCCGGTGCGCTGGGTGGCCATGCATCTGATCGAGGAGCTGGCACGCCACGCCGGGCACGCCGACATCATTCGCGAAACCACCGACGGTGCAACGATGTACGAGCTGATGGCCGCCAACGAGGGATGGCCGGAGACCGATTTCATCAAGCGGTGGAGGCCGAGGCAGGACGCCGCGACCTAGTCTCGAGGTATGCAAACGCGCAGTGGGACGGCGGTGTGCGGGGACGTCGAGCTCTACTACGAGGATCTCGGCGACCCTGAAACGGCGCCCGTCCTGCTGATCATGGGTGTCGGCGCCCAGCTGCCGATGTGGCCGGACGGGTTCTGCGAGCAGCTCGTCGCGCGGGGCAATCGGGTGATCCGGTATGACCACCGCGACATCGGGCTGTCCACGAAGATGGCCGGCCACCGCGCGCAAGGGTCGGTGTATCGGCGGGTGGCCCGATATGCGGTCGGCCGGACCAGCCCGGTGCCGTACACGCTGGTCGATATGGCCGACGACGCTGTCTCTCTGCTGGATTATCTGCAGATCGACCGTGCCCACGTGGTCGGGGCGTCGATGGGCGGGATGATCGCGCAGGTGCTCGCGGGCAACCATCCGTCGCGGGTGCGGTCACTCGGCATCATCATGTCGAGTTCGGGTAGGGCCTTTTCGGCACTGCCGCGGTGGCGGGTGATCAAGCTGGCGTTCGGCGGTCCGGGCAAAGGCGCGCCGTGGGAAGAAAGGCTGACGTCAGAAGTACGCAACATATCGGTCATCAACGGACCGAACTTCCTTCCGCCCGTTGAACAATTGCGCCGACGTGTCGAGGATCTGCGCGCCCGCAGCGACTACCCGCAGGGCATGCTGCGGCAGTTCGACGCGATCCTGGGCACCGGGAGCCTGATTCGCTACACGCGCAGCATCGCGGCGCCGACGGTCGTCATCCACGGCTCGGAGGATCCGATGGTTCGGCCACGCAATGGGCGCAACCTGGCGCGCCTCATCGAGGGCGCGCGCTATGTCGTCGTCGGTGGCATGGGACATGATCTGCCTGAACCGGTTTGGCGTCCGGTCGTGGAGGCGTTGACGGAGAACTTCGCGGGCGCAGGGCCTTAAGGATAACGGGCCATGGCATCCCAGAAGGCGTTGTCGTCGCGACCCATGCTTCGGTCCGCCTCTTCGCGTAACCCTGCTGCTCGCTGGTGGATGTAATGCCCGGTTGAGCGCGGCATCTGCCCAGGCCCGTACACGCCGCGTCGAATCCGGCGGACCCGACCGCGTCGCATTTCGGTGCGCAGCGCATCGGACACCGTCTTCGATGCGCGGCCGGGGATCGCAAAGCCCTGGTACTCGAGCTGTTCGATCAGCTCAAAGATGGACGCCGAACCGTGGATGTCGAGGTTTACTGTGAGCATGTAGCGGAGCTCGGTGCCCTGCAGCACTTTTCGCTGCGGGATTCTCGAAGTCGTCATGGCACGACCGTGGCACTCCGCAGTGACATTTTCAGGCGTCCCGGGTGCAGGTGCGTCTGCGCCTGTGGATAGCTTGGGGGCGGCAGCTGGGCCTCCCGGACCAATGTGACATCGTGCCAAGCTCATAGCGACTTTGTCGCTCAACTACTACCGCCGCCACCAACGTCAGCGACTTTGTCGCTCAGAGCTTGGCACCACCTACATATGCCCCCAGAGGACCTGCCTCAGCGCAGGTACGACACGAACGCGGGAACCCGCCAATTCCCGGCGTCCAAGGTGTCCCGGCCTCCCGGCCTCCCGGCCTCCCGGACCAACGTGACTTCGTGCCAACCTAATGGGATTTGATCGGCGCGTCGTTGGCGAACTTTCGAGGGTGTTGGCGAGACGCTGATTGGGTGAGCCGCTGGCCGGTGAGCACTTTGCCAACCTGGAACGGTCGTTGATTCCTACTGTAGAGATCGCGCCCCGGCCAGTTGGTGGCCACCTGTAGTGCTACTGGGATGTCGTGCCGATTTGAGCACTTATCCATTAGGTCGCAACTGGGTGCCTCAGGCTCGACAGGGTGGCTGTGCCACCACAGATCGAGGAGGAAGGGTGAGGTGATGTTGTTTGTCGGCGATGACTGGGCCCAAGACCATCACGACGTGTACTTGATGGATGAGGAGGGCGCTCGGTTCGCGGCTCGGCGACTCCCCGAAGGGTTGACCGGTATCGGGCGGCTGCACGAGATGATCGCTGCCCATGGCGAAGATCCCGGCGAGGTGATCGTGGGGATCGAGAAAGACCACGGTCTGTGGGTGGGCGCGTTGGCCGCCAGCGGCTATCAGGTGTATGCGATCAATCCGATGGCGGTCGCGCGTTACCGTGATCGACACAGCGTCTCGGGGGCGAAATCCGATGGCGCCGATGCGAAATTGTTGGCCGACCTGGTACGCACCGATCGGCACAACCATCGCCTTCTGGTCGGAGACAGCGATCAGGCCGAGTCGATCAAGGTGTTGGCGCGGGCACATCAGAATCTGATCTGGACTCGAGCACGTCAGATCAGCATGTTGCGTGCGGGGTTGTTGGAGTATTACCCGGCGGCGTTGCAGGCGTTCCCCAATCTCGGCGACCGTGATCGCGACCGCGATGCTCTGGCGGTGTTGGGCCGTGCCCCCACGCCGGGTCAGGGTGCCCGGCTAAGCCTGAGCAAGATCGCCGCAGCGCTCAAAGCGGGTGGGCGCCAACGCGGTATCGATGAACGCGCCCGTGAGATCCAGGCCCTGCTGCGCGGCCAGCAGCTGCACGCACCTGCAGCCGTGACGGCAGCCTACGGGGCCGCCACCAGCGCCTCGGTGAACATCGTGGTCGAGCTGACCAATCAGATCAGCGCGGTGGAAACCGAACTGGCTGAGCATTTTAGGACGCACCCGGACGCCGACATCTACCTCTCCCTGCCAGGACTCGGTGTCATCCTCGGCGCCCGGGTGCTCGGTGAGTTCGGGGACGACCCGAACCGATTCACCGACGCTAAGTGTCGCAAAAACTACGCCGGAACCTCACCGGTAACCGTGGCTTCTGGCCGAAAACGTGCCGTCCTGGCCCGACACGTGCGTAACCGACGGCTCTACGACGCGCTCGACCGCTGGGCCTTCGCCACCCTCAAATGCAGCCCCGGTGCCCGCGCCTTCTACGACCACCACCGCGCCGCCGGCGACACCCACCACAAAGCACTGCGCGCTCTGGCCAACCGACTCGTCGGAATCCTGCACGGTTGCCTACGCCACCACACGCCCTATAACGAAGACACCGCCTGGGCACACCGCCTGCCCGCCGCCGCTTGACAACTAAAAAGCTGGGATGTCTCGCAGCGACTTTGTCGCTCAACTACTACCGCCGCCACCAACGTCACCGACTTTGTCGCTCAGAGCTTGGCACCACCTATATATGCCCCAAGAGACCAGCCGTACCCCAAGTACTCACTCCAGTTCGGCGAGAGCCTTGCGGGCTGCCTCCAGTTCGGCCTCCAGTGCAGCGACCTTGGCCGCCTGCTGGGAGCGCGCCTCCTCGATCAACTCGTCGATCGGGGCGGAAAGATCCTCGTGCAGTTCCTTCGCGGCGCGGGAGACCGCGGCGGCCGCGACCGCAAGATTGCGTGCTCGATACGTGCTGCCGTGCTTCAGTTCGGCCCGCCATTCGCCGTCGGCGGTACCGGTGACCGTGAGGGTCAGCTCGAGCGTCTTGGGCTTCTTGCCGGCCGGCTTCTTGGCCGGAGCCTTCTTTGGCTTCTCTTCGACCGGGTCTTCCACGGGCGGAACCACCGCGTGCGGCGTGTCGGAATAGATGGACTGCGCTTCGGGTGCCAAGGTATCTACGGACATGGCTCCATTAGAACACATGTTCGATAGAAGGAGTCCCGCTCAGCGCAGGACCGTCTGCACCGCGTACTCGACCACTACATCGAGATCGTCGCCGAGGTTGCCTGCCAGCCACTGTTGGGCCAATTCGGCCATCGCGCCGGTGTACAGGGCGGCACCCACTTGTGCCGCAACGGGATCCGAGCCAGGGTTCAGCCGCCAACCTTCGGTCAGCACGCCCTCGCGAAGCAGATCCTGCGTCGCCTTCCGACGCGCTGCGAGAACCGGATTGGCTCGCGCATCGGTGAACAGGATCCGGCCGCGGCGCGGGTCGGCCGAACTGAACCCGAGGACCGCGGCGATACCTGCCCGCGTCCGATCCCGAAGTGACTCACCAGACGCGGTGATCGCCGCCTCGACCTCGGCGCCCAACAACGCGCTGACTTGGTCGTAGACCGCACCGAGCAGATCGTCGGTGTCGGCGAAGCTCTCGTAGAAGTACCGGGTGTTCAGTCCGCACTCACGACACACCGACCGTACGGCTATGGCGGCCTCACCGCCGTCACCAAACAGGCGGAACGCGGCATCGATCAGCTGCGCTCGCCGTTCGGCGCGGCGGTCGATCAGCGGCACGCCGGCCCATCGGGTCGGACTGGACATCAGCCCAGAGTAAGCCCGCGGCGGCCAACTCTGGTCACATCCGTATCCAACTAGTATTCTGGTTACAGATGTGACCAGACTTCAGAAGGGAACGCCGTGGACCTGCCGCACCAGATGGTCGGGCAATTCGTGAACCAGCGCTTTGACGAGGTAGTGCGCAAGCACTTCTTCAAGGGCATGGAGTTCGCCGCGCCCGTTGGCGATCCCGGGTGGTTCGGACCTGGCAGTGCCGTCTGGCATGTGCATTCCCACATGCATGCGCTGATCTTCGGCCTGCAGTGCGCGGCGTACCTCGAGCGGCTGGACCCGTCGATCTACTGGATGGGCATGCACCATTCACGCCTGGTCAAGCGCGATAAAGAAACAGGGATCGCCGTCCCCGAGATCGATGCCAGGGGCGCCTCGGTGCGGCTCGGCCACTCGGTCGCATTCTTCATCGGGACCGCATACGGATCGACCGAAACCGCCGAGCGGCTCGCAAAATCTGTTCGCTCGATGCACCACACCATCAAGGGCACCCGCCCCGACGGCGCCACCTACGACGCCGACGATCCCCAGTGGCTGCGCTGGAATTACGCCACGGTGGTCTGGGGCCTGGCCACCGCGCACGAGCTGTATCACCCGAACCCGCTGCGCGGTAAGAAGATCGACGACTATTACGGCGAGTTCGTCCGCGTCGGACATGCACTCGGCGGCACCGACCTGCCCACCACCAAGGCCGACACCCTGGACTGCCTGAAGTCGTATCTGCCCAGGCTGGCCGTCACGCATGGCATGGCGATGTCCACCGGACCCAACCTCCCGATGCCGCACAGCGTCGTCGACTGGGCGATCCGCGACACGATGCCGAAGTGGGCCAAGGAACTGATCTCGCATCGCGACCCCAACATCGTCGAACGCACGGCAAGGCGCGCCGCGGTGTGGAGCATCATCAACGGCTTGCACCTGGCGGCGGGCACGGCGCCGGAGTTCCGCCAAGCCCAGGCCAGGGTCAAGTCGGGGACGACGGTCAAGCACACGCTGCCGACCTACGCCCCCGGCGACGACCCGGTGCGCAGCCGCGATGAAGTGGAGCACAGCTTCGCGTGAGACTGTGACCCGATCCACACGTTTTCGCGGCTCATCGCCATTTTTGAGACACTGGCCCCATGAGTACGACGAAACCACGCGACGTGGCCAAACTGGACCGGGTACCGCTGCCGGTCGAGGCCGCCCGGATCGGCGCGACGGGTTGGCAGATAACCCGCACCGGCGCGCGAGTCGTCACCACGCTCGCCGGCAAGGGCTCGCTGCAGCAGAAGATCATCAAGCAGGTCCCGCAGGCGTTCGCTGATCTCGGACCCACCTACGTCAAGTTCGGCCAGATCATCGCGTCGAGCCCCGGTGCTTTCGGCGAGCAGATGAGCCGCGAGTTCCGCAGCCTGCTCGATGCCGTACCGCCGGCCGACGAAGACGAAGTGCACAAGTTGTTCAAGGAGGACCTCGGCGACGACCCGTCGAACCTGTTCGCCAGCTTCGACGAGAAACCGTTCGCATCGGCCTCGATTGCCCAGGTGCACTACGCGACCCTGCACAGCGGCGAGGAGGTCGTCGTCAAGATCCAGCGGCCCGGCATCCGTCGCCGTGTCGCCGCCGATCTGCAAATCCTGAAACGTGGTGCGCGGCTTGTCGAATTCGCCAAGCTCGGCCAGCGACTGTCGGCGCAGGACGTCGTCGCGGACTTCGCGGACAATCTCGCCGAGGAGCTGGACTTCCGGCTCGAGGCGCAGTCGATGGACGCATGGGTGTCCCACATGCACGCCTCCCCGCTGGGCAAGAACATCCGAGTGCCGCAGGTCTACTGGGACCTGACGAGCGAGCGGGTGCTCACGATGGAGCGGGTTTCCGGCCTCCGCATCGACGACGCCGCGGCGATCCGCAAGGCCGGGTTCGACGGCACCGAGCTCGTGAAGGCCTTGCTGTTCAGCGTCTTCGAGGGCGGGCTGCGGCACGGCCTGTTCCACGGCGATCTGCACGCGGGCAATCTGTTCGTCGACCCCGACGGCAAGATCGTGTTTCTCGACTTCGGCATCATGGGCCGCGTCGACCCCCGCACGCGTTGGCTGCTGCGCGAGCTGGTCTACGCGCTGCTGGTCAAGAAGGACCACGCTGCCGCGGGCAAGATCGTCGTGCTGATGGGCGCGGTCGGCACCATGAAGCCCGAGGCCGAGGCCGCGAAGGATCTGGAGAAGTTCGCGACGCCGCTGACCATGTCGTCGTTGGGCGATTTGAGCTATGCCGAGATAGGTAAACAACTTTCGACGCTGGCCGACGCGTACGACGTCAAGCTGCCGCGCGAGCTGGTGCTGATCGGCAAGCAGTTCCTTTACGTGGAGCGCTACATGAAGCTGCTCGCACCGAAGTGGCAGATGATGACCGACCCGCAGTTGACGGGGTACTTCGCCAATTTCATGGTCGAGGTCAGCAGGGAGCACACCGAAGAAGTCGAGGCGTAAGTGGACATCCGCACCGGCACCGCCAGGTCGGGCGACCTCGATATCTATTACGAGGACATGGGCGACCCGAACGACCCCGCAGTCCTGCTCATCATGGGACTCGGTGCGCAATTATTGTTGTGGCGCACCGACTTCTGCGAGAAGCTCGTCAACCAGGGGCTGAGGGTCATCCGCTACGACAATCGCGACGTCGGCCTGTCGTCCAAGGTGACCGGGCAGCACTCCGGTGCTCCCCTGCTGCCGAGGATGGCGCGCTCGTTCCTCGGACTGCGTAGCCCGGCGGTCTACACGCTCGAGGATGTGGCCGATGACGCCGCCGCACTCCTGGACCACCTGAAGATCGACACGGCCCATATCGTCGGAGCGTCGATGGGCGGCATGGTCGCGCAGGTTTTCGCCGCACGCCATGACGTGCGCACCACGACGCTGGCCGTGATCTTCTCGAGCAACAATCAACCGGTATTGCCGCCGCCCGCGCCAAAACACCTGCTGGCCATTCTGCAACGGCCCAAGGACGCGACCCGCGACGCGATCATCGAGAACGCCATCCGGGTCAGCCGCATCATCGGCAGTCCCGGCTATCCCGCACCCGAGGACCGGATCCGCGCCGAGGCCATCGAGGGCTACGACCGCTCCTACTATCCGGCCGGTATCGGCCGGCAGTTCGCCGCGATCATGGGCAGCGGCAGCCTGCTGCACTACGACCGCCGGATCACCGCGCCGACGGTGGTCATCCACGGCAAGGCCGACAAGCTGATGCGGCCGTTCGGCGGACGTGCCGTCGCCCGCGCGATCAAGGGTGCCCGCCTGGTGCTCTTCGACGGCATGGGCCACGAGTTGCCGCGCGAACTATGGGACGACATCGTCGGTGAACTGAAGACGAATTTCGCAGCCGCGTAAAGAATTTACGACTGCGTAAAGGCTGTGATCCTGCCCTCCTGACTGGATGCGTAGCGCAATAGGCGTTACATTCGAAGCCGATGCTCAGGGCTTTGCGAGCTGTCAACGTTGATGACGGCGGAGCTGCTGATTCGCCCCGGAAAGGCACCGAGCTAAATGGCTGTTGCACGCAAGTTAGAACCGCACTTCGAAGACGTCCAGGCGCATTACGACCTGTCCGACGAATTCTTCCGGCTCTGGCTGGACCCCAGCCAGACCTACAGCTGCGCCTATTTCGAGCGCGACGACATGACGCTGGAAGAAGCGCAACTGGCCAAAATCGACCTCGCGCTGGGCAAGCTGGGCCTGCAGCCCGGGATGACGCTGCTCGACGTCGGTTGCGGCTGGGGTTCGACCATGATGCGAGCCATCGAGCGCTACGACGTCAACGTCATCGGACTCACCTTGAGCGAGAACCAAAAGGCCCATGTGGAACGGATTTTCGCGAAATCCGACAGTCCGCGCGACAAGCAGGTGCGGCTGCAGGGCTGGGAGCAGTTCGACGAGCCCGTTGACCGCATCGTGAGCATCGGGGCGTTCGAACACTTCGGCTTCGACCGCTACGCCGACTTCTTCAAGATGGCCTACGCCGCGCTGCCCGACGACGGCGTCATGCTGCTGCACACCATCACCGCGCTGACGCTGCCGCAGATGGCCGACCGCAAGATTCCGCTGACCTTCGAGGTGGCGCGGTTTGTGAAGTTCATCCTCACCGAGATCTTCCCGGGTGGGCGCCTGCCGTCGATCG
Source organism: Mycolicibacterium tusciae JS617 (assembly GCF_000243415.2). Next base: position 3,026,891 of record NZ_KI912270.1, read on the forward strand.
AGAAGGTCTCCGAGTACGCGACTCCGGCCGGGTTCACGCTGACCCGCCGCCAGTCGCTGCAACTGCACTATGCGCGCACTCTGGACACCTGGGCCGGGGCGCTCGCGGCGCACAAGGACCAGGCAATCGCTGTGCAGTCCGAAGAGGTCTACAACCGTTATATGCACTACCTAACGGGCTGCGCGCACGGCTTCCGCACTGGCTATATCGACGTCCACCAATTCACACTCGCCAAGTAGGCGTCGAATTAGGGCGTGAACCGCGCCAAACGCTAGGGTGTACGACCAGATACACGTGACGATCCGTACACGTCACCAGGAAGGCCAACTAGCGAATCATGTCTGATAACTCCACCGGCACGAAGGATATGACTCCTCATTTCGAGGACATCCAGCACCATTACGACCTGTCGGACGACTTCTTCGGTGTGTTCCAGGATCCGACTCGCAAGTACAGCTGCGCCTTCTTCACCCGCCCCGACGTCACGCTGTCGGAGGCTCAGATCGCCAACGTCGACCAGCACCTCGACGCGCTGGACCTGAAGCCGGGTATGACCCTGCTCGAGGTCGGCTGCGGCTGGGGCCTCACGCTGCAGCGGGCGATGGAGAAGTACGACGTCAACGTCATCGGCCTGACCCTGTCGAAGAATCAAAAGGCCTACTGCGACCAGCTTCTCGCCAAGCTCGACAGCGAGCGGACCTTCGATGTGCGACTGGAGGGATGGGAGCAGTTCCATTCCCCCGTCGACCGGATCGTGTCGATCGAGGCTTTCGAACACTTCGGCTTCGAACGCTACGACGACTTCTTCAAGACCTGTTTCGACATCCTGCCGGATGACGGTCGCATGACCATCCAGAGCAGTGTTGGATACCACCCCTACGACCTGGCCGAGCGCGGCAAGAAGTTGACGTTCGAGTTGGCCCGGTTCGTCAAGTTCATCATCACCGAGATCTTCCCGGGCGGACGCCTGCCGACCACGCAGATGATGGTCGAGCACGGCGAAAAGGCCGGGTTCGTGGTTCCCGAGCCGAAGTCGCTGCGCAACCACTACATCAAGACTCTCGGCATCTGGGCCGACCGGCTGGAGCGCGACAAGGAAGCGGCGATCGCCGCCACCGACGAGGAGAACTACCACCGCTACATGCGGTATCTCCTGGGCGCGCAGTACTACTTCATCGATGAATCCATCGATGTCAGCCTGGTCACCTACCTGAAGCCAGGCGCCGTAGCCGCCTAGGCTTCTGTCACGCGGGTCGCCGCTAGGCGGCGGCTGGCTCAGGGTTCTTTGAAACTTTGGCGGGCTCGGGGTCCGGCGCCGGTTTCGGCTTCGGCTTCTCTTCAGGATCCTTGTTCAGCTCGGGATCCTTGTTCTCTTCGGGGTCCTTGTTCTCTTCGGGATCCTTGATGACGTCGGGGTCCTGTGTGTTCAACCCGGGCTCCTCGACAACAGGCGTCTCGACAACAGGCGTCTCGACAACAGGCGTCTCGACAACAGGCGTCTCGACAACAGGCGTCTCGACAACAGGCGTCTCGATGACTTCGGTCAAAGTGACCTGTTCTTCGGGCTCGACATTGAGCAGGACCGTCTTCTCCTCGACTTCAAGCTGCTGTTGCTCTTCGCCGTTGCCCTGCACCATCAGCCTGGACGTCTCGCCGGTGTCGGCGACCAACATCGTCTCCTCGTCCTCGCCGGTCACCGACGGCGCAGGCCCAGTAACAATCGGAGGTGTCAGCGGGATCTCCTGGGTCAATCCGAAATTGGCGAAGAAGTTGTTAATGCCCTGGAAGATCGCCGGGATCAGCTTGAGGAAGAGCGTGATCGGGTTGAAAATCGGGATGAACCCGGTCCCGATGGGGGCGCCGAACGGAATCCCACGGGCGTAGCCGGTCTCTTCAATGATCACGCGCAGCGCAGGCTCGAGAAGGTCGGCGATCGGCTTGCCGATTAACGGGAGCTGATGCAACGGCCGCACAAGCGGCAGGACCTTCGGCGTGATGGTGTAGTACTTGGTGTCGCCGTACTCCTGGTAGTTGACGATGCCGGGATTAAGCAGCGGGTAGGTCGTGAGGGCTTCCCACTCCTCGATGGTGTATCCGGCGGGAGTTTCACCCGGATCACTGTCCTCGTTGAAAGCCAGATACGTGCCGTGATCGTAGGCGAAGCCGAGGATCGAGTTGGCCACCGCCAGTGGATTCAAGAGAAATGTCGGCCAGTCGGCAATGCCCTCCCACCGAATCGCCCAGTCTTCGGTGAGGATGCCGGTATTGGTAGGGGTCGGCTGGCCGGTCGTCACATCGAGGATCGGAATGCGTCCCAGGAAGCCCAATCGCGACAAGAGGCCACCATTCGGGCGGTTCGGGTTGCCGATGAAGACGAACGCATCCGGGGTCGGCAAGCCTGCCCATTCGCCGTTGGCGTACTTCATCTTTGCGATACTGACGACGCGGGCGCCCTGCGAGTAGCCGGCGATCACGAGCTTGTCGTCGGGGTCCAGGAAGGGTTCCAGAAGGGCTAGCTGTTCTTCGAGGCTCTGCACACCCTTCGCCACCGAAACGTTGAACCTGTCGCACGACAAATTCGGGCACCAGCCGGGCAACGGTATCGGCCAGAATGACGCGGGATAATTTATACCCTCGAGATCGCAGGCGTCGGCGACGGTACAAGGCGTCTCCTGCATGTAGTAGTCGCGGAAGTTCTCCATGTATCCGACGACGCCGTTTGCGTTCGGGGTGCCCGTGCCCGGCACGATCAGCGCCGTGGTGGCAGCCAGGCTCACGGCCGCCAGCAGCGCCGTTATGGCACCCAGAACCGCGGTGCTGACCAAGCTCAAGACGAATAGAACGACAACGCGACCGGCCTTACGCATTCGTCAACAATCACATAGCGCACGGGTGTGGATCAACCGAATCGGGGATTTGCCCAGGGCGATATTTGGCCGACCCTGTCAGATTGCGCGTTGGGCCTGGTTTACCAGGTAGAGAGGTAGACGCGGGGTTGCTCACGTCTACCAGGCGTCGCGAGACAGTACTTCGCCTAGTCGCACGGCTCGAGCCGGTGTAGGTATCGCAGGATGCCCATTCAATTAGGGAAACCCCCGATTCCTTTCACGCAGGCCGTCGCTACGGTTTTCACATGGGAGCGGTTGGCGATCCGGCGTGCTACCTCGCCGAGTGGTATCTGCCGGAGCTGACCGAGCACGCGGTTGATGACATCGTGTCGCGACTCGACGCCGCTGCTGCCGCCGTTACCGATGAGGGCACGCCCATCCGATTGCTCGTCACCTTGTCGGTGCCGACCGACGAAGTTCTCTACTGCGTATTCGGCGCGCACTCGCGAGAGGTCGTGTCGAGGACGTGCGTGCAGGCCGGCGCACCGTATCAACGTCTGTCCGATGACATCGGCACACGGATCCGACAGGAGCAGCCGTAGCCGCCCCGAACAGGACCGGAGCCGATGGGAACCACCCTAAATATCGTGAAAACTCAGGATCCGCAACTACATTCGGCGTCTGCGACTCATCCCGAACACTCAGGTACCGATACTTCGGGGACAACGGTGTCCACCAACGGTTGGATCGGAACGCGCGGCGAACCGGGAGAAGTCGGTTCGGAAAGACGGAAGCTCACTTCACCCGATTTCTCGGGCGGGATAACCACCTGCACCTCGAAACTCGGGTGTCCTCGTTCGACGCCGCTGAAGACCGGCACCTTCTGCCCACTGACGAGTGCGCTATCCAATTTCGCGCCCTTCGTCGCCAAGAGACGGACGGAGGTCACCATGGTGCCGCGTGGTATGTCGAGCTTGATATCTTGACGAAGGCCCGGTGAAAGGGCCACATAATCCGGCACGGGCTTGTCGGACGGCAATGTGTTCGTGAACCGAATTGTGACGGTCGACAACCGCGTTTCGCCGTCGCAGCCATCAGCGACGTACTCGATCTCCCTCTGGAGATAGTAATCGAGCTTGTTCCCACCGAGATTATTGACAAAAACTTGGGCATACGGCGCAGGATCGTCCGGAACCACGTGTGCGAGCGGAGTTTTCTCGAGAAGCTCCTGATCGGCCGGAGACGAACTCCACACCGCGATCCGGCGTTCGCTGACGGCCTTACCCAGGGCGTCGAGTAGCGCACGGGGTGATTCCACTCGTCCAGTCATCTTTTTCACGACTTCGTTGGCGATGTCCTGAAGGTATTTCTTGCGCGCCACCTGGTCGGTCGGAAAGCGAACGTAGGCGGTCGATTCGGTCAGCTCGACGACATTGTCTTTCGTTATCACCTCGCCGTCCGGCATCGTCACGGGCCCAACCGCACCAAGGATGTAGCTGAGAGCAACGGGGTCGATGGCGATGACTCCGTCGACATTCATTCCCGTCTTCTGCGCCCACATGGACTTCCAGATCTGCGCGGCGTACGGAAAATGAGGGCTTTGGTTGCTGTTGCGAAAGTCTGTCATTGGATTGGTGAATCCATAGTTCTCGGCATACTCGGGGCCGAGATCGACTGTCGCGACCGCACCTTGGAGGTCAGTGTTCGATGCCAACGTATCCACGGTGGGAGTGCCGTTGTCGAACTTTAGGATTCCAAATCCGCCCAGCAACCCCCCGGCGCCCCGTGCCTCGGCGTTGGTTTGGAAAGCCATGAAGTATGTGCGCGGCCCATCGGCGCCCATCATTGATGGGGCGAGACGCGCGGCAAGAGCCGTATTTTCCAACAGTTCTGCAATATCAGCGATCTGCTCCTGCAGCTGCGAGCGGGCGTCGCGCAGAAGAGAAAGATAGCCGGGGTCCGCAATGGCCTTGGCTTCGGCATCGAGCCTGACAGCATCGGCCGAAATCTTGCTGAGCTTGGGCTCCTGGTCACGAAGAAGTCCCACGTTCACACGCCCGTCTTCGAGCAACCGGGTCGGCGCGATCGCCGAGCCGACATCCGTGGAGGGCTGGAGTACGTCGCCGGTAAGGCCCACGACAACGTCGGATATCTCTTGACCGGACTTCAAAGGGCTTCCGAGCCAAGGTATCGCCGCAATGACGTTCCAGGGCAGCGAATGAGTCGCGTCACGCGCGCTCTCCGCATGGGTATTCGCGTCGCCCGCCAACCGCGACGCGTCGCCGGTATCTCCCCTCAGCAGTGCTTCCCGGGCCTGCGACGCGCTCTCGCGGGCCTGCTCAAGGTTGGACTTCGCTTCGAAGCCACGGATTCCGAGCCAACATGCAAACGCGATGGCAACGATCAGTAGCCCGAGGCAGGTGAATACGACATTACGACGGCCTAGACGCCCAACTGTTCGTTTCCACCGCGCATCTTCGTCGCTATCCGCCCGTTGCGAATCAGCGTCGTCGCCGTTCGGGTCGGACTCGGACGGAGTCCTCGAGAATATGTTCACGCAGCGTTGTCCCGTTTCGGCTCAGCTCGTCATCGAACGCGCAGCGCTAACGGGACTCCCGCGATTTGATCTACGCCGACCGACGAGCACGTTGGACCGAACGATTTAGACCCCTGTGCCGTATGGACCGGGCCGGAAAATGTTCGCAATGGCCTCCACCACGGCCTGGACCACGTTAAGGACAAACCTCACGGGGAGGAGAACAAGCTCAACCCCTACCTGAACCGCCGTAAGAATCAGTGCTGCAAAGCCCTCAAATGCGCCCTGAATGGAACACTCCAACGACCCGGGCACCGGGCAGACGGTCTGTTCTGCAAAGGTGACGGGGCCAAGGACAGGTCCAGCCACGATTTGCGTCAGCGGCGCGATGGGTACCGCTATGTGCGGCGCTGCCTGCGCGACAGTAGGTACGGCAACGGCGATTGCGAGCGCGCTCGCCGCAACACCGACTTGAAACTTTGTGCCGATAGTAGACAAGTATGCAACAGAAGACATTTGGCCCCCACCCTCCCGAGAAGTTAGCTGCCAGCATCGCAGACCCGGTACCAGCTGTCAACACGATTTGACGACGAACCGTGGTTGCTCTGCCGGGAACGTGGGGTCGGATGACCACTGATCATGGTGCGTCAGCCTGTTCACAGGCGTGCCACCGCATTCCAAATATCTCACAACGGAGGTGTCCCCCTCTGCGACGTCAACATTGTTTGCTGAAGCAAAGGGACCATCTCCTAAGCTGAGATGGGGGTTCAGCGGGATGTCGCCGGTGGCCGTAGCAGCGACGGTGGAGCCGCACACGTCGATGGCGTCGGTCGCGAGGTGTGCATCTCAGCCAGCCGTCGCCGAACCGACGTCCTATTCGCGGAGTGGTACCTGCCGGAACTGACCGAGCAAACGGTCGACGACATCGTGTCGAAGACGTGTATGCAGGCCGGAGCGCCGCACCAACGTATATCGACGCCATCGGAACACGGATACGGCAGGGCCATCCGTAGCCACGCATAATGGGCGCATGACGACCGACCTGGGTCGGCCGCTGGACTCTCCACGAAATGTCGTCAGCACAGCCGCGGGCATCACGCTGCTGCTGACCGCTAGCGCCGCGGCGCTAGCTCGCTACACACCCATCCCGAACCATCTGGCGTTGTATGCGGTGATCGCCTCCCCGTACTTGTTGCCCACAGCGCCTTTCGCGTTCGTCGTCCTGCTATGGGGACGGCGGTGGTTGCTCGCGACGCTGTCCGCGTGCCTGTGCGCGGCGCTGGTCATCACGCAACTGCCCTACTACATCGCCACGGCTCCGAACCCGGCCTCCATCCGCGTGGGGGTGATGACGCTGAATATGAGATTCGGCCGGGCCGACCCGCGCCAGATCGTCTCCATCGCCGGGCGGCATGCCGACATCCTGATGTTGCAGGAATTAACGGTCGAGGCGGTAGAGGCATTGTCGGCCGCCGGAATCGACAAGACCTTCCCGTACCACGCGCTTGAGCCGCGCGCCGGGCCGGCGGGTATCGGGGTGTACAGCCATTATCCCACGACGGCTGCCGACACGATCGGTGGATTGGGAAAGTTGTTGTTGAGCATGCGTATTCGGGTGAGCAGCGCAGCCGAGGATGTGACAGTGGTCTCGACGCATATGGGCGCCCCGTGGCCGCAGCCCATCGACAGCTGGCATGACAATTTGGCCTCATTCCAAGGCGCCCTTGCGAAGCTTTCAGCCGAGGCCGGTGGTGGAGTTGTTATCGTCGGCGGCGACTTCAACTCCACCATCGATATGCGGCCATTTCGGCGCGCTGTCGGCAATGGCTTTCGCGACGCCGCAGAGCAAGCGGGTGTCGGCCGCGCGCCCACCTACCCGAGCAACCGGCGGTTTCCGGCGCTGATCGGAATCGATCACGTACTCACGAGAAACTCGACCGCCACGTCGCTGAGGAGCGTCGATGTCGCGAGGACGGACCACCGGGCGCTTATCGCCGAAGTGGAAGTGCCAGCGGGCTGAATACAAGAGACGACGTTGCCCGGAGGCGTTGCACCTCGAGCTAATTTTGCCGAGCCTTCAAAGCCCTCGCGATAACGTCGGCTTTGCCCACCGCTCGCGTCGTTAGCCGACGAACATGGTGGCGGCTAGTCGTTTGACCCAACGCCCCAATCGAAGCAGGTCAAGATTTCCTAACGAGTGAAGCAACTCCTGGCAACATGGTTGCTAAACGGGTCACAAAGAGGTACCAGGTTCCCGTTGACACCGGGGGGGTGGTGTGCGAGGCTAGCAACATCATCAGGGGGAGCTGGGGGGCATGTCTACTTTAGCTACTAAATTCGAGGTTGCGACCGCTGCTACAGCAGTATGCAGCCTGTGAATCACGCGCAGCAGCCGCTGTTAGTCCCCCTCTGACGACGTCATCCCGTACTCGGCTGATCGTTCTGAGGTAGTACCTTTGTTACCCTTTGGCCGCAGGACGGATCTAAGCCGAGTACGGGATATTTTCTGAGTGCAGAAATTTTCGAGAAATCCGTTCAGACGTGAGTCGTACATTAGCGACGACGGCGCTGCGTCGGACGATGTCGACTTTGAACGCAGCCGACCGGGATTCCTCCGCAACCGAGGAGTCGCTTTTGGTCGCCGGTGCTGTGGTACTTCTAGTCGTGGCGTTCGGATGCTGGCTGGCTTTCGATGCCTCCCAAGCGAAGTCAAGCCTCGAACAAGCACGCGGCGCCGCGCAGGAAGCGCGACAAGCCCTGCTCGAGGAAAACGCCGAGGAGACCGGGTAGCGGGTGACAAGGCGAAAGTGCATGCCCGGGAAGCACATGATTCAACGCATTCTCTGCCTCGGAGTGTCGCGTCAACCGTCCCCTGGTTGGGCAGTCCGTTTGTTAGCCGGTCAAGGATCTCCGACGTGGTGTCTGAACTGGTAACCGACGTGCTGCAACCGTCCGCCGATGTGGCACAAGCGCTTTCACCGGACCGACTACTACAAGACAGTCGGGTCGACGTACGTCTGCTCCGCGAGGCCGCACCCAGGCTGACCGAGATCTCTGCGGCCGCCTCACAACTCGGTGATCAGGCCGGCGCGATCTCCGAGCCGACGTACTTCTCCGCGCTTCGCGATGCGCGCACACAGCTGCAGGCGCAGATAGCGGATCCGTCGTACCGCTCCGTCCTCGGCGAAGCCCGATCGCAGCTACCAGCGCAGACATCCGATGTCGCACAACTGCTGGACAACACAGCCCTCGCCGCGCGGCTGGCACCGTCGATGATGGGTGCCGATGGACCGCGCACCTATTTCATGGGTTTCCAGACCAATGCCGAAGCCCGCGGGACCGGCGGCCTGCTCGGGGGGTTCGGGATTCTTCGGTTCGACTACGGCAAGCCCAGCGTGGATACGTTGGGACCGAACACAGAACTCGGCGGGCCATTTACACCGATGTCTCTTGGCCCGGAATTCGACCAGCAGTACGGGTTCACCAAGCCGACGACCGATTCCCGCAACAGCAATCAGAGCTCCCACTTCCCCTATGCGGCGCAAATCTGGAAATCGATGTGGGCGCAACAGTCGGGAATGAATGTCGACGGAGTTATCGCCATCGATCCGATCGCTCTGAGCTACTTGCTTGGCGCTACTGGCCCGGTAATGATGCCCTACGGCGAGTTCATATCGGAGAACAACGTCGTCGAACTGACCGGCGCCACCACCTACAGCCGATTCCCGACGGATCAGGTTGCACGCAAGAACTACTTGCGAGTCATCGCGACCGCGGGACAATCAGCGATTAGGGACGGGTCGTGACTATTCAGGATATTTTAAAACTGCTGCGTGCGCGGTGGGTGATCATCCTCGCCACTACGGCGCTTGTCGTGTTAGGCGCCGCGGCGGTCAACTTTCTCACGACTCCGCTCTACCAGGCCACAACGCGGCTCTTCGTGTCCACAACGTCGGGGACATCGGCTTCCGAGATATACCAGGGCAATCGCTTCTCTCAGGAGCGAGTGGTCTCGTATACCCAGCTGGTGATGGGTGAGACATTGGCTCAGCGCACAATCGACAAACTTGGCCTCGATACGGACGCAAAAGCTCTACAAGCGAACGTCACCGCGAGCTCGAAACTCGATACAGTGCTGATAGATGTAGCAGTCGTTGACGAATCACCAGTCCGCGCACGCGACATCGCCGATGCACTGTCCGATGAATTCGTCGTCATGGTGCGCGAATTGGAGACTCCAGAGACGGGAATGCCGCCGGACGCACGCGTCATTGTCGAACAACGGGCATCGATTCCGACAGTCCCCGTATCCCCGAAAACAACACGCAACCTTGCCGTTGGGTTAGCCCTCGGCGTGCTGTTGGGTGTCGGTCTTGCGTTTCTCCGCGATCTGCTCGACAACACCGTAAAGGACCGAACGAATCTCGAAGAGATCACCGGTGTCTCTGTCGTCGGCAGTATTCCGCTCGATAAGGAACGCCGGAAGAATCCGGCGAAGTCTCTTGACAACGACAACTCGGCATTTGCTGAATCTTTTCGCAAACTCCGTACTAACCTGCAGTTCCTGGCGGTAGACAATCCGCCACGCGTAATCGTTGTCACCAGCTCGATGCCGAGCGAGGGCAAATCTACGACGGCGATCAATATTGCCCTTGCCTTGGCCGAAAACGAACATACGGTGGCGTTAGTGGATGGCGATCTCCGTCGTCCCCGCCTCGACAAATACCTCGGTCTTGTCGGCTCGGTCGGCTTCAGCACGGTGCTGGCTGGCCGAGCGTCGCTCAATGATGTCCTGCAGAAGACAGCGTTCCCGGGAGTGACCGTACTGACCTCGGGTGCAGTTCCACCGAACCCGAGCGAATTACTCGGGTCCTTGGCTGCCAAGAATCTGCTCGATGAGTTGCGTGCCCATTTCGATTTTGTCGTGATCGACTCATCGCCGCTGCTGGCGGTAACCGACGCCGCAATCCTGTCGGCTGGCGCTGACGGCGTGCTGATCGTGGCGCGGTACGGGGAGACAAAACGCGAGCAACTCGCGCATGCGGTTGGAAATCTTAGAAGTGTCGGCGCTCCACTGCTCGGCGCGGTATTCACGATTACGCCCGCGCGCGGAGGCGCGTCATACAGCTATAGCTATTACGGCTACGGCGATGGCCCAACACAGTCGAGTTCCTCCGGTGCGGCTGGTCGTAATGTCGCTCTGTGGCGTCGGCGACGGAACCGGCAGGCGCGCCATAGCGAACCCGCAAACTCAACAACCCATGACGGACTCTAATTTTTCGACTCGAACGGCCCTTCAATGGGTTGGAACCGCCGTCACTACTGACCGCGTCTTCTCAGCAGCGTTGGCGATCGATTGACTGGTGGTCGAATTAGGCCTGCAGGTCGGTACGGCGAAGCCACACGGTGCTGCCGAGTTGCGCCAATTCTCCACGGCATCGGGAACACCGCTGCAATGCGTGGCGCTGATGTCAGTCATGATGGCTTTGCCGCGGCGCCAATAGGGATGGGCGTAGGGGCGATCATGCGTTGGTAAAAGCGCCAACACAACACAACATAATCGACGGCGAGATGGTTGTCATCAGCGAAGACGCGAGGCGATCAGCAACGCAAGCTGGACTATCCAGCGCGAAGAAAATCGACCAATTCCGCCTTGTCGCTGCTCGGCAGCGCGACCAAGTCTGTTTGCATCCATTGCGCGTAGCCGTTAGCGCACGCAGCGCCGAACCAATATCAGAACCGAACCCTCGATAAATCATTTCCGGGGCCGCGCGCGGGCCGCGCGCCCGGTTGACGGCTCTTCGATTTTAATGGGGCAGTTGTGATTTCGCTCTCGTAGGGCGTGTCGCTGCATGGGGAGGCCCTTGGTCTTCCGAAGTCTGAAAGTTGCGAAGCATTCAGGCTGACGAAGGGAACCAAGGGCCGTGTCCGACGGTACGACATTGTTGTTTGGGCTGCCAGGAGTGCGGGTTGAGCGTGTCGAGCGCTGGGCCGACGGGACGCGAGTAGTGCACGCGGTGACCGCGAGCGAGTCCGCGGCGGCGTGCCCGTCGTGTGGGGTGTTGTCCACCTCGGTGAAGGCCCGAGTCGCCACCGCACCGAAGGATATCCCCTACGGTGAAGCGCGAATCATGCTGCGGTGGCACAAGACCCGGTGGCGTTGCCGGGAGGACTACTGTGAACGCGGGTCCTTCACCGAGTCCATCGCGCAGGTGCCGGCGCGGGCCCGCACAACTCTGCGGTTGCGCACTCAGGTCGGTGCGGCGATCGGGGATGCGGCCCGTTCTGTGGCCGAGGTCGCAAACAGCCACGGCGTGTCGTGGCCGACCGCGCACCGCGCGTTCGTCGCCCACGCCGAGTCGCTGCTAGTCGAACCGCAGCCCACCGCGGTGCTGGGCATCGATGAGACCCGCCGCGGAAAGCCCAGGTGGGAACACTGCGCGGTGACGCAGGGGTGGGTGCGGGTGGACCCGTGGGACACCGGGTTCGTCGACCTGGCCGGCGATCAGGGCCTGCTGGGGCAACGGGAAGGCCGCACCGGCGCAGCGGTCATCGACTGGCTCTCTGAGCGCACCGAAGCCTTCCGCGCGGGCGTGGCCTACGTGGCCATCGACCCGGCCGCGGTCTACGCGACAGCGATCCGCACACCCGGCTTGTTGCCCAACGCGACGATCGTGGTCGATCACTTCCACCTGGTGAAGCTCGGCAACGACGCGGTGACCAAGGTGCGTCAACGGGTCACCTGGGATCTACGTGAGCGTCGTGGTCGCAAGATCGACCCGGAATGGGCCAACCGGCGACGGTTGCTGCGCGCTCGGGAACGCCTGTCGGGCAAGAGTTTCGCCAAAATGTGGAACGCCCTCATCGCCGCTGACGACACCGGTCAGATCCTCTCAGCGTGGATCGCCAAGGAAGAACTGCGCACCCTGCTGTCCACCGTGCGCGTCGGCGGCGACCCGCACCTGACCCGGCACCGCCTGCACCGGTTCCTGTCCTGGTGCATCGATTCGCAGATCCCGGAGCTGCTGACCCTGGCCACCACCGTGGACACCTGGTGGCCCGAGATCAACGCCTTCATCGCCACCGGCATCACCAACGCCGGCACCGAGGGCTACAACCGGCTCGTCAAGCAGGTCAAACGCACAGCGTGCGGGTTCAGAAACACAGAAAACTCGGCCCGCCGGATACGCTTCCACTGCACCCGCAAACAGCGGGCCGCAACCCAGACATCATGCTGATTGCCCGCTCAAAATCGAAGAGCCCGGTTGACAACGAAATCACGTCGATAACTTCGAAACCGTTGTTTTCGAAATTTCGCCGTGCTACGTCGGTACCAGAGCCGACATAAACCGAATGGAGTGCCCAGCATCTTCAAGCCGGCGCTCTACCTCCGCGTCGCGCGACCACTCGAGATACATCAACCTGATTCGGTGACTCTTCAATGCCCACTCGGCGCCCTCGAGCAATTGAGATTCGGCCACTTGCACGTCGACCTTCAGGAATCGATAACCTGTTCGCCTAATTCGAAGTCTAGAGTGGTTGTTTCGACGCGCATGACCGTCACACCGCGCTTGCGCATCAGGGTCGACAATCCAACTGAAGCGTAGTTGCCGAGTTTGGTAATGAGCGATGTTCCGATTTTGCCAACCGCTGAGTAGCCGTCTTGATCTTCCCACCCTGGTTCGCTTCCCTGGACAGTCGATCCGACAATAAACGTCGTTCGCCCCGCCCACATGCGACAGCTTTCTCCACCAATCGGACATTTGAGTAATTCGAAAGCCGCTGCCGGAAGAGACGGTCATTATTGGAAACGGTTCGAACGCCACTACCTGCGCCGCATCGGTCGCCATACGCTCGCTGATTTCTCCCGAAGCGGTACCGACATCGACGTACAGCCCGGCAGATGCGCGACTCCGCAGAAAGTCGAATACATAATCACGTCGCGGCACGTGTGGAATTGTACGGGCGTGACGGCCATGACTTTCCGACTTTCAGCACGGCAGGGTCTCGGCCAAGAAGATGATCTCCCTCGGACGCACACCGAAGAAACGAAGCGCCGACGTCTTAGCCTATTTCGACCGACCCTGGCACGCCCAATGGGCCCATGGAAGCGATCAACGGCTGCCTCGAACATCTCCGTCCGTCTGTCCTGGGCTTTCCCAATCTGACCAATACATTGCCCGATCACTACCGGAATTCGGCAGATCGCATTTAACGACACCGTCTATTCTTAAGAGCCCGACAACGCATTTTCGGAATCATTGTTTGCAGGCCTGAAGGACGAGTCGATGAACGAAATATCTACCCTAGAAGAAGGCAGAGGGGATATTGCGCTATGTCGAAAATTGTTTCGCAATACCGCCGCACTCCCTTGCAGGACCGCATTCGACGAGGCTCTCAACTCGTGACGCGCATCCCCCCCGCTCGGTACCGTGCGAGGATGCGCATCGGTGGCAGACGGCGCCACTTCACGATGCACGCCACGATTGCACTCACCAGAACGGACACACCGATGAACGCGGTGAACCGGGGGAGGCTACCGAGAACCCCTGCGGACACCAGCGCCGCCGCCCCACCGAGGACGATCGACATCGCCAGCGCCCAAAAATATCCCTTGATCAGGGACCACCCATCGAGCGCCCCCTGGCGGACAGTGAACACCACCTGGAGAATGTGCCGAAGGAGCGCCCCAGCGATGGCTGCGAGCAGCGCGAACAGCCACGATGCGGTCATTGCAGTCGCGCCGACGCCGGCCGCAATCACTACGACGGAAACCAGCCCCGTTGGGACCAACAGCCGAAACCGGCCGACAGACTCGAGCGCCATTCCGAGCGCCATATCGACGGCTCCAAGACCCCACCGGATTGCGATCAGTGGGGCCATCGCGGTAGCCAGCCCCCACCCGGGACCGAAGAGCACCGCGGTAAGGATCGGCGCCGCGCCGGCGAGAATCGCAGAGACCGGGAAGCCAGCCCATGCAATGAGGATCAGGAAGTCGGTCCACGCGTGCCTTGTTCGCGCCTGGACCCCGACGTCGTGCCGAAACTCGGGGTACACCGCCTGACCGAGCGCCAGAACGCCCTGGTAGATCGGCACCATGGTGAACACCTCGGCTCGATTCCATTGGCCGAGAGCGTCGGTCCCGACCCAACGGGACACCGACCATTTGCCGGCGTTCCAAGTGACGTACGAGAGCATCGCGAGACCCAGCACCTTCCACGCGAATCCGAGGTCTGTCCGCGCTGCGGTAGCGTCTGGCTTCGCACGCCAGTGCTCCCGGGTCAGGATGAGCACGGCAGCCGCCAGAAGGACTGATGCCACTACCGGCGAAACGAGCAACGTCATCGGACCCGGCGCAAGCATGACGGCAACGACTCCGATCGCCATGCCCACGGCCGTCGTCGCCACCGTAGAGACCGCGACCGCCCTAAACCCGCCAACTCGCCGCAGGACGCCGAGCAATAGCCCCGAGAGCGGCGCGAGGAAGGCGGTCACTCCGATCACTCGGCACGGACCGACCGCCTCAGGCGCATCCCACAACGCCGCCCACGGCGCAGCCAGGGCGACGAGTAACAGGCCTGCGACAAGTCCGAGGCCGCCCGCAAAAAGGATGAGAAAACTCAGTTTTCCCGGGTGCAGTTCGGAGGTCCGTGCCGCCGCCTCGCCAAGTCCGCCCTGTGCAATCAGAGTGACAAGCGCAGATAGGCTCATCGCGACGGCGACCGAACCGAAGCCGGTGTCCGAAACGAGCCGGCTCACCATCGCCGCATAGCCAACCTGAAGCAGCATCGTCACAACCTGCGCGCTGATCGTCCAGCCGGTATACGAGACAAGCGTCCGAAGTTTGGAACCCGGCGAGGCGGTCACGGTTGACGAGTCCGCTCGCCACTCATCGCCGTCGGTCCTTCTCGATCGCGATCACGCGGCGGTACTCTGCCACGTACTGTGCGGCAACGGCGCTCGGTGAATACCCGGCGATCGACGCGGCGACGTCAAACCCTGGTGACACCGTCGATGAAGGGTCGTCGATCGCGTCGCACACTGCTGCCGCGATAGCAGCGGGGTCGCGCACGTCGACAAGTTTGCCCGCCCGCCCCTGGGACAGAACCCATGGCACCGCACCCGAGTGCTTTCCAGCGATCACTGGAAGCCCAGCCTGTAAAGCCTCGATGAGGACGTTGCCAAACGACTCCTCGAGTGAGGGAAAGCAAAACACGGCCGCCCGGGAATATTCGTCGGCGAGCACATCACGATCCGCATGCCCCACGAATGCCACCTGCGTGTCAAGCCCCTGCTCCCGGGCCCAGGCTTCAACCGGACCGCCCGGACCCAGACCACTACCGACAAGCCGAAGCGTAGCGTCGGGATATTGAGCTTGGACCAATGCCATCGCGCGCAACAGGGCGCGGACGTTCTTGCCTCGGCTTGCGTTCGCGACACATAAGACCGTCGTGTTGGACCTGCGTACGACGTCGCCGGTCACCGCGGGTAGCGCAGGGATGAGGTTCGGAATCACCGGGATTTTGCCGAAGTGTGCGAACCAGCGGAGCGAACGGGCGAGGTAGGGAGAGGGGGCCGAGACGTGACGGATAGAAAATCGTGCACGGATCGCGAGTAACAGGCGAAAGAAGCGATATGCATCCAATTCGAGAGCAAGAATCCTGAGTGGCGAATCACGGGCCGTGACGAGCACGGGTGCGGCGCCAGCCTCGGCAGCCCCGAGGGCAAATTCGTAGGTCCACTGAGCGTGGATCACATCTGGACGGAGTTCCCGGAGTGCCGCAGCTAGTCCTCGGCGCTCGGTACGGAAGAAATCACGCACATGATCCCTCTGCCGCCGCAGACCGGGGACCAGAACAAGGCCCAGTTGATTGCCCATAAATTTCAGCGGCGCGTCGATATCTGTCGCCGTTGAAACGATTGTTACGCGATGCCCCGCTGCTATGAACTCCTCAGCGAGCGTCGGGAGTAACGCGTAGGGAAATACTTCGGTGCTCGGGATTTTCACACCCAGCAAAGGCTCAAGCATGCGGACGTCCGCAGGGCCACAAAGCACAACATGCAGGCTCGTTAGCTTCTCGTCACTCACGCCGCAGATCCACTACTCACAGCCGGATGGCAGACGGGTGCGTGGATGCACCTTGCGTGTCGAAGAACAACTGCGACCGTGCCACCAGGTCATCAACGTCGTATTCACGGTGAGCTTGGAGGAGGAGGACTGCGTCCGCTTGGGAGAGGGCGGTCCCCAAGTCCTCGGCGCGCGGAATGGCCGCACCGCTAATATTCCAGGCGCCGACGCGAGGGTCGTGAAACGTCAGGAATGCCCCTTTACGCGAAAGCAGCGTGGCGATGGGCTTCGCGGGAGACTCGCGCTGGTCGGCGATATTCGGTTTGTAGGTAACACCCAGGATGAGCACGCGGGATCCGCGCACAGGCTTGCCGACGTCGTTCAACGCGTCTTGCAACCGGTCGACGACGTAACCGGGCATGCTCTCGTTGACTTCCTGAGCCAGTTCGACGAAGCGAAATGGGCGTCCGAGCTGACGTTTGACCTCGAAGCTCAGATAGTTCGGATCGATCGGGATGCAATGTCCACCGACCCCGGGACCGGGATAAAAAGCCTGGAAACCGAACGGTTTCGTGGATGCCGCGCGGATGACCTCCCACAGATCGATGTCAAGCTCGCGGCAGAAGCGCACCATCTCGTTGACCAGCGCGATATTGGCGTGCCGATAAGTGTTCTCGAGGAGTTTTGCCATTTCGGCCTCCTTCGCCCCCTTCACCGGGACGACGGTACTTATGAACCCTTCGTAGAACTCGCAGGCACGTCGCGTCGACTCCGCCGTCACTCCGCCAACAACCTTCGGCGTGTTCTGCAGGGTGTACCGCTGATTACCCGGATCGATCCGCTCAGGGGAAAAAGCGAGGAAAAAATCTCGATCGATCTGACGACCGGACGCCTCCAACACGGGCCGGACGAGGTTGTCGGTCGTTCCGGGGTACGTCGTTGACTCGAGAACCACCAGCACACCAGGCTTTGCGAATCGGGCGGCACCCTCTACGGCGCGCTCCACCGCCCGCATATCAGGGCTTCTGTCTGGGCTCAACGGCGTCGGAACACAGATGACGATGACGTCTGCCTCAGCGAGGGCTGCGGTGTCCGCGGACGCCTGGTAGCCCCGGCTCAGCGCCGCACGAATGTCATCATCACTGATGTCATCGACATGACTCACCCCCTTAGAGAGGTCAGCGACCACCTGGGGATTGAGATCAAGACCCGTCGTATGGTGCCCAGCGCTTACCGCTCCCATCGCCAGCGGCAGGCCGACATAGCCTTGCCCTACGACTACCACATTTCGCTTTGAACGCACTGACACGCGCCCCCCGTCTATGAGCTGTGCACAGATACCTAAGGTGACAAGCAGTCTCTCACTTGATGAGTCTCAGGTAGATGGGACCGAGTAATGGCTTGAGCTTCTTCCGAAAGCGAACGCGTGCGACCTGCATTGCCGTCCATGCGCTGTCGAACCTGGCCGTGATCGGCGTTAATGCGAGCACATCAACTCGAGCCTGATGCCTTCCCCTTAAGTCCGGGTTGACGCTCGACCGCCCACCGTCAAGGTAATTGACATCGATCTCTGGCCATGTCCGGGGGGCTATCCGGGCCGCCAACTTGATCAGCAAGTGATAATCGGCAACGTCACCCATGCTCAGGTCAAACCCGCCGAGATCACGGAGCAGCTCAACTTTCATGATCACCGCCTGATGGCAGATCGTGGCGCCGCCCAAGAGATGCTTTGCCCTCGAGTACGGGATCTTGCCCACGTTGGGACGTACCTTGCGTCCAGTGCTGTCGACCACTCTGGCTCGGCTATAACCCCAGGCAAGGCTGCTCTCTACCCGGCTGAGTATGCGACCGAGCGCATCCTCGTCAGCGAAGCAGTCCCCAGCGTTCATAAATACGACGTACTCGCCCTTGACGATGTCCAGGGACTTATTCATCGCGTCAAACAGCCCGTTATCGGGTTCGGAAGTGACGACGTGCGGAAACGCGAATTCTGCTGACTGATACCACTCCACGGTGCCGTCTATCGACGCGCCGTCTATAAGCACGTGCTCCCAGCCACGACGCTCTGTCTGCCTCGCCAGGGAGTCCAGGGTACGTTGGACATTCTCCAGATCATTCCAGCAAACGGTGACGATGCTGACACGAACGGGCGGCGCCGCGCTCACAAGCCAAGCGCTTCTTCGAGCGGCAATTTAGGGAACACCGTCAGCGCGCCGTCTACCGTCGCATCGACAATCGTGCGGCCGTCCTTCTCGAATTGCCTCCGGGCCAAGCCGTATGCCAGTTCAGAGGTTTCCAAGTCCGGCAGGTGCCACCTGAAGCCCTTTGCGAAGTAGCGTGGATCAAAGTGACTTGCATCAGGTCCCGCAGATTCGACGACCTGATGGGGGCGGCCACTAACGGCGAAACGATGATCGACTCCGACCAGAATTACCTGAGAAAAGCCCATGTAGTGGGCCAGCTGCATGGCCACGTAGGTGACCGTCGAGCCCTCCCATATCCCGTGGCTGGCATCAATGGAAAACCTGGGGCCGACCAGCTTGCTGAGGTACGCCATGGTGTCCGCGCCGGCAAGGAACTTGCGATTGGGCGTTGTGGTGAAGAGGGGAGCCTTGATTCTGCGCAAATCGTCCGCGCACTGTTCAACGACAAGATTATTGATGACAACGTGAAAAGTTGTCTCGAAACCCAACTCATCGAACATCAGGTAGATGCGGTTGAGACCGAACGTGATTTCGGTTCGCAACAGGCTGAGATCGGTGTCTTTGAGGCTGGGACCGTTACCGATGATCACGCAACGGCGACCAGCATGAATATCCTTGAACTGTCTGATGTAGGCGCGGTTTGCCCGGCCGGCAGACGTGATGGTGCCCTCGCCCCAAGCGCGGACATCCGTCAACCGGGTGGCCACCGTGCGAATCCCGCCGTTACCGCGAATAATTGTTCGAGCCCAGTGTTTCAACGCATGACGTCGGCCCTGTTCCTGCGCGATAACTTGCTGCTGTCCCGAATCGGCCATGCCCACACACCTCACTCCGAACCCAGTCGGGCGGTTGCTCCACCGTCAACTACCAAAACCGCTCCAGTGACGAAACGAGCGTCGTTGCTAATCAAGAACGATACGGCCCCGGCCACATCATCAGGCTCGCCAATACGGCCCAATGCGGTGCGCTGCCGCAGAATCGCCTTCCGCTCTTCAGCGGCTGCCGCGCCCCAGCGCGCGAATCCTTCGCGGAGCTTCGCCGTGTCAATCGCGCCGGGTGCGACAACATTGACCCGCACCTTCGGCCCGAGATCTAACGCGGCAGAGCGCGCCCATCCTTCCAATGCCGCTTTCGTCGCAGCGTAGGCGGTGATCCCTCCGGTCGTAGCGCGGCCATGCACGCTTCCCACAACAACGACTGAACCATCGTTGGCAGCGAGACTCTCTCGCACCCCCGAAACCAGGGCGTCGACCGCGATGACGTTGACACGCAGGGCATCTGACCATTCAGCAAGGGTGGTTTCTCCGGCACCTGCAATGGGCTGCACGGCGGCATTGTGCACAACGGCCTTCAGGTCGTAACTTGTGGCGAGGTCTCGGCCCAGGGCAACAAGTTGCTCGGACTCGCGTAGATCGACGCGCAGACTCATGTCCGCAGCGGGAGATGAATCTCTATCGATGCCGATGGCGTAGTAGCCGTCTTTGCGCATGCGTTTACACAGCGCCGAACCGATACCTCCCGCGGCGCCTGTGATGATGACCGCACGGGTCATCTACCAAGTTCCTCGAGTAGGAAGTCAACTGCGGCGTTGCTCGCCCGTGCAACGCCTTCCCGGGTGTTCGACGCATTGTGGGCACCTAACACGACGTTCGGGAGCGTCCGGAGTTCGCTGGTATGCGGTAACGGTTCAGTTTCGAATACGTCGAGCGCGGCACCTGCAAGCCGTCCGCTCCTGAGCACTTCGACGAGCGCTTCTTCTTGCACGACTGGGCCCCGAGCGACATTCACCAGATAAGCGCCTGGACGTACTGACGCCAGGCGGTCAGCGTTGATCAGCTGCACGGTCTCGGGTGTGAGCGGACAGGCCAACACGATGAATTTGGAAGACAACATCAGCTCGTCAAGACCGACGATCGACACACCCTCAGGCGCGGCAGTGACGAAGGGATCAAACGCGACAACATCCATGTCGAAGCCCAGTCCACGTTTGGAGATCGCGCGGCCGATCGAGCCGAAGCCCACGATTCCCAGCCTCGCACCAGCAAGGGTTATGCCCTCCACCTTGGGCCACTCGCCACGTCGCACAGCTGCGTCCACTTCGATGTATCCGCGCGCGAGGTTGAGGATATAGCCGAATGCCGACTCGGCGACTTCCTGACCAAAGACGCCTGGCGTGTTCCGGACGGTAACTCCCCGCCGCTGGGCCGCCCGGTGATCGACGGAGTCCATGCCAATCCCCCAACGGATCACCGTCTTGAGTTTGGCGGCTCCCGCGAAAAAGCCGTCGTCGAGCTCGTCATCGCCGGCGATAATTCCCACGAGACGGGAAGAGTATTCGAGTAGTTCGGGCGCTGTGAACTGTTGGCGCTCACCAAGGTCCGGCGCGACGACCTCATAACCGAGCTTTTCGATGCGTTCGCGGTGCCGCGGCAGTTCGACTTGCATCTGACGGCAGGTTACGAGGATCAATGGCAGGCTCATGCGCTGATCTCCGTATGCTCAGCGATGGCAGCTGCAAGCGTGAAATCGTCCTCGGTATCGATGTCCACCGCTTCGAGGGGCGCCATCTCGATCATGAGGGGGCGTGTCCCGATCCGGTTACCCCGCTGCCGTAGCAATTTGGGCGTGAATATGAAAAAACACGAATTCTCGATAAACAATGGAGCAAGGTCCTGAGTCCTCAGCAACACCGATGGATCATGATTCACCGGCGAGTTGTCCGAATCCCATAGACGGGCTTGCAGCCGAGTCACGCTGAATATGGAGTCACAATCGCAGTCCGGGCTGACATACAGTTTCAATGCAGCGGACACAGTTTGCGCCCTGAGGAATGGGTTGGTCGAATGGGTCTGCAGCACGACATCGGCATCGACTTGCTCGAGCGTATTGAGGAGTACGGTGTTCATTGCAGTACTACCATCGCGCAAGTGTTCTGGCCGACGGAGCACCTTGACCGACGGGAAATGCTCAGCGCAGTCGCTGATAATGAATTCGCTGTCAGTGTCGACGACGATCAGGTCGATTTCCGGTACCGAACTCAACATCCGGACCACATGGTGGTACAGCGGAATTCCGGCCAACTGGCGATAATTCTTTCCGGGGACGCGCTCACTATTGTGACGCATCGGCACGATTGCGACAGCTTGCGTCATTGATTCTGCCGCCGCACCGTCGTGATGTCGTCGGAATAGTCGATCTGCCGGCCAGGCTCCGGAGTTATTCCTCGGGTTCTCGAATCAGGTGGGTAATAAAAGCGATCCAGCAGTCGTGCTGACACATGGTCAGGTGTATGGAAACCCTCCCATGCCCCAATGAATTGGGCAAACCGGAACAGTGGGATACTGACCAAATTGCCACGAAAACGATTCATTTTGATTACATCCTTGTAATCGCTCGCGATGTTCGATAATGCGAGGCTGACGGCACGGAGGAGAGACATCTTTGCCCCGTCTACAATTCGGCGGTACGCAATCGCCTCGCGCCGGTAACGGTTACGAGTGATGCTCCAGCTCTCCTCGTGCACATGGACCACGGGCGCATCTGCTACGTAAGCGATTTTGCAGCCCCGATCAAGTGCCTTCTTCGCGAAGTCAAGGTCCTCAAGGCCAGTGAGAGTCTCGTCGTAGGGCGACTCTTGCCACACCGACTTCAGCACGGCAGCATTGGCATTGTTGCTGAACGGGTGGCCCTGATCCCAGATGTTCTCGTCGGGAAAGGACTTCAACATGATCCGTGATTCGGAGAACTTCGTCCTTTCATCTCCGACCTGGCGCCCGTAGACGATAGCGACTCGGTCGCGGTCGAATGCACTCACCATATGCTCGACGTACGTGTCATAAACCGGGTAGACGTGTGCGGAAGCGAACAACAAGACATCCCCGGTGGCTGCGGCGCACCCCTTATTCAGCGCCCGGCCGAAGGAGAACTCGCTCTTCGCGATGTGCACAACGGTACAACCGGCCGCCTCAGCTATCGTAACGGTGTCATCTGTGGAGCCCGAGTCGACCAGGATAATCTCATCGAGTTTGACCGTCTGCCGATCAAGCCCCTTCAGTAACCGGCCGATATGCTGACTTTCGTTATACGCGCGGATAACTGCAGACACACGCCGCGGCGCATTCACACCGCTCGTCATTTGCCGACCCACCGGGCGTCGACCGACCCGCACTTCGCCATATCTCCCCCATGCCTAGCTTTCTACCCGCATCCCCAGCAGCAGGTCGGCCAGGTAACCGACCCGTCAAAGCCTAAGGCCGAGCACGCGAGACCGCTACGGGGGGTATCACTACCGGGCATCGTCATTCAGCAAACTCCCACGGAACCGCGCCCCGCGAGCGTGTGTGGACGGCAAATATCGCGCCAGCATATGGCTCCTGCTCATCGGACAAACCTTGACGGGAAGTCGTGATGTACAGAACGTCACGACGGCGACCCCCAAAAGCGCAGGAACTCACCTGCGTTACGCCGGGCACCTTCACCGTCTCGATCAGGCACCCCGTCGCGTCGTAGTGGTTAACCGCCCCGCCGCCCCACAGTGCGACCCAAAGCCCGTCGTCTTCATCGATCGCCATGCCGTCGGGATACCCCAGTGTGCCGATGCGGATGTGCTCGCAGCGCTGCGACCACATACCTGTCTGCTGATCGACATCGAACACATCGACCCGCCGAGTCGGCGAGTCTATATAGAACACGCGTGACCCATTCGCCGACCATTGGATTCCATTTGAGATCGATACGCGCGAAATCAGTTCAACGACTTGGTGGTCGGGCGCTACTCGATAGAGGGCGCCGGCGTTGGGTCGCTCGTCGTAGGCCATGGTGCCGATCACGAAGCCGCCGAGCGGGTCACAGCCCCCATCGTTGGTGCGGATGTTCGAATCATGAGTGACTTCGGCAATTCGATCGAATGACGAGAATTCCTGATCGACGCCTACAAGGCCGTGTTCCGTGGCGATGACAAACCCACCGCTAGTCCGCTGTCGGATCGTCGTCACCACTCGACTCGGTAGTTCGTAGCGGTTGGTCGTACCCGACTCATCCAATGAGACGATCGCGCCTGCGTGAACGTCCATGGACAAGAGACGGCCAGTGCGTGTGTCCCAAAAAGGCCCCTCACCATGGTGGGCCACCGGGCCTGCCACAAGTTCCGCCTCGAGCATCACTAATAATAAGACGATAAGTGCGTCCGACATGACCACCTGACTTAGTGAGGGGGACACATTTGGTGGTCCAAATCGCTATGCGGCTTGGGTTTGGTGGATTCTGGCCGATGTCGCGGGCGTGGTTTGGCGACCAGTTGATATTCCAATCGTGGTCGCCGCCCGATGCTGGCATGCTTTCAGCATCGAATCTGACAGCGCTCGACGAACCGGGCTGGGGTTCATCGTCTGATCACGCAGCGTGGAGGCCCCGATCGATCTTGAGCCATTTCCACTGGAACGGCGACGTTTCCACCGACGGGCAGGTCATCGACACGCAGCCGGGTCCGCGGACAACCTATATGCGAGACTATGACGATGCCCTCTGTACAGTCGGTCGCTGATGATGGCAAGCCATCCTTACCCGATCGCCAAACGTGGAGGATACACCTTAATCGCTAGGGTATCCGTCCCCGTCGATTGGAGTACATAGCCCAGGTTTGTTAATGTGCGGGTGAGTTTGCTAAATCGTTCGGCAGACAACTCGGTTTCCTCAAAATTAATCAAAATCGGCATCAGAGTCTCGAGTGAAGACTGGTAAAGGACTTCATCATCAAGGCCTTCACAATCGACCTGTAGAACGTCTACAGCCGGTGCCCATCCCACGCGTTGCATCAGGTCGATTAAGGGCACACACTCTGTCGAGAATGTAACTATGGTGTCTTCGATGGCAGCGCGCCCCTTATAGTAACGACGCAACCACTGAACGACATTGTCGGCTCTTCGATTTTGAGCGGGCAATCAGCATGATGTCTGGGTTGCGGCCCGCTGTTTGCGGGTGCAGTGGAAGCGTATCCGGCGGGCCGAGTTTTCTGTGTTTCTGAACCCGCACGCTGTGCGTTTGACCTGCTTGACGAGCCGGTTGTAGCCCTCGGTGCCGGCGTTGGTGATGCCGGTGGCGATGAAGGCGTTGATCTCGGGCCACCAGGTGTCCACGGTGGTGGCCAGGGTCAGCAGCTCCGGGATCTGCGAATCGATGCACCAGGACAGGAACCGGTGCAGGCGGTGCCGGGTCAGGTGCGGGTCGCCGCCGACGCGCACGGTGGACAGCAGGGTGCGCAGTTCTTCCTTGGCGATCCACGCTGAGAGGATCTGACCGGTGTCGTCAGCGGCGATGAGGGCGTTCCACATTTTGGCGAAACTCTTGCCCGACAGGCGTTCCCGAGCGCGCAGCAACCGTCGCCGGTTGGCCCATTCCGGGTCGATCTTGCGACCACGACGCTCACGTAGATCCCAGGTGACCCGTTGACGCACCTTGGTCACCGCGTCGTTGCCGAGCTTCACCAGGTGGAAGTGATCGACCACGATCGTCGCGTTGGGCAACAAGCCGGGTGTGCGGATCGCTGTCGCGTAGACCGCGGCCGGGTCGATGGCCACGTAGGCCACGCCCGCGCGGAAGGCTTCGGTGCGCTCAGAGAGCCAGTCGATGACCGCTGCGCCGGTGCGGCCTTCCCGTTGCCCCAGCAGGCCCTGATCGCCGGCCAGGTCGACGAACCCGGTGTCCCCACGGGTCCACCCGCACCCACCCCTGCGTCACCGCGCAGTGTTCCCACCTGGGCTTTCCGCGGCGGGTCTCATCGATGCCCAGCACCGCGGTGGGCTGCGGTTCGACTAGCAGCGACTCGGCGTGGGCGACGAACGCGCGGTGCGCGGTCGGCCACGACACGCCGTGGCTGTTTGCGACCTCGGCCACAGAACGGGCCGCATCCCCGATCGCCGCACCGACCTGAGTGCGCAACCGCAGAGTTGTGCGGGCCCGCGCCGGCACCTGCGCGATGGACTCGGTGAAGGACCCGCGTTCACAGTAGTCCTCCCGGCAACGCCACCGGGTCTTGTGCCACCGCAGCATGATTCGCGCTTCACCGTAGGGGATATCCTTCGGTGCGGTGGCGACTCGGGCCTTCACCGAGGTGGACAACACCCCACACGACGGGCACGCCGCCGCGGACTCGCTCGCGGTCACCGCGTGCACTACTCGCGTCCCGTCGGCCCAGCGCTCGACACGCTCAACCCGCACTCCTGGCAGCCCAAACAACAATGTCGTACCGTCGGACACGGCCCTTGGTTCCCTTCGTCAGCCTGAATGCTTCGCAACTTTCAGACTTCGGAAGACCAAGGGCCTCCCCATGCAGCGACACGCCCTACGAGAGCGAAATCACAACTGCCCCATTAAAATCGAAGAGCCACATTGTCACGGTCACCAGATGTAATTCCCGTCGGCGCACGATAAGGGGGCCAGCCAAGGGCATACGGGGGTTGACAATCAGCCCAGTGCTGTTCGTCGACTGTATGCAGCATCAGCACTCCCGATTCGCCCACAGCAAAATTAGCTATGTGATGCGTAGGGTGGCCTTTGTAGTTCCGAGCTAGGAAAGGAATCAGATAGGGCTGGGGCTCGATCAATAAGACGTCAGTCTTATCACGGTGCTCCATGAGAAACGAATGCAATGGGTCATTGATGACACCGTCGTTCGCACCGATTTGCACGACCCGTATACGTCCCTGCCCTGCGAACAACGCGGCCATTGCTGTTTCGAGTGCTGTGAATGCAGGAAAACGTGCTGGCGGTTGAGAGCGTCGAATCTCCCAACCACTACGACGGATGAGACCCGTTATCCAAGCCTTGCATTTCAGTCGCAGCGTGTGGACTGTTATGGCATACCCCCACCTTCTGATGATAAATGTGTTCACCGTAGACCGACTTCAGATGGCGATGGTGAACTGTTGGAGCCGCTCGCCCCGATGCGCTCCCGCGCCGACCTGGCAGCATCAAGATTCACAGACGACGCCGACGTTATAACCCCCTGCGCGGCTCGGCCCGCTCCAAGTGATGCCACCATCGCGGCCCCCAACCACGGAGCCACGTACCAGTCGACTGTATCCGCCCAGCCGGAAATTCCGACGACCACCAGCAAGAACGTCCACATCGAACGCGACGCTCGCGATTTCGCTACCGCCGGAATCAGCGTCGCAGCCAACACTGTCAGCCCGATGATTCCCAGGCGCAAAAATATCTCCACGTACCAACTGTGCGGAGCTACGACTGTCCACGCACCGCCTTCCACCCGCCTGACATACCCGCTGCCGAATGGTTCGCCACCAGCAACGGCAACCGGCCCGTTGGCGATCGCCCGGGAGATCAATGTTTGCCAGCCAGACGTGCGCCAGTCGAGAGTGTCTGTGTTGGAAGCCGACGCGATGAGCTCAGACCCGATGCTCTTCAGCATCCCGGAGAACCATCCAATGAGTACGAGCGAACCGCCCGCAACGAGCATGACGAAAACTCGGTTCCGCACCCGTTTCTGCCCTGACCAGATCAACACCGCCACGATGCCTACACTGGCTGCGATCCAGACTGAACGGATCTGCGCGAGAACGACAACTCCCAGAAACACGAGCGAACTCGCAACAAAACGCGGACGACTCTTTCCCGACCGTGACGACCCGAGGAACACAACTCCAGCGCAGCACACCAGTATCAATGCCTGCTGGGAGACGAGGAGACGCCCTGCCTTTCGTGTGCCGTCATCGAGGAACACCCACGACGACGCGTCGCCGATTCCATACACAACACCGTGATAAAGGCCGACGACCACAAGCGCCCAGCCAAGAACGAGGCTGGCAGTGTGGAGCTTGAGCCGGCTCGGATGAATCGAAAGCGCCCACGTCATCGCAAAGAAAAACCACACTATCTCCCGCGCCTCGTTGATCGCAGTTCCTAGCCCGAACGCCACAACACCACGAAGCAGCGAAAAAGCGATGAGTGCCCCGAACAACAACCACGGAACAAGCCAACCCCTCAGGTTTGCTTGAAGTTGCGCGAACTCCAGCACGCCAACCACCAACAAGCTGAACGTGATCACATCGGCGGGAAAAATACTCAGTCCAGCGAGTGTGACGAGCGGCGGCGGCCTCGACGCTTCCCACAGGGGGATGACCGACAAGCCGACCAACACAATCCCGATAGACGGGTGGCTTTTCACCAATGCAACCACCATGACTAAGACAACCGCAGCGGCGAGCGCGATTACGCCTGAAGCAATTAGCATTATCATGACTGGATCAACGCTCGCTCATGCAGACCACCCCGGTTACTTGCATTATTTGCCTTTTTTCGCCACGAAAATTTTCTCGCCGCGCAACAAGCCGTAGCGCGCCACATTGGGCTCCTCAGCGGTGAATTCTGCCAGACCGAAACCTGCATCAGTGATGCGGTCTCGAACGTCACGTCCGTACATCCGGACATGCCCTGCAAGGCCGAAGTACCTGAATTGGTCGGACGCGGATGTGAAAGCAGGATTTTCATAGGTACGTTCCCAACCTTCCACGATCGGAAACATCAGCAAGGCCAGACCACTTGGTGAAAGGATTCGGTAAATTTCTCGAAGCGCTTTCACGTCATCTACATATTCAAGAACATGAGAGCACACGACCACGTCGACTGAGGCGTCGGGGAGGTCAACATTCTCGATATTCAATACCCGGTCGGCAGCACATGGATTGAGATCGGCCGACATGTATACACGTGATTGGCGCCTCAGCAGATTCCCTACCGATAACTCGGGCGCGAAATGCAGGATCTGGGCGCCACGAATGAGATCAACATTTTCGTCTAGCCATAACGCCAGCAACCGATGACGCTCGACGGAATCACAGTTACCACATTGGGCACCCCGGCGAGGGGGATCACCGAATGGCCAGAACCTACCTTGGTAGCCGCAGAGGCTGCACTCATACTTATCGGCTTGAAGTAAATCGACCGTGCCCTGCAAAGACCCAGACAATGACGTGGGAAGATGCCAAATCGCTGCTTTTAGCTTCCGCCTGATCGCTGCGGCGAGGTTGCTGCGCACTGTCACCTTGGGTACTTTAACACCCGGTCCGGGCCATCATCCGAGGTTCGACTGACCGCGCCCACGTGCGCCTTCGACAGTCTGGCTACCACTAGGATCCGCGTACACAACACCCGCGCCGCCGTGTTATTCGGCCCGGCGGGTACGCGTCCTGATTTGGGCCCTCAATCTCACCGGCAATAGCTTCCTCGCCACGTTCTTGATTGGACCGGGGCTACGTCGGCTTCGAGTGAGATAATTTATTAGCAAGCTCGTGGACGGACTGGTCGTCTCACTGCGATTGCGCTCTGGGAATACGCGGTAAAACATTTCGTACGCGGGCCACTCGAAATCGGCATCGAAAGTCCAGCAATTGTGCCGTACGTATAAGTCCTTCAGTGACCGAGCCATCGTCCTGTTCGTCGGGGAGACAGGCGGCTCGTCCGCTAGGACATGTAAGCTTTGCACCATCAACGGCGCGCTTTTATCGCTGACGTAAGTGTCTACGTAAAGTTTAAAGCCGAGCCTCGCTCTCAAATTGGACAAAACCCTGAATACCTGAACGTGTTCTTCGTGGCCATACTCACCCCACGGATTGTGCGTGAAGATCATGTCGAAGTGCTTCAACTCGGCCTCTAGAATGCGCAGAAGATCTTCCGCGTTTCGCTGATATGCCTCGCTCGCGCGTCCGCGTAGTTTTAGACCGCTTTTCGTCTGCTTAGGCTTATTCCAATTAGCTGCATTGAAAGCGCCAGCCTGCTTGAGTTTTAAGAATTTGACCTTAGCGAGTGGATAGCTGTTCATTAGTGCGGCTCGGCCGCCGTCCCAGCTCTCTTTTGAAGTGGCGGACGGTCCAAAGCAGACGACAACAGCTTTGCATTGATCTAGTACGGAACTGAACCAGAGAACTTCATCATCGGGGTGGGCGACGACTAGGACGGCGTTCTGAACATCCATGGAGCCATAACGTACAGGACCGGCAATGTCTGCTTTGGATCGGTCCGTGTTTGATGTGCGCCTCTTTCAGGGGAAGCGCGAACCGCTCCGGGATTTCATGCCGATGCCATTGGATGAGTCCGAATTTCAGGTGGCTGGGTTGGGGCGGGCGACGATCTCAGTAGCCGGCCAGCGGATCACCGAGTTAGAGAATTAGAAACCGGACGTTGCAGGCCGAGAATCCACAACCCGGCTCCCCAGTCGATCGCGAATCGCCGATTATTCACGGAGAGTGCCAACATTGCGGCGGTACCACGCGACGGTGCGCTCAATACCCTCGCGCAAGTCGATCTTCGATGTCCAGCCTGTCTGCGCGAGCTTCGAGACATCAAGGAGTTTCTGCGGTGTGCCATCGGGCTTGGAAGTGTCCCAGTGGGTTTCGCCAGTGAAGCCGACGACATCTGCGACAGTCTCGGCGATCTCCCGGATCTTAATATCGCGACCACTGCCCACATTGACCTGATCCGGCCCGTCGTAGTGTTCCAGTAGGTGCAGACACGCGTCGGCCATATCATCAGCGTGGAGAAACTCACGTCGTGGTGACCCTGTGCCCCAGTTGACTACCGACGCTGCGCCCGACGCCACCGCTTCGTCGTATCGCCGGATGAGAGCTGGCAGCACGTGCGAGCCCGTCGGGGAGAAGTTGTCGTTGGGTCCGTAAAGGTTCGTGGGCATCGCCGAGATCCATCGCAGGCCGTACTGTCGGCGCACCGCCTGTACATGCAGGATTCCCGCGATCTTGGCGATCGCGTATGCATCATTGGTCGGCTCGAGGTGGCCGGTTAGCAGAGCCTCCTCGCTGATCGGCTGTTCGGCGAACTTGGGGTAGATGCAAGAGGAGCCAAGGAAAAGAAGTCGCTCCACTCCAGCCTCACAAGCCGCGTCGAGGACGTTGACCTGAATTCGCATGTTCTCGCTGAGGAAGTCCACCGGGTAGGTGTTGTTGGCTAGGATCCCGCCGACCTTGGCCGCAGCCAGCAGGACGTACCTCGGCCTGGCTTCGTCGAAAAAACCAAAGACGTCGTCGCGATCCCTCAAGTCGAGTTCTGCTGAAGTCTTGCCAATGATCTTGGTAAACCCAGCGGCTTGAAGTCTGCGCACGACCGCAGTGCCGGCCAGCCCCCGGTGCCCTGCAACGTAGAACGTCGCATCCCGATCAAGCGCACCCGGTGAAAACTGCACGCCACCGGTCATTGCGCGGCTGCTCCGCGCACGGCCCGCGTTCCCCACGAGTCCAACCGCACCTGATCGATCCACGGGCGACCGGCATGTTCGAGCGCCTCGACATCGGCGTCGACCATTAGGCGCGCCAGCGCGGGACCGTGGATTGTCGGTATCCAGTCAAATCTCTTGCGGGCTCGGGTCGCGTCCCCGATGAGCGAGTCGACCTCAGTGGGGCGGAGGTAGCGCTCATCGAATCGGACGTGATCCTCCCAGTTGAGGCCCACATGCTCGAACGCGATCCTAAGGAATTCCCGCACCGTAATCCCCTCGCCTGTCGCGAGGACGTAGTCGTCGGGCTCGTCAGCTTGCAGCATCCGCCACATGCCCTCGACATACTCGGGAGCGTATCCCCAGTCCCGGATAGCGTCGAGGTTGCCCATATACACGTAGTCCTGCTTGCCGGCCTTGATCGCGGCGACCGCACGCGTGATCTTGCGGGTCACGAAAGTTTCACCGCGGCGGGGTGATTCATGGTTGAACAGGATCCCGTTGACGGCAAACAAGCCGTACGCCTCGCGATAGTTCTTGGTGATCCAGTAGCTGTATAGCTTCGCGACCGCGTACGGCGAGCGCGGGTAGAACGGTGTCTCCTCATTCTGCGGAGGAGCGGTCGCTCCATACAGCTCCGAGGAGGAGGCCTGATAGAAACGCGTTTTGATTCCCGACAGACGGACTGCTTCTAGCATGCGTATCGTCCCGGAACCAGTCGTATCGGCAGTGTGCTCTGGCTCTTCGAACGACACCCGCACGTGCGACTGCGCGGCGAGGTTGTACACCTCATCTGGGTCGATATCGGCGAGCAGTGTCACCAATCGCGTGCCGTCGCTGAGATCTCCGTAGTGCAGGAACAATTTGGCGTCCGGCGAATGCGGATCGACATACAGATGGTCGATTCTCGACGTGTTGAACGTCGATGCGCGTCGGATCAGCCCGTGCACCTCGTAACCTTTGCCAAGCAAGAGCTCCGCCATGTATGAGCCGTCTTGCCCGGTAATGCCAGTGATCAGTGCGCGCTTCGTCATTGGTGCCTTGTCCGTGTTTGGGGTGGCAGCGCCACCGGCAGTTGACCAGCAGCGTACTGGCCGATCGCCAAGGCTTCTGCATATCGGCACCAGCCTTACATGCTCCTGCGGCGTGAACTTCGATACAGCCGCCCCGTTTCCCCCGCAACGCAACCTAGAGCCCGTCGTCTTCGTCGAAGGCCAATCCTCACGATATCCCGGTGTTTTGTCGACGTGGATATGGGCCCGACCACGCGCGGTCACGGGATTGACGTCGAATACATCGACGCGCCGTGTCGGAGCACCTATGTAATGGACGTTGGTTCGTCCGTCGACGTTGCCCGCTTCGAGTGCGTCACTGGCGAAAGCAGTCGGTGACCTTTCTGTCGGGTGTCATGCGATGGGCCGCTCCCCCGCCAGGTCGCTCATCGTGTGTCATGGTGCCGATGATGAAGCCGCCCAAAGGATCACCACCCCCGTCGTTGCTGCGCAAACACTGTGAACACCCGACTCGACATCTTGTGCGTCATCAGGTGAGCGTTAGGTATCGCGCGGCGCCGTCTTGCCTAAGCGCTCCTTCACGAGCTGGCTCAACACAATTCGAATGAACTTCGCATTCCCGAACAGGTATCGACGCCACAGTCGTCGTGGCTCCTGGGCGAGCCTAAACAGCCATGCAAGGCCAGCGTTTTGAATCCACAGTGGAACGTCGCGTAGGTTCCCCGCAGTAAAGTCGAATGCAGCTCCGACGCAGGCAAAAATCCCTGGATACCGCGAAGCTAGGTACGCCGCCGCCTTGTCTTGTTTGGGTGTGCCCAACCCCACCCAGATGATGTGGGGTCTGCCCAACTCGATTTTTGACAGCTCGTAATCAAAGTCGTCGGATGTTAGATCCTTGAAGGGCGGCGAGGACACCCCAACGATGTCGACGCCGGGAAAGCGGGTACGTACATTTGATTGCAGCTTTTCAAGCGTCTCCGGCGTGCCACCGAGGAAATAGTGCTTCACACGTCGAGCGACGCCCTTGTCGAGTGTTCTTTCGAAAAATGTGGGCCCGTAGACCCGAGACGGCTGCGTGGTTCCGTCGCCACCGCTAAGCCAATTCATAGCCCACACGACGGGTTTCCCGTCGGGATAGTTGCGTCCGTTCCGAAACACCTCACGCAGTTCGTCGTCATCGTCAGCAAGCGCGATCGACCAGGCATTGGCGAGATGCACATGGTCGCTACGCTTCGAAAGGGCGTCCTCGATGGTGCGATTAACGGCTCGGGCGAGCGTGGTGACTTGAAAGTCGAGAGCGCCGACGCGGCAGCAGTCTAGCGGGGTGTTCATCACTGACACGCGCTCTCCTGAAGTGACCTCTGGTACTGCCACAAGACCCAACGTCAAGCTCGAGACAGTTTATCTTGTTGTCCTCGAACGTTACACACACACAACGGCATTGGGATGACAATTTTCGGCGGAAACCTACACGGAGCGAGAGATCGGTCTTAGGAGTCCACTCTTCAACGTCTCGCTCACGAATGTACGTGTCGAACCGTACCGTTTGGACAGTCGAGTTTGGCGCGTGAGAGAAGTGTTATAGGGGCGAGGCGCCGATGCCCGTAGAGACACAATCGAATAGCGGACCTCTTCGCCGTCCAGCGCGGCGACGGCGTGAGAATCCGTCACCACGCCTCATCACAGCCAGATGACAGGATCGCTCGATTGTCTAGGTCGGACTCAAAAGCATGCACCATCCAGGCGCGCTTCAATGACGCGAAAGCCGATCCGTACCCCGTCTGGAGTCCAGACATGTCGTCCGCCAGCTGTGGCAGTCCCATCTCCCATGAAGACGGTCTACGCTGCTAGCCAGCCTCGGCCTGTCAAAAAGGTGAGATCCGGTCGACTTACGGATGCTGGCGGTAGAGAATTGTCCCACGCCGTTTGGGCCTCATTGGGTTCAGCATCGGAACGAGGAGATTGCTCTGCACGTACTTTTCGTATGCACGGGGAACATCTGTCGGTCCCCTACGGCGGAACGACTTGCTGTCGCGCAGGCAGTTCGGTCCAAGGTTTCAGGCTTCAGCGCGTCCAGCGCTGGAACCCGCGCCGTGATCGCTCATCCGATCCAACGTGAAGCGGCACTCGTCCTCGAGGACCTGGGTGGTGACGCATCCGACTTCGCCGCCCGACAGCTCACGTCCAGAATCGCGGCAGCGGCCGATCTCGTTCTCACGATGACGAGAGCCCATCGCGACACTGTCCTGGAACTTGCTCCTCACCAACTGCGAAAAACCTTCACACTTACGGAAGCCGCTCGGCTCGCGTCGGACTGCAACGCACGGAGCGTAGCGGAGCTCGCATTGCTCCGTCCCCGGTTGGCCGGGCAAGGGATACCGGACATTGCCGACCCGATCGGTCAGAGCGCGCAGGTCTTTATGACGATCGGCTCACAGATCGCCGACCTCCTGCCGCCGATCTTGGACTTATGTCGACCCCATTGACCGATGTTGACGACGGTCGAAATCTAGGCCAGAAGCGACGGTGAAAAGTAGGCCACGTGGTCGTGGTTATTGTGCCGTGTTGTCGGCTCTGGCGGAGGGCAAGGTGTCGATTCCGGTGTCCTTGAGCCGATAGCTGGAGCCTTTGAGGGTCAAGACGTCGGCGTGGTGCACGATGCGGTCGATCATCGCGGCGGCCACCACTTGGTCTCCGAACACGTCGCCCCAGCGGGCGAAGGGCAGGTTCGAGGTCAGGATCAGTGAGGCGTGTTCGTAGCGGCTGGAGACCAGTTGGAAGAACAGGTTCGCGGCGTCCTGCTCGAAGGGGATGTAGCCGACCTCGTCGACGACGAGCAATCCGATGCGACGCAGCTTGACCAGCTCGGCGGGGAGTCGGCCGGCGTTGTGCGCGGCCTTGAGCCGGGCGACCCAGTCCACAGCGGTCGCGAACGCGATGCGATGCCCGGTCTGGGCAGCCTTGACTGCCAATCCGATGGCGAGGTGGGTCTTGCCAGTTCCGCCCGTTATCGAGGGTTCGCGCCAAAAGTTGGCGTGTTTGCCCTGTTCAGGACGTTGTTGCGATTGATGCGACGTTGGCCGAGGGGTGGATGCCGCGGCGGGCCAGTTCGCGCCGAAGGTCGAGGTTCTCGCCGTGTGCTCGCTGGAGGGCATCGCGGAGTGCCTGCAGTT
The DNA here is from genome assembly GCF_000243415.2 of Mycolicibacterium tusciae JS617. The sequence goes on from NZ_KI912270.1 coordinate 3,061,951, forward strand.
GCCGTTGGTGCTGTTTTTTGAGCTCGGCGATCTGTCGAGTCAGCGTAATGACGAGGGTGGTGTCGGTGTCAGCAGGCTTATCGGCGGTGGCTTTGCGACGGATGCCGCGCAGATGCTCGATCCGCTTGCGTAGTTCGGGATGGTTGTAGAGGAAGGCGTGGGAGACGCCTGCTTCGCGTTGCACGGCCTGGAACGTGATCGGTTCGCCGCGTTTGACCAGTCGGCGGATGGCTTGTTCGGCGTCTCGGGTTTTGTTTTGGGACTTGACTTTCGCTGCTTCGGTGAGGGCGGTGATTCGGCGTTCTCGGGAGTCGGTCATGGGGTGCTCCTGCGGTGACGGGTGAGATCGAGAGGCACGGGGACGGGTCCAGCGCTGGGTCGATGACACTCGGTTGTCGCGCCGTGGGTTGCGGAATCCGGTGCATGGTTGAGGACGTCGAGAAGCTTGGTCAGGGCGTGATGTTCGGCGCGACGCCGGATGAGCCATACGTTGTCCTCGGGCATGGGACGGCCATGTCTGTGCTCGAATTCTGTTGTGGCCCGGTCGATCAGGTCGCTTGTTTCGCGGAGCTGACGTTGCAGCACGTCTCGGTGGGTGTGGTCGGTGACGAACACCGAGCAGGTTAGACAGGCGTTGCCTTTGTCGCAGGACTGCAGCGGGGGCAGCATGCACCACCCGTTGGGCAGGAACCGGTCTGCGCGGCGGAACAGATGCAGGCTGTCGTGGTCGTCGCTGGAGAGTTGGATGCGGGTGCCGTCGGATCGGAGCTTGGCGGTGGCCAGGAAGGCCTGCTCGGCGTGTTCGTCGCGGGCGGCGATGTAGTGCATCGTCATCGTGGGGGTGGCGTGACCGGCGTAGCGCTGCAGGACATGGACCGGCAGTCCGAGTTCGGCCAACCTGGTCAGTCGGGTGTGACGGAAGCGGTGGGTATGGCTCAACTGGATGAGGTGGCCCTTGGCGTCGGTGATTTGCACGAGGTCGCTGAGGGTGCGTAGCACCCAGTTGTAGGTGCCTGATGGGTAGGGTTTGTCGCCGCGGCGGTTGCCCATTCGCCGCGCGAATAGGAAGCGTCTGCTGCCGTCGGGATGCTGATCCTGTATCCAACGGTGTTGTTCGGCAATGACTTCAGTGACCTCGCGATCAACGAGGATGGTGTCCGGTGCGACGTCGATCTTGCTTTGTGCGTAGCGGAACCTGGCCAGCGTTGGGTCGTGGTCTCCGGCTGCGGCGGTGCTCGGCGCGGAAGAAAGGCAGTCGAAATCGCAGGTGCGGATCTCGCTGGCCCGGCGCCCGGTGAGGATCTGCAGCAGGATCATCCGCATTGCTTGCGGGTCGTCGAGCCCATTGGCGGTAATGGTCGTGCCGTTGCCTTGGGTGATGGTCATCTGCTCGGTGCGGGGCAATCCGATCAACGGCAGCGCCGCGGTGATCTGGGCGAGTGCGTGGTCGTCGATGTAGTTCGCGTCGTTGAATCCGCGCTGATGCGGTATTCGGGTGACCCGGCCGAACCAGCTGGAGGCGTGAGCTGCAGTGACTCGCTGCCACGGTTCGGCGCCGAGATTGGAGCGAGCTTCACCGGAATTGGCGGCGATGAAGTCCAGTAAGCCGGCGACGGCTCGCAGGTCGTCATTGACGCCCCGGATCGGTACCGATTTTCCGAGGTGGCGGGTGTCTGATTCGCGGGTGGCGCGGTTGGCGGCCACCGCGGTCCACCGCGCGAACGCAGTTGCCTGCTCGACTGCGGTCGTGGGGTCGCCAAGGATGTCGGTCGGGTCGTCGAAGCTGGTTGTCAGCCAGTTGTCGAAGCGGCGGAAGCCGTGCATCCGTTCTTGGCTCACCGTCGTCCAGCGCAGCGCCCCGGATTCGAGCGCCGTGCCCAGATGCCACTTCACCGCGGCCCGCAGCCAGGGCAACTGAATCTGGCCAGGTGAGCAACCGTAGTTAGCGACCGGTTCGCGGTCGGTGAGCGGGATCCGCGGATCGCAGCGTGGGTGCCAGAAGTCCAGCTGCCACCATGGGCCGTTGTGACAGGCGGCGATCAGGGCGTGTCGTGCGAAGCCGAACAGGCCGTGAACTCGGGCGCGGCCTTTGGGCGAGGGCAGTCGCTTGCCTCTGCTGAGATAGAACCAGCTCTGCAACGCCGCGGCGGCCTGGTAATCCATCTCCCGGACCGACGGGGCGAAGGAACGGCCGTCGGCGAGCGCCCGCCGAATGATGTTGGCCAACTGCGCCATTGCGAGCACTGACACGCGGGTGCCGTCGCCGGCCTGCCAGTGCGCCATCCACGCCAGCTCAGCGGCGAAGGGCTCGGGCAATCCGCTCAGATCTAACTGAGGCCAGTCATTCTCGGTAACTGATGCCCAGTTCTCGATGCCTGGCCCCAGCACAGGGCCACGCCACGGCGACGGCAGATCGTCCCAGAGTCGCCAGATCGGATCGAGGTGTTGGACTCCTCGCAGGTGCAGGTGCCCATGCTCGTCGATCATTCGGCCACCCGCCAGCTGCTGGCATAGGAAGCCCAGTTGGCTGCCGCCCGCAGTGCTTCGTCGTCACGAACCCAAAATGGTGACGTCGGATATTGAAACTGTCCGAATGCGTCGGGACCCCAGCACGCCCCGCGGCAAGCTGAGGTCCATCGCCTCGCTGTACCTGTCGACGTGTAAGCATGTCGGTCATGGGCCTATCGCCCTCACACGAGTTCATCGCGCGCCGCTATGACCGCCTGGCATGGGCATATCGGCTGATCGAGTTGCTGTTCTGGCTGCCACCGAGGTTCCGCCGTCGGGCGGTCGACCGCCTCGAGTTGAGACCCGGAGACCGGGTGCTGGAGATCGGATGCGGAAGCGGGCGAAACCTCGGACTGCTGCGAAGTGCGGTCGGCCCCACCGGCCTGGTCGAGGGCATCGACATCTCGCCGGGCATGCTCGCGCGCGCCACCCGCCTGATCACCCGCCGCGGCTGGGCGAATGTGAGCGTGGTCGCGAAGGACGCCGCGAAAGTGGAGAGCGCCGAGTGCTTCGAAGCGGTTCTGTTCAGCCTGTCGTACTCGGTGATCCCGAACCGTGACCTAGTGCTGGCGCGCGCGTGGGGTTCGCTGGTCAAAGGGGGACGCCTGGTGATCATGGACGCCTGCCTTCCCGAGGGTAGACGTGGTCGCTGGCTCCGCCCGCTCGCCGTGTCGATGAGCAGGGCGACGGTGCTCGGCGACCCGGAGATTCGAGCCTGGGAAGAGCTTGCAGGCCTGAGCCGACCAGTGAACACCGAGCGGAACCGGCTGGGCAACTACGTGATCACGAGCATCCGGAAACCGCTTGCGTGAAAACGTTTCACCACGTCGAGGCCGGCCAGCCCCGCACCGGCGGCAGGGCGTTCAGGTAACAAGTGGGACGGCTCTCGGAGGGGACCTGCGAAGGTTACTGAGATGTCAAGGCGGCTGGGAGGGATCGGGCTTTGCAACCCACCCAGTGCGAGCGCCCACTTATGGAGCCAATTCACACCGTCACCCCGGGCTATGCACGCGTCTTCGTGTTGTGGGTCAGAGAATTTGGCCGTCGGCTGATGTGGGCGGCGTAGTTCGTCCAGTCGCCGGCCGAGAGGCGTTGCCAGGAAACAGCGACGTCGGTGTGAATGCCAAGCGTGCGGGCCAGGATTGCTGCCGGGATCTCGGTGGCGAGTTGAAACAGTGCGGTGCTGCGAGCAGCCCCGGGGCGGATGCCGAGTCGGTTCAACCGCTGAGTGAGCTGGCCGGTGCTGATGGGCCGACCGGGTTGGCCGCCGGGAAAGAGCCAGATCGAGGGAGTTAACGCACCAATGGTCGCGTGGCCCCTTGCGATTTGACACAACCAATCGGGCCAGCTCGGCGACGGGTTCGGGCAGGTGTATGGGCGAGCTGCCCAGATGCAACCGGACCGGATCAACCTCGGTTTCGACGTCGACGATCGTCATCCGGCAGATCGCAGCCGGTGTCTGGGCGTAAAGCAGAACGAGCAGACCGGCCAGCCGGTCATCGGGCTTGAGGCTGTCGTCGTGCAACAGGCGGCGCGCGATGTCCCAGCGGTGCTGGTCATCGAGGGGTCGGGTAGGGCCCATCCAGCGGTGGGCGCCGACGCGGACACTGGTCAGCTTGTTCCGATGGGCCCATCGGATGAAGTGTCCCGCCGCCCCACGATGTGTCGCGGTGGCGTCGGTGAGCCATCGATCGAGGTCGCTGTGCTGACAGCTGCCCAGCGTGAGCTGGTGTTCGGTGAGCCAGTCCAGGAAGGCGACGGCCGCGTATATGCGTTGGCGCACTGAGTTGAACTGCTGGATGGTGGTGGGGTGGCCGTTGTTACGTTGCCGCAGGCGACGGGTCAGGTGCCAGACGGTGTAGCGGTGCAGCACCTTCTGTTGCTCGGGGTTTGTTTGCGCGGCCAGGGTCTGGTCGATGAGCCGCTCGATGCGGACCATATGTTCATCGCGTCGTGGTAGCGCGCCGACGCCGATCAGGACTTGGCGCAGGTGAGCGAGAGGCGGGCTGTGGGGCAGTTCATCGAGCGCTTCGTGTGTCAACGCCCGGCGCCCAGCAGCCAGATCGGCCAGCACAGGCGCGACGGACTTCTTCTTCAGCCATCGCATGGCGGTGATGGGGTGTTCTGCGGTAGCGATGTTGTGCCGCAACGCCTGTAGTCCGGGATGGAGTGCTGCCGAGGGCGGGCCGAGGAGCTCGTTGAGGCGTTGATTGATTCGGCATCGAACGCATTGGCCGGGGTGCGGATGGGACGGGTCGCTGCAGGTTGGGCAGTCGTGCCAGACCGCGCGGGTGGTGCAGTCCTGGCAGTGCGGATGGGTGAGGGTGCCCGAGATCACGGCGGCGTTCCGTCCGCAGGAACAGCATCGGGCCGTGCGGCTCTGGCAGGCAGGACACCACGGCCGACCGGTGATTCGCGAGGTGCCGCAAGGCGTTTCCTCACCGCAGATCGAGCAGGTTGCGGTTGGCAAGGCCGGGCAGGTGCCGCAGATCGGCCCGTCCGGCGTCCGCAGGTTGACCGGGCGGCGGCGGCCGCAGTTGAGGCAGACTTCGAGGTTGTTGGGGTCGGTGATCAAACAGTTCGGGCAGAGTGGTCGGCCGTGCTCGTCCCGAGTGGCCGGTTCGCGGCGGGCGCCGCAGCGTGCGCATTCTTCGATGCGGGTGTGGGCGATGCAGGTGCGGCAGACACGCTGCCCGTGAGAGGTTTGTCGATCCGGACGACACGACCGCAGAGAGGGCACGCCGGCCGGACGATGCCGGCAACGCCAGCGGCGTGCAGAGCATCGATCAGCGGGATGATCGCGCGGACAGGGGCGAGATGCCCGGCGCCGGTGAGCAATTCGGGTTGAGCCTCCAACGCCCACGCGATCCTGCGTTGATGCGCGGGCCGAGACGCAAGTCTGCCAACCGAGCCGGCAATGAGGTCGCGGTCCACAGCCGGATCCAGCCGGGCAACCACGTCGCAGATGACCGAGATCGGATCGCGGTCATCGCGATCCGGGCAGTGCGCGCAGCGGGGCCCTCCGGCGCGATCACGCGTCGAGACGTGCCGAAGCTGCCCGCAGGCCACACAAGGCGCCGGACGCAGGCTGCAGGCCCCGCAGTACCAGTCCTGACCACGACGCTGCAGGGTCCGCATCGGCTTGCCGCACTCGCCGCAGACCGGCGGCGAAACCTCCGCGCCGGCTTTTCGCAGTGCTATCAGCAGGTCGCCGACCGCCCGCGGCGCCGGAGAGCGTCCATCGGTCAACACGGCCGGGCGCCCGGCGAGAAACGCTGCCAGACGCCGCGATTTCGCCCGCCCGCCCGCGACGCTGGTGACGACCGACCTGACCCGCTCAAGTGCAAGCCGGTCATCGACCGCCACCACCAGGTCCGCGATGAACCCGACCGGATCCAAAACCGAGCGGTCGCCGATGGTCACGGCCCCTTGGCGCCGCGGACGCGCGCCCGCTTGGGCCGCAGCTCGCCGATGCCGGCTTCAGCGCCGACCGCCTTCTTCGCGCGAGCGCTCGCCTGCGCCGAGACGGCGGGCTCGATCAAATCGTCGATCGTGCAGTCGAGGATGTCCAGCAGCGCCATCAGGACCTTCAGGCTCAGCCGTTCGGGTCGCTCGACGACCAGCCGGTAGACCTGGCTGGACGACAAGGTGATGCCGCGCTTGTCCAGCGGCTCGATCAGATCGGTGGTCGCGAACATGCCACGGTCGGCCATGACCTTCCGCAGATGCCAGTGGTAGTCGAGCTTGGCGGGCATCATCAGTCCTTGTCTGCCGGAGGGATCGAAGCAAGCGCGGGCGCGAGCGCCTTCTGCAGCATGGTGTTCATGAAGTCTGAGCTGACATGGGTGTAGATGGCCGTGGAACTGTCGCACTCGTGCCCAACCTGGGATTGGATGAACCGCCGGTCAACACCGTCCTCGGTGAGGTGAGTGACGAACGAGTGACGGATTGAGTGGGGCACAAGGTCTTTCGACAACTTCAACGCATCCCGATAGGCGACGAACCGAGCGTTGATCTCCGCAGGCTTGATCCGCCCGCCCCGCTCAGTCACCCACAGCGCTGGATGATCGGGGCACCCGAACTTCGGCCGCACGTTCTCGACATAGTCAGCAACGGCATCTACTGCCCAATCCATCACCGACAACACATTCCGCCGCCGCGGCGGCTGCCCCCGTTTCGCCTTGCCGTAGCGCACGTTGAGCGTGCCGAACCCGCCGAACTGCGGCGCAGCCGCATTGCGGCCGAAGTCCACCAGGTCGAGCTTGGCGGTCTCGGTCCGACGCAACCCTTCTCCGGGGTTGCCTGACCTGTTGCGCCATGTTGCTCGACCGGGAGGATCGGGCGGGTTGTTCGGCGTTTCTCCGGGGGTGTGGTGCTTGTGGCTGGTAGTCGTTTGAGACTGTCGACCAGAAAGCGAGAGATCATGCGAGCATTCCCGGTGAGTTTGCCGTCGGGGCAACGGTATTGGACGGTGCTGGACGAGGACCTGCACGTGGTGGGTGTTGCCGACGAGTATCTGCGGCATCTGCGGTTCGGCCGCGACGCGGCCGAGTCCACGACCAAGGCGTACGCGCATTCGATCGCGTTGTTTCTGCGCTGGTGCGCTCGATCGGGGCGCTCCTGGCAAGGCGGTGTCGAGGGTTTCGCACTGTTCATAAGGTGGTTGGCGCACGCCGGGGGACCGGTTGAGGACACCGCGAGCGGAGTGGTGGCCGGTCCCGGCGCTGCTACGCTGCGGTGCCCATCGCGGATCAACGGTGTGCTGACGGCGGTGCGGGGCATGGTGGTACACGCGGTCGCGACCGGCACCGGGGCGGCGGGACTGGTGTCGATGCTCTACGAGGTCGCCGACGACCGGGACCTGCCGGCCGAGGCCCGCGGCGAGGACGGTCGGATGGCGTGGCGGATGCGGGCCCGGCATCGGCTGCGGGAACCGGAAACGACGATCGATCGGGCCAGCGATGAGCAGATCGTCGCGATACTGCGGGCCTGCCGTTCGGCGCGGGACCGGCTGATCGTGCTGTTGATGGCGCGGGGCGGGTTGCGCCGCGGGGAGCTGTGCGGACTGCGGCGCAGCGATGTGCACCTGCTGGTGGATTCGCGCCGCCTGGGCTGCGAGGTGGCGCGGGCGCATCTGCATGTGGTGCGCCGCGAGGACAACTCGAACGAGGCGTGGGCCAAATCGCGCCGGCAGCGGGTGGTGCCGCTGGATTTCCTTGTGGTGCAAGTGTTCGACGTCTACGAGTTCGAGCGCATGCGCGTCGCCGATGCCGCCAATAACGATTTCGTGTTCGTCAACCTGTTCCGCGGCAAAATCGGTAAACCGATGCGCCCGGACGCGATCGGGGAGTTGATGGCCGCGGCGTCGCGGCGCGCCGGACTCGACGTCGTGGTGCGGCCCCACCAGCTGCGACACGCGTACGGCAGCAACGTTGTTGATGCCGGAGCCGGGGTCGACGTGGTCGCCGATTTGCTTGGTCACGCGGCGGTGTCCTCGTCGCAGGTTTATCTGCATCCCGACTCCTCCCGGCTGCGGGCGGCCGTCGACGCCGTGCCCAGTCCTCGTGAACTCGGTGCGGTGACCCGGTGACCGCCGCAAGCTTGGCCCGTGTCGTGGGCGGTGACCGGAAGGGGATCGAGTTCCCGCACGTGCTTATCGGTGCCGCTTTCGATGGTCCCGCTGCAGCGCTGGCGCGAGCGCTGGACAGGGCGCTGTTGGAGGAGGCCGGATGGGATCCGGTCGCTCGAATCCTGTTTCTGCCCGTCGGACACCGGCTCCTCGGCCGGAAAGTGTGTCGGGTCGAGCAGTGCACTGCGACCGCCCATTACAACTACCCCGACATCTGCCACCGCTGTTTTACCAGGCTGACCCGCATGGGCATGACCGTGGACGACATCGCCGCCCGCGAGAGCCTTCCCGCCGCGCCCGTCCCGGCACCGCACTGCGCGGTCCCGAAATGCCGATGCGTGCCGACGGTCCCGGGTGCAGTGTTGTGCGAACCGCACGCTTCCAACTTCCGAAACAGGCGGATTCCCGTGACCGTCGAGGAGTTCGTGCGGCATCCGCGGGTGCGGCCCCATCCACCGTCTCCGGCCTGCTCGGTTCCGGCGTGCACCCGCACCGCAGACGGGGCGATCGGTTACTGCGGCACGCACTATCAACGGTGGTCCGTAGCTCAACAGAACGGCCCCGGACTCGACGAACAATCGTGGCGGACACGCGAATCGGGAGTGGCCGAACCAGGGCAGGTGAACCTGCGGAAACTGCCCGAGCTGGTCGTGGTGGAAGTGTTGGTCGGCTTGCAGACCCGCGTTCGGGAGGGCCTGCGGCTCACCGACGTTGTGCTGCGGGCGGTCTGCGACACTTTGCGCCGCCACCAAGTCGCCTCGATCCACGACTGCGAGCCGGGCCTGGCCCCTGGCTTGCGTGCACGCTCGGTGCTGGCCTCGTTCGCCCGCGACGCCCGCCGCGCGCTCGCCGACCCCGGGGGCGAACAAACCCAGGACATCTGGGATCTGGCCATTTTCGGTCACCCCGGGAGGCTGTCCTTCACCGCGATCACCCAACCATGGCTGGCCGATGCCGCCAAACGATGGGCGGCCGAGCAGCTTCCGCATCACCGGGGCAGCGGTGCCTCTCGTGTGCGCGGCAAGATCAACAATATCGGGTTGCTGTCCGAACACCTCGCCCGCCGACCCGACCGCGGTCTCGACCCCGCCGCGCTTGGCCGGACGGACCTGGAGGAGTTCCTCAACCGGCTCGGCCATCTGGAGTTCACCGGTCGGATCGGTCGCTACCGGCGCAACATGATCTGCCGGGACGTGCGCCAAGTGCTGGCAGGCATCCGCTCTCTGGGATTGACCCGACCCCGGCAGCCGGCTGCAGGATTGCCCGGCGACTTCGCGATCGAACGCATCGACATCCCCGCCGATCCCGAACGCGGTGAGCCCGGACGCTGCCTGCCCGCCGAGATCATGAACGTCGTGTGCTCGAACCTCGACACCCTCGAGCCCGCCGAAGTCAGGGTCGCCACCCAGATCGGCATCGACACCGGCCGCCGGCCCGAGGACATTCTCAACCTCACCCCTGAACTGCCTGGACCGAGACAAAGACGGCGGGGAGGTGCTCGTCTACGACAACATCAAAGCCAATAGGCTTCGCCGCCGATTGCCGATCAGCACGACAACCGCCGCGGTCATCACAGCCCAACAACACCGCGTCCGACATCGTTTCCCCGACACGCCCATCGCGGAGCTGAGATTGCTGCCCACACGGGTACGAAATCCTGACGGGCGCAAGGCAATCAGCACAAATACCCTGGCGGCTCGTCACCGTGACTGGCTCGCCGCGCTGCCCACCTTGCGCACCGAAGACGGGACCGAATTCGACAAGACCCGGGTGGTGCCGTACGCCTACCGGCATTTTGTCCCCGCTTAGTTCCCGTGTTGCGATAAGCCGGGAAGGGGCTGGTGGCCTTGGTGTTTGGCGGTTGCGTCGAGTCGTGTGGTGTTTCTAGCCTGTTCGCTTGTGATCCTGAGCTTCTTCTCGTCGCAAGGCTGGCGGTCCTGGGATGTCGAGCACCGGCCGGTGATTCCGGAGGGGATGCCGGTGCTAATCGATGACGACCTGCTGTTCGAGGACGGCCTCGGGGCGCCGCGATCGGTGTCGGTGGCGAACCGGTGGCTGCGGCTGCTTCCGGCCAGCGGGGCGCCGGCGCCGAGTTCGTGGGAGAACTACGCGCGGGCAGTCAAGGAGTGGACGGAGTTCCTCGCTGAGCACGGGATCGGGTTGTTCGACACCCGCGACCGGCTCAAGGCCGGGCTGAGCCGGTATGCCGAGCACCGCGCGGCCGGGCCAATTTCGGCGAGGTTCGCTGCGACCACGTGGTCGCAGCACATGAGCATCCTGTCGCTGTTCTACCGGTGGGCGATCGACGAAGGAGTTGCCGCTGCCGAGCCGTTCACCTACCGGTCGGCGCGGGCGGTCTTCGCCGGCACCGGCCGCGATGTCCGGGTGAATCTGGCGTCGCGCCGCACCCCGAAACCACACGTGACCATCAAGTATCTGGAGCCGGACTTCACCGACCTGTTCCGCAAAGGGTTACGCGGTTTGGCACCGGATGGCAACCGCGACAGCGGGTTCGCGGGCCGGGAGATGACCCGCAACGCCGCGATCGGGGATCTGGCGTTGGCGACCGGGTTGCGGTTGGGCGAGTTCACCCATCTGCTGCCGTGGGAGGTTCCGGCGCTGCCGCTGGCGCCGACGGCGATTCCGATCCCGTTTCCGGTGCCGGCGGGAATCACCAAGGGCCGCAAGTTCCGCACTACCTGGATCTCTTACGACGCCCTGGCCGGGCTGCACGACTACCTGGAGCTTGACCGCGCGGCCGTCACCGAAGGGTCGGCCTGGCGACCGCCGCGACGGTGGGGTGAACCGCTGCTGGTGAGCGACCCGGATGCGCGGGGTGGCCGGGTCAACGGTGTTCGCCGGTCGTGGGAGTCGCTGACCCCGGCCGAGCGGCGTCGGCTGGTGGCACCGAAGGGCGGGTCGTGCCTGCTGGCGGTGAAAGCCGATGGTGGCCCGTTCACGGCGTGGGCGACGGTGTTCGAGCGCACCGCCGACCGGATCCGCGCGAGGTTCGAGCCACGGTTCCCGCATGTTCACCCGCACCGGCTGCGGCATTCGTTCTCGATGCAGACCTTGGAATATTTGGTGACCGGCTACTACCGGCAGGCGGCAAAGCTGGTGCGCGACACCGACGCCGACGCGGCGCTGGTGTTCTACCTGACCAAGGCCGATCCGCTGCTGGTGCTGCGGGACCTGTTGGGTCACTCGACGGTGTTGACCACGGAAAAGTATCTGAAACGCCTTGATACGACCCGGATTTACCGGCAAGCCTACGAAACCGCCGGCGTGGAATCCGGACTCGTCGGCGAGGACGCCGCGCAGCGGGAATCCGACGCCGAATTCCACGACGACGCCGAGGAGGTGTTGTGATGCCGACGATGGTTGTTGACACTCCGCTCGGTCTGAGCTGCGTGTTCAGTGACGGCAGCAGAGCCGAATTCGACCTTACGGGGTCGCCGAACCCCAGGTTGGCGCGCGATCTGGCCGTCGGTTTGGTGGAGCTGATACACCCCCACGGCAGTGCCGATACCGCTGGCACGGTCGGCCACTACGTGCGTGGGTTGCACAGGATGGTGCGAGCGCTCGCCGATCAGGGGTTCACCGGCGGCATCGCCGATCTGCGGCGCGGGCAGTTGGCGCAGTTCTGGATGGCGGGCCCGAACTGGTTGGAGGCGCTGACTCGGTCCTTGGTGGAGGGTTACGCGCGATCCGGCGGCCGTGTCGGCGACGGCGTGGTGGAACTGGCCGCCGGGCGGCACTTCAACATTCAGCCGAATCGGCGGCCGTTGCCGCCCTACTCCGAGGCTGAATGGCAGCGACTTACCGCGGTCTGCCGACAGCAGGTCGATGACTCCTATGCCACGCATCGGCATGCGTTGGCGTCCGTTCCCGGAGGGCGGCATCCGGGCGCGGGCGCGTGGTCTCACCAGAACTTCTGCTGGTTGCTGGCGACGCACGGCCCTCTCGGCAGCTGCGAGGCCGCTGAGACGATTGGCATGTCTATCAACGTCTTCCGCCATCGAGGAGTCACCACTGTCTTCCACGAGGCTGCGCAAGCGATGTTCCCGCACCTCGAAGTCGTGGTCGCCTACCGGCTGCTGTTCGGGATCTACTCCGGCATCGTCCCGGACGGTATCGCCGACCTGGAGGTCGGAGACATCGACTGGGCCGGGGATTCGACTGTTCTGCTGTCCTATGTCAAACGCCGCACCGCCGCCGAGAGCACCACCTTGCCGCGGCCAGCGGTGCGGTTGCTCGAGCAGTGGCTGGCGCACTCGGCGCTGCTGCGCCGCTTCGTGCCACCGGACGAGCGCACCACGCTGTGGTTGGGGATGAGCCAGCCCGGTTACTCCCGCCGCCTCGGCGAGGTGAACCGGTCGGCGACCGGGCGGTGGATGCAACGCCACAGCATCGTCGGCGACGACGGCGAGCCGCTGAAACTGCACCGGTCCCGCATCCGCACCACGCACCACGCGATGCGAGACAAGAAGTCCTGGACCGGGAATGCGCGCGCCACGATCGACCCGAACCACACCCCGGCGGTCGAGGGCGACCACTACCTGTCGGCAACGACTCCCGGCCAACGCCACGCCGTCGAGACGATCATCGCCGACGCCCCAGCACGACATCCTCCGCCGCGCACACCCACCGACCGTGATCACCGCGGAAGACGCCGCCAGCACTCGTCGAGGGCTACCCGCAACTGCTGGCGGTGATGAAGCTCGACGAAGGCGTGCTCGCCGAGCTGGTCGGTGGCACGCGGGATGTATTCACCGCGGCCTGCGCCGATCAGCTTTCCGGGCTGCACGGACCGGCCGGGAAACCATGCCCGGCACGTCCGTGGGTCTGCCTGCTTTGCCCGCTGGCGGTGTTCGCTCCCCGGCACGCGGTGAACCTGTTGCGGCTCAAGGCATTCTTCTCCCGCCAGTGGCAGCAGATGCCCGCCGCCCACTTCATGACCGTCTTCGGCCGCTACGCCGCCCGGATCGACCAGATCCTGGACCGCTTCGACCCCGCCGAACTCACCGCCGCAGCCACAAGAATCACCGACAGCGACAACGAAATCCCCTTGCGCCCGGAGGAACTCACCGCATGACAAGCACAATCGCGACCACGGCACCCGGCACACCCCCACGGTCCCCGTTCACCGGCGCCGACATCTGCCGCGAAGCCGGGCTCACGCTGCCAGACCGCACCTCACGACCGGTGTTCGACGACGACCTGTGGGATTTCACCGACGTCGTCGGGCTCCCGGTCCAGATGGCCCTCTACCGGCGGCGATTCGACTTCACCACCATCACCGACCCACGTTGGCGGCTGGTCGTCAAGGAGCTGATCCTGGCGCTGCTTGCCCCGAACCATGATGCCGTGGTTCGGCTGCCGCGCGCCTACCGCACCGCACTGCATCTGACCAGCTGCTACAGCCGACTCTACGAGGCCGGGACGTTCTTCGGCTGGCTCGACCGGCGGGGAATCACTGCCCTCACCGAAGTCGATACCCGCCTCTGCGAGGACTACCTGGGATTCCGACGCTATGTCACCGACTCCGACGGCACCGTCGTGGGCGAGCAGAGCCCCGGCCTCCGGCGCGCTGCCGCGCAGATGATCGTCGACCTGGTCGACTACCGTGACCTGTTCACCACCGACCGGGTTCCGGCCGATCTGCGTCCTTGGGGCGGCGCGACAGCGTCAGCGGTCGCCGAAATGCCTTCTGGTCGTGAGGGAAACAAGACGCCGGCCGTCCCTGCCGAAGTGCTGCAGCCGATGCTCGCCGCGGCCTTGCACCTGGTGCAGACCCTCGGCCCACACGTTGTCGAGCTGCACGAGCAGATCCGCCACATCGACCGCATTTGGGCTACGAAGGCACCGGGCCTTCGTCATGGCTCGTCGGCGATGATCAGCGACATCAACAAACTGCTGGCCGACCACAGGGTGACCAACACGCCTCTGCCGATGCTCGAAGACCACGATGTCAGACGCCGACTCACGGCTGGCTGGGACGCGAACAACCCGCTGCTGCCGGTCTCCACCGGAGCCCCTGGCCCGGCAGGCCGGATACGTCCAGTTTTGGGCGAAATGGATGCCCGCGCTGCGCAAACCGCTGATCGACACCCTCCACACTGTCGGAGTCGAGAAGGTTTTTCGCCCGCAACGCCGCACAGGCACCGACCGCCGACGACTCAGCCCTGTTGCCCTGGACACTGCCACTGCACCGATCCGAAGCGGTCGCCCTGATCGGCATCACCCGCACCGCGGCCATCGTGGTCCTGGCCGCCGCGTCCGGAATGCGGGCCAGCGAGCTGATGGAACTGCGGGTCGGCTGCTGCCGCCCGGTCGAGGAACCGATACCCGGTCTGAAGCGCTACCGCGTCGCCAGCAAGATCATCAAAGGCCAGGGCCTGGGTGGCACCGACGACGAATGGGTCGTCATCGAACCGGTCCACCGCGCAATCGAGCTCATCGAACAGCTCCATGACGACCCCCACGAGGGCGCTCTTCTGCTGTCCCGGTTCAGCTTCCGGGTCCGTTACCTATGGTTTCGCGCCTGGGTGAACTCCCCGGCCGGGGCCCGCCTCGGACTCGCCCCGATCCCCGACGAACCAGTAGCACTGCGGATGCTGAGGCGCACGGTTGCGTTGGAGATGGCTTACCGGCCCGGCGGTGTTCTCGCAGCAAAACTGCACCTCAAACATATCGCTGCCGCCACTACAGAAGGCTATGCGGCTCGACCGGGCGGTGCTCAAGCGGAGTTGCTGGCCGAAGTCAACAAGCTCGAGGCCGACCACAAACTCCAGCTCGTGCTGGCCGAGTTCCGCAACTACCAGCAAGGAATCCTGCCCGCCGGGCCCGGTGCCCGCAACCTGACCGAATTCTTCGCCAGCATCGACACCGACCTCGACACCGAAGCGATTGCGGCGCCCAAGATCCAGCGCAACGACCGCGACATCCTCAACCTGCTGTCCAAACGCGCGAAGGCACTGCATCTCGGCCCGGCGAACTATTGCTGGTTCACCGATCCCTCGCGCGCACTCTGCCTGAAACTCGCCGGCACCCCGACCTCGGACCGCCCGATGATCGGCATGTGTGACTCCGCGCGCTGTCCGCAGGCCACCCACCACCAGCACCACCGGCCCATCTGGGCCGAGCACGCCGAACTCACCAAGACCCTCCTCGGCCAACTCGGCAAAACCCGCACCACCGAACACACCCGACTACAGACCGACTACGACCGCGCCGTCCGGGTCATCACCAGCATCGACACAGCCACCGGGACCGGCGCAACCGAGGAGCAAGCATGAGAATCACTGCCGCCCAACGCATCCACAACGAGAACTGCATCCGCGCCGCCATGGACCGGCTGCTGCGCGGCGAGATCCCGCCCGGCGGCAGCTGCGATATCAAGACCCTCGCACTCGAGGCCGGGGTCGACCGCACGGCGTTCTACGGCACCCGGCCCTACGCGCACCTACGCACCGAATTCGAGCACCGACTCCAGCAATTGCAAGAGGCGGGAGAAACCCCGGACCCGAAAGTCGCTCAGATCGAACGCCTCAAAGCAGAGGTTGACAAGCTCAAAACCAACCTCGCCCAATCCAATTCCACAATCCAGGACCTCACCGACTTCCGGAGCCAGGCCCTGGCCCGCATCGCTGCCCAACACGACGAGATCCTTCGACTCCGCGCCGCCGACAACCCGGCAGCAGCCGTCACCTGCCTCCAGAGTCGCCCGAAACCCCGGCAGAAAGTAATCGGACCATGCTGACCCCGTCGGCAGTGACGTCCATCACAAACGATTTGGGTTTATCGCCACACGATCGGCAATCAGCGTCACGAACTACGCGCCGAGAATCGGCCACGTCAAACGCAACACGAACCCAACCGCACACGACCACTGCGGAGACAAGGCGCTCGTATGCCCAACGTCATGCGGACGCCGGAGTGCCGATCGACGTCCTGGCCGAACTGCTCGATCACCGAAGCTACTCCATGACTCGCCGCTACTACCGCATCGGCGAAGACCGTCGCCGCGCTGCCGTGGACACCGTCACCGCGCTGAGCTTCGACCGGCATGGCAACAGGATCTGGCGCGATGCGCAGATGCTGTTGGACTCCGAACGCGCCCGACACGCCGTCGGGGACGGTTGCCGTCCCCTACGGCACCTGCACCGAGCCGACCAATGTCAAAGCCGGCGGCGGAGCCTGCCCGGTCCGGTACCGGTGCGTGGGCTGTGACCACTTCCGCACCACCGTGGCGTTCCTGCCCGAGTTGCAGGCATACCTCGATGATCTGCTGCGCACCCGAGAACGGCTGGCCGCCACCATTGATGGCATCGATGACTGGGCCCGTGCCGATGCCTCTCCGGCCGAGGAAGAAATCACCCGGGTCCGGCGACTGATCAACCGAATCAAGGGCGATATCACCGGCATCGACGACACCGAGCGAGCCCGCATCGATGACGCCGTCGCCATCGTGCGCCGTCACCGCGCAGCCCACACGGTGCCGCTCGGCATGCCCATACTCACCGTCACCCCGCCCGGACTACCCACCACACCTACGTCGGAGGCCAGTGCATGACCCGCACCACGAACCCGCAAACCCAGCCGATGCTGGACGGCCGGCGCGACGACTCGGGGCGCCGCCGCAAACGGGTGCTGGCGGTGCTCGACCAAGCCGCCGCCGCGGGCGACCCGATCAGTGCGTCCGCAATCGCGCGCGCGGCCGGAGTCGACCGCACGTTCCTCTACCGTCACCGCGACCTGCTGGAGAAAATCCATGCGCTGCAAGCAGATCCAGCCCATCTGAACAGCGATCACGCGGTCACACATGCGTCGCTGCGGGCGGACCTGCTGGCCGCCCACGAACGAGCCGCCCGCCTCAACACCCGCAACCACCAACTGGAGAAACGGCTTTCCGAGGCGCTCGGCGAACATACCTGGCGTGAGTCCGGGCTCGGCAGCCCCGTCGACATCGACGCGCTCCACCAGCGCATCAGCCAGCTCGAACACGATAACCTCGACCTTCAACACCAGCTCGAGGAACGCGACGACGACCTGACCGCTGCCCGCGCCGCCAACCGAGAACTCATGGCCCGACTGAACACGCCGAGCCGGCCACAATGACCCACCGCGAGCCCCCTTGCACCACACCTGTTGCAGCCGATAGCATCTCATCACCGGCCTCTAAGCTGCACAAACTCAGAGAACCGCGCTGCCGCACGGGGACTGAACCCTGGAGAACAGCCCCCAGCCGTAGATCACCTTGAAGATCGTGGCATCACGGTAAGCGGCAAGAGCCCCTTTACGTTTCGCCCGCACCGCGCGCTCGACCTGATCGTCGGCGTAATCCAGGAACCGCTGCAACTCCTCCCGCGTGAACGGCCTAGCCTCCGGCCGACCCTCGTAATCGTTCAAATGAGCGATCGTGTTCCACTCGTGGCAGATCGCCACCGGATGGGTGCCGAACGCTTCCTCACATGCCACCGCCCACCCGTAGCGTCCGTCGATCAGGAACTCGCTGAACAGCCGCAACCCGCACTGGTAGCCGCGGATCGTCGACGGCGCAAGATGCTTCTCGCTGGTCAGCCAGAGCGACCACTCATCGATATGCGCCGGGGTCCACTGCCACGGGTAGTCGTTGACGAACTCCATGAACCGACGGACCAGGTTCTCCCGCGACGTGATCGTCTCCTCACGAAGCCCGCGAGCAGCCTGCTGAGCACGCCAGCCACGAAACATCGCCTCCACCATCGCATCCTGCGGACGCAACGAAACCACACCGGACACCAGCTCCAGATGAGCCTGCCCCCGCCACGATCGACCCGCCGCAACCCGACCCCCCACGCCACCCAACAGTGAACGAATCATGCATCAAATGGGATCACTTTGGCAGATGGCCAGGCCAGCAGCAGTTTTCACGGCATCAATCTGCTAGCCTGAAACCCCTACTCCATCAGGCAACCGGGCGATTCTCGCCCATCAGATGCAATTCCCGAGCGTTGCCGTAGAGGTCAAGGGTGGTCTGCACGTGGGCGTGCCCGAGGCGCCGGGACACCACCCATTCCGGCGTCCCTGCGAGCAACAACGCAGTGGCATGGGTGTGACGGAACCAGTGTGGCGTCCACCCGGGCGGCCCGATGCAGCGCCGGCGCAGCGAGGCTACCTTCTCCCGGACCGTCGTCTCGCGCAGCGCGGCCAACAGTGGCGGCCGCGCCACATTCACCAGCAGTGGGCAGGTGTCAGTCAGAGCGACACCGGATTCGTCTGCCCGGCAGGCGATGTCGGTGAGATAGTCGGCGAACAGCCGCTCGAGGTCGGCCCCGACATAGATTCGTCGCGGTCGCATCATCTTCACCCGCGCCCCGTTGGGGTTATCGCAGCGGGGCACGATCTCCACATACGCGGTGCCGCCGCGGCCGAGCACGACCTCGCCGATCCGCAAGCCCAGCGCCTCCCCGAGACGCATCCCGGTCTCGGCCAGCAGGGCGAACACGAACCGGTCTCGCAGGTTGCCCCGCCACGATCCAGACTCGGCATCGAAGACCGCGCAACCATCCAGGATCGCCTGGATCTGCTCGGGCAACAGCAACGGAGATCTGTCCCGGCGCCGGTCGCGCCGCACGCGCACCAGCGACGATGCCGCCGGGGCCGAACGCGCATCCAGATGCGCCAGCAAGCCCCGGGCAGGTCGGCGCCGTGGTGTTCCTCGCAGTAGTCGTCCCGCCACCGACACCCCGGACACTGCCTGATGCCAGCGGTAGAACGAAATTAACGCTGCCAGGCGAACTTCCAACGTCGCAGCGGTCGGCGCCTGGTTCGACCCAGCCAGCCGATGTTCAACTGTGCGGCCGTTGCGCTGCCAGGACACGAACGCCGTAAAAGCGGGAACACCGACATCGCGCCAGCCGTCGGTTTGCCCGCGTTGTTCCAGGAAGCTCCACCACTGCGCCAATGAGGTCGCATAGCCACGCACGGTGTTCGGCGACCACAGGTGTCGGTGAGCTTCTATCCACTCCTCGACGGGTCCGACCGTTGCGTAGTCCTCACCGAGCACGGTCCAGGTCCGCTGCCCTCCCGTGGGAGCCACTGCCACCGGATACGCCATCGTTGCCGTTCCTTCACGTCGAAGAACACCCGCCGATAAACCGGCAACAACGATGACTCTCCCAGCATTAACCCCCTTGTCGCATACATAGATTCGAGCGTGTTGCTACCCGTTGATAACGGGCGGCCCGAGCAGGACCACGTTGGATGCCTTAGCCAGGAAGGCGCCGGTTCCCAGGTGAGCGATCATGTCCCGGTTCAGCGCGGGTTGGTGATCGAAGTTGAAGTCCTCTAACGACTTGCGGGTCGGGAAACCGGCGGATCGGATCCGAGTCGCCGCGCCGGAGGCTTCGCGGGCCGCGACCTCCCGTGAGAGCACCGCCGCCAAATATTCTTCGTGGGTCCAGCCGGTGTCGCGGGCTTGCTCGGCCAGCCGGGCGGCCGAGTCTCGAATGCGTGGCGCCTTGAGGGCCTGGGCGTAGTGCAGGACGGCCTTCATCGGATCTTCGGCCATGCTCATGCCACCTCGCCATCGGACGTGGCTGTGCCAGTGCTGAAGTCGACACTGAAGGCGCGGTCGTAATCGGCCAGGTCGCGCACCAGGTGATCACCTGCCGCCGGCGGTGGACCGGCTTGAAACTGCTGGCGCAACGCCGCGGCGGTCGTGACGTGGGTAGGGTCAGTCAGGGTTTGCCTCGCCGCCCAGCAACGGTCATGGGTGGCCAGCAGCCGTCCCGCCCGGGTGACCGTCACCTGGGCCAGGGTGGTGGTCACGTCGATGAGTTGGCCGATCGCACTTGGATCCACGGAGTAGTCGTTGCCTGCCACCCGCACGTAGTAGTCGCGTCCTAGCCGCACCGAAGACGCCGTCTCGGTGACTGGCGGCACCGGTGGCAGGGCCAGCATCTGGGCGCGGTCGGCATCGAGGAAGTCGACCGGACGACCATCCAAGACCCGCACCCGCCTACTATTCGCGGCCGGAAGCCATAGTCGCAGTTGATCATTGAAGTCTTGCGGTGAATCAAAGCTGCGACCAGGCAGAAACGACGTCTCCAGATACCGGTTGGCCCGCTCCACCATCCCCTTGGATTCGGGGTCATAGGGTTTGAGTTGCACCAGCCGCGAACCCAGGGTGCCCACCAGTGCGGTCACCGGCTCGGTCAACCGGCCGCGACGTCCGATCCCGGCCTCGTTGTCCCACCACAACTCATGCGGCACCGCACCGAAGCTGCCTGAGAGTAGTTGCCACATCCCGGCCACCAGGTCCATGGTCTGGCGCGAGGGCAGCATCACCGCAGCGATGAACCGCGAGAACGCCGCCACCATCACCAGCACCGGCAGCATCGCCTCCTGGCCGAACCCGACCCCGATCTTGGGCGCCGGGAACCACAGATCGCACTGAATCACCCGACCCGGCGGATGCTCGAGGCGATCGACCGGATCGGCGGGCAGATACTCCGGGCGGATCGCCCGGACCCGCTCCCGAAACCATGAGATCGAGCCGGTCCACCCGACCCGCTCAGCGATCACCGTCGCCGGCATCGCGGGATAGGCCAACAACAACGCCCGAATCCGCGGCTCCACCTCGTTGATCGCCGACGGCGACGAGGCCCGCTCGTACTTCGGCGGACCATCACTGGCCAGCGCACTGGCCACCGTGTCTCGCGCGATGCTCAGCTGCCGTGCAATAGCCCGCTGCGACAGCCCTTCGCTGCGGTGAAGATGCCGGATCAAGGCCCAGTCTTCCAAGGAGATCACCCATCCAATCTGATTGGGTGGCCTACTTTTCAACCGTCGCGACTGGCCGGGTTCTCAACCGTCGTCAACAACCGATCCGAAATAGCCGGCACTTAGCGCAGTTTCATCCGTAGAACGGTGGTCGCTAAACCTCGGCAGCTATCGCGAGCTTTCTTCCGCATGAGGGAGGAGACGGGCTTGTTCTATTGGTTCTGCGATGTGAATGTTGATGGTGTGCAACATATTCAATGGTGGTCGGTAGCGGAGACTGGTTGGCATTTAATGAGGCGATATCGATCTTCCCTGCGCAGTCCGGTCAGAAAGGCGCGCAGGCTCTTACGGGATGCCGGCGATGGCGAGCACGCGATGATCCGGGTCTTCATCGGACATGGGCGTAGGCACAGGCGTCGATGAACGCCAACGCGTAAAGTCATCCGAAGAAAGATGGCAGTAAAGCACGATTCGCCGCTCGGCCTTGGTGAACGAGAACTACACCACTGCGCCTAAGGTCTTCCGGGTCGCACCACCATCAATCCAGCCTGACCATCAACCGACCGGTGACTAGCCCGACGCGCGACTGTCAGAGGCGAAGCCTCACCGGCAGCTCGGTTGAGAATCACACGCCAGCAGTTGCCGCGTGGCGACGATCCTCATATGAGCGTCAGTACGCGCCACCGCGCCCGAAGACCGCATTCGGTGTCTGCGCAATGATCCGCAAATCCCACCTCAGCGACCACGACCGGACGTACACCGAATCAAGGTGCTGAAGGTCGGCGTAGGTCAGGTCGCTACGACCGCAGACCTGCCACAGTCCGGTGATTCCCGGATTGACGTCGAGGCGGGCCAGCGCGGCACCATCGAGACGGTGCGACTCCTCGGTGGGTAGCGGCCGGGGACCAACCAAGGACATCTCGCCTCGAACAACATTGATGAGCTGAGGCAATTCGTCGATGCTCGTCTTGCGGATGAATGCTCCTACCCGCGTGACTCGTGGGTCTTGAGCCATCTTGAATATCGGTCCATCGACCTCGTTTAGCTGCGCGACCATGTCGCGCTGCTGCCAGGCGTCAGCGGTCATCGAGCGGAACTTGAAGATTCGGAATGGTTTGCCGGCCCGGCCAATCCGCTCCTGCCGGAAGAACACTCGCCCACGGGTGTCTAACTTGATCGCGAGCGCGGTAAGCAGCAACACCGGGGCTGCGCCCACCAGCGCACACGTTGCGAGCGTGACGTCCATGAGCCGCTTGATGAAACGCTCGCTGGTCGACATCGACACAGTCGGCATATGCATCAGAGTGATGCCATGTAGCTCCTCTGCCTCCGTGCGCCAGTTGTGCAGCTCGAAATAGCGCGGGATCTCGGACACCGGCACCTGACCCTCGAGCTTGCGCAGCGCTTCGAGCACGATGGCGTCGCTTGTATTCGGGAAAGCAACAATGACTCGGTCAATTCCATTGGCGGCGCAGATGTCGGGAAGATCGCCAAGTCCGCCGAGGAAGTTCGCACCTGGTGTGACATTGTCGTCGACATGACCGACGACAAGGGTATCGGGGCACCTCTGTAGCCTCGATGTCAATCGCTCGGAGATTGGTCCAGTTCCGATCACCAGGATGCGGGTCACGGTCGGGTCGAACATCCGGACGATCAGTCGACGGCCGAATGGCACCAACGCAATCGCCGGCACTGTCATAGCGACCGCAGCGGTCAACGTCAGTCCTCTACCACCGCTGGCGATTAACGCGTCAGCGGCAAGTGCCATCAGGGCGGCAGTGGGTAGGCAGCGCGCGATCACCATCGGTCGCCACCACCCGCTGGGGCGCAGGCACGACGCGGGTCGGCGATACAGGCCGTGCAGGTGTAACGCGACCGCCATCGCGACGGCGGTCACAACGACGCTTCGGACGCCGAGATCACCGGCGCGCACCGGGCTGACGAGGCTGAGTAATACCGCGCCGAGCACGGCGGAAGCCGTCAGCGTCAGCACATCCGAGAGCTGCAGGAGATAGCGGGATCGACGCCCGAGCCTCGGCGCCATCGGGTGCGATCTGCTCTCGGCTCTCAATGACCCCGACGCAGGGCCAGCGGTCTTTGCCGTCGAGCTCGCCCTCGGCGGTGTCGCTTCGATGGTCATTCTGTTGCCCCCCAGTGATTCATTCTTCCCCCAAGCGATGACGCGCATTACCAGCCGATTCCAACCAGCCGCAGGCCAGACCCCACAAAACTGGCCTCCGGCAGACAATTACGACCGTCCAAGACGAGATTGCCGCGCATAACACGACTCAGCACATCAACCTCGATGAGACGGAACTCCGGCCACTCCGTTGTCACGACAACCGCGTCCGCCCTGTCGGCCGCGTCATACACATCGCGTGTCAGCCGTATCGCCTTGAATTCGTCGGGCAACGACTTTACGACCGGATCGAAGGCGGTCACCACCGCACCGGCGGCCAACAGCCGACGCGCAATATCCAGAGCCGGCGCATCGCGAAGGTCATCGGTCCCAGGCTTGAACGTCAAGCCCAACAACGCGATTCGGCGGCCCTTGAGTATGTGGAGTTCTCGCTGGAGCTTGCGCACCGCGCTTGCCCGCTGGTTCTTGTTGATCTCGACGGTCGCCTGCAGCATCGATGGCGTATAACCGTATTCCTGGCCGGTCGCGATCAACGCCGCGACGTCCTTGCCGAAGCACGAACCACCCCATCCGACACCAGGATTCAAGAATGCGTTGCCGACACGGTGGTCGGCACCAATGGCGGGGAGTACCTGGCGAACGTCGGCGCCGAACAGCTCACACATCTGCGCGATCTCGTTCGCGAAGCTGATCTTCGTGGCCAGGAACGCGTTCGCCGCGTACTTGATCATTTCCGCGGAGGCAAGCTCCGTCGTGATCAGCGATGGGTGAATGGTGCGTCGACCGCCGTCGAAGGACTGATCGAGGACCGGCTGGTAAAGTTCTGTCACGCGTTTGACATCAGATGCGTTGCCGCCCAGGACGATCCGGTCCGGATACAGGAAGTCGTCGATGGCACAGCCTTCGCGAAGGAATTCCGGGTTTGACACCACTTGGAACGTCAGGTTGCGATTTCCCTCGAGTGCATCTTCCAGAATCGTGCGGGTCCAGTTGCCCGAGCCGACGGGCACTGTCGACTTGTTCACGATGACAGCCTCGGGCAGCAGATAAGTGGCCAACGACTGGATTGCGCTCTCCAGCTGAGTGAGATCTGGTGATCCGTCGGGTCCCGGCGGAGTACCGACGCAGAGGAAGACGTATTCCGCATCAACGAGTGCTTCGGCGGGGTTGTCTGTGAACTGCAGCCGGCCAGTCGACATCGTCGACTTCAGCAGGTCGGGCAGGCCCGGCTCATGGAAAGGCGCCTGTCCGTTGTTGAGCTGTCCGGCACGCGCCGAATCAGTGTCGAGTCCAATTACTGAGTGGCCGAGGAAAGCCAAGCAGGTGGATGTGACGGCTCCGACGTAGCCGGTACCGATGACCGCCACCTTATGCCGACGCGACTCTGGCTCACTGCTGATCTCGATCCGTGCCGGCGCAAGCTGCGGCACCCCCTCTGCACGGTCGCGGAACCAGGCGATCGTTACCAGCAGACCCGCACGCACATCGACTTTCGGTTCCCACCGCAGTTCTGTGCTCGCGAGCGTGATATCGGGCTGACGCTGGGACGGATCATCTTGGGCACGTTCGATGAACTCCACCGGAGACTCCGACCCAGTGAGCTCACGGACAAGATGCGCGAGCTCCAAGATCGTCATCTCATTGGGGTTGCCGATATTGACCGGGCCCGAAAGGTCCGAGAACAGCAGCCGCAGCGCCCCGTCGACCAGGTCGTCAACGTGGCACACAGACCGCGTCTGGCTGCCGTCACCCTGAACCGTGATCGCAGAACCGGACAACGCCTGACTGATGAAGTTCGGGATCGCGCGGCCGTCGTTCGGACGCATTCTGGGGCCGTACGTGTTGAAAATCCGCATGATCGCGGTGTTGACGCGGTGCTTGGTCCGGTACGAGGTGGTTAGCGCCTCGGCGAATCGCTTCGCCTCGTCGTAGCACGCCCGGGGTCCAACTGGATTGACGTTCCCCCAGTAGCTCTCGGGCTGGGGATGTACGAGCGGATCGCCATACGACTCCGAGGTCGATGCCAGCAGATAGCGCGCGCCTTTGTCCTTCGCCAGCCCCAGTGTGTGCAGGGTGCCTAGCGAACCGGCTTTCATCGTCTGAATCGGAAACTCGGCGTAATCGACCGGGGACGCCGGCGAGGCGAAGTGCAGCACATAGTCGACCGGTCCTGGAACAGAGATGTGGTCGCTGACGTCGACCTTCAGCAGGCGAAAACCCTGATGCCCTTGAAGATGGGCGATATTGTCCGCCGAACCGGTGATGAAATTATCGAGACATACGACATCGATGTCGTTTGCCAAGAGGCGCTCCGCAAGATGCGAGCCAACAAAGCCCGCGCCCCCCGTCAGGACTGCGCGACGCCGCATTCTCCCCCTCCTAGATCCCCACCCAGGTTTGATTCGAGATCACCGCGCAATTGCGTTGGTGCCATTCGAGTGGCAGCCGCGCCACGTGGTACATGAATAACGCTACCGGCGGAAGGCATCAGCGGAATCGGGTGTTTCCCTACGTTTCGGGGAAGATCGTGCCCGCTGCGGTGAGGACGGCCATCCCCCCGGAGCCTGGGTGCCCTCACTGAATCCTCCCCCTTGCTCACGTGCCGGCGAAAAAGTCGAGGCCTTTCCGCCTGAGCTGCAATCAATGCAAACGCAAAATCGTTTGCTCGGCGCCAGCTCTTCCTGGGAGTAACTCTCATTTTCCGCTAGGAGCTGACACTAGCACCGGCAGATGGCACCAGCAACCGAACCAGCAGACTATTTACGCCACCAACATTTTGCCTGCTGGCGACAACCGCTGGGGCAGAGGTACACAACTGGTTTGCCAACGTCGTGCGACGTGATTCTGTGGCTAAGCGTTATTGTCCCAGACACCGGTGGCCCTAACTCAAAGGTTTCTTAGGGTAGCCAATGTTTGCGAGAGGTCTATCGGATCCCACGTCCGGCGCCAAGTTAGCTAGACAGTCGTCTTAGCAGCGCAACGGACTCGCGGCAATCCCTCTGAGAGGAAGCCCGGCATGCCGGCGCAGGCTGCGGCAAGCAGACGCGCAACAGCCCAATTCGTCAGTTTCGACTATCTCTTCAGCGATCGCCGCCGGCGCAGTTTCAACTAACCATCGATGCAATATCGTTTCGTCGTCGACTAAATGGCCGTTTCACATCTGTGATCAGGGTGTGATTGGCCGCGTCAAAGCGCCACCGCCGGTGGTTACGGAGAGACTGGGCGACTGTAGCTCGCGGCTGACTACGCCTCGGTGAAGTTGCGGGTGACCGCCGGGTCCACGGGGATGCCCGGACCGGTGGTCGTCGACACGACAACCTTCTTGAGATAGCGACCCTTCGACGAGGACGGCTTGGCGCGCAGCACCTCATCGAGCGCCGCACCGTAGTTCTCGGCCAGCTGCTTCTCGTCGAACGATGCCTTGCCGATCACGAAGTGCAGGTTGGCCTGCTTGTCGACACGGAAGGTGATCTTGCCGCCCTTGATGTCGGTCACGGCCTTGGCGACATCGGGAGTCACGGTGCCGGTCTTCGGGTTTGGCATCAGGCCACGCGGACCGAGCACCCGGGCGATCTTGCCGACCTTGGCCATCTGATCCGGTGTCGCGATCGCGGCGTCGAAGTCCAGGAAGCCGCCCTGAATCTTCTCGATCAGGTCGTCGCTGCCCACCTCGTCGGCGCCTGCGGCCAACGCCGCCTCCGCCTTGTCGCCCACCGCGAACACCACGACGCGCGCGGTCTTACCGGTGCCGTTGGGCAGGTTGACGGTGCCGCGCACCATCTGGTCGGCCTTACGCGGGTCGACGCCCAGCCGGATGGCGACCTCGACGGTCGCATCCTGCTTCTTCGACGACGTCTCCTTGGCGAGGCGGACGGCCTCGATCGGGGAGTACAGGTTGTCCTTGTCGACCTTCTCGGCCGCTTCGCGATATGCCTTGCTGTTCTTGCTCATTGGTGTCTCCTAGTTGATGAGTTGTGGTTGGCGAGCCGATGCCAGCTCTCCCACGGGATCGGCCGAACTATTCGACGGTGATCCCCATCGACCGGGCGGTGCCGGCGATGATCTTGGACGCCGCGTCGATGTCGTTGGCGTTCAGGTCTTCCTTCTTGGTCTCGGCGATCTCGCGCACCTGAGCCCAAGACACCTTGGCGACCTTGGTGGTGTGCGGTGTGCCGGAACCCTTCTGCACGCCTGCGGCCTTCAGCAGCAGCTTGGCGGCAGGCGGGGTCTTCAGCGCGAACGTGAAGCTGCGGTCCTCGTAGACGGTGATCTCCACGGGGATGACGTTGCCGCGCTGGCTTTCCGTCGCGGCGTTGTACGCCTTGCAGAACTCCATGATGTTGACGCCGTGCTGGCCGAGCGCCGGACCCACGGGCGGGGCGGGGTTGGCCTGCCCGGCCTGGATCTGCAGCTTGATCAGCCCGACGACCTTCTTCTTCGGGGCCATGAGTGTTCGGTTTCCTTCTCTTTCTAATTCTTTCTAACTTGTCTTTAGATCTTGGCGACCTGAGTAAAGGTCAGTTCGACAGGTGTTTCGCGACCGAAGATCGACACCAGCACTTTGAGCTTCTGCTGCTCGGCGTTGACCTCGCTGATCGACGCGGGCAGCGTCGCGAACGGGCCGTCCATGACGGTGACCGACTCGCCGACCTCGAAGTCGACGAGGATCTCCGGACGCTCCATCGAGGCCTCCGACGACGCGGCCGCCCCGGACGTACTCTTGGCCGGCTTCTTCGCCGATGCGGGCGGCAGCAGGAACTTCACCACGTCGTCCAGCGACAGCGGCGACGGCCGCGACGTCGCACCGACAAAGCCGGTGACGCCGGGCGTGTTACGCACCGCGCCCCACGACTCGTCGTTCAGTTCCATCCGGACCAGGATGTAGCCGGGCAGCACCTTGCGGTTGACCTGCTTGCGCTGGCCGTTCTTGATCTCGGTGACCTCTTCGGTGGGCACCTCGACCTGGAAGATGTAGTCACCGACGTCGAGGTTCTGCACGCGGGTCTCGAGGTTGGCCTTCACCTTGTTCTCGTAGCCGGCGTAGCTGTGGATGACGTACCAGTCGCCGGGCTTGAGGCGCAGCTCCTTTTTGAGCGCGACGGCCGGATCTTCGTCCTCGTCCACGTCGTCGGCAGCCTCAGACTCCGCAGCCTCAACAGGTGCCGCGTCTTCGACAGCCTCGGCAGCTGTGCTGTCTTCCAGATGCTCAGCGGCCTCGTCTGCAATCACGGTTGCCGGGTCCGCTGCTTCTGCGAGCGCGTCGGACACGGCCGAAGGCGTATCGCCCTCGAAGGAAGTCACTAGTCAGTCCTCTCTCAATACTTCACTCGTCAGCGAATTCTCTTCTTCGCGCGAGCGCTCATCAGCCGAACACCCACATGACGAGCTTGCCCACGCCCAGATCGACTCCGCCGATCAGCGCCACCATGAACGCCAGGAAGGCCAGCACCACCAAGGTGTAGTTGACCATCTGCTTGCGGTTCGGCCAGATCACCTTGCGCAGCTCGGCGACGACCTGCTTCAGGTAGTTCCACACAAAGAGGATCGGGTTACGCGAGGGACCGTCGCCGCGCTTCTTGGCGGTTTTCTTCGCGGTGCCCGAACCGTTCTTGGTCGGGGACGCTCCGGTACCGGTCTCCAGGTCGACAGCGCTGCTGACGTCCTCGCCGCTGGACACGCGCCGCGACCGCTTGCCGCTGGGCCGGGTCGGCCGGGTTACGACCGCGCCGTTGCCGTCACCGGTATCGCCGGCGGCGCCTGCGGAGCCGTCACGATCACGCTCGTCGCTCACCGCATGCCTTTCGTCTTTGTTGGGGGACACCATCCAGTGTCCACGCTTGTCGAGTATTCAGTTGAGCAGGGGCGACAGGACTTGAACCTGCAACCTGCGGTTTTGGAGACCGCTGCTCTGCCAGTTGAGCTACGCCCCTTCAGGATGGCACTACAGGCACAACCACCCGGGTCCGGGGCTCACACAATTCGCGCGCTCCCCGTTCGGTCGATCTGAAACCGACGGACAGCGCGCTGGACTGGGAAAACCCCGAGTAGCGAGTGTAGCGCGCCACCCGCGCAACGTACTAATCCGCCGCCGGTCCGTTGTCCATGGCAGCGGTGCGGACGACCTGGCCCGTCTCGGGGTCCCATTTCACCCCGATCGAGTTGTCACCCTCGTGGCCCATGAGCGTCGTGAACGCCTCCATCACCACGGTGCCGTCCTCATCGGTCAGCACGTTACGGGTAGTGACGATGTCGGCACCGAACCGCTCGTCGACCGACTCGACGTGCATCGCGCCGTTCAGCCTGTCGCCGTGCTTGATCGGCCGGTAGAACTTGAACTTCTGGTCCACCTGGACGATCTGCAAGGTTTCCAGGCCGACGTCAACGTGCTGGAAGAAATGGCGCTGAATCATCACAGCGAAGATCGACATGAAAGTCAGCGGCGCGACCAGCCCGCCATGACCGGCGTCGGCGGCAGCCGCCTCGTCGTGGGTGGTCGGGTCGAGGGCCTTGACCGCCTTTGCGTACTGACGGATCTGCTCACGACCGACGACAAACGTGTCGGGGTACTTCCAGACCATCCCCCGGATATCGGTCTTGAGAGCCATCCGTCAGGCCAGCTTCGCGGTGGCGACGGCGCGGCCGAAGATCTTCTTTCCCCCCGCGGTGGCTGTCAACGCGATAGTCACCGACTTAGTCTCGGGTTCAACGGATTTCACCCGCCCATTGAACACGATTTCGGCACCCACGCCGTCGTTGGGTACCGGGACCACGGCGGTGAACCGCACGTTGTATTCGGTGACCGCCGCGGGGTCGCCGATCCAGGACGTGACGTAACCGCCGCCCAGGCCCATGGTGAGCATCCCGTGGGCAATCGCTGTGTCCAGGCCAACCTGCTTGGCGATCTCGTCGTCCCAGTGGATGGGGTTCAGATCGCCGGACACGCCGGCGTAATTCACCAGATCGCCCCGAGTCAGTGGGATCACTTTCTCGGGAAGCTGGTCGCCCACCTTCACCGAATCGAACTCACGCAGTGCCATCGCTGAAACCCTCTTCTCCCTCTTCGCCAGTGCGACCCGCGAGGGTCGTGTAAGTCTCCTGGACAACGTCGCCTTTGTCGTTGGTGAGTACGTTCTTGGTCACGATGATGTCGGTACCGTGCGCCTGCTTGACGGAGTCGACGTACACGTCGCAGTAGAGCGTGTCGCCGGCGTGAATCGGCTTGCGGAACTTCACCACCTGGTCAACCTGGACAATCTGCATGTCGCTGATGCCGATGTTGGCCTCGGCGAAGAAGGCTGTCTGCGCCTGGTAGCCGAAAACCGAGGTGAACGTCCACGGCGCACAGATCGCGGCGTGGCCCAGTTCGGAGGCGGCGGCGTCATCGTGGAAGGCGGGGTGCTCGTTCTTCACCGCCGCGGCATACTCGCGCAGCTTCTCCCGACCGACGACGTAGCTGTCGGGGTAGCGAAAATGCATCCCGACGATCTGCTTCGACAGCGACACAGTGGACCTATCCGTCAACCGCGGGCAAGCGCCCACGGATTGGTACGCGCTAGCGCGATTCCTTGTGCGCCTGGTGCTTGCCGCAGTTCGGGCAGAACTTCTTCAGCTCGAGCCGGTCGGGGTCGTTGCGACGGTTCTTCTTCGTGATGTAGTTGCGGTGCTTGCACACCTCGCACGCCAAGGTGATCTTGGGCCGTACATCTGTACTGGAGGCCACTTTTCTTGTCCTTTGCCTAACTGTTCTGTCGTCTTGTAGCGGTGGGGGGACTCGATCCCCCGACCTCACGATTATGAGTCGTGCGCTCTAACCAGCTGAGCTACACCGCCCCGATAGTCCGGTTCGGCGCACCGACCCGTCCACCGAGCCCCCTAACGGAATCGAACCGTTGACCTTTTCCTTACCATGGAAACGCTCTACCGACTGAGCTAAGGGGGCCTGACCCGACAATCGTGCCGTGGGCCTTAAAGAGGTTACATTCTGCGAGGTTGGCTCGCCAAACCCGGCGTCAACGCCCGTCGGCGCGCGCCGTGTCAAGAGTTGTCATCTCGGCGATTACGTCGAAGTCCGAGTCCTGGTGCACGACGGTTGCGTCGTGCCGTATCGCGACGGCGGCAATCAGACAGTCGGTCATACTTCGAATGGACTTGCCGCGCCGCCTGCCGGCCCGGTAGATCTGGGCGGCAGCGCGAAAGTCGAC
Organism: Mycolicibacterium tusciae JS617; assembly: GCF_000243415.2. The sequence goes on from NZ_KI912270.1 coordinate 3,093,197, forward strand.
CGCCGCGTCGAAGCTCAATGACGGCAATCCATTGACGAGACGCTCGAGCTTGGCGACTACGACGTCGTCACCGGCACCGGCGAGAATTTCCATCGCTACCGGCTCACACATCGCCACGTCCTCAGCCCTGTCGGTGAGTATCCGACGTACCTCGGCCGCCGCGGGTGTTCCGGCCGCGCGGAGGTATTCAATCCACGCCGATGTGTCTATGACTATCATGCCAGGTCAATGAGGCCGTTCGCGCGCAAGGCGTCGAGATCACCCTCCCATCCAACGCCTTCCAGGCTTTGCAGAAAGTCCGGAGTCAGCGGCTCACCGACCAATCGGCGCAACGCCAAATCGACCGCTTCTTTCTTGGTCGTCACCCCGAACCGACGCATTACCTTCTCAACGAGGGCATCGTCTAAGTCAACGTTGGTGCGCGTCATACACTCACTGTACACATCTGATACACAAGAGCGAGGTTCCGATGACCGAATCCGATGCCCCGCGCGTGGCCGTCTATCTCGATTTCGACAACATCGTCATCTCTCGGTACGACCAGATCCACGGTCGAAGCTCGTTTCAGCGCGACAAGACGGCCGGATTTCACACAAAGCCCGGCCGCCTCACCGAGGCGACCGTCGACGTCAGCGCCATCATCGACTTCGCATCCTCATTCGGCACCCTGGTGTTGACGCGGGCCTATGCCGACTGGTCGGCCGACGTCAACGCCGAATACCAGGGTCAGCTCGTCGGCCGCGCCGTCGACCTGGTCCAGCTGTTTCCGGCTGCCGCGTACGCCAAGAACGGCGCCGACATCCGGTTGGCGGTCGACGCCGTGGAGGACATGTTCCGACTGCCGGACCTCACCCACGTCGTCATCGTCGCCGGCGACTCCGACTACATCCCGTTGGCCCAGCGCTGTAAGCGACTCGGCCGCTATGTGGTCGGCATCGGGATCACCGGTTCGATCAGCCGGTCGCTGACGGCCGCCTGCGACGAGTTCGTCACCTACGACGCGCTGCCCGGGGTGCCGGTGACCGACCCGCCCAAAAAGAAGCCCCGCAAGAAGGCGGCCGACGGCGACTCCGAACCCGACGCGCCCGACCCGCAGGCCGCCGCGACCGCACTCCTAGAGCGGGCGCTGCGGATCGGGCACGAGAAGGACGACGCCGACTGGCTGCACAACTCCGCGGTCAAGGCGCAGATGAAACGGATGGACCCGTCGTTTTCGGAGAAGTCGCTGGGATTCCGCTCGTTCAGCGACTTCCTGCGCTCCCGCGCCGAGGTGGCCGAGCTCGACGAGAGCAGCACCACCCGTATGGTGCGGCTCAAGGTTGCGGAATGACTCCGATGTTGGGGCTAACGGCGAAATCGACATCAGGGTTGTGGATGTGGGGCACCACTTCGAATCAACAGCCCTGGTGTCAAACTCGCGCATAGGACGCGACTGAATAGTCTGAACCCCATGACGGACCGCCTGTACTTTCGCCAGTTGCTCTCCGGCCGGGATTTCGCCGCCGGCGACATGATCGCCGAGCAGATGCGCAATTTCGCCTACCTCATCGGCGACCGCGAGACCGGCGACTGCGTCGTCGTCGATCCGGCGTATGCGGCTGGCGACCTGGTCGACGCGTTGGAGGCCGACGGCATGCACCTGTCGGGCGTCCTGGTCAGCCATCACCATCCTGACCACGTCGGCGGCTCGATGATGGGCTTCGAACTGAAGGGGCTCGCCGAACTGCTGGAGCGGGTGAGCGTGCCCGTACACGTCAACAGTGTTGAGGCCGAATGGGTTTCACGTGTCACCGGGATCGCCCGCAGCGAACTGACGGACCATCAGCACGGCGATGTGATCAAGGTCGGCGACATCGACATCGAGCTTCTGCATACTCCCGGCCACACCCCGGGAAGCCAGTGCTTCCTGCTAGATGGTCGGCTCGTCGCGGGCGACACACTGTTTCTAGAGGGCTGCGGCCGGACCGACTTTCCCGGTGGCGATGTCGACGAGATGTTCCGCAGCCTGCAGGCGCTGGCACAGCTGTCCGGCGATCCGACGGTCTTTCCCGGCCACTGGTATTCGCAGGAGCCCAGTGCGGCGCTTTCCGAGGTGCGACGCACCAATTACGTCTACCGCGCCAGCAATCTGGATCAGTGGCGCATGTTGATGGGCGGCTGAGCGCTGCAGGTTCGGTTGCCCGACCGTAGCCGCGGCCTACCCCGACCGTAGCCGCGGGGTGACATGCCTGGTGCCAACCTATGCGCGACATAGTCGCTCAACTACTACCGCGGAGTCCAACGCCGCCGACAGAGTCGCGCATAGGTTGGCAACTCGAGAAGTGCTCCGGACAGAGTGCCGCGGCGAGGGGGAGAAGAGGGCGCGGCGAAGAGAGAGGTGGCGCGGCGAAGGACCGAGAGGGCGGCGAAGCCGGCAAGGTTGCCACAAACCTCTATCGGCACTCCCGTCTCTGCTTACCCAGCGTCCTGGGGTTTTCCAGCAAATGACGCGGATGCAAATTCCTCTGATGCGGTAGCCGCGGGCGGACCGTGATATACGTCGGTGCGTGGAACGGGTCGATTTCCGGGCACTCAGCGTGGCCGACGTATCGCCCAGCGGGTGGACTGCACTCGCCGCCTGGGTGGCCGTCATGGTGCTCATCGCGGCGTTGGTGTACGCGTGGCGGGCCTACCAGCGGGCGAGAGCACACGCCGAAGAGCTGATGCAGCCCAACGTGGCGATGTACATGGAGCCGGCCGCCAACGACTGGCATCTCGTCGAACTCGTGGTCAGGAACTTCGGTCAGACCGCGGCGTACGGCATCCGATTCGAGTGGGCACACCCTCCGACCGTCGGCAAGTACGAGAACGTCTACGAGGATCGCTACGTCGACATCGTGCCGCTGAACCTCCCGGCAGAGATCCCGTATCTGGCGCCGTCGCAGGAATTCCGGATCGTGTGGGATTCGGCGCTGGACCGCCGCGAACTCGGAGAAACCATCGCGTCCCGCTTCGACGGCGCCGTCACCTACTCCGACCAGCCGACGACCAAGGGGTCCAAGCGAGCCGGGCGCCAATTCCGCTCGGCGGCCGTATTGGACTGGGCCACACTGCATCCGGTCGAGCGCCTGCAGTTGCTGACCACCCACGATTTGGCGCGGCAAGAGAAGCAGAAGCTGGAACTGCTGCGTAACCTTCTGACCTACTACCACTATGCGGCAAGCGAAAGTCGTGAAGAGGTCCTGCGTAGCGAGATCAACCGGGTCCGCACCGCCGCCGACAAGATGCGCGAGCGTCTGTCCGCCGCTAAGGCGAACACGCCCGCCGCAGGAGTCGCGCCGCCGCGGGACGCTCCGCCGCGGGCAGCCCAGTTCAACGCACCCCTGCGTGAGGTGAGCTTCACCGGGCCGCTGCGCGAGGTGCCGTCCACCGGGCCGCAAGACAACTCCCACGACCCGGCCCCCGTTCACGAGAACCGTGCGGACTACGACGACGATGACGCTCAAACCCAGGTGATCAACGGACGGCCCCGGCACCGGCGCGACCTCGGCTAGCCGGCAACACGAGGCTTGGCTTTCGTAACACTGTTACGTAACATCGGTCTGAAATCTCGATGCACTCAAAGGAGAGGCGATGACCAGCCCGGTTGGCTACGAGTTCAACGATTCAGTCGCGACGATCACCATGGACGACGGCAAGGTCAACGTGCTGGGTCCCGACATGCAGGCCGCGATCAACGAGGCCCTCGACCGCGCCGAGAAGGACTCCGCAAAAGCGGTCGTGCTCGCGGGCAACGAGCGCGTGTTCAGCGGCGGGTTCGACCTCGCGGTATTCCAGTCCGGCGACGCGACGGCGGCCCACAACATGTTGGCCGGCGGCTTCGAGTTGTCGGTGCGGTGCCTGACGTTCCCCGCGCCGGTGATCATGGCGGCGACGGGGTCGGCGATCGCGATGGGCTCGTTCCTGCTGCTGTCGGGCGACCATCGGGTCGGGCAGCCGAAGACCAAATGCCAGGCGATCGAGGTGGCCATCGGGATGACGATTCCGATCTCGGCGATCGAAATAATGCGGATGCGGTTGACGCCCGCGGCCTTTCACCGGGGCGTCGCACTGGCATCGATCTACGTCGGCGACGAGACGATCACCGCGGGCTGGCTCGACGAGATCGTCGAAAAGGACCAGGTCCTCGCCAGCGCCCAGGCCACCGCAGCCGCGGCGGCGCAGTTGCACACCGGCGCACATGTCGCGACCAAACTCAAGGCGCGCGAATCGGCGTTGCAGGCGATCCGGGCCGGAATCGACGGATTGGCAACGGAATTCAGTCTCGGCTAGGCCGCGCAGATGCCCAGGGCCAAGCAACGCACGCCCGAGCTTCGTGAGCACCTGCTGGAGGTCGCGGTAGCGACGCTGGCCTCCGAGGGTTTCTCGGGGTTCACGACGCGACGGGTGGCGCAGCGCGCGGGCACCTCGGTGCCGGCGGTCTACGAGCTGTTCACCGACAAGGCCGGCCTGGTGCGGGCGATGTTCTTCGAGGGCTTCCGGCTGCTCGGTGCTGAGCTGGCCAAGGTGCCGGTGACCGGCGATCCACTCGACGACCTGGAACGGCTGGTGCCGGTGTTCCGGCTCTTCTGCCGCGCCTATCCGAGGCTGGCGCAGGTGATGTTCTCGCGGCCGTTCATGGACTTCGAACCGGGGCCCGATGAGCTGGCGGCGGGAGCGTCGGTGCGCGAGGTGTTCATCGGCCGGATACAGCGGTGCGCCGATGCGGGACTGCTGGCCGGCGATGTCACGGACATCGCGCACGTATTGCTCGCGTTGGCGCAGGGATTGGCCGTGCAGGAGTTGGGCCGCTGGCTCGGCCCGTCGGGGCCGTCGGTCGAGCGACGATGGAAGCTGGGCGTCGAGTCGCTGCTGGCGGGCTTTCGGCCCCAGGCTCAGAACCAGGGCCCGTCGTAGTCTCCAGACGTTCCCCGGGCAACCTTTAACGTGTCGGGGTACAACCCTTGTAGCGCGAAATCCTTACCCGGACCCTCCGGCCAGATCAGGACCCAGCCGTCCTTGAGTTGACTCAAGGGAACCAGCGACCACCCCGAATGGACCGGTTGGGACGTGTTCAAGTCGATGACGGGATTATCCGATTCATTGGTGACGTAAAGAAAATGCGCGCCGAGAAAAGTCTTGCTCAGATCGATTTTCAAACCGTTGATTTGCTGCTCGCTGAAACTGAAGACTTCGCTCTTGCGGGCCACGTCATAGACCGTGAGATAGTCGACGTCCCTACTACCTTTCAGCATCAGCAGATCACCGTAGGACGAAACATCTTCCAACGAAGGCGCAACGGGACCGACGGCCTGCTTGGCCGACATATCGAAGAAAAATACGCCAGGTGCAGCAGGCTCTCCGCCTCCGTGGTACATCAAGAAGCCCCGGGGAACCACCTGCATATCGGTGGCGACGACATTGGCGAACTCGCCGATTTTCGAACCGTCGACTCCGCTGAAAAATTCCACCAGCCATTGGTCATAGACCTCTACGGGGCTCACGACGTGAGTTCCCGTGTTGCGCGTGGCGGCATATCCGTCGTCTGTCACGTAGATCTGCTCAAACTGCCCGGCTCGCAGATGCGCTCGCTGCTTCAGCGTGCCGGGCTCCAGCGAGGTGACTGCGATTATCTGTAGGTCGAACCGGTCTTGTTCGGCGAAGTAGACCCCGCCGTCGGCGGCGGGGCGCAGACCGTACGAGTCCAGCGGCGCTGGTTGGCGCAATGTCGCGACCGTCTTTTTCGACGCGGCATCGACCATGCTGATTTCGGTGTACTTGGTCTCGAGCGTCAAACCCTGAGACGGTGTGGTCGCCGTGAAGGCATAAGTGACCAGAACATTGCCATCAGCGGTCGATGTGACGACGCACGCGAATTGCTCCAATACATCGCCCGCGGGCACCGGCACGGGCGGCATCGGCATGTTGATGCCAGTGCGCGTGTTAAAGACCCGACCCTCATAGATCGTGGGATTAGTCGAGCTCTCAGGGCAATTCGAATACACCGTGAATGAGTTCGCGGCAGGCGGGCCAGTGTCTTGCGTCGCCAACCCGGCGACGTTTGTCGCCCGCGTTGGCGCTGTGTCAGCCGCAGAAGTGGTGGGCGTCTGGGCGGCCGAAGTGCCTGTGCTCGGCGGGGATTGATCCGTCGAACAACCGGAAAGCAGCACAAGGCTCAGTAGCGCCGGGATTGCTCGTCGCCGAGTTCGGTATCGATTGGTTCCAGCCATAACGTTAGCCATGCCTCTTCTCTCACGTACCAGCTCGAACTCCCGGACCTGGACGCTTACGCCCGCTGAGACCATATATAAAGCTGCCAACGTACGCGCGACTTTGTCGCTCAACTACTACCGGCCGAAACCAAATACAGCGACTTTGTCGCTTCGAGGTTGGCACGTGGACCACATACCCCGAGCCGGCATTCGGAGCCGGTATAACTGCCGCCGCCCGCCCCCCGCCGCCCGAACTTGGGGCAATTGCCCCATGTGCCTGCGCAGGCCGTCAACAAACGTTGACGGCATGACTTCCACACCCCAGGCGGCCGCGTCCGCCACCAAGTATCTGCCCCTGCCCGACGGAGACGAGGAACGCGTCGTCGGCTTCGGCGTGATGGGCCTGCCCTTCGCCAGCAGGCACTACCTCGCCTTCCGCGACTTTCCCGCGACGTCCTTCTCCCCCGCCTATCTGTCGGTATGGCATCGCACCCCCGACGGCGTATGGACGTTTTACGCGACCACGCCCGGCGCGCAGAGCTGCTCGCGTTACTTCAGCTCGGCCACCCCCGTCGACCCGGTTGTCTGCGACATCAAGTCGCGCTGGGTCACGCCGTGGTGCCTCGCGATTTCCATTGACGACGTGCTGGATTGGCGCGTCGACATCACCGCCACGCCCGCGACGCGACTGATGAGCGCCATCGCATCGCGAATGCCGGATGCGATGTCGCGAAGCCGCAAGGTGCTCGCCGCGATGGGCCCCGTCGTCGGGCCGCTGTTGGGTATCGGCCGGGTGAAGCTGACCGGCAACCTGCCCAACGGTCAAGAGTTCCGGATCGCCCCGCGACGGGTGTGGGCGGTCGCCGACTCGAGCGCCGTCGTGCACGGCGAGGATCTCGGGCCCATCGGACCGCATCCCGTGCAGGGCAACCTCGCGGACTTCCAGCTCCCCCAGCGCGGCATCTGCGTCGTCGCACAGGGCCGTTTCGAGGCATTCGACGTCGCGCGGCATCGCGACGGCGACCGTCTTGACCTATCCAGCTGACCAACCGATGACGCTAGCGCAGAATCGGCACATGTCCTCCCCGCAGGCGCCGCCAGACCTTCCGACCCGTGCGGAGGTACTGGCGGCGCTGTCGGTGGCGATCGACCTCGGGTTGGGGCAGCCTGCCGAACACATGCTGCGGTCGGCACTGATCGCGACGCGGATCGCCGACCGTCTGGGACTTACTGCATCGCAGCGCGATTGCATCTACTACTCGACGCTGATCATGTGGATCGGCTGTCACGCCGACTCCCATGAGTATGCGCGGTGGTTCGGCGACGATATCGCCGTGCGCCGCGGCTCGTATCTCGTCGACTGGTCGGGGCTGCCGTATCAGCGCTTCCTGCTGACCAACATCGGCCACGGCGAGTCCCTGCTGTCGCGACTGAAGACCGCGGCAACGCTGTATGCCAATGCGCGAGGCCATATTTCGCAGCTCATCCACTCGCACTGCACCTCGGCGGCACTACTGGCCCAACGGATCGGTCTGTCCGACGACGTGCAGAGCGCGTTGCGGTTCACCTTCGAACGCTTCGACGGCGGCGGCCTGCCGACCGGGGCGTCCGGCGAGGCCATCCCGATCGAGATGCGGGTAGCCCAGCTCGCCGACATGGTCGAGGTGCATCAGCGCGAGTATGGGACCGAGGGTGCGGTCGCGATGGCTCGCAGCCGCCGCGGTGGGCAGTTCGATCCCGCCGTTGTCGACGCGTTCGTCGCCGACCCGTCCGGGGTGCTCGCGGTGCCGTCGGCCGGCGATGTGTGGGCCACCGCGCTCCAACACGCGCCGGACCGCAACGCCCGCCTGGACGGCCCGTCACTGGACGCGCTCCTGGTGGCGCTCGGCGATTTCGTCGACCTCAAATGCCCCTTCACCCTGGGGCATTCGCGGGCGGTCGCCCAGCTGGCGGCAGACGCCGCCGTCTCCGCCGGATTGGACGACGATGCCGTCACGTTGACCCGCCGAGCGGCGTGGGTGCACGACATCGGCCGCATCGGGGTGTCGAACCAGATCTGGTCCAAATCAAGCGATTTGACCTTGGCCGAGTTCGAGCGGATGCGGCTGCACCCGTATCTGTCCGAGCGCATCCTGTCGCGGGTATCGGGCCTCAAAGACGTCGCAGCGGTGGCCACCAATCATCACGAATGCCTCGACGGCTCCGGGTATCCGCGCGGCCTGGCGGCGCGGCAGCTGACGATGCCCGACCGCTTGTTGGCGTGCGCGGTGAGCTATCAGAGTGCGCTCGAACCGCGGCCCTACCGTGAGGCACTCGGGCCGGCCGGTGCCGCGCGCCGTCTGCGTGAACGCGTCCGCAACGGCGAGCTGGACTCGGTGGCCGCCGACGCCGTGCTGTATGCCTCTGGTCATGCGCCCGACAGGCCGAGTGCCCGGCCGCATGGGCTGACCGCGCGCGAGGTCGAGGTGCTCCGACTGGTGGCTCAAGGCGCCAGCAACAAGGAGATCGCCGCCAAGCTGGTGCTCAGCGAGAAGACGGTCCGCAACCACGTGGAGCGGACGTACACCAAGATCGGCGTCTCGAACCGCATCGGGGCAAGCATGTATGCCCTCGAACACGGACTGGTCGCTGACATGATGGAGAAGTGACCGACGTTCGAGGCCGGGTATGGCGCGACGGCAAGCCGCAGGACGACTTCGAGTTCACGGCGCTCTCGGACTACCTGGCCGAGGACGACGCGCTGGTCTGGTGCGACATCTACGACCCCGACCACGCGATCCTCAAGGATCTCGCGACCGAACTCGATCTCGACAACTGGGCGGTGGAGGACGCAATCGCGGACGCCGAGCGCACCAAGGCCGTCGTCTACCGCTCGCACACCTTCTTCACGGTGTACGGCGTGGCGGTCAAGGACCCGCTTCCGGAGGACGACTCCGAGTCGATTCTCGACGTTCACCGGATCTCGGGTTTCGTGCTGCCGCGCGGATTGATCACGGTGCGGCTGTCGCCACATTTCGACATCGACGCCGTATCACAGCGTTTCGACGAGCTGGGCGGCCAGGAGCACGGCGTGGGGGCGCTGGTGCACGGGCTGCTCGACGTCGTCGTCGACAGTCACTTCGACGCGGTGCAGGCCCTCGACGACGGTATCGAGTCGGTCGAGGATGACCTGTTCGAGAACAACACACGAAAAGGCATACAGCGAACGACGTTCCGGCTGCGCAAAGATCTGGTCGAGTTGCGGCGGGTGGTGCTGCCCATGCGCGAGGTCGTCAACTCGATTCAGCACCGCAGGCTGGACGCCAAGACCTCACCCGAACTCGATCCGTTGTATGCCGACCTGTACGACCACGTGCTGCGGGCATCGGAGTGGACAGAATCGTTGCGGGACATGATCACCACGGTGTTCGAGACCAACCTGTCGCTGCAGGATGCGCGGCTGAACACGGTGATGAAGAAACTCACCGGCTGGGCGGCGATCATCGCGGTGCCGACAGCGATCACCGGGTTCTACGGGCAGAACGTGACCTACCCCGGCATCGAAACCGTCGGCGGGTTCGTCACCAGCACATCGATCATCGTGCTGCTGGTGCTCGTCCTGTACTGGACGTTCAAGCGCAAGGATTGGTTGTAGCGCTAGGCCCGCAGCAGTTCTCCGGCGCGCTGATGGTCCTCGTCGGCGTTCAGCGTCAGCACGCCGACGACGTCACCGTCGGCCTCGTACCAGACCGTGAACCCGTTGTGGTTGTCGACCAGTCGGCACGTTTCGTAGCTACCCCAGCCACGGTACTTGAGAACCGAATCGCCGATGGTGCAGGAGAATCCGGGCACCTGATCCCAGGCAGCGGAGAAGCCAGCGGCGGTGAGTCCGGCGACCAGACCCTCCTGCGCGGCGTCGCGCCAGTGCTCGGCGCGGATGCGCCTTCCGGCGGTCACGTTGTGAGCGAGTGCGACGTCACCGGCGGCGTAGACGTTGCGCGCCGAAGCGTGCATGTGCTCGTCGACGACGATGCGCCCGTCGCGGGTCTGTAATCCCGCCGATTCGGCCAGCCTGATGTCAGGCCGCACACCGGTCGCTGAAACGACGAGGTCGGCCTGGACCGTTGTGCCGTCGTCGAACACCACACTCGAGTCTGAAATCTCGGTCACGGCGGTCTCACCGACGAAGCCGACGCCGTTGTCGGCGAGGATCTTCACCACGCGCTCACCGGCCTCGATCCCAAAACGGCGTTGCAGGGGAACGGCTTCCGCTGCCACGAGCGCGGTTTCCACGCCCCTTGCCGCGAGGCAGACGGCGGCCTCACAGCCGATCAGGCCACCGCCGATCACGACCGCTGAGTCCGCGTAGCGGGCCGCCATCTTCAGCGCGACCGCGTCGCCGAACGAACGCAGGCTCAGCGCGGTCTCGGCGCCGGGGATATCCAGCTTGATCGATGTGGCCCCCGCCGCGACGACGAGGTGCCAGTACGGAAAGCGCTGCCCGCCAGCGGTGACCACTTCCTGGCCTTCGGTGTCGATGTGGTCGACGGTGATGCCGCGAATGAGGTCGACGTTGTTGCGGTCGAACCAACCGGCGCTGTGCAAGTCGCGCTTGTCCTCGCGCCCGCACAGATAGCCCTTGCTCAGCGGGGGCTTGGCATACGGCAGCGCGGGGTCGACGGTGAGGATGCGCACGGGAATGCCGGGGTGCTTGCTGCGGAACGTCTCCGCTGCGCTCACCCCCGCGGGACCACTCCCGATGGCGATGAAACCTGGTGAGGGGTCCGCTACGTCCCATGCAAGGCCTTTGTCACGTTTGCTAATCGTCGACTCCCCACACCAGACAGAAGGTGTGACCCGCCGGGTCGCGGTACACCCGGAAGCGGTCGTCCTCGTCGGCGTCGGCCACTCGGGTCGCGCCCAGCGCGAGGACTTCACGCTCGGCGATGTCGACGTCGTCGACGGCGTCGACGGCAATGTCAAGGTGAAATTGCTGCGAACCGTGCGGATCGGGAAATTGCGGCGGATCGTGCTGTGGCGACAGCTGAAAGGCGAGCCGGCGTCCCGCGGGATCAGTCAGCACCACCCAGGTGTCGTCCTCCTCGTGAACGCTGCCGCCGAGGACGCCGGCGTAGAAGGTGGCCAGCCGTCGCGGGTCCCGGCAGTCGATGACGGTGGATCGCAGCTTTCCCAGCATGGTCTCTGGATTGCCGCTATCGCGCCGTGGCAAACGGTCGACTGCCCCGCTAGCCTCCGCAGTTGGGCGTCGCGTTCTTCGACGCCGCCACGCGCGTCACCGACTCGTTGACGCGGTCCATGCTCAGCTGACCCGAATTAACCGCCTGCTCAAGTGAATCCAATACCGCGGGGACTTCATCGGTGGTGATCCAGAGCGCGACGTCGGCACCGGCCTGCAGCGAACGCAGCACCGCCTCGGGCACGCCGTACTGATCGGTGATCGCGGCCATGCTGGACAGGTCGTCGGTGTACACCAGGCCGGTGAAGGGCGGGCCGCCGTAGCCCCCGGACCGCAACAGGTCGTAGGCGGGCTTGGAGAGGCTGGCCTGATCGGTGCCCGTCAGGCCAGGCACCACCACGTGACCGAGCATCACGGCGACGGGATGCTGGGTGGTCAGCGTCCGGTACGGGATCAGGTCGTCGGCCTGCAGTTGCTCGATCGGTGGGGTGCTCACGCCGCCGGTGTGCGAGTCGCCCGAGCCGTGCCCATGTCCGGGGAAATGTTTGAGCACCGGAAGCAGTCCGGCGTCACGCAGGCCTCGCGCGTACGCCCCGGCGTAGGTGGTCACGGTTTCGGCATTGGAGCCAAACGACCGATCGCCGATGACGGTGTCGTCGGGCGCATCGGTGACGTCGACCACCGGCGCGAAATCGACTGTGATTCCAAGCTGTTTCATCGCACGTCCGCGTTCGAGGGCGATGTTGTAGACCTCGTCTGGCGATGTCGTGGCGGCCAGGATGCGCGGCGAAGGCTGCGAGCCGATGATGGGCGCAAGGCGCTGCACCCGGCCGCCTTCCTCGTCGACGCTGACTGCCAGCGGCAGCGGGCTCGTGGAGGCGGCGATCCCGGGTAGGGAGCCGTCCTGAAGCATTGAGAGGTCGGTCCAGCTGCCGATCATGATGCCGCCGATGTGGTGGTCGGCCGCCACGGCGCGGGCGTCCTCGGCACCGGTCACGCCGACCATGAGGAGCTGTGCCAGTTTGTCGCGGGTGGACAAGGTGTCGACGAGGGCTTTGGCGTCGCTGCACCCCGGCGGCGCGAGCGCGGTGGGGGCCGGTGAGCTGGGCGCAGAGGCCTCGGTTGACGACGGCGTGGACCCCGGCAACCTGGGCTTCACCACGAACACCACCATGGCGCCAAGCAATGCCACACCGAACACTGTCAACGCGATCGCCATCCACCGAGGCGGCGGCTGCTTCGGTTGTTTACCCGGCATGGCTAAAGAAAGTACCCGGCGTGGTTGCTTCGAGGCCCACATGTGGTTGCGATATGCGAATATCTGCGCATGACCTCCCCGGAAGACCCCGAGGAACGGATCCGCCAGCTCGAGCAGTCGGCGGCCGCGTACGGGGCTCGGGAGCTGGGCACCGACATCCCGCCGCAGCTGCCACCGCCGGTGTATCCCGCGCCGCCGCAGTACGGCAACCAGCAGCCCTACGGCGACCCGTACCAGCCGCCGTTCGGCACGCAATACGCCCCGGTCAAGAAGAAGTCGAGCGTCCCCGCCTTGTTGATCATCGGGGTGATCGCAGTCGTTTTCGTCGTCCTCGGGGGCATCGCCGCGGTCGTGTGGAACGTGTCGTCGGCCATCGAGGACTCGGGCATCGCCGGTGGCGGCGGATCCGTCGACCGCCCGGGCGGCGCGCCGACCTACACCCCACCCTCGATCTCTTTTCCGAGCATTCCGGACCTTCCGGGGATTCCGCGCGGCGAGACGGAACAGACCGCGACGCCGGGCACCCCGGCGAGCGTCTCGGGCATTGACGGGACCAAGACGGTGGTCTGCAAAGACGGCGATGTGAGCATCAGTGGCGTCAACAACACGGTCACGTTGACCGGACACTGCGGCAACGTCAGCGTCTCCGGTGTCGAGAACAAGATCACCGTCGACAGCGCCGATGTGATCGGTGCGTCGGGCTTCGACAACGAAATCATCTATCTCTCGGGCGATCCGGAGATCAACAACAGCGGGTCGAACTCGGTCTCGCGAGGCTGATTTCGGCGCCGGGTCTCCTCTGCAGGAGGCACTTCTCCTCTCCGGGAGGCACTTCTCGAGTTGCCAACCTAATGGGATTTGATCGGCGCGTCGTTGGCGAACTTTCGAGGGTGTTGGCGAGACGCTGATTGGGTGAGCCGCTGGCCGGTGAGCACTTTGCCAACCTGGAACGGTCGTTGATTCCTACTGTAGAGATCGCGCCCCGGCCAGTTGGTGGCCACCTGTAGTGCTACTGGGATGTCGTGCCGATTTGAGCACTTATCCATTAGGTCGCAACTGGGTGCCTCAGGCTCGACAGGGTGGCTGTGCCACCACAGATCGAGGAGGAAGGGTGAGGTGATGTTGTTTGTCGGCGATGACTGGGCCCAAGACCATCACGACGTGTACTTGATGGATGAGGAGGGCGCTCGGTTCGCGGCTCGGCGACTCCCCGAAGGGTTGACCGGTATCGGGCGGCTGCACGAGATGATCGCTGCCCATGGCGAAGATCCCGGCGAGGTGATCGTGGGGATCGAGAAAGACCACGGTCTGTGGGTGGGCGCGTTGGCCGCCAGCGGCTATCAGGTGTATGCGATCAATCCGATGGCGGTCGCGCGTTACCGTGATCGACACAGCGTCTCGGGGGCGAAATCCGATGGCGCCGATGCGAAATTGTTGGCCGACCTGGTACGCACCGATCGGCACAACCATCGCCTTCTGGTCGGAGACAGCGATCAGGCCGAGTCGATCAAGGTGTTGGCGCGGGCACATCAGAATCTGATCTGGACTCGAGCACGTCAGATCAGCATGTTGCGTGCGGGGTTGTTGGAGTATTACCCGGCGGCGTTGCAGGCGTTCCCCAATCTCGGCGACCGTGATCGCGACCGCGATGCTCTGGCGGTGTTGGGCCGTGCCCCCACGCCGGGTCAGGGTGCCCGGCTAAGCCTGAGCAAGATCGCCGCAGCGCTCAAAGCGGGTGGGCGCCAACGCGGTATCGATGAACGCGCCCGTGAGATCCAGGCCCTGCTGCGCGGCCAGCAGCTGCACGCACCTGCAGCCGTGACGGCAGCCTACGGGGCCGCCACCAGCGCCTCGGTGAACATCGTGGTCGAGCTGACCAATCAGATCAGCGCGGTGGAAACCGAACTGGCTGAGCATTTTAGGACGCACCCGGACGCCGACATCTACCTCTCCCTGCCAGGACTCGGTGTCATCCTCGGCGCCCGGGTGCTCGGTGAGTTCGGGGACGACCCGAACCGATTCACCGACGCTAAGTGTCGCAAAAACTACGCCGGAACCTCACCGGTAACCGTGGCTTCTGGCCGAAAACGTGCCGTCCTGGCCCGACACGTGCGTAACCGACGGCTCTACGACGCGCTCGACCGCTGGGCCTTCGCCACCCTCAAATGCAGCCCCGGTGCCCGCGCCTTCTACGACCACCACCGCGCCGCCGGCGACACCCACCACAAAGCACTGCGCGCTCTGGCCAACCGACTCGTCGGAATCCTGCACGGTTGCCTACGCCACCACACGCCCTATAACGAAGACACCGCCTGGGCACACCGCCTGCCCGCCGCCGCTTGACAACTAAAAAGCTGGGATGTCTCACAGCGACTTTGTCGCTGAAATCGGACTCGGCGGTAGTAGGTGAGCGACTTTGTCGCGCAGAGGTTGGCACCAACCCATGTCACCCCCCGCGGCTATGGTCGGTTTGTAGGGAGGAAACGACGTGAGTGAACAGACCTCGACACCGAAGCTGACCGGTCAGTTCTCCAAGGCGCTCGTGTACGCCGAACTCAAGCACCACAACCAGGTACGCAAGGGCGGCGACATTCCGTATTTCGGGCACCTGCTGTCCGTCGCGGGCTTGGTGATCAACGACGGCGGGTCCGAGGAGCAGGCCATCGCGGCGCTGCTGCACGACTGCGTCGAAGACGCCGGTGGACCGCCGACCCTGGATGAGATCCGGAAGAACTTCGGTGCGGACGTCGCACGCATCGTCGACGAGTGCAGCGACACCGACGTAGAGCCGAAGCCGCCGTGGCGTGAACGCAAGACCGCCTACATCCAGCATCTCGGTGAGGTCGGCACGGACACCCTGTTGGTTTCGGTGGCCGACAAGCTCGACAACGCGCGGTCGATGCTGCGCGACTACCACGAACACGGCCCCACCCTGTGGGAGCGCTTCACCGTGAAGAACCCGCGCCACCACCTCTGGTACTACGACGGCCTGCTCGATGCCTACCGGGAGCGGGACCTGGACAGCTGGATGGTCGACGAGCTCGGCCGTGTCGTCGACGAGTTGAGGCGACAGGTCGAGGGTGGCGACCGGATCGTGCTGGTCTGACGATCGAGCTATCCACAACCTCGCAGCTTCCGACGGCCACGCCGCCGTCGCCGACATAGGATGCAGTGATGGCCACGTTGGAGGATCTAGAGGCGCGAGTTGCGGCCTTGGAGGCCTCGCAGTCTGACTACCGCGCGGTGCTGTCAGCGGTCAATGCTCTGGGAGCAAATCAGCGGGAGCATTCGCTGCGGCTGACGGCGGTCGAGACGGGCCTCGCCAACCTCGGACAGGACACACGAGCCGGCTTTCGGACGGTCGAGGAGCACATTGCCGAACTCAAGGACCTGATTATCCGGCGCAACAACGGCAACTAGCCCGCAGCCACGCCATTCGCTCTCTTAAGGTGGACGGTGATGGCACTGCACCTGCACCGTGCTGAGCGCACCGATCTGCTGGCCGACGGCCTCGGCGCGCTGCTATCGGACCCCCTGCCCGATCCCTTCGCCGAGGAAGTCGTCATCGTCCCGGCCAAGGGCGTCGAACGGTGGCTGAGTCAGCGGCTCTCGCACGTTCTCGGCCGCGGCCAGGGCGCCGACGGCGTCTGCGCCGGCATCTCCTTCCGCAGCCCGTACTCGCTGATCGCCGAAATCCGCGGCACCGACCGCGACGATCCCTGGTCGCCCGACGCCATGGTCTGGCCGCTGCTCGACGTCATCGACGAGAGCTGCGACCAGGACTGGTGCAAGACCCTCTCGACGCACCTCGGCCACTTCGAGACGGGCGACGAGCGCGAACTGCGGCAGGGTCGGCGCTACTCCGTCGCCCGACGGCTCGCCGGTCTCTTCGCGTCCTACGCCCGCCAGCGCCCCCAACTGCTCGTCGACTGGGAGAGCGGCACCGACGGCGGCATCGATGACGATCTGCTCTGGCAGCCACCGCTGTGGCGTGCCCTGGTCAGCCGCATCGACGCCGACCCACCGCATATTCGCCATGCCAAAACCGTTGCCACACTGCAGGAGTCCCCGACCGAACTGCCGCAGCGCATCTCGCTGTTCGGCCACACCCGGCTGCCGAGCACCGAGATCGAGCTGCTCGACGCGCTGGCCACCCACCACGATCTTCACCTGTGGCTGCCGCACCCCAGCGACGAGCTGTGGACATCGCTCGCCAACGACCGGGGACCCATCCCCCGCCGCGAGGACACCACCCACCGACTGGTCCACCATCCGCTGCTGGCGACGCTCGGCCGCGATCTACGTGAACTGCAGCGCGGCCTGCCTGCCGAGGCGAAGACCGACGAATATCTCGGTGGCGGCACCCATCCCGAGACGCTGCTGGGCTGGTTGCAATCCGACATCACCGCCAACATCGTTCGCCCGCAGGGCCGCACGCTGGTGGCCGACGACCGTTCGGTGCAGGTGCACAGCTGCCACGGCCCCGCTCGCCAGATCGACGTCCTGCGCGAAGTACTGCTCGGACTGCTCGCCGACGACGACACCCTCGAGCCACGCGACATCCTGGTCATGTGTCCCGACATCGAGACCTATGCGCCGCTGATCGTCGCGGGCTTCGGCCTCGGCGATGTGGTCGACGGCGCGCACCCGGCCCATCGGCTCCGCGTCAAGCTCGCCGATCGCGCACTGACGCAGACCAATCCGCTGCTCGGTGTGGCGTCGCAGCTGCTCGCACTCGCCGGCGGGCGTGCCACCGCCAGCGAGGTCCTCAATCTCGCCGAGGCCGATCCCGTGCGTACCCGCTTCAACTTCAGCGACGACGACCTCGACGCCATCGCCGACTGGGTCCGCGAGGCGAACATCCGCTGGGGTTTCGACCGGGCCCACCGGCTCCCGTATGGCGTCGACTTCCTCCAGAACACTTGGCGTTTCGGTATCGACCGGGTGCTGGCGGGCGTGGCGATGTCCGACGACTCGCATGCGTGGCTGGACACCACGCTCCCCCTCGACGACGTCGGCAGTAACCGCATCGAGCTGGCGGGGCGACTCGCCGAATACGTCGAGCGCCTGCACACCTGTGTCGAATCACTCTCCGGCGCACGGCCACTGAATGAATGGCTCAGCGCGTTGTCGACCGGCATCACGGCGCTCACCGCGGTACCCGACGCCGACCTGTGGCAGTCCAGCCAGGTCGAGCGTGAGTTCAACGACGTGCTCGCCAAGGCCGGTCCGCATGCCGACACTTTGATGCGGCTGCCCGACATCAAGGCGCTGCTGGACCGTCACCTCGCCGGCAGGCCCACGCGCGCGAACTTCCGCACCGGCACGCTGACGGTATGCACGATGGTGCCGATGCGGTCCGTCCCGCACCGGGTGGTCTGCCTGGTCGGGCTCGACGACGGAGTCTTCCCCCGGCTCGGCGTGGTCGACGGCGACGATGTGCTGGCCCGCGATCCGATGACCGGTGAACGCGACATCCGTTCGGAGGACCGGCAACTCCTGCTCGATGCCATCGGCGCGGCGACCGAGAAGCTCGTCATCACCTACACCGGCGCCAACGAGTACTCCGGACAACGCAAACCGCCTGCGGTACCTCTCGTCGAACTGCTCGACACGCTTGATGCCACCACATCGAAGAAGGTCCGCGCTCGCGTTCTCGTTGAACATCCGTTGCAGCCGTTCGATGTTCGCAACGTGACGCCCGGTGCGCTCGGCATGGCTGCGGGTCGACCGTTCACATTTGACCCGACGGCGCTGACCGTGGCACAGGTAGCTGCGGGCCATCGCGGCGACCGTCCGCGCCTGATCGGCCGGCCGCTGCCGGCACCGCCGCCGGACGACATAGCGCTCGATGACCTGATCGGCTTCTTCAAGGATCCGGTCAAGGGGTTCTTCCGCGCGCTGGACTACACGCTGCCGTGGGATGTCGACGCCGTCGAAGACGCCATGCCCGTCGAGATCGACGCGCTGCAGGAGTGGAAGGTCGGCGACCGGATGCTCGACGACATGCTGCGCGGCATGACGCCGGAATCCGCGAGGGCCGCGGAGTGGCGTCGCGGCTCACTGCCGCCGGGCAAGCTGGGGTGGCGCACGGCGACCGAGATCTGCGTGCAGGTCGACGCGCTCGCCGCCGCCGCCAAACGACACCGCACCCAGGAACCCGACGCCTATGACGTCGACATCGACGTGGGCAGCCGACGCGTCACGGGGACCGTCCCGCGGCTGTACGGTGACCGGCTGGTCGCGGTCACGTACTCGAAGCTGGATGGCCGGCACCTGCTCGAGTCGTGGATTCGCCTGGTGGCGTTGACCGCCCAGTATCCGGGCCGCGAGTGGACGGCCGTCTGCATCGGGCGACCCAAGCGGTCCGGCCCGCCTCGGGAGCGGCTGCTCGGCCCGCCGGAGTCGGCGCTCGACACTCTGCATGATCTCGTGACGATGTACGACGCGGGCCGACGTGCCCCGATTCCGTTGCCCCTCAAGACGTCCTATGCGTGGGCGGAGACCGAACACCATCGCGGTGCCCCACTGCGGGAAGCCGGGTGGCGGTGGAAGACCGGCAAGTATCCCGGCGAGGACGCCGAGCCCGCTCACGTTCGGGTGTGGGGCCCGGGCTTTTCGCTCGAGGATCTGGTTGCCGCCGGACTGCCCGACTACGCGGCGCGGCTGTGGCTGCCGATGCTGTCGGCCGAAAGGGATCCCGACTGATGGACATGCCGCCCTTCGACCTGCTGGGCCCGCTGCCCACGCGACCGACCACGACCGTGCTGGAAGCCAGTGCGGGCACCGGCAAGACGTTTGCACTCGCGGGCCTGGTGACCCGCTACGTCGCCGAGGGGGTGGCGACGCTGGACCAGATGCTGCTCATCACATTCGGGCGGGCGGCCAGCCAGGAGTTGCGTGAGCGGGTACGCAGCCAGATTCTCGAGGCGCTGCTGGCGTTCGACGATCGGTCTGGCGACTACAACGACCTCGTCACACATCTGCTCGACGGCGAACCCGACGAGTTGGCCGAGCGCAAGCTGCGGCTGCGTGACGCGTTGGCGGGATTCGACGCGGCGACGATCGCCACCACTCACCAGTTCTGCCAGCTGGTACTGAAATCGCTTGGTGTGGCCGGTGATACCGATGCCGGTGTGCAGTTGGTCGAGAGCCTCGACGATGTCGTCACCGAGATCGTCGACGACCTGTACCTGGCGCACTTCGGCCAGCAGAAAGACGATCCACCGCTCACCCGCGATCAGGCACTGGCTCTCGCGCGGGAGGTCGTCGGCAGCGCCCACACCGAGTTGCGGCCACTGAACCCGCCGCCCGGCTTCGAGCCCGCGGTCCGGGTCGACTTCGCGAAGGCCGTGTGCGCGGAGTTGGAGAAGCGCAAGCGAAAGCTCGGCATCCTGCACTACGACGACCTGCTGTCCCGGCTCGCGAATGCGTTGGAGGCCGCCGATTCCCCGGCCCGGGCCCGCATGCAACGACGCTGGTCCATCGTCATGGTCGACGAGTTCCAGGACACCGACCCGGTGCAGTGGCAAGTGATCGACCGCGCGTTCTCGGGGCACTGCACGGTGATCCTGATCGGCGACCCGAAGCAGGCGATCTATGCGTTCCGCGGCGGCGACATCGTCACCTATCTGCACGCCGCCGACTCCGCGGGCGACCGTCAGACCCTCGGCACCAACTGGCGCAGCGATGCCCCGCTGGTCGACAGCCTTCAGGCGGTCATGCGCGACGCCCAGCTCGGTGACACCAGGATCGTCGTACGGGAAGTGGCGGCCAACCACAAGGAGCACCGGCTCAAAGGCGCCCCACACAACGAGCCGTTCCGACTGCGGGTGGTTTCACGAGATACCTTGCGCACCAAGCAGGATCGCGTCATCACGATGGACCGGCTGCGCACTCACATCAGCGAAGACCTCGCCTCCGACATCGCCGCACTGCTGGCCAGCGGCGCAACCTTCTGCGACCGGCCGCTGAGGCCGGGCGACATCGCGGTCATCGTCGAGACGCACCGGGACGGCCGGGTGTGCTTCGACGCGCTGGCCGCGGCGGGCATCCCCGCCGTGTACACCGGCGACTCCGACGTGTTCGGCTCACCGGCGGCCGACGACTGGCTGTGCCTGCTTGAGGCATTCGACCAACCGCACCGCTCCGGGCTGGTGCGCGCAGCGGCGACCACCATGTTCTTCGGCGAGACCACCGAAACCCTTGCCGCCGAGGGTGACACCCTGACCGACCGGATCGCCGACATCCTGCGCGAGTGGGCCGACCACGCCCGTGAACGTGGCGTCGCAGCCGTTTTCGAGGCCGCACAGCTCAGCGGGATGGGGACGCGGGTGCTGTCATGGCGCGACGGCGAACGCCATATGACCGACCTGGCGCACCTGACGCAGGTGTTGCACGACACCGCGCATCGCGAGCACTTCGGCTTGCCCGCCCTTCGGGACTGGCTGCGCACCCAGCGCGAAGAGCGAAGTGGCGCAACCGAACGCAACCGGCGCCTGGACAGCGATGCGGCGGCGGTGCAGATCATGACGGTGTGGGTGAGCAAGGGTCTGCAGTACCCGGTGGTGTATCTGCCGTTCGCGTTCAACCGCAATATCCAGTCCCGCGATGTCGTGCTGTTTCACGATGGGGATACGCGCTGCCTGCACATCGGTGGCGAGCAGAGCCCCGACTACTCGAAAGTGCAGCAGTGGGGCCGACGCGAGGCGGCCAGCGACGACGTCCGGCTCACCTATGTCGCGCTGACCCGCGCACAGTCGCAGGTGGTCGCATGGTGGGCGCCGTCGTGGGACGAGCCCAACGGCGGACTGTCGCGCCTGCTGCGGGGCCGTCAGCCCGGCGATCCGGTGGTGCCCGACCGCTGCGATCCGCCGAAGATCGACGACGCCGACGCGATGGCCGCCCTGCGCGCGTGGGAAAACGTCGGCGGGCCCGTCCTCGAGGACTCGGTGATCGCGCCGTTCACGCAGGTCGAATTGCCGTCAACACCATCGGGTCTCGACGTGCGGCACTTCCACCGGCGGATCGACGCGTCCTGGCGGCGGACGTCGTACTCGGGGCTGATCCGCGCGGCCGGGCCCGAGTCTTCCCTTGGGGTGTCCAGCGAGCCGGAGGTGATCGAACTCGACGACGAGGTCGCCGACGTGCCGGTACAGGAAACTGCGGGGCCGGGTGCAGACGTGCCATCCCCGATGTCCGACCTGCCGAAGGGTGCGAAGTTCGGCACGCTGGTGCACGCGGTGCTCGAAACCGCCGATCCGTTCGCCGTCGACCTCGCGGCCGAGCTGGAGTCGCAGATCGCCGAGCACTCGGTGTGGTGGCCCGTCGACGTCGCGCCCGAGGAGCTGGCGGCGGCACTGGTGCCGCTGAACGACACCCCGCTGGGCCCATTGGCGCCCGGCTTGACCTTGCGGCAGATCGGTCTTCGAGACCGACTTCAGGAGATGGACTTCGAGTTTCCGCTGGCGGGCGGTGACGTAAGGAATCGATCACCGTCGATCACGTTGGCCGACGTCGGTCGTCTCCTGGCGGAGCACCTGCCCGCCGATGACCCGCTCGCGACCTATGCCCGGCGGCTCTCCGACGGCGCGTTGGGTGTGCAGTCGTTGAAGGGATACCTGACGGGCTCACTGGATGTGGTGTTGCGGGTCCCCGGGGAAACTGATGGCAGGTACCTGGTGGTCGACTACAAGACGAACTGGCTGGGCGAGCCGGACAGCCCCTTGACAGCAGCCGATTACGGGCACGCTCGGCTGGTCGAGGCGATGTTGCATTCGGACTATCCGCTGCAGGCGCTGCTGTACTGCGTTGTGCTGCACCGTTTCCTGCGCTGGCGGCAGCCGGGTTACTCACCCGAGCAGCACCTCGGTGGCGTGCTCTACCTGTTCGTGCGGGGTATGTGTGGTGCACAGACGCCGATCATCGACGGGCATCCGGCGGGCGTGTTCAGTTGGCGTCCGCCCGCGGCGCTGATCACCGCGATGTCCGATCTGCTCGACGCGGGGGCCGCATGAGTCTCGAGGCGTTCTCGGAGTTGTTCGAGCCGGCGGATGTACATGTCGCCAAGCGGCTCACCGCGATGGCGAAGGAGCCCGACGAGTCGGTCGCGTTGGCGGTGGCGATCGCGGTGCGTGCGCTCCGCGGCGGGTCGGTGTGTGTCGATCTGCGCTCGGTCGCCGAACAACTTGAGATGCCTGAGCTGCCGTGGCCGTCGCCGGACGACTGGCTGGCCGCCGTGCGGGCGAGCCCACTCGTCTCCAATCCGCCGGTGCTGCGGCTGTTCTCGGACCCCACCGCTGATTTGCTCTACCTGGACCGCTACTGGCTCGAGGAGCAGCAGGTATGCGACGACGTGCTGACGCTGCTGTCGTCGACACTGCCCGGCGAGGTGCCCAGCCTCGAGCGGTTGTTCCCCGAAGGTTGGGAAGAGCAGCGGGCCGCGGCGGAAATCGCACTGACACAGTCGCTTACCGTGCTGACCGGCGGCCCGGGCACCGGCAAGACGACGACGGTCGCTCGGCTGCTGGCGCTGCTGGCCGAGCAGGCATCGCTGTCGGGCCGCCCGCCGCTGCGCATTGCACTGGCGGCGCCGACGGGCAAGGCCGCCGCGAGGCTACTCGAGGCCGTGAAGTTGGAGGTCGACAAGCTCGACGCCGTCGACCGCGATCGTCTGCCGAAGCTGAAGGCGTCCACGCTGCATCGGCTGTTGCGGACGCGGCCGGGCAACTCGTCGCGGTTCCGCCATCACCGTGAGAACCGGCTGCCGCACGACGTGATCGTCGTCGACGAGACGTCGATGGTGTCGCTGACCCTGATGGCGCGACTGCTCGAGGCGTTGCGCCCCGCCAGTCGGCTGCTACTCGTCGGCGACCCCGACCAGTTGGCGTCGGTCGAGGCGGGTGCGGTGCTGGCGGACATGGTCGACGGTCTCGGCGAGCGTTCCGACGTCCGCATCGCGGCATTGAAGACGTCGCACCGGTTCGGCGAATCGATCGGTGCGCTGGCGTCGGCGATCCGCACCGGCGACGCCGACGAGGTCATCGCCCTGCTGCGGACCGATAGCGACCACATCGAGTGGCTGGCGTCCGACGAGCCGGGCGAACGGCTACGCAAAGTGCTTCTCCCCCATGCGTTGCGGCTGCGGGAGGCGGCCATCCTCGGCGACGCGAAGGCGGCGTTGTCGACTCTGGACGAGCATCGGCTGCTGTGCGCGCACCGGCGCGGACCGTACGGGGTGCGGTTCTGGAACCACCAGGTGGAACGGTGGCTGACCGACGCGACCGGGGAGCCGCTGTGGACCCAGTGGTACGCGGGCAGGCCGGTGCTGGTGACGGCGAACGACTACGGGCTAAATCTGTACAACGGCGACACCGGCGTGACGGTGGTGCGCGGCGACGGGTTACGGGCCGTGGTGGCCGCGGGCGCGGAACCGATCGAGTTCGCGACCGGGCGGCTGGCCGACGTCGAGACCATGCACGCCATGACGATCCACAAGTCGCAGGGCAGCCAGGCCGACGAGGTGACGGTGCTGATGCCGCCCGAGGATTCGCGGCTGTTGACCCGCGAATTGTTCTACACAGCGGTCACGCGGGCCAAGGAGAAGATCCGCGTCATCGGTTCGGAGGCCTCGGTGCGGGCGGCGGTGCAGCGGCGTGCGGTCCGGGCATCCGGGCTGGCGCAGCGACTGCGCGCGTGACGCCTTCGTTGACGCCAGGTAGTGCGACTACACGTCGGCGACGAGTTCGAAGACCGGGATCACGCGGTCGGTGCGCTTCTCGTACTCACCGAACCCCGGGGCGCGCTCGACGATGATCCGATAGATGCGGTCGCGGTCCTCCCGCGTCAGCTCACGGGCGACGACGGGGCGTTTCGGTTCCGCGCCGATTTCGACCTGGACGTGGGAGTGGGCGCGGAGGTTGAACACCCAGGCGGGGCTCGCGTCGAGGCCGGCCGCGGAGCCGACGACGTAGATCTTGTCGTCGATGTCGAAGTAAGCCACGAGATTGACACGTTCCGCGCCGCTCTTGGCGCCCGAGGACGTCAGAAGCAGCAGCGGGAAGCCTTCGAACTGCCCGCCGACCTTTCCGCCGTTGCGGCGGAACTCCTCGATGTTGCGCTCGTTGAATTCACGTTCGGAGGTCATGTCGTCATCGGGCATGACTCATGGTGACACCTTCGACCGGTTCGCGAGCCACAACGCGTACGGTGAAGCGGTGGCCCAGATCGACCGCACCCGCTCCATCGCAGCTGCCCCGCAGGAAGTCTGGGACGTTCTTGCGGACTTCGGCGCACTCAGTACGTGGGTCGACCGTGTCGACCATTCGTCCATCCTGGTGCACGGCGCCGACGGTCCGATAGGGACCACCCGGCGGGTCCAGATGGGACGCCAGACACTTGTCGAACGCATCGTCGCATTCGACCCGCCGCACAGCCTTGCCTACGACATCGAGGGGCTGCCCAAGCGGCTGCGCAGGGTCAACAACCGCTGGACGCTGCGACCGTCGGCGGAATCGACGGTGGTCACGCTGACGAGCACCGTCGAAATCGGCTCCGGCCGAATACAACAGCTAGCCGAACGCGTCATGTGTCGCCTGATGACCCGGGAATCCGACGGCATGCTCGCCGGACTCGCCGAACGATTGGAGAACTCCCGTGTCCGACCTGTCTGAACGGCCCGACATCGTCATCCTGATGACCGATGAGGAACGCGCGATACCTCCGTACGAGGCGCCCGAAGTCCTCGCGTGGCGCGATCGCACCCTGGCCGGCCGCAAATGGTTCGACGAGCACGGCGTCAGCTTCGGCCGCCACTACACCGGTTCGCTGGCCTGCGTCCCAAGTCGCCCAACGATTTTCACCGGCCAGTACCCCGATCTGCACGGCGTCACGCAGACCGACGGCATCGGCAAGGTGTTCAACGACTCCCGCATGCGCTGGCTGCGCCGGGGTGAGGTGCCCACGCTCGGCAACTGGTTCCGTGCGGCCGGATACGACACCCATTACGACGGCAAATGGCACATCACGCACGCGGATCTGACGGATCCCACCACCGGCGGTCCGCTGGCGACCAACGACGACGACGGCGTCATCGACCACGCGTCAGTCCAGCGCTACCTCGACGCCGATCCCCTTGCGCCGTTCGGATTCTCGGGCTGGGTGGGACCCGAGCCGCATGGCGCGCTGCTGGCCAACGCCGGTGTCCGTCGCGACACGTTGATCGCCGACCGCGTCGTCGCGTGGCTCAACGACCGATATGCGCGGCGACGCGCCGGTGAGCCCGATGCGCTGACGCCGTTCCTGTTGGTGGCCAGCTTCGTGAACCCGCACGACATCGTGCTGTTCCCGGCGTGGGCGCGAAAAAGCCCGGTGCAGCCGTCGCCGCTGGACCCGCCGCCGGTGCCTGCCGCACCCACCGCCGACGAGGACCTCTCGACGAAGCCGGCCGCGCAGATCGCCTTCCGGGAGGCGTACTACACCGGATATGGAGTAGCGCCCGCCGTGGACCGGACGTACCACCGCAATGCGCAGCGCTACCGCGACCTCTACTACCGGCTGCACGCCGAGGTCGACGCTCCACTGGACCGGGTGCGTCGGGCGGTGACCGACGGTGGCTCAGACAACGCCGTGCTCGTGCGGACCTCCGACCACGGCGACCTGCTCGGCGCCCACGGCGGCCTGCACCAGAAGTGGTTCAACCTCTACGACGAGGCCACCCGGGTTCCTTTCGTGGTCGCGCGCACCGGCGAGGGCGCGACGTCCGCTCGGGCCGTGACGGCACCGACGTCGCATGTCGACCTGGTGCCGACGTTGCTGGGCGCGGCGGGCGTCGATGCGGTGGCCATAGCGGAAAAGCTGCGGGAGTCCTTCACCGAGGTGCACGAACTTCCCGGTCGCGATCTCATGCCCGTGGTCGACGGCGCACCTGCCGATGAGTCGCGTGCCGTGTACTTGATGACGCGAGACAACATGCTGGAAGGCGATACCGGCGCGTCAGGTGTGGCGCGCCAATTGAAGCTGACGGTGAATCCCCCCATGCCCCTTCGAATTCAGATACCGGCGCACGTCGGATCCAACTTCGAAGGGTTGGTCGTCCGGGTGGACGAGGCGGACGGCGGCGAGGGCCATCTGTGGAAGCTGGTCCGCACCTTCGACGATCCGGCGACATGGACCGAACCCGGGGTGCGTCACCTCGCAGCCAACGGCCTGGGCGGCGAGGCGTATCGGACCTCCCCGCTGGACGATCAGTGGGAGCTCTACGACCTGACCGACGACCCGACCGAAGCCGTCAACCGGTGGACGGACCCGGTGCTGGACGAATTGCGCCGCCACCTTCGGATGCATTTGAAGCAGGCCCGGACCGACGCCATTCCCGAGCGCAATAACCCGTGGCCGTACGTGTCGCGCCGGCCACCGACCGCGAGGCCGTCGGCTGCGGCGCAGATTATCGCCGCAATCAAGAAACGAATCAGCAGGTAGCTTCTGGTACTGCCAGTTCAGCCCGGTATTCGTGTATCGCAACGGTCAGCACGGTATGGTCTGACGAGGTTGATTTACCAGCCTCACGGAACGTATCGGCGGCGACTACCAAATCCCTGCCGAATGGGTGTTAACCCTGACGTCAGCCGACAAATAGCGGGCAGGAATACGAGCTGGGGGGCTCGGTGTCGGAAAGTACAGATTTCATAACGACTTTGCCAAGGGCGGGCGCGCTAAGTCGTGCCCGCATAGTCGGGTCTGTACAGTCAGTGCGTCCGACAAGCACGTCACGTCGCTCCGACCGGGGCGGCGAACCATCTGGGGTGAACACAGAGGAGACCCGCACCTCCACAGTCATCGTCGGCCTCATACGGGGCTGCACGACGGCCGTACCCCAGCGGCTCCCCACACCACCTGGCGCATCAGCAATTTCGCGCAGGGTCACTACCACAGCCAAATCAGGGCGTCGTAGCGCCTAGGCCAAAGGGATTGTCGTGAGTCGATTCACCGAGACGATGTACAGCAACGCGCTGTCCAGTAACAAGGGCATGGTCACCGGGGAGCCCGGCGCCCCCGTCCGCCATAGCTGGGCCCAAGTGCACGAACGGGCCCGTCGGGTGGCAGGTGGGCTGGCCGCAGCGGGCATCGGGCCTGGTGACGCCGTCGCGGTGCTGGCAGGCGCGCCCGTCGAGATCGCACCGACCGCCCAGGGCATCTGGATGCGCGGTGCCAGCGCGACCATGGTTCACCAGCCCACACCCCGCACCGACCTGGTGCGATGGGCCGAAGAAACCACCGCCGTGATCGACATGATCTCGGCGAAGGCCGTCGTTGTTTCCGACCCGTTCATGGCCGCGGCGCCGGTGCTGTCGGGACTCGGTATGACGGTGTTGACGATCGAGTCGCTGTTGGCGAACGACCCCATCGAGCCGCTGGAGACCTTTGACCACGACGTGGCGCTGATGCAGCTGACGTCGGGCTCGACGGGCTCGCCCAAGGCCGTGCAGATAACGCACGCCAACATCGTCGCCAATGCCGAGGCCATGGTCGTCGGCTGCAATTTCGATCTCGAGACCGACGTGATCGTGAGCTGGCTGCCGTGCTTCCACGACATGGGGATGACGGGCTATCTGACGGTGCCGATGTACATCGGAGCCGAACTGGTCAAGGTCACTCCGATGGACTTCCTGCGCGATACGTTGTTGTGGGCCAAGCTCATTGACAAGTACAAGGGCACGATGACGGCCGCGCCGAACTTTGCCTACAACTTGTTCGCCAAGCGTCTGAGTAGGCAGGCCACGCCCGGCGAGTTCGATTTGTCGTCGCTGCGGTGGGCGTTGTCGGGCGCCGAGCAGGTCGACCCACTCGACGTCGAAGATCTCTGCGTAGCGGGCGCACCGTTCGGGCTCAAGCCCGAGGCCATCATCCCGGCATACGGGATGGCGGAGACGACGGTGGCCGTGTCGTTCTCCGAGTGTGGCGGCGGCATGGTCGTCGACGAGGTGGACGCCGACCTGCTGTCGGTCCTGCACCGCGCCGTACCGGCCACCAGGGGCAACACCCGCCGGTTGGTCTCCCTCGGCAAGCCACTGCAGGGTCTGGAAGTCCGCATCGTCGACGAAGACGGCAGCGTGCTGTCGGCACGTGGCGTGGGCGTCATCGAGGTCCGCGGCGAGCCGGTGACCAGGGGTTACACCACGGTGGCCGGTTTCATCCCCGCGCAGGACGAACGCGGCTGGTACGACACGGGCGACCTGGGCTATCTCACCGAGACCGGTGAAGTGGTCGTGTGTGGGCGCCTCAAAGACGTGATCATCATGGCCGGGCGCAACATCTACCCGACCGATATCGAGCGTGCCGCCAGCCGCGTCGAGGGCGTGCGGCCCGGTTGCGCCGTCGCGGTGCGTCTCGATGCAGGACTGTCGCGGGAGACGTTCGCCGTCGCGGTGGAGTGCAAGGACTACGCCGATCCCACGCAGGTGCGCCGCGTCGAGCGGCAGGTCGCCCATGAGGTCTTCGCCGAGGTCGACGTGCGGCCACGAAACGTGGTGGTGCTCGAACCCGGGATGATCCCGAAGACCCCGTCGGGCAAGCTGCGGCGCGCGCACGCGCTGTCACTGGTGGACTGACCGGACGGGTTAGATCTGCGGCATCGGCGGGTACATTCGTACCGCACATGCCTGATTACGACGCCCAGCCCGGCCGGACATCGGCTCCGGTACCCGATCTAACGGCCGCACAACGCGAAGCGGACGACGTCGACCTGCACGCTGGGCTCAGCGGTGTGGCGGGGCTGGTGGCCGGCGCTCGCGGCGTGATCGATCTGCTCGCCGACGTGGCGCAGTTCGCGGCTCGGGCGATCCCGGGTGTCGACGGCGCCGGCGTCACGGTGATCGACATGTCCGGCGACACACCCTCGGTCACGACGTGGTCGGTTACCGCGCAGTTCGTCGAGGACATCGACAAGCTGCAGTACATCGACCTGAAGGAGGGGCCGTGCATCACCTGTATGCAGACACGGCGGCCGACCGTCAGTGGATCGCTGGGAAGTGACGGCCGGTGGCCGCGCCTCGGCGGTGGGGTGGCCCGGATGGGCGTGCACTCCGCGTTGGCGCTGCCGATGCTGGTCGGCGACCAGCTGATCGGTGCC
The DNA here is from genome assembly GCF_000243415.2 of Mycolicibacterium tusciae JS617. The sequence goes on from NZ_KI912270.1 coordinate 3,122,989, forward strand.
ATCAACACCTACGCCCGTAGCCGCGACGCCTTCGGCGAGCACGCCGTGGAGCTGGGCTCGCAGTTCGCCGGGCCCGCCGCGGTGTCGGTGTACAACGGGCAGCTGCTCAACCACGCCCAACAACGAACCAAGCAACTGCAGAGTGCGCTGGGCACCCGCGCGGTGATCGACCAGGCGATCGGGATCATCCGAGCCAGGTCAGGAGTCGGTGAACAGGCGGCGTTCGACCGGCTTGTCCGGATGAGCCAGGCCGAGAACACGAAGCTGCACATCGTCGCCGAGCGGCTGGTCGACGAGGCGGTGCGTCGCGCCGTAGCGCGGCACCGCGACTGAGTTACGTTGCCGGCGTGACGAATTCGCTGATGGCAGAGACCAGCACGGGACGGGCATGCCGATCGGTCATCAGCCGTCGGGCGACATCGGTCAGATGCTCACCGTTGGTGCGCGCGTAGGAGCGCAGCAGTCTGAAGGCCTCATCGACCGAGACGTCGAGAGCCTCGCGCAGGAACCCCTTGGCCTGCTCGACGATGACGCGGCTCGCGAGCGCGGCGCGCAGCTGCGGGATCACTGTCGACGGCGTTGGCGCGTGTTCCTGCAGGATCGCCACGCAGGCGATGTGCGCGAGGGTCTGCGCGACGAGGCGGTCCGCCTCGTTGAGTTCGCCCGAATCGGAGCCGAACAGACCGAGTGCGCCAAGCACGATGCCGGCCGCGCGCATCGGCACGGCGTGCACGGAGACGAAGCCGCCGTCGAGCGCGGCTGGGACGAACTGAGGCCACCGTCCGGCCTCGTCGTTCAGGTTCGCGACCGAAACGGGTTGGCCCGTCGAGTAGCAGTCGACGCAGGGCCCCTCGTCGGCCTGCAGTTGGAAGAGCTCCAGCTCTCGGGCCTGCTCGGTGGTGGCGGCCAGCAGGCGCAGCCGGTCGAGTGGGTCGGCGAGCAGAAAGCCCGCTGCGGCGACGTCGAGTAGCTCGGCACAACGTTCGGTGAGTTCGGTCAACAGGTCGACGACGTCGAAATCCTCGAGGAGGGTGTCGACGAGCGAAACAACCGCGTCCAGAACGCGGGTTTCACGAGGTATTGCGGTCACTTCACACTCCGTTCCTCGATGCGGGCATCAGTCGGCCTCGAGCCTGAGTTTGCGATCGAGGATGTCGCGGGCGACGTCGGTGGCGCTGCGCCCGGTCGAGTAAGCGTGGGCACGCAGACGGACCAGCGCCTCGGCGGGCTCAATCTCGAGCTGCGCGACGAGCATTCCGGTGGCCTGGCTGACCTCGGCGCGCGACAAAGTGTGCAACTCGGCCCACGCCGTGCTGGCGGGGTCGGCGATGGCGGCTTGCAGGTCATCATCGAGGAGGTCGAGCAGCGGGACGCCGGCCAGTTCGGCGGCGACGACGGCGCCGGTGAGCTGCTCGTCGTCCAAGCGGCCGGGTTGGGCGCAGAAGAGGTCGAGGGCCCCGACGTATTCACCGGCGACGACGACGGGCATCGCGTAGACGCCACGAATCTGCAGGTCGAGCATGGCCGGACCGTAGAGGGGCCAGCGCGCGTCGTCGGGATCGGCGAGATCGATGACGACCACGGGTGCGCGCCGGGCGACCGATTCCAGACAGGGGCCTTCGCCGATGAGGAACTGCAGTTCGTCGCACGTGCGCGCATGTTCACTGCTGGATCCCAGCGTTCCGGTGTTGCCGCCGTCGAACACCAGGGAGATTGCCGCGGCGTCGACCTCGAGGAGCACCACGCACGCCTCACACAGCCGGTCGGCGGCATCCACTCCCCGCCGGCCGTCGACAGCGGCGATGAGCTGCTCGGAAATCGACACATCTAACCGAACAGCGGCGGGCCGCCATTGTTGCCCGCGGGTCGCTGCGATGTGGTCATGCCTCCAGCGTCCTCTCCGGGCGGAGGCACGGAAACGGCGGGGGTCCTGGCGGCCGGCGTCGCGGCGGTCGATGCGTCGGGCCGGAACTTTCGTTCCGATGCGGTCTCGGGTGCGTCGTCAGATGTGGCGTGCAGAAACCGGTCCGGGAGCGCCAGCTTGTGAATGGTTCGCAGCACCAGAAGATATTGGCGCACAAGCGAACCGGTGGTGTAGGGCAGATCGTACTTGTCGCACAGCGCCCGGACGCGCACGGCGATCTGTCGGTAGCGATTGCTCGGCAGATCCGGGAACAGGTGGTGCTCGATCTGGTAACACAGGTTGCCGCTCGAGAATGCCAGCAGCGGGCCGGCTTTGAAGTTGGCGGCTCCCAGCATCTGCCGCAGGTACCAGTTGGCCTTGGTTTCGTTGTCGAGGACGTCGGGCGTGAACTTCTCCGCGCCGTCGGGGAAGTGACCGCAGAAGATCACCACGTAGGCCCACAGGTTGCGCAGCAGGTTGGCCGCCGCGTTCGCGGCCAGGGTTCTGCGCCAGCGAGACCGGCTCAGCGCCGGGAAGAACACGTAGTCCTTGAGCGATTGCCGGGCGATCTTTCCGGCGAATGCGCGCCGGGCCTGGGTGACCTTGCCCTCATCCGGTGCCAACCGGTCGCGCTCCGAATGGATACCGTGCAGGCCGATTCCCCACTCGAAGATGCTGGCCAGCAACAGATTACGCAAGGGCTGCACCAGATGCTCAGGCTTCCACGGCTCGTCTCGGGTCATTCGGATCACACCGAAGCCCAGATCGTCGTCGACGCCGACGACGTTGCTGAACACGTGGTGGCGGTAGTTGTGCGAGTACCTCCACTGCGACGAAACGCCGACCATGTCCCACTCCCAGGTGCTCGAGTGGATTTCCGGGTCGTTCATCCAATCCCATTGGCCGTGGCCGACGTTGTGGCCGATTTCCATGTTCTCGACGCTCTTCGCGAAAGCCAGCGACGCGGTGCCCAGCAGCCAGCCGGCCTTCGTCCTGGTGCAGGCGATGATCAAGCGCGCGACGACGTCGAGAGTTCGTTGGAACTTGATGGTGCGCCGGATGTAGGCCGCATCGCGTTCACCGAGGGACTCCTCGACATCGCTGCGGATGGCGTCGAGCTCGCGACCGAGCGCTTCGACATCCGCGTCGCTTAGGTGCGCGTACGCGGCAACATCGGCAATTGCCATTAGAAAGTCCCGTGGGGCCGGCGGTCAGTCAGGTCTGGGCTCCTGAGCGAACCCGAAGAATGCGGACGAGCGGTCGAGATCGAAGATGACGACGGTTGCGCGTCGGCGTACGACCAGCCTACCCCGTCCAGACCTCGGGTAATCGCGCCGTCCAACGGGTATGGTCAGGTGATCGGGACCATTCAGGCCCCCACTATCAAGGGGTCGTCTATGTCTGATAAATCGCCGCGACAAGCCATGGCAAAGAAATCCGGCAAGTCATTGAAAGAGAAACGCGCGGCCAAGCACGAGAAAGCGGCGAATAAGGCCTCGTCCGCAGAGAACTTGTTCCATGACAAGAAGCGCTGAGGCGCAAACGCTTTCACTTGGAATCCTGGCTCGCTCGCGCAAGCCGAATGAGCGCCGATTGCCGATTCACCCGGCACATTTTCCTAGGATTGCCGACCGGCTCCGGCGACAGATATTTCTCGAGCAAGGCTATGGCTCCGATTTCGGCGCCACGGACGATGGTCTGGACGAACACGTCGGCGGAATCCGGTCCCGGGAGCAACTGATCGCCGAGTGCGACGTCATTCTGTTGCCGAAAGTTCAGTCCGAAGACTTGGCTGAATTCAGGCCGGGCCAGATCGTATGGGGCTGGCCGCACTGCGTGCAGGATTCCGCGCTGACGCAAATCGCCATCGATTCGCGGTTGACGCTGGTCGCCTTCGAGGCGATGAATCACTGGAAGTCGGACGGCGGCTTCGGGCTGCACGTCTTTCACAAGAACAACGAGCTGGCGGGCTACTGCTCGGTCCTGCACGCCATGGCTTCCATCGGGATCGCCGGCATTTACGGCCGCCGTATGCGCGCTGCGGTCATCGGGTTCGGCTCTACCGCCCGCGGCGCGGTCCACGCGCTGAACGCCCATGGCATTGACGACGTCCGCGTATTGACCAACCGAGACGTTGCCGCCGTGGGGTCGCCGATCCACTCCACGCAGATCATCCAGATGGGGCCGGACCCGGACGCGCCCGACCGGATATGGGCGGACACCCCTGAGGGGGTTGTCGCGGTCGCCGATCTGCTCGCCGACAACGACATCGTCGTCAACTGTGTTCTCCAGGATCCCGACGCACCCCTGGTCTTCGTCACCGAGAAGGATCTGGCCGCCTTCACTGCGGGCAGCCTCATCGTCGACGTGTCCTGCGATGTAGGCATGGGCTTCAGCTGGGCCGAGCCGACGTCATTCACCCAGCCGGTCATCCAGGTGGCCAACGGCATCCATTACTACGCCGTCGACCACAGCCCGTCCTATCTGTGGGACTCGGCGACCTGGGAGATCAGCGAGGCGTTGTTGCCCCACATCGACGCGCTTCTCGACGGGCCGGCGACGTGGGATCAGACTCCGACGATCGCGCGGGCGATCGAGATCCGCGACGGTGTCGTGCTCAACCCCGGAATCCTGTCGTTTCAGCACCGTGACGACGCCTATCCGCATGCTCGGCGATGAGGCGCTGCGCCAGCTCGATATAGGCAGCGGCGACCGTCGGCCACGACACCTCATGCGCCCGCTCTCGGACCTGGGCCGCCATCGAGCCGGCAAGTCGTGGCTGCGTGATGATCTGCCGCAGCGTCGATGCGAGCGCGTCGGGGTCGTCATGGTCGATGACCATGCCCGCTCCGCTGCCTAACAGCTCGACAGCGTGCGGAAACGCGGTCGCCACAATGGGTCTGCCGTTGGCGAACGCGTCGACGAGCACACCGGAGCTCACCTGCTCCGTGGAGTCGTCGGGCAACACGACCACGGACGCCTGCTGGATCAGTTCGGCCAGCGCCGACTTGTCGAAGTAGCGGGGGTCGAATGTCACCGAATCGGCAACGCCGAGATCACGGGCCTGTTCGAGGCGCGCATCGCGATACGCCTCGACCTCGGTGACCGAGACCCTTGGATCCATCGGGCCTGCGATCACGTAGCGAGGTCGACCGGGGACGTCGCGGAGCGAAGGCATCGCGTCGATGACCCTTTCGATGCCCTTGCCCGGGCGCAGCAAGCCCCAGGTCAAGATCGTGGGCCTACTCGGTCGCTTGACGCGTGGGGCGGTTGGCAACGTGGCGCCGTGCGGGATCGTGGTGACCTTCAGGCGGTCGACGGCGTAGGTGAGATAAAGCCGTTCTCGCGCCGCCTCGGACATCACGACCACATGATCCGCGGCGGCCGCGATCGACTCGAGCGCCGAACGTTGTTGTGGTGTCGGGTCTTTCGGAACCGAATGGACGACGACGATCGACGGGACGCGCAACCCGCCGACGGTGTCGACCACATCGTCGCTGGTTGTGCCACCTTCGTACTGCAGAATCGCGATGTCGGCCTGATTCAATGGTCCGTCCGCTACCCAACCGACGCTGGACCCATCGACGCTCAACGCCTCGGCCAGGCCAGCGGTGAACCTCGCGAGCCCGCATGGCGCGCACGTTTGGGTGCTGACGATCTCGAAGCGCACCGTGCGCGAAACTCGTTGCGGCGCAGCATAAGGAATCATCGGCTCATAGAGTGGCAGAGCGTTCAAGGGTGTCCAGACTCGCGGTTAGTACCGGCACGTCCGGCGTGAGCGGTTGCTCGGCGGATCAGCAAAGATCAGCTGAAACTTCCCGGACTGGCTGGGCTCCCAACAGCTCAAGTTTACACCTTGGCGGGCAACGTCCAGCTTCCGCGTCGCCCTCTCTCGCGTCATCGCCATTAAAATGTGATGTTTAAGGTGCGCGCTTAACAGGCAATCCCCGCAAAACGAGTGTGGTGTAGACCACAGCCGCCGGTGGATGGAGTGCGCCCATGACCACGGAGAACCCGGTCAAACCGACCGATGTCGACAAAGCGCTCCTCGGAAGTGCCACGTATCGAAGCCTCGGCGAGCAGAAGCTCTCGCCCAAAGAGGAGCGGTTCGAGAAAGGTCGACGCACGATCGGCCTTTTTCTTGCGCCACTGCTGACCGTCGCCTTCCTCGTCCTGCCCCTCGACATCCCCCGCGAGCAGCAGGTGCTCGGCGCGGTATTGCTCGGTGTCATCGCACTGTGGATCAGCGAGGCGATCCCCATTCCCATCGGCGGCTTACTGGGAGTGGCCGTCGCCGTCTTTCTCGGTGTCGCGCCGGTCGACGACGTCCTCGGCCCGTTCGGCTCCTCGACGATCTTCACGTTCATCGGCGCGTTCATCCTCGCGCAGGCGATGCTCAAACACGGCTTGGCGCGGCGGTTCGCGTTCCGGATCCTGTCGCTCAAGGGGGTGGGTAGTTCCACCACGGGTGTCATCCTGGCGTTCGGCGCGATCACCTGTCTGCTGTCCGCGTTCGTCTCGAACACCGCCACGGTGGCAATGCTGCTACCGACCGCGATCGGCATCCTGAGTGTCATCGCGAAGCTGTTGCAGAAGCGGGGCGACGTCGACGCGGACTTCGATCCGCAGCGGCTGCGGGTGGGCTCGGCGATCATGCTGATGCTGGCCTACGGCGCCAGTGTCGGCGGCCTGCTGACCCCAGTGGGCAGCCCGCCCAACCTGATTGGGCGCGGCCTCATCGAGGAGGCCACCGGCGAGCGGATCAGCTTCGGGCAGTGGATGGTGATGGCCGTCCCGATCTGCCTGGTCATGTTCGCGCTGCTGGCGCTGATCCTGCTGCGGCTGAACAAGCCGGAGATCAAGCGGATCGACGGGGTCTCGGAGTACGTCGCCGAGGAGCGCGAGAAGCTGGGCTCGCTGTCGAGGGCGGAGAAGAACACGCTCATCGCGTTCGCCATCACCGTGACATTGTGGATCCTGCCCGGCATCGTCGCGGTGATCACCGGCACCGAGTCCAGCACATACGAGTTCGTCAGCGACCGCCTCGACGAGGGCGTGGTCGCGGTGTTCGGCGCGGCGCTGCTGTTCCTGCTGCCCACCGACTGGAAAGACCGCGAGTTCACGCTGCGCTGGAGCGATGCCGCCGAGATCGACTGGGGCACAATCATTCTGTTCGGTTGCGGCATCATCTTCGGTTCGCTGATCAGCTCGACCGGGTTGGCCGAGACCATCGGCACATCCATCAACGACGCGCTGGGCCTGTCCAGCATCGTCCCCATCACGATCTTCGCGGTGATCCTGGCCATCATCGTCTCGGAGACGACGAGTAATACGGCGTCGGCTGCGGTGGTGGTGCCGATCATCATCCCGGTGGCGGTGGCTGCCGGCGTGAACCCCTTCGTCCCTGCGCTGGCGGCGACGTTCGCGGCCTCGTTCGGGTTCATGCTGCCGGTCTCCACGCCGCAGAACGCGATCGTCTACGGCTCCGGCGTCGTGAAGATCACGACGATGATCCGATCCGGGATCACCTTCGACATCGCGGGTGCGATTCTGATCGTCATCCTGCTGCCGATCATGGTGGGCCTGCTTGGGTTGGGTACATGAGTGTGACGGCAATCCAGACAATAGCGGTGATCCCTGGCGACGGGATCGGGCCTGAGGTCATCACGTCGGCACGCGCGGTACTCGACGCGGCCGCCGCCAAACACGGAATCGAGTTGTCCTACACCGACTTCGACTGGTCGTGCGAGCGATACTCTCGCGACGGTTCGATGATGCCTGCCGACGGCATCGAGACCCTGCGCGGATTCGACGCGATTCTGCTGGGCGCGGTCGGCTGGCCGGGAGTACCCGACCATGTGTCTCTGTGGGGACTGCTGATCCCCATCCGGCGGGCGTTCCGCCAGTACGTCAACCTGCGCCCGATCAAGGTGTTCGACGGCGTCGAGAGCCCGCTGCGGGCACCCGGCGACGTCGACTTCGTGGTGGTGCGGGAGAACGTTGAGGGCGAGTACAGCGAGATCGGCGGGCGGCTCAACCGCGGGTTTCCCGACGAGATGGCAGTCCAGGAGTCGGTTTTCACCCGCGTCGGGGTGAGCAGGATCGCCGACTACGCGTTCGCGCTGGCTCGGTCGCGCAACGGTTACGTCACGTCGGCGACGAAATCGAACGGCATCGTGCATACGCTGCCGTTCTGGGACGAGGTGGTCGCCGAGCGCGCCGAACAGTTCCCCGACGTGCGGATGGACAGCGAACACATCGATGCACTGGCGGCCAAGTTCGTTCTCCAACCGGACCGCTTCGATGTCGTGGTGGGATCGAACCTGTTCGGCGACATCCTCTCTGACCTTGCTGCGGCAGTGGCGGGTTCGATCGGGATCGCGCCGTCGGGCAATCTGGATCCGACGAAGGAGTACCCGTCGATGTTCGAACCGGTGCACGGTTCGGCGCCCGACATCGCGGGCCGCGGGATTGCCAACCCGATCGGTGCGGTGTGGTCGGCGGCCTTGATGCTCGAACACCTGGGGCACTCCGCCGCAGCGGATGAAGTGTTGGGCGCGATGGAGGCGACGCTGGCGAAGCCGGAGACCCGCACCGGTGATCTGGGCGGGACCGCGTCGACGGCCGAGGTGACGGAGGCGCTCGTCGCCCAGTTGGGTTAGGTGTGTCGAGCGCGGGCGCTGCGCGCGGCTTCGTCGACCATTTGCGCAGCGACATCAGCCAACTTGCGATGTTCTGCCTGGCTTATCGCCCGCAGGTGGGCGAACGCGTCCTCGACGGTGCGTCCTGTACGTCCACGGATGAGGCCGATCGCCTGATCGATCACCGGGCGCGTAGCCAGCGCCGCCTGCAGCCGCGCGGTGAGTTTTAACGCGTCATCCAGAACCTGTGCGTTGTGCACAGCGATCGCCGCAGGATTGGCGAACAATTCGCCGAGTTCAGCTGCGTGCTGATCGAATACATCTTTGCCGTGGGCGTACAAGTTGATCGCTCCGACCACCTGATCTGGCAGCAGCAGTGGTAGCGACAGTGCGCTGTGCACACCCAACCTGCCGACGCGCGGACCGAACCGCGGCCACATCTTCTCCCCACCCAACGACCCGGAACGCACTGTGCGACGTTCCAGCGCCGCCGTGATGCACGGCCCCTCACGGACGGTCACGTACTGGATTTCGTCTATCTCCGCGACAAACTGAGCGCTCGCCGCCAATGCCGCCACGATGTTGTCTGGCTGATCGAGCCGCAGCAACGTCACACCGGCACCGTCGGCACCGGGTATCGCGCGCACTGCGTATGCGGCCACCTCAGCCAGTAATTCAGGCAATTTGTGATTGCTCGCAACCAGGCCCGCCAAGTCGCGGATGCCGGCTTTCAGATTGGCGTCTTCGGCGTTGACCTGCTCCGATGTCCGCGAACTGCCATCGCCTTTGGTCCACTCTGCCATCGCCGGCACCTGCGCTCACCCGTATCCGCGGCGTATTCGCCGCGAGATGGCCCATACACTAATCGGCCTTGAGGGCGGATTCCTGACTCCGACCAGTTTGCTGAACTTCACCGTGCAGTCCACCCAACGGGTGTAGCGTCTTAGTCGCTGAGAACCCAGCTGGTCCGGGATGAGTTCGGCCGTCCGCTGCCGAGCCCAGGGAGCATTGGCTCCGAGCCCTAACACACCGGTCATCGCCTGCCCGCCGGAATCACCATGACTGAATCGTTTGCTTTTCCAACCAATCCTCGTTCACTCACGAAGCGCCCTGCTCTGCGATTCGAGACCCAATGGATGACGACGGCTGCGGCCATTGTCAGCGTGCGTGGCCAGATCGACGGCTCAAACGCACGCAACCTCACCGACTACGCACTCGTGGAGGCGGTCTGTTGCCGCGGTTTGGTTCTTGACCTCAGCGGTCTGAAGTTCTTTGGCACCGACGGCTTCTCGGCGCTGCACAGGATCTCGGTTCGGTGCGCGGACTCCGACATTGGATGGATGTTGGTACCTAGTGCCGCGGTCGCCCGTGTACTACAGATCTGCGATCCGGACGGATCGCTGCCCGTCATCGACACCGTCAGCGCGGCATTGGCCAACCTTCGGGCGCAGCCCAGTCTCCGAAGGCCCCCAGCACCGTTTGCATTCCCGCCATCATCGGACCGCCCAATCGGGTAAAGGCGTTGCAGCAGTACCGATCTTCGGTTCCGATCAAGTTTCCAGCGCGTTGTCGCGAGTGGCTTCCCGCTCGGCTGCCCCGCCCTCGGAATCCCACACGGATTTGGCAGCAGCCATGTCATTGCGTCTGATCCTGCGGCGTGCACCCCCACGAAGTGTGTCCGTGACGGTTGGCCGCTTTCGCGAAGCCGCCAGGCGCGGCTCGCCCATCTCGGCATGGTTGCCGATGACACGTGAACCGGTGATGTGCGTCATGGCATATGAGCGATCTTGGGCGGTGCGGCCGTGCCCGGATGCCGTATCGTCGCATCCCGGAGCCGGCGGTTGTGCATCGGTTCACGCTCCGACTTCTGGTGTTCGAGCTGCCCGATCAGCTCGCGCTTTGCATCGCACAAAGCGCGAGTGAGGTCCGGGTTTTCGGCGACCGCCACCAACTGTGGACGGCCGGGCAGGCTCGTCCGCAGAGTGACCCGTTGCTGCTTGCCGCCGCGGTCCTGCAGGGTGACTTCGATGTCCACCTGGCTCGGATCCCACCTCCCCAAATGAGGCGCTAGTGTCGCCAACGTGTCCAACACGTGCGGATGTTCCTTCGCCACGAAGCCCGATCCCACGTGAATCACGTTTTCGCGAAAGACTTCTAGTTGTTGGTCATCAGCTTTGCTCATCGTGGACTCCGTCTACTCAGGTGGTGGTGTCAGCGGCTCATCGCGTCGAGGAGTTCGGACACCGGGACGGTCGCGAAACCGATAGCCGCGTCGCCGATTCCGTAGGGCACGACCAGTACTCCGGCGTGCACGATCCCGCCGCACGAGTAGACGACGTTGGGCACGTAGCCGTCCTGCTCGTCGGCACTCGGGCTCAGCAGCGGCTCTCGAAGCTGCGCAACTATCCGTGACGGATTCTCTGGGTCGAGCAATATCGCACCGATTCGGTACGTCCGCATCGGACCGACGCCGTGGGTGAGGACCAGCCACCCCGCTTCGGTCTCGATGGGCGGCCCGCAGTTTCCGAGCTGCAGCGCCTCCCACGGCTGAGTCGGCTGCTGACAGGGCACGGACTCCGTCCAGACATACGGGTATTCGGAGTACGCAAACGAATTCGATTCGCGGTCAGACCTCGACATGGCGGCGAACTGGCCACGGAACCGGCGGGGAAACAGCGCCAAACCCTTGTTGGCGGCGGCGCGCCCGACCATCGGCGTCGAGGTGAAGGAATTGAAGTCCTTGGTCTCGAGCAGCTGCTGGCTGATGTGCGTTCCGCTGTACGCCGTGTAGCTCGCGTAGTAGGTGACCGACCCGTCGTCGTCGACGAACCGAACGAAGCGCGCATCCTCCATGCCTGCGGCCTCCGCACCCATCGCCGGCCACAGAATCCGCTCACAGAGCGGTATGCCCTCGGCGAATTCGACGCCGTAGGTCCGGTCGGCGATTGTCCGGATCAGCGAAATCGTCGCTGACGCATGACCACGCGTCCTGCGGTTCTTCTGAAGTCTGTCGAGTTGTTCGTCGAGATCGTTTCGGGTGAACCGTTCGCCGAGCGCGTCGAGGACGTAATCAGCGCCCTCCCCGGCATCGTGCTGCCGTGAGAGCTCACTTCGCAGGACCGCGGCGTCCAGCAGAGCCGGTACCACTTCGCCCACGGTGGCGTAGGGACCCGCAGCATCGATCGTCACCCCGCCTGTCGCGTCGATGACACCGGTGCGGAATCCGATCGACGATATGTGCCCCTCCCCGATCCCCCGCACACTCATCACGAATCGCAGGCTGCCGGCCGCGGTTCCCCTCTGGTCCGGGTGAGCCACCATGCTGGGGTTGCACAAGGCTGCCCCTTCGATTGCGTACTCGCTGGTGAACGTGGCGCCTAGCAACATCATTCGCGTATCGGACAGTTCTGGTCCCGCGTCCAGTCGATCGGCAAGTTCACGGGCATGAGTGCGAAATACGTCGCTCAGGTCGCGGTGACGCCAGTCGAAGCGCGAGACGACATCGTCCAGCGACGCGCGGACCTCGTTCTCGTCCAGCGCCAGGACGCGGTTCAGCACCACACCGGCGCGGGAGTCCTGATGCTCGAAACCCTCCTGACCGGGGACGAACAGTCGGGTGATGACCCGTGTTGAGTCGGCGGCGAGTCGCAGCGGGCTGCGCGTGACGAGCCCAGCCCGCACCGAAGTCATTGCGGCACTGCAGAAAAACGCTGCGCATGTTGCAGCGTCGAGAGTACAGCCAGCGTCGACTCTGCGCCCTGGTTACGGTTCACGCCGTCGGCGTGCAGGCCGTCGAATCCGCCACCCGTCTCGGGGTCCCACATCAGCTGTCCCGCGTCGTTATCACCCTGGAACCAGGCTGCCGCGGCCCGGACGCCGTCCGGCCACATCGCGTCGCTGTCGACGGTGGCGGCACGAGCGCATGCGTCGGCCAGCGACGACACCTCGATCGGCTGCTGGTCGAAGGCGGGCCGTTCGTCGCCGGGTCCTCTGCCACCTACGGGAGTGACCGAGAGGTGACCGTCCGTCGTTTCGCAGTCGAGAAGCCAGGCCAACAGATCCAGACCGCGCTGCCGCAGCGGAGCGTCGTCGAGCACGGCGCCCGCGGCGATCATCGCCTCGGGGAGGACCGCGTTCGCGTAGGTGAGTCGCGGCTCGGGCCACGGCCACGCCGGATCACCGTTCGGTTCGGCGACCGATGCCGCGTAGTCGATGATCAGCAGCCGCGCCGCCCGATTCTCGGGGTCGAACATGAGCATCTCGGCAGCGCCCAGTGCCGCGAACGCCATCGCCCGCGGCCACATCGACCGCTCCTGCGCACCGCGCTCGAACTGCATGATGGCCGATTGTCGCGCCCAGGCGACGTCGCTGTGCGCCGCGGCAGTCCCCAGACCCCAGATGCAGCGCCCCCAGGCGTCCTCCAGCGCGGGCTCGTCGACCCAATTGCCCTTGCTGTCCATCCTGTTGCGGCAGGCGCCGGTGAGAGCCTGCGCTTCGCCCAAGAACCGGAGTGCAGTTCCGGCGACACCGTTGAGGATGCGCTCCAGCCCGGGCTCCCGAGTGGTGACAACGAGCACCCGCGCCACATCGTCGGTGCAGTAGCCGTGCTCTGGATCGGGCTCTGTCAGCCGGGCGTGCTCGAATGTGCCGCGATGGTCTGTCATTCGCAGCAGGTGGTCGAAGACGGGGGCCGGGGTGGTGGCGGTCATACGAGTGCCGGCCGCTCAGCGAGCACGCGGTGTGCCAATCGCACATAAGCGCCGGCCACCACTCGCCACGACATCGTCGGCGCCAACCGACGGGCCTCCGCGGCCATGGAACCGGCCGCTTGAGGATCGGTGATGACCCGCCGAAGCGCCAATGCGAGGGCGTCGGGGTCGTCGTGATCGACAACGATGCCCGCCCCACTGGCCAGCAGTTCCGTGGCGTGGGGAAATGCAGTGGCGACGACCGGACGGCCGCTCGCGATGGCGTCGACCAGCACACCGGAAGTCACCTGATCGGTGGAGTCATAGGGCAGCACAACAACACTCGCGGACTGAGCAAGAGAGCTCAGAGAAGCGACATCGCGGTAGTCGGGGTCGAAGAACACGGAGTCGGCCAGGCCTCCGCGACGCGCCTGTTCGATACACCCGTTGCGGTACGCCTCGCCATGCGCGGCCAGCACCTTGGGATGCGTCTGCCCGGCGACGAGGTACCGCGGTCGGCCGGGAAGGTGCGCAATCGACTTCATCACGCCGATCACCCTCTCGATGCCCTTGCCCGGGCCGATGAGGCCCCAGGTCAGCAGGGTCGGTCTACCTCCATGCTTCACTGCGGCGGTCTGTGGGACGGCGGCGCCGTGCGGGATGGTGACGATCTTGCGACGGTCGACGTCGAAGTTCAGGCACAGTCGTCGACTGGCCGCCTCCGACATCACCACCACACGATCCGCGGCTGCGGCGACGGCCTCGAGCACTGAACGCTGGTGTGCGGTCGGATCTTTGAGGACGGTATGCGCGATCACGATCGACGGCACGCGCAGTCCGTCGATGACGTCGACGACATCGTCACCGTCGACACCGCCGTATATGCCGTACTCGTGTTGGATGATCGCGACGTCGCTCTGGTTGAGCAACTCGGAAGCCGCAGCTACAGATGCCGGCGAGTCGGCGACCAGCTCGCCAACGACGCGGTCGCTCGAGGGCGCCGATCCGTCGGCCACCCGGACCACGCTGACCTCGGCGCCGTCGGCGATCAATCCTTTGGACAGTGCCGCGCTGAAGGTCGCGAGTCCGCACGCAGTCGGCGGATGCGTTGTGAGAATACCGAAGTGCACCGGAACGGAAAAAGGTTGTTCGACAATGGAATTAGTCGGCGAAGGAAGGGTCGATAAGAATTTCAACGTCATCCAGACCTGCGGTTGGCACCTGCATAACCGGACGTGAGCGGTTGCTCTCTGAGATCAGCGGCTGACGGCTGTCCCATTCCGGAGTGGCTGGGTTCCCAACACTTTTGACGGTACACCTATTTCGCCTGACCGCCCGACCAGACGTGAGGTGAATCAGCGCCGCAAGCAGCCCTTTTTCCGACTCTTTTCATCACCCGCCGCGGCGCTATTGCGAATTACGTCGAGCGTGCCGTTGGCATGCTTGACGTAGGCGTCGCCGAACCGCATTAGCGGTCGGCGCCGCCATCGGGGAGCGTCACGGTAACCGTCACCGTCAGCAGCTCCAACTATGCCGAGGCACAGTGCCTAGCGCATCTTCTCGGGGATGGTGTCCAAGGCTTGCAGGACATGCACCGCCAGGTCGTCGGCAGCCTTGTCGGCGAGCTTCGAGTGAGCCGTGATCGCATCCTTGACGAGCGCGACACGATTTTCGTAGGGCGTGCGGAACGTTATTGCTGAAGCCATTTCAAGTTTCCTTTTCAGTAAGTCGATACATACGAGCGAGCGAAACCCTGGGCTGACGCGTTTGTTGTCAGCACCAAGGATCCGATGGGAGCTAGATGGCGGTCACTCCGACGGCCTGGGGGCCTTTGGGTCCCTGGGTGACGTCGAACTTGACGCGCTGATTTTCGTCAAGCGAGCGATAGCCGTTCGACTGAATCTCCGAATGATGGACGAACACATCCTTTTCGCCGCCATCCGGAGTGATGAAGCCGAAGCCCTTTTCGCTGTTGAACCACTTGACGGTGCCTTCTGACATTTTCTTCTCTTTCTTTTCACGATGGATGCAAGTCGTCACATCCAAGTTTGGGGGGCCGCTGTTCGCGGCGGTGTTCATCGCTATAGAGCTAGCGAACGGTCTTCGCAAGCAGAGCGTCGACCGTCGACTCGTCGCTCGGAGCCGCCGCAGCCATGAGCGCGTCGTGTGCCCCATTCGATTCGGAGTTCGGCGGCACTACCAACAGGGAGATTCTGCCGTCGTCGACACCGACGACTTCGACCGTGCTGACCGGATGACGTTGATGACCGGCGAGGTGTACCGCTCGGCCACCGGCCACGAGTTTCGGGGTTGGTTTCAACCATTCGTTGATGTTGAACAACACACGGTCAATGGGCCCGAGCCGAACCGACAGCACGGCCAATAGATCTGGAAGTTCCGCGTTGAGGTCGTCGCTATGGGGCCACCACGCCCCATCGACAAATCCACTGTGCGGAGCTTTGGGCTTCAAGCGCAATCGCGGCGTGTTTTCCGGTCTTATACGTTGGGGCGCGTCGGCGGTCCGGAGTTGTCGTAGCGTCATTGCGACGCTCCTGTCTTGACCGTGACTCGGCCACATACTGCGAATCGCCGACGACACAACCTTGAACAGCCATATGACGAAGTACCGACGATGTATCCCAGCCTACGCTGCCGGTCCAGCTGCAGAACCACTGCGGTAGGGCTGTCCATGGAACCGCCGGGCGAGGCTGGACATTAAATTATCTGGGGCGCAGTCATTTCCACTTATCGTTGCATCCCCTGCCAGGGCATCGTTGACATCGGGGCTGATCAGGCGTCTACTGAGGTCCTACTTCGCGATGAGAGGCACCGCAGGCCGCCAGCGAACTAAGGGGCCGACATCGCAACCAACGCAATTATTTTGATCATCGTGACTACCGTGGCGCTGCTTTTGCTCGTCGGCGGTTTCATCCTCATCTCCAAGACGTGGACCTCGCATTGCCGTGGCGAAGGTTTTACGATCCACGATCTTTTCGCTGAAGACGCGCGAGGACGTCGACAACAAGAGGCGCTCGCAGATGAGTTGGGAACGAGTGCCCGACCGGAGTGGGATCGTCACCTCTAGCGTCGTCCCCGAACTGACGCTGGCGTAACACCTGCGTCTTCCGTCGCGATTACACCTGCAGCAACAACCACCTCATAAGTCTCAACCTCTGCGGGGAGTGCGTGTGCGACATCAATGGAAGGACGATGCGCACGATCCTGCCGGCAATGTGCTTGCGACAGTGAGCTACCCGTTCCTCAACGTCAGGTAGTGCTCACCACAGGACGGCGATGGCAGCCGCGCCGAATGACAGTACGCCGACGGCGACGAACAGCGGACGCGCAACGGGGTTGCCGGTGCGCTTCTGCGCAACGCTGCCCATGCCGAGCAGTCCGCCGATGACCACGAGAATGACGAGCTTGACGCCGATCTTCGGATAGTTCAGTTCGATACCCGCGGGCCACGGCGCGGCCAGCGCCAGTCCGGTCAGCAGCGAGAGCAGCAGCCCGTAGTCCATGACGCGGGTGAAGCGGAATCGGCTCGCCACTGCCTCGGTGGCCCACCCGCCGAAGGTGACGGCGAAGCCGACGATGTGCAGCAACACAACTACGTTGCGTAGTAGTTCCATGCCGTGAGCGTACGACAGCGCCGGCCGGACAGCCAGCGTTTACGCCGGCACGGCAAGATCCCGTCGGGACTTTGTCCCGTGGGCGGCGGACCGGGTTTACGGTGCCAGTGTGTATGTCGACGCGATGACAACCCCGCAGCCGCTGACCGCGATCGGGGCACTCGCCCGTCGTACCGAGGCGGCGGGGTTCTCCGGATTGCTGTTCACCGAGACCGGCCGCACCGCGTATCTCAATGCGGCAGTGGCTTCGCAGGCCGCGCCCGGCCTTGACCTGTCGACGGGTGTCGCGGTGGCATTTCCGCGCAGCCCCTTCGTCACGGCGGCCTCCGCGTGGGAACTGCAGGAGGCGACGGACGGCAAGTTCCGGCTCGGCCTCGGCACACAGGTGCGCACGCATGTGGTGCGGCGTTACGGCGCCGAATTCGAGCATCCCGGTCCGCGGCTGCGCGACTACGTCCTCGCGGTGAAGGCCTGCTTCAGTGCGTTTCGCACTGGCACGCTCGACCATCACGGCGAGTTCTACCACCTGGACTTCATCAGTCCGCAGTGGAGTGCGGGCCCGATCGATGCGCCGGATCCGAAGGTCGACATCGCGGCGGTGAACCCGTGGATGCTGCGGATGGCGGGTGAGGTCGCCGACGGGGTGCACGTGCATCCGCTGGGCGAGCCCGGTTACATCGCGCGCCATGTGGTACCGAAAATAGCTGAGGGAGCGGCGAAGTCGGGCCGTTCGGCGTCGGATATCGCGGTGATCGTGCCGGTGATGACGATCGTCGGTGACAGTGACGAGGAGCGTGCCCGCGAGCGTGAGCTGGTTCGGGCGAGCATGAGCTTCTACGGGAGCACCCCCAACTACGCCTTCATCTGGGACGAGGCCGGGTTCGAGGGCACGACGGCGCGGATCCGGGAAAAGCAGAAGGCCGGCGACTTCAAGGGGATGGCGGCGCAGATCAGCGATGAGCACATCGCGACGTTCGTGACCGAGTCGACGTGGGACGGGCTCCCCGACGCGCTGGTCGCGAAGTACGGCGGCCTCGCGACGCGCGTCGTGCTCTACAACGCACTGGCCGACCAGGACCGGATCGAACGCTACGGCGAAGTGTCACGACAAGTCTCATCCCGGTAACAGACTGATCACTGCCGAGCGCGGGAGCGCAGGAGTATGCAGCGGCGTTGTTAGTTTCGCGCTGTGGTGGAGGGATTCGTGCGTCGTGTCGGCAGGCTGATCACCTGTGCAGTGATGATGGCTGCGGCCGTGATGGTGAGTCCGTCGCCGCAGGCGTCGGCGTATTCGCGCGAGGGCCTGCCGGTCGAGACGCTGATGGTGCCGTCGCCGTCGATGGGCCGCGACATCAAAGTCCAGTTCCAGGGCGGCGGACCGCATTCGGTGTATCTGCTCGACGGCCTACGTGCGCAAGAGGACTTCAACGGGTGGGATATCAACACCGCGGCGTTCGAGTGGTTCCACGAGTCGGGGGTGTCGGTGGTGATGCCCGTCGGCGGGCAGTCGAGCTTCTACAGCGACTGGTATGCACCGGCAAGAGGCTTCGCTGGAACGGTCACCTACAAGTGGGAGACATTTTTGACCAACGAGCTGCCGAGCTGGCTGATGGCCAACCGGCAGCAGGACCCGCGGGGTAATGCCGTTGTGGGACTGTCGATGTCGGGCGGAGCCGCGCTGACCTTGGCGGCATGGCATCCGCAGCAGTTCTTCTTCGCCGCATCGCTGTCGGGATACCTCAACCCGTCAAAGGGGATGTGGCCGACGCTGATCGGCTTCGCGATGATGGACGCGGGCGGCTACAAAGCGGCCGACATGTGGGGACCGCCGAACAACGCTGCGTGGCAACGCAATGACCCGATGCTCAACATCAACCGGCTGGTGGCCAACCGCACCGCGCTGTGGGTGTATTGCGGTAATGGTGCGTCGTCCGACCTGGATGCCGGCGGCGGGGGCTTCGGCACGCAGTTCAGCGCGGCCTACCTGGAGAACATCACGCTGAGCACCAACAAGGAGTTCCAGGAGAAGTACCAGGCTGCGGGCGGTCGCAATGCGGTGTTCAACTTCCCGCCGAACGGCACGCACAGCTGGGGTTATTGGGGTGCCCAGCTGCAGCAGATGAAGCCCGACATCCTGCGCATCATCAACCCTCCGCCTCCCCCGCCGCCGCCGCCCGTGGTGCCAGGAGCTGTACCGGGTGTGGCGGTGGTTCCCGGACTTGCCGCGGTGCCGGTGCGGTAGGTACCGCACTTCGCAATTACTAGCCATCGCGGTTCTGCGAGCGCGCGGCCGCCGAGGTGTACAGCCCCGCGATGGCGTGTGAGCCCAAGAATGCGGCCCTACGACGGAACCACCGACTACTACTACTGCTGACACACTGCCTTTCGGCCGCGTACGCGAACCTTGCGTGGGCGGCCGTTTGGGTCTCGGGACAATATGCGGTGGTGCCAGCCTAATGGGATTTGATCGGCGCGTCGTTGGCGAACTTTCGAGGGTGTTGGCGAGACGCTGATTGGGTGAGCCGCTGGCCGGTGAGCACTTTGCCAACCTGGAACGGTCGTTGATTCCTACTGTAGAGATCGCGCCCCGGCCAGTTGGTGGCCACCTGTAGTGCTACTGGGATGTCGTGCCGATTTGAGCACTTATCCATTAGGTCGCAACTGGGTGCCTCAGGCTCGACAGGGTGGCTGTGCCACCACAGATCGAGGAGGAAGGGTGAGGTGATGTTGTTTGTCGGCGATGACTGGGCCCAAGACCATCACGACGTGTACTTGATGGATGAGGAGGGCGCTCGGTTCGCGGCTCGGCGACTCCCCGAAGGGTTGACCGGTATCGGGCGGCTGCACGAGATGATCGCTGCCCATGGCGAAGATCCCAGCGAGGTGATCGTGGGGATCGAGAAAGACCACGGTCTGTGGGTGGGCGCGTTGGCCGCCAGCGGCTATCAGGTGTATGCAATCAATCCGATGGCGGTCGCCCGTTACCGTGATCGACACAGCGTCTCGGGCGCGAAATCCGACGGCGCCGATGCGAAATTGTTGGCCGACCTGGTACGCACCGACCGGCACAACCATCGCCTTCTGGTCGGAGACAGCGATCAGGCCGAGTCGATCAAGGTGTTGGCGCGGGCACATCAGAATCTGATCTGGACTCGAGCACGTCAGATCAGCATGTTGCGTGCGGGGTTGTTGGAGTATTACCCGGCGGCGTTGCAGGCGTTCCCCAATCTCGGCGACCGTGATCGCGACCGCGATGCTCTGGCGGTGTTGGGCCGTGCCCCCACGCCGGGTCAGGGTGCCCGGCTAAGCCTGAGCAAGATCGCCGCAGCGCTCAAAGCGGGTGGGCGCCAACGCGGTATCGATGAACGCGCCCGTGAGATCCAGGCCCTGCTGCGCGGCCAGCAGCTGCACGCACCTGCAGCCGTGACGGCAGCCTACGGGGCCGCCACCAGCGCCTCGGTGAACATCGTGGTCGAGCTGACCAATCAGATCAGCGCGGTGGAAACCGAACTGGCTGAGCATTTTAGGACGCACCCGGACGCCGACATCTACCTCTCCCTGCCAGGACTCGGTGTCATCCTCGGCGCCCGGGTGCTCGGTGAGTTCGGGGACGACCCGAACCGATTCACCGACGCTAAGTGTCGCAAAAACTACGCCGGAACCTCACCGGTAACCGTGGCTTCTGGCCGAAAACGTGCCGTCCTGGCCCGACACGTGCGTAACCGACGGCTCTACGACGCGCTCGACCGCTGGGCCTTCGCCACCCTCAAATGCAGCCCCGGTGCCCGCGCCTTCTACGACCACCACCGCGCCGCCGGCGACACCCACCACAAAGCACTGCGCGCTCTGGCCAACCGACTCGTCGGAATCCTGCACGGTTGCCTACGCCACCACACGCCCTATAACGAAGACACCGCCTGGGCACACCGCCTGCCCGCCGCCGCTTGACAACTAAAAAGCTGGGATGTCTCTGAGCGACATTGTCGCTGCGATCGTGCGTCAAAACTGAGATAGCGGCCGATATCGGCTCAATATTCGGCTAGCTATAGGCTAAATGACGGGCTAAAATTACGCCATGAAACAAGTGCCGCTGTCCGAGGCGAAGGACAAGCTGTCGGCGCTGGTCGACGAGGCCGACAAGACCCACGAGATCATTCAGATCACGCGCCACGGACGCGTCGCCGCGGTCATCATGTCCGCCGATGACCTGGAGTCACTCAACGAGACGCTGTATGCGCTGCGAACCGCGGGCGTCGCCGACGAACTGGCCCAAGCCGACGCTGATTATGCCGCAGGAAACACGATCAGCGGCAACGAGATTCGTCGGCGCTACGGCCTGCAGTGACCCAGCCCGATGGCGGGTGGTCAGTCCAGCTGTCACCATCGGCGGGCCGGGCACTGGAGCGGCTTCCGCACAAAGTCGCGGCCGCCATCGCCGAGTTCGCCACCGTCACGCTGCCCACCGATCCCTACCGGATGTCCAAGCCGCTGCGCTTTCAGTTCGAAGGCTGGCGGGTGGCACGGCGCGGCGAGTACCGGGTGACCTTCCAACTGCTCTCCGACGATCAAGTGCTCTACGTCGGCCGCATCGAGCACCGCGCACACGCCTACCGCCGATGACGGCCGACTGCGGCGTATTCATACCGGCGGCAATACGACACTGTGACGTCATGATGGTGATGTGGTTGCCGAGGGGCGGGCCGGCCTGGGACGGCCGTGTCATCGTCTGGACGGAAGCAGTGCACGAGACGGACGTTGAGGTACGTCCCGATCGAGAAGGGCAGGTTCGATCTGGTCTCCGACCACCTTGACCTGCCGATCTGATCGTCGAAGACCGAGTTCGCCGTGGCGAATCTGCGCAGATGGGTGACCTTTAGGTAGACAAGTGTCTCTGGTCTTGGCTGCCTACCTGGCGTACGTCGGCTTTACCGCTAACCGGCGGCCCTCACGCGCCCTTAGCCATCCCCGTTCTGCGGGTCGACCTATTGACACCATCGCTAATTAGGCGTATGTCTAATACTGTTAGGCGCATGTCTAATAACCGGTAAGCACAGGGGCGTGTCATGGATGTTGATTACTGCGTGGTGGGTGCCGGATTCGGCGGGCTCACCGCGGCGCTGCGGTTGAAGCAGGCCGGTCACTCGGTGGCACTGCTGGAGGCGCGCGCCCGCGTCGGCGGTCGCACGTGGACCGAGACGCGGGAGGACGGGTCGTGGATCGATCGGGGCGGCGCGTGGGTCGGGCCGGGCCAGGACGCCATCTATGCCCTGATGAACGAGTTCGGGGTGCCGAGCTACAAGCAGCACGCCGAGGGCGACGCGATGATGTTCGTCGACGGCAAGAAGTATCGATACAAGGGCACGATCCCGTTGACGATGAGCCCATGGGCCGTCGCCAACATCGGTGCGGTCTTCCTCGAGCTGGGTCAGATGGCCAAGTCGATTCCACTGGACGCGCCGTGGGACGCGGCCAAGGCGAAGAAGTGGGACCAGATCAGCTACGCGGAATGGCTGGACAAGAACACGGCCTCCAAACCCGCTCATGAATTGCTGGAACACGCCATCGCGGGGCTGTACACCTCGGCGGCCTCAGAGGTGTCAATGTTGTTCGTGCTCTTCCAAATTGCGTCGGCCAGCGGGCCGAGCTTCCTGCTGGGAGTCAAGGACGGGGCCGAAGACGCCCGGCCCGTCGGCGGCATGGGCGCGGTTCACAAGGCGGTTGCCGCCGAGCTCGGCGACGCGATCCACCTCAATCAGCCGGTCCGTAGCATTACGCAGGACGACGACGGTGTCACGGTCCGATCCGAGGACATGGTGGTGCGCGCGCGTCGAGTTGCCGTGGCAGTGCCGATCTCCATCGCCAGCCAAATCATCTACGAGCCAATGCTTCCCGTCGATCGATCGTTTCTGCACCAGCGGATGCCGCTGGGCGCGGTCTTCAAGATCGCGTTGGTATATGACGAGCCGTGGTGGCGCGCCGATGGCCTGTCGGGCCAGTCGTTCGGGGCCAAGGGGGCGGTGAGTCTGACGATCGACTCCTGCACCGACACCGCAAGTCCCGGGATGCTGACGGTCATCACCGAGGGGCCAGAGGCACGCAAGCTGTGCCAGCTCACCGACGAGGAACGCAAGAAGGCGGTGATCGACGGGGTCGTCGAACGGTTCGGCGAGAAAGCACGGTCACCCATCGACTACGTCGAGCAGAACTGGTCGGTCGAGCGCTATTCGGGCGGCGGGATGATCGCCCACGCACCACCCGGTGTGCTCACCGAGTTCGGGCCGTCCCTCCGCGAGCCCTGCGGCCGCATCCATTGGGCGGGAACCGAAACCTCACCTGTCATGTACGGGTTCATCGACGGAGCGGTCCGGTCCGGCGAGCGCGCGGCAGCCGAGGTGATGGAACACGACACAGCGAAGGCGGCCGTCTGACCTGGGCTGACGTGGATCCAAGAATGTGGCAAGGATTCAGCAAGGGCGGCGCGCGACTCTATGGGTGTCAAAGCGACCACACACTCAAGGAGCCATCCACATGAACCGCCTCCGCACCCTCATCGTCACCGCCGCCGGCACCGCCGTCATGGCCGCAGGCCTCGGAGCCTTCGCGGTGGGCGCTGCAGGGGCCGCCAACGCCGACGTGTGCTGGGACCTCTCCTACGACGGAACCACCGACTACTACTACTGCTGACGCACTGCCTTTCGGCCGCGTACGCGAACCTTGCGTGGGCGGCCGTTTGGGTCTCGGGACAATATGCGGTGGTGCCAGCCTAATGGGATTTGATCGGCGCGTCGTTGGCGAACTTTCGAGGGTGTTGGCGAGACGCTGATTGGGTGAGCCGCTGGCCGGTGAGCACTTTGCCAACCTGGAACGGTCGTTGATTCCTACTGTAGAGATCGCGCCCCGGCCAGTTGGTGGCCACCTGTAGTGCTACTGGGATGTCGTGCCGATTTGAGCACTTATCCATTAGGTCGCAACTGGGTGCCTCAGGCTCGACAGGGTGGCTGTGCCACCACAGATCGAGGAGGAAGGGTGAGGTGATGTTGTTTGTCGGCGATGACTGGGCCCAAGACCATCACGACGTGTACTTGATGGATGAGGAGGGCGCTCGGTTCGCGGCTCGGCGACTCCCCGAAGGGTTGACCGGTATCGGGCGGCTGCACGAGATGATCGCTGCCCATGGCGAAGATCCCGGCGAGGTGATCGTGGGGATCGAGAAAGACCACGGTCTGTGGGTGGGCGCGTTGGCCGCCAGCGGCTATCAGGTGTATGCGATCAATCCGATGGCGGTCGCGCGTTACCGTGATCGACACAGCGTCTCGGGGGCGAAATCCGATGGCGCCGATGCGAAATTGTTGGCCGACCTGGTACGCACCGATCGGCACAACCATCGCCTTCTGGTCGGAGACAGCGATCAGGCCGAGTCGATCAAGGTGTTGGCGCGGGCACATCAGAATCTGATCTGGACTCGAGCACGTCAGATCAGCATGTTGCGTGCGGGGTTGTTGGAGTATTACCCGGCGGCGTTGCAGGCGTTCCCCAATCTCGGCGACCGTGATCGCGACCGCGATGCTCTGGCGGTGTTGGGCCGTGCCCCCACGCCGGGTCAGGGTGCCCGGCTAAGCCTGAGCAAGATCGCCGCAGCGCTCAAAGCGGGTGGGCGCCAACGCGGTATCGATGAACGCGCCCGTGAGACCCAGGCCCTGCTGCGCGGCCAGCAGCTGCACGCACCTGCAGCCGTGACGGCAGCCTACGGGGCCGCCACCAGCGCCTCGGTGAACATCGTGGTCGAGCTGACCAATCAGATCAGCGCGGTGGAAACCGAACTGGCTGAGCATTTTAGGACGCACCCGGACGCCGACATCTACCTCTCCCTGCCAGGACTCGGTGTCATCCTCGGCGCCCGGGTGCTCGGTGAGTTCGGGGACGACCCGAACCGATTCACCGACGCTAAGTGTCGCAAAAACTACGCCGGAACCTCACCGGTAACCGTGGCTTCTGGCCGAAAACGTGCCGTCCTGGCCCGACACGTGCGTAACCGACGGCTCTACGACGCGCTCGACCGCTGGGCCTTCGCCACCCTCAAATGCAGCCCCGGTGCCCGCGCCTTCTACGACCACCACCGCGCCGCCGGCGACACCCACCACAAAGCACTGCGCGCTCTGGCCAACCGACTCGTCGGAATCCTGCACGGTTGCCTACGCCACCACACGCCCTATAACGAAGACACCGCCTGGGCACACCGCCTGCCCGCCGCCGCTTGACAACTAAAAAGCTGGGATGTCTCTGAGCGACATTGTCGCTGCGATCGTGCGTTCAAACTGACGAGCAATGACCGTGTCGCGTCGCGATGAGTTTTGCCCTCCGGTGCAGTCTGATCTGCGTGGGCAAACTCATCTATGGCTTCAACGTGTCGGTGGACGGGTACATCGCCGACGCACAAGGCAGTATCGACTGGTCCGATCCGAGCGACGAACTGCACCAGTACTGGAACGACTTCGAGCGGGAGACCGCGCTGACGTTCTACGGGCGGCGGCTCTATGACCTGATGTCCGCCTACTGGCCGACCGCCGACGAGACTCCGGAGGCCACTGCACTGATCGTCGACTTCGCGCACATCTGGCGCGACATGTCCAAGGTCGTGTTCTCGCGCACCCTGGAGTCCGTCGACTGGAACTCCCGCCTGGAACGCGGCGACCCGGTCGAGGTCGTGACGAAGCTGAAAGCCGAAACCGACGGCCAGCTGGAGGTAGCCGGTGCGACGCTGGCCGCACCGATCGTGCAGGCCGGGCTGGTCGATGAGTACCGGATCGTGATCGCGCCCACCGCCGTGGGCGGCGGCACACCGTTCTTCCCGACGCTGCCGTCATGGATCTCGCTGCGACTGTTGGAGAACCGCACCTTCCCGGGCGGCACGGTCCTACTGCGCTATGAGGCGAAACACGACTGACGTCAGGTTAGATCGAAGCGTCCGGCACGCAATCGCTCGGCCGCACGGTTATCCACCAACTCCATCCGGTCCTCGGGATGTTTCCAGTAGTGCCGCACCATCCAATACAGCGACCCGCCCTTGGGCACATAAAAGTCCAAGCCGAGGATGGCTTCCTCGGTCCCATCCTTCAAGTGCAAGATCGCGGCTCGGCGGAAGTCTTTTTCACCCGAGCTGTCAGACACGCTGACGACGTCGTCCCACTCGACCGCCCTCGTCTTCAACGCGTTCGCGCTCTCGATCATCGCCGGAGTCAGTTTCACGTAACCAACGCCGCCACGGCGCACGCCGGCGAGCAGCGCGCGGACAGCGATCACTACCAAAGCCGCGAACGCCGCGGCCATGTACGTCAGCTGCATCCCCCGCGGCATCGGAAGGTCAAACTCGCCGCGCCACAACAAGATCGCACCCAAAACTCCGCCCGGGGCTGTCAACGCGAATGCGACGTAGCCGAGCACCTGAAACAGCTTATCGGGCCACAACGTGAATCCCGTTGCATCGCTGGTGGTTCGGACTCGCACCCGCCCATTCACAGCGAGTGCGACTGCGACGGCCATCAAGATGGGTGCAGCGGCGACGCTCATGACCACGTATGCGGTTAGGTAGCTACCTCGGATTGCGGCCATCACTCCGCTGAATATCCAGTAGGCCATCCCGGCGAAGCAGGCCGCACCGATCAGCGCCAGGTGGCGCCGCCCGCGTCGCCAATTCGGAGGTTGCGGTAACTCTAGTAAGGACACGCGACCTCGCCGATGAACTCGCCCGTCTGGGTACCGACGTAACCAACTGCGGATCCGAAGGCGATAGCCAGAATTGGGACAGCCCCTACCGCCCAAGGACCAGTCGCCGCACCGGCTGCAGCACCGAGTTCCGCCCCTGCCCACCCGCCACCGGCGCCGCCGATCCCGGACAGCAACTCAATGCACCGCTGCTTACCCGAGTCTGCCATCGCCATATCGAACACCGTCGTCGCGACCTCGAGAGCGGGCCCGCCGAATTTCGCTGCCTTGCCGACATTTTCGACGGACTCCGCAGTGAGCATCGGCAAGGAGCCACCGTGCACGATGTGCTTCTCCAAGGCGGAGATCCCGGAGCCGGTCACGAGTGAAAGGTTGTCGATCAGCTCGACCGGTACCTGGGTACTACGTCCGCCGACCGGGGTAAATCCAGCGGTCCGATAACCGGTCGGGTCCATCGATATCGTCAAGTTCGAGAGGTCGGAGTAGGTGATCGAGGTGTAGTCGCAGTCGTTGTACATGTCGTGCCATGAACTCGTTCGCGCCACGAAATTGCCGTCCTTGTCGAACTCCTCCATTTCGTAGAAGTTCTCCTTGCTCGCCCATTCGAAGGGATCCATGGCCGTGGTGACGGCCTTGCTCCCGTCCTGTTTGATCACCGTCGTCACCTCCTCGCCGTAGTCGTTCGTGGATTCGATGACTTCACGGACGTTCTGTTGCTGATCGCCATTGCGGATCGACTCCTGCGCCATCATGCCGGGCAGTTCTCTCGGGTTGGGCACCTCGTCCTGCGGTCGAGTCCCCCCGGGTATTGCGAACGGACCGTTCAGCTTCCCCGGTTCGGCATATCCGAACTGGCTTCCGGCGGCGGCCACCGCGTCCGCCGTTTCGTCGTCCGCGTCGCCCACGGCGGTGAGCATCTCATTGATCGTCGCCTGTTCGGCCCGCGCTAGCTCCTGCACTTCGGCCATTTCCTTCGCCGACATACGTACGGGATCGACGAGCACGACCCACTGATCGGTGACGTTCAACGGGCCGGCGTCGAGTTCGTCGGCCTTGCTGAGCAGCGCGGCGCGCGCCCTGCCGATCGTTTCGCTCCCGTTGTTCAGCGCCGCCGCCACCGCGTTCGCGTATTCGGAGAGCTTCGCGGCGACGACGTCCGCCCGGCCGAACATGGCCTCGGCAGCGTCGTGTGAGCGGCCCGACCACACCTTGGTTTCCGGCATGCGGCCACATGCGTCGTTGATGCCCTGCACCGCCGCGGCCACCGACTCGGCGCGGGCGGTGATCGACGCGGCCGCCATCGCCAGCGACTCCGGGTTCCAGCTCCGCAAGGTGGGGCGCGACGGCAGCATCGGTCAGAACAACCCGTCGAAACTGCCGGCCAACGCGTCGTCGGCGACCTCGAACGTGTCGGCCGCGCCGCGGACGGCCTGCCCCATCTTCGCGACATTCTCGGCCAGCCCGTCGGCCATCGAGGCGAGATGTTCGCCCACCGAGTGCGCCGCCCACTGCGTCGTCGACGCGGGCAGTCCATCGCCTGCCGATGACACTGTCGCACCCAGGTCAGCAGCAGTGATGGCTGCGCTCGCGGTGTCGACATGTCCGGAAAACGCCCGCAGGATCTCAGGGTCGACGAGCACTTTTGGCCTCCCGTTCCGATCGCCGTTGCAACGATTCTCTCCCACGCGTGGAGGGGGTACTTGCACAGATTTGGCCGATGCCGCGGCCTTAGAATCGTCGGATGATCGCCACGGTGGCACGCCTCTGCCTTGCCGTCGGCGCTTCGGTGGTCATGCTCGCGACGGCGTGTTCTAGTGCCGAGGAGATACCGCCGACCGTCAGCCCGTCGACACCCCCACCGGTCGCTGCTCCCCGATCGACGCCCGCGCCCATCGCGGCACCGACTCCTGACGTGCCGGGCGTCTCGACGTTGATCAACGACGCGATCGCGGCACGCCAATTGCCGGGCGCCGTCGTGGTGGTCGGACACGGCGGCGACATCGTCTTCCACCGGGCGTTTGGCGAGCGCAAGCTTGCCGGTGAGCCTGGGTTGGACGGATCCCCGGCGCCCGCCGAGCCGATGACCGAGGACACCATCTTCGACGTGGCGTCGTTGACCAAGCCGCTCGCGACGGCGACGGCCGTCATGCAGCTGTACGAACAGGGCAAGGTCCGGCTCGACGATCCTGTGCAGCAGTATCTGCCGGACTTCAACGCGGGCAACGATCCTCAGCGCGCTGCGGTGACGGTACGCATGCTGTTGACCCACACCTCAGGGGAACCGGGAGACGTCAACCTCGGCGATCCATGGGGCCTCAAGGCGCCGGACAGGGCGGAGGGCTTCCACCGTACGTTGACGACGCCGCTGGTGTCAGCTCCGGGCAGTGGGTTTCGCTACTCCGACATCAACTTCATTCTGCTTGGCGGGTTGGTGGAGAAGGTCACCGGCGAGACAGAAGATGACTATGTGCAGCACAACGTCTTTGCACCGCTGGGCATGGGCGACACCCGCTTTCTACCGGTAGCGAAAGTATGTGGCCCGCACACGATGAGAGGCGCGGCGATTGGCTGGGCTCCTGGACAAGTGCCAGCCGAATGTCCAGCGGGGACTTGGGATATCGGCCTGCTGCCGCGCATCGCGCCGACAGCACGTGACGAGGAAAACCGAGGTGATCCGAGCAGGAACCCAGACCTCGACTATCTGCTGCGCGGCACGGTGCAGGACACGACGGCGCGGCGGATGGGCGGAGTGGCCGGGCACGCCGGCGTGTTCTCGACGGCGCGCGATGTCGGCGTCTTCGCGCAATCGCTGCTGGATCGGCTTGCGGGACGGCCGAGCGAATTCCCGTTGAAGCAAGAAACTTTGGCGTTGATGACGGCTCCTGCGCAGCCCGGACATACGGCAAACCAGATCGATGCGGCCAACGAAGCGTTAGCTGCCGGCGCGGACCGTCATCCAGCGATCGCGGGCCAAAGTCTGCGCGGCCTCGGTTGGGACATCGATTCGCCGTTCTCCCAAGCTCGAGGCACGGTCTTCCCGGTCGGCAGCTTCGGACATACCGGCTTCACCGGGACGACGCTGTGGCTGGATCCGGGCTCGGACACCTACGTGATCCTGCTGACCAACTCGATCCACACGCGGGGCAGTCCACCGATCGCGCACCTGTCGGGTGAGGTAGCGACGGCCGTCGCACAGGCTCTGAACCTGCAGTGACTCTTGCGCCCGTCAAGGACGGCGCGGCGGCCGATTGGCTCGATCCCGGGCTGGGAATCCGACAAGCTGAACCTCCGCCACATGTCGGCTGTGGATAACTTCCGACCCAACCACAGCGGGCACGGTTTACTTGGAAGCGATGGTTGCCGACTACCCGCCCATAGAACGCGAGATCGTCCTCACCGAGGAGTTCCGCCATGCGTTGACGCTGCTTGCCGACGGCAGGCACATGTTCCTCACGGGCAAGGCCGGTACCGGCAAGTCGACGCTGATCCGCCACTTCATGGCGAACACCGACCGCAATGTCGTGGTCGTCGCGCCGACCGGTATCGCCGCGCTCAACGTCGACGGCTACACCATTCACCGACTGTTCGGGTTCCGCACCACGACGACGCTGACCGACATCAACGGGGGGCAGTACCGGCCGGGCCGATTCACCAAGACACTCTCGTCGCTGCAGACCCTGATCATCGACGAGGCGTCCATGGTCCGAGCCGACATGTTCGACATGGTCGCCGGCGCGTTGGAGCGATTCGGACCCGCACCCGGTACGCGCTTCGGCGGCGTGCAGATCGTGCTGGTCGGGGACCTCTACCAGCTGCCACCGGTCATCACCGGCGGCGAGGAAGCCTACTTTTCGACGGTCTACCAGACGCCGTACTTCTTCTCCGCCCGCAAATTCGAGCGCGACGACTTCCCCACCGTGTCGCTGACCACGGTCTTCCGCCAGCTCGGCGACGATCGGATGACCGCGATACTCAACGAGATTCGCGAAGGTGTATTGCTCGGACACGCTCAGGAACTGCTCAACGCCCGCGCCGATGCCGAGTTCGTGCCACCAGACGGCCAGTTCTGGTTGACGCTGGCGCCGACGAACCGGCTGGTGACTGCGCGCAACCGTCAACATCTCGAGCGGCTGCCAGGTGACGAGATGGTGCACCGGGCAACCGAATCCGGTGATTTATCGCTTTTCGACAAGCCGATCGAGGATGAACTGCGGTTCAAGGTCGGCGCTCAGGTGATGATGCTCAACAACGATCAGGGCGACCGGTGGGTCAACGGCTCCATCGGGCGCGTGGTCGGCGTGGACTACGACCGCTACGGCGCCGTCGTCGACGTGGAATTCTCCGACGGATCATGTGCCGACGTCACGCCGTTCACGTGGGAGGCCACCCGCCCGGTGGTCGACGGCGGCTCGCTTCGGCGCGAGGTGATCGGCACGTTCACCCAGCTGCCGTTCAAGCTTGCCTGGGCGATCACGATCCACAAGAGCCAAGGGCAGACGCTGGACCGTCTGGTCGTCGACCTCACCGGCGGCATGTTCTCGACGGGCCAGCTGTATGTCGCGTTGAGCCGGTGCACGTCGTTGGCCGGCCTGGTGCTGAAACGTCCTGTGCTGCCGAAGGACCTGAAGACGGACCGTCGCATCGCCAGGTTTCTGCGCGACTCGGCCGGCGATGCGGGGACGCGTCGTTACTGTGCGATCGGCATGCTGACCGTCGGCGACGAGGGTCGCATGTCGCGGCCGCGGCCGGTGGAGTTGGCGGTGGCCTTCGATGACGGGACAGCGGTTTCGACGCTTATCAATCCGCAGCGCGATCTCGCGGATGCACGGAATGCGTTCGGTATCAGCGTGTCCGATGTCCTGCTGGCGCCGACGCTTCGGGAAGCCTGGGCGGTGATTGCGCCGATGCTGGCAGGGTGCACACCCGTCGGTGTCGGGGTGGACGAGACGCTGGGACTGATCGACTTTGAGCTCAAACGGCTGGGACACGTCGCGGTGATGCCGATGGGTGTCGAACTCGGAAGGGTGCCGGTGACGGGCCGCACGGCGTTGGAACTGGCCCAGTCGGCGCTCAAGGCGCACGCATCGGCCGAGGTCGATGCGGGGTCGTCGCCATTCGAGGAACCTGAGCTGGTGGAATTGGTTTCGGGTCTGCTGGTCAGTCGGGATCACTCCGTGCGCACACCGTCGGCCGATCACCTGCCGGCGTTGTCGGCATTGCTGCGGGTGAGCCGCGACGTGGGCGCCGTGATGATGGGCGGGCTGGCGACCGTGGATCTCGACAAGAGTGAGGAGTCGACGTGGGACGCTGCGGCCCGGCAGTCAGTGGCCGACCAACTGCGGGCTGCGGCGTCACGGACGCTGCTGCCGGCCGAGGTGGTGGCGCGGCTGCACGAAGCGTCGACACTACTCGGAGTCGATGTGGTGACCGGAGCAGCGACGGTGGCGCGTGACGACATCGGCGCGGCTATGGCTCCGGGCGCCCGGATCTGCTTTACCGGAACAGCTTTGGATGGCATCGGACGAATCGTAGAGCGCGACGAAATGGAGCGGTTGGCGATGTCGGCTGGATTGACGCCCGTGCGGTCGGTGACGAAGACACGGTGCGAGGTGCTGATCACCGCCGAGGCCGGCACGCAGTCGGGCAAAGCGCGCAAGGCGCACGAGTACGGCAAAGCGGTGTTCACCGCCGAGGAATTCTTCACGTGGCTGGCCGACCGTGACTAGGCCCCTGCACGCCCCGGCGAACGCGGCATAGGGTGGTCGCCGTGGCAGACGCATTCGATCCGATGCCGACCCTGGCCCGGATTCTGGCCGAAAACGGTCCACTGGACGAAGTGGACATCGTGCGACGGCTGCAAGACAGCGGCATCGCAGATGCTGAAGGCGTCGTCGACGAGCTACTCGATGAATTGGTCAGCCCAGTACGGAAAATGGCCGACGAACGGTGGTTGTGGCTCCCGGCAGCGGTGGAAGGGAGGGTTTTCACCCATCGCGTCAGCGCCGACGAGGTAACCCACGACTTCCTCACCGTGAACCCGAACCTCAACCCGATCACCGCACTTTGCGATTACGAGGGATACCGGCAATTCGCCGACGGGCAAGACGCAAATGTCGCACTACCCGGTTACGACGACGAGCTGATCGAGGAGCGGGACATCCCTCGCGGCGTGATCGAAGAGGGCGGGGCGCTGCTACTGCAGTCGGGCACGCTGGAAAAGTTGGGCGTAAGCGAAGGCGGTCTGGTCGGGATATGGCTTACTCCAGAGGGACTGGTGGTCGATCGGGTCACCGCGCTCGCGCAAGCATCGACCGAAGGCGCCCGGCTCAAGTCAATGGTCGACAACGCCGGTGAGCCGGTATTTCTCGACCTGGCGATATTCACAGTGTGCGTCGAGGATCCGACGGCATTCACCGAGCCGCTGCCGCCGCTGACCGAGATTGTCGACGGGTGCGGCATTGCCCGCGACATGAACTCGCTCGCACCGGCCGGATTCGATTTCGACGCTTGGCGTTTCGAACTCAACAGCTCGAGGCTCGCCCAGCAGTATGACCTCGACCCCGACGACGCAGCCGCGCTGTACGCGCTGACGCAGATGTTCGACCAGATGTGGATGGCCCTTGACGGGGCTTCCGACGAGCTGCCGGCGCCCGAGATGGTCGTCGAGGCACCCGAGCCCCCGCCGCTCGCCGATCTGATGGGCAGCGTCGGGGGCGTACTCGCCGACCCACTGCTGGCGGCACTGTTCGCGGACAACACGGCCGGCACCGAGGCCCGCGGTGCGGCGACGCTGGGCCTGTTCGCCGAGACGTTGGAGCCCAAGGTCCCGCGCACGGCCCGGGTGGCGTGTCGGTGGCTGCGAGCGACGGCGCTGGAGCGGCTCGGCGACATCGAAGACGCCGAGCGCGAACTGCTGGCGGCCGAGTCGATGGATCCCGACTGGCCCCTGCCGCTGTTGGATCTGGCACGCTTCGCATCCGATCGCGGTGACGTGGAGCGCGGGGTGTCGCTGCTGCACCGTGCCGGCGTCGCACCCGATGACGAGCTGTTGGTATTGCTGGAGCAGCACCGACCCGGACCGCGTGCCGACATGGGCCGAAATGACCCGTGCTGGTGTGGATCCGGACGAAAATACAAGAAGTGCCATCTCGGCCGTGAACAGTTGCCGTTGGCCGACAGGGTGAAGTGGCTGTACGCGAAGGCCGCCCATCACGTGTCGAGGACCGGCTGGGAAGAGCTGCTTTTCGAGGTCGCCTACGAACTCGGCCGACACTCCGACAACGATCCGCGCGAGGCGGTGGAAGCGGCGATGTCCTATCCGTTGGTGATGGACGCGGTGTTGTTCGAGGGCGGCGCGTTGGCGGACTTCCTCGACGTGCGCGGATCGCTGCTGCCCGACGACGAGCGGATGCTCGCCGAGCAGTGGCTGCTGTTGGACCGCTCGGTGTTCGAGATCGAGGACGTGCGACCCGGTCAGGGCGTCACCGTTCGCGACGTGCGCACCGGCGACACCCACGAGGTACGCGAGCGAGCGGGCAGCCGCGAGCTGAAGTCCGGACACCTGATCTGCGCGCGCGTCATCCCCGCCGGGGACACTTTGCAGTTCTCCGGCGCGCTGGAACCCGTTGCGCTGCACGAACGAGACGCGCTCATTGACCTGCTCGACACGGAACCCGACGCGGTGACGCTGGTGGCGCAGCTGAGCCGCCGGTTCGCGCCGCCGATG
The DNA here is from genome assembly GCF_000243415.2 of Mycolicibacterium tusciae JS617. The sequence goes on from NZ_KI912270.1 coordinate 3,157,302, forward strand.
CTGACCAACACCGAGGGCGATCCGACGGCGATGTGCGAGGCGCTCGTGCGTGTCGGGCCCGGGATCGAGGCGGCACTGGACGACAGCTATGACCGCGTCGACGACTCGTCGCAATGGTTGGAACACGTTGTGACCCACGGTATGCCGCGGATCCGCGCGACGCTGCGCCTCGACGGTGACACCCTGCGGGTCCAAACGAACAGCGAGAAGCGGATGGACCGCGTGCTGGCCACGCTGGCGCGCCTTCACCCGGCAATGGATGTGCTCGAAGACACCCGGGAACCAGTGCCCACCGCGCGCGAGGCGGCCGCACTGGCCAAGCGGATGCCCCATGCCGGTGAGGGGGCGCTCGACCCGGCCGATCCACAGGTGGCCGCGGCCCTCGACGAGTTCATCCGTGAGTACGAAACCAAGTGGCTCGATGAGCCGATCCCCGCGCTCGACGGCCACACACCGCGGCAGGCGGCCGACGACCCGACGCGGCGCGGCGATTTGATCAAGCTCCTCGACACCTTCCCTGCCGGCGAAGCCGCCCGCGGTGGCATGGACGCCGACCGGTTGCGGGACGCGCTGGACCTGTGAGGCCGTACGTCGTCAAGCCGCCGACGAAACGGTGATTCCGTCGTCCGAAAACCGCCGTTAAGCTCAAACAGTGGAATCCGAGTTCCGAGGCGAGATTCGCGATTTTCGCAAGGCCACCGCAGCGAGTTTCCAACGGCGTAACGGACCGGCACGGTAGCCCGCCGCCGTCGGACCGCATCATGGCGAAGCTGGAAACGAGGGTTGTGCGAGTCGCTGAGGCGACGCTGGCCGAGCGGCGATTCGTCCGACCCATCGACATACTCATCGGCCTCGGTTGGCTGGCGCAGCCGAACGTCGACCGGTGGGAGCGGGGCCGTGTTCCGGTGCTCGACCGGTGTGTGGGGGTCGGCGCCGACAAGGTCGCTGCCGCCCTCGCGTCGTTGCAGCAATGGGCCCGAGATCGCGGCCTCAAGCCGACAGAGGCCGACTACCAGGATCTGCGATTCTCCGATGGCAACGCCGACGCGGAGCGCACCTACCGCACCCACTGGGCATCGGCCGACATTTCCGGCCCTGTCATCGAGCGCTCGCGACGTCCGCGCGAGATCGTCGTGATCTCGCCACATAATGCCTGGGCATGCGCATCCTGTGGTGACACCGGAGACTTCCTGACCAAGGCCAGGGCCGGCACGCTGTGCATGGACTGCGCCGACCTGGGTCACCTCGAATTCCTGCCGGCGGGTGACGCCGCGTTGACCCGCCGCGCCAAGAAGGGCAGTCGACTGTCCGCCGTCGTGGTGCGCTGGAGCACGCGGCGCAAACGCTATGAACGACAAGGCATTTTGGCGGAGCCAGCCGCGATAGAACTGGCCGCACGGGCGTGTTTGTCCGATGCCGATGCGCGCGCCCGCCGCAGGGATCGCGACCAGATCCGCCGGGCCGATCAGGACGTGCACTTCCGCGGTGAGTTCGCCGCTGCGATCCGTGAGCAGTTCCCGGGGTGTCCGGGCGACCGCGCTGAGGCGATCGCATTGCACGCCGCGGCGCGTGGCAGCGGCCGGGTGGGACGAAGTGCCGCCGGGCGGGCACTGGACGGCGACGCCGTGCGCTTAGCGGTCATCGCCTCCGTCCGCCATGTCGACACCGACTATGACGACCTGCTCATGTCGGGAGTGGACCGCGAATCGGCTCGAGCGCAAGTGCAGCAGCGTGTCGAGGACGTCGTCGATGCATGGCGCGACGGTGTTGTGGCACTGGACGACTAAGTCCTCCCCCGCACGGCGCGCGAGCTCGGATGCCTTCTGGCGCAACTCTTTGGAGTCAAACGTGGATTACGACCCTACATTTGCGGGCGTCTACCAGCTCTTCGCCACGGTCATGGCGCGGAGTCGTCAGCGAGCACTTCCGTGCTCACTCCGAGCGCTTCGTACGTCGATCTCGCACGCGCATCCCGGGTAACCAGGACTGCACCGTGCTCGCGAGCCGCCAGAGCAACGAGCCCGTCATAGGTCGCGCCACCGGCGATACCCTTGCGGGCGAACTCGCGATGGGCGGCGCGCGCGGTGCGTGCGCCGAGCTGAAGGGGTTGGGCGAAGTTCTCGTCGATCAATCCCACCGCGTCAGCAGGATCGACACGCGCATCGCTGGGCAGACGCGTCAGCACCGAGTACGTTTCGACCAACGCATGCCCGCAGAGCCCGAGAATTCGGCCCTTCGCCCACTTCGCGACCATGGCGTGGCGCGGGTGCGAGGCAACGAGAAGCGGTACCGCGACACTCGTGTCGACGGCTGTGACAGGCACGTCCTCAGCGCCGTCCCGAATCGATGAGGGCGAACATCATCTCGTCGGTGACGACCGTCTCTGCCCGGGCGACCAAGCGCCCATCCTCATCCCGCTCAAGTCGTGCGGTTCGCCCTCCCGGGACGATCTGGAGTCCACGGCCGTAAGCAGAAATATCGACCGTCGAACCAGGCGTCAGCCCCAACGCGTCACGCAGTTGCTTGGGGAGAACGACCCGACCACCGGAATCGATGACAGCCTCCATGGGATTAGAGTACCAGTGAAATCCCAGGAGGATTTCTGCCAAGCGCTCGGGCTCGACCCGCAAGCGAAGTACGAAAGCACGGCCGAGTCCGAGCGGCACGGGTCCCGGCTCAAGCGGATCGCCCGCGCAGCCGCCGCCAGAGCGCACGATCCTGACGCATTTCGCACCGCATTGCTGGAAGCGGTGACGTTCAACGTCGTCATCGGCAATGGAGACGCGCATTCCAAGAACTACTCGATGATGATCGGTCGCGACGGAAGCGTGACTCTCGCACCGGTTTACGACGCCGCTCCGACGTTTTACCTCGATTCGCGGTACAAGGGCACCGGCCACGTCATCAACGGGAAAACGTCCGTCGATACGGTCGATGTTGAAGACCTTGTCGACGAGGCAGCGTCGTGGGGAACGTCCGAGCGGCGCGCCCGGGCGGCCGTCGGGGCGGTCTTGGAACGGATACGCGCAGCCGTCGACCTCGTCCCGCTGCCGCCGGGCGCGGAACAGGTGAAGGGCAATCTCGAAAGCCTGTGGACGCAGCGGTCATGGCCAGCAGCGCGCGGTTTCGAGAACGTGACCGACGCCGACTCCGAACTGGCCAACGCCGGTCCCGATGGTTCCACGGCAACGAAGTGGGTAAAGATGCGGAGTGGCTGAGCTGACTCTCTTGCTGGTGCTCTTCGTGGCCACTGTCGTGCTCGCGCCGCTGGCCGACCGGATCAAGATGCCATATCCGGCGGTGATGCTGTTGTTCGGCATGGCCTTGGCGCTGTTGCCCGGCGTGCGGGTGCCGGCAATCGACGCGAGCCTGCTGCTGCCGCTGATCCTGCCGCCGCTGCTTTTCGCCGCGGCACGGCGGACTTCGTGGCGTGAATTTCTGGACAACCGGCGGGCGATCGGCCTGCTGGCGGTGGCGCTGGTGGCGGTGACGGCATTTGTGGTCGGTGGGGTGCTTCAAGCGTTGGTGCCGGGGCTGCCCTTGATCGCGGCGGTGGCGATCGGCGCGGCGGTGGCACCACCCGATCCGGTGGCCGCAACGGCTGTCGCTCAGAAACTGCACCTGCCGCGTCGGCTGCGCACAATTCTCGAGGGCGAGGGCCTGTCGAACGACGCGACGGCCCTGGTGCTCTACGAGGTGGCAGTCGCAGCGGCGATGACGGGGGCGTTCTCACCGGCGAAGGCCGGCCTGCAGTTGGGTTTGGCGACCCTGGTCGGGGTGCTGGTGGGACTCGCGGTCGCGTTGGTCGCGCGGTGGCTGCTCAACAAGCTGCCTGCACATCCGTCGGGCAGCGCATTGGTGTTGATGACGCCGTTCGTCGCCTATGTCGCGTCTGATGCGGCACACGGCAGCGGCGTCGTGGCGGTGGTGACGCTGGCGTTGTCGCTGAGTCGGTACGGCGACAAGGAGTCGGCGCAGACGCGGATCGTCGCGATGGCGATGTGGGAGATCGTCGAGTTGTTGGTCACGGGTGCCGCGTTCGCGTTCGTCGGTTTGGAGTTGCGCGCGATCGCGTTGGAAATCGACCAGCCGGTGGGCGGTCTGCTGGCGCAGGCGGCGATTGTCACAGCGGTGGTGATCGTGGTCAGGTTCCTCTGGATCTTCCCGGTGGCGACAATTGATGAACGGGTGCGACGGCGGCAAAATCAGACCGGCGAGCCGGTGGGTTGGCGTGAGATGACGGTGTCGTCGTGGGCGGGCATGCGCGGAGTGGTCACGCTGATCGCGGTGATGGCGTTGCCGCCGAACTTCCCCGAGCGGGAGCGGCTGGTCTTCATCGCATTCGTGGTGGTGGCGGCAACGCTGCTGCTGCAAGGACTTACCTTGCCCGCGTTGGTGCGACGGTTGAAGGTGGCCGCTTCGGGCGACGACCAGGACGACCTTGCGCGGGACCTGATGCGGCGCGCGCAGGAGGCGAGTCAGCGGCGCCTGGACGAGTTGCGCGACGACGAAGACGTCGACTCCGACGTGATTGATCACGTCGAGGACGGCGCGCAGCGGATGTGGCACGCGATGGGCCATCCGGACACCGACGGCGACGGTCACCGGGCGGACGAGTTCCGGGCCGTCAAGGAGGCGATGCTGACGGCGGCGCGCGAGGAGATTCTCAGCGCGCGTTCACGTTCGGGAACAGATCCGGTAGTTGTCGACGATGTGCTGCGCCGGCTGGATGCGCGCGGTACGCACGTCGAATAGACAGCGGTTCACATTCGCGAGTAGCGCACCAACGCGAAGCTGTACAAGCCGTACGCCGCGAAACCCGTTGCCGCAGCGATCAGGATCGCCGTGCCATACTGCGCGTGCCCCAGCGACTTGACCGCCGCGTCGAGGCCCGTCGCCCTGGCCGGATCGCTCACGTATGTCGCCACGATCACCGACACGCCGGCGCCGAACAGCACCAACCCCTCTGCGACATGCCCGCAGACACCCAGCACCGTGATCAGCCGACCACCCGGAACCGTCAAGTCGTTGAGGAACTTGCGCGTCGCGCCCTTGTGCACGTAATAGGCACCGATCACGGCGATCACGAAGCCGACGATCACCAACAGAGCCTTGCCGCCACCGGACTGCATCAGCCGCGCGCTCAGTCCATCAGTCGTTTCCTTACCCCATCGCGAAACGCCGAGCGCGAACTGGACGGCCGTGAACGCCACCGCACAGTAGATGAGGCCCAACCCGAAAGCCTTGAGCCTATCGCTGATTGGCGAGTCGCGATGGTGGGCCACGGTGCTCTCAGCCGGATGCAGGCCCAGCACCGCTTCGGCGAACCTCCACATCGCCAGTGCGAACAGTCCGGCGGCCACGATCCACAGCGGCGCCGCGCCACCGCCGCTACTGGCAAGCGTTGCCAATGCGCCCGTCTGGTCGGCGTCACCACCGAAACCCAACGCGATCCGCACGATCAGGTAGGCGATCAGCAGATGCAGTGTTCCGCTGACCGGATAGCCGGCACGCGCGATCCATTCGACGGCGCGGGTCTGGGTGGCTTCGTTGACCGCTCCCTTGACGCTCGTCATGCCAGCACTCCTTACCCGAGGCGTGGGTTGCTGAAACGGCTACGGCAGCGATGATTCGGCGCTCGCATGCGGGGTAATCCTGACGGCATGACTGATCGCGGGATGGCCATAGATTCCTCGGAACAAGTGCCCGGCCAGCAGACCAACGAGAGTTCGCGCGATGACACCGCCGACAGCGAACCGAGCGTGACGAAGGGCCTCGGCGATGGCCCCCACGCCGGCGAAAGCACTCGCGCCGACTAACCGACTCAGGTCAAAGTGGCTGTTGCTCACCGGAAGCCATGGGGCCTCCGATCGGGATCATGATCACCGTGATGTTGTCGTGGCCGCCGGCATGCAAGGCATGGTCGACCAGCGCACGGGCCGCCTCGTCCGGGGTGACCCCATGGCAGAACCTGGCGATGTCGGCCGCCTCGGGCAGGTAGTTGTGCAGACCGTCGGAGCACAGCACCAAGACGCCTCGGTCGGCGGTGGTCAACGTGCTGATGCTCGATTCGTCGAACAATGGTCGTTCGGCATCGGCGCCGAACCAGCGGGTCAGGGTGTGCGCACCTCTCAGTACGACGGGTGAATCGGCCGGTATACCCCCGGAGACCAGTTGCTGGGCAAGGGTGTCGTCGACCGTCAGGCATTGCGGCTGCGCGGGCGGATCGGGCAGCCAGTACACCCTGCTGTCGCCCACGTTGGCGACGGCGATGTGCACCTCGCCAGCGCTCGACGAAACGACGACCGCGGCCGTATAGGTGCATGACGACGGCGGAATTGATGCGTCGGGCGACTCGGCTGCCGCGGCTGCCTGCGCCGCGTCGGAGAGTCCGGCGAGCATCACCGATGTCAGGTCACGGGAGGCGACGAGTGCCGCCAACATCGCGTCGACGCCAGCGACCGACGCGGCCCGCGCGGCGTTTTGGCCATCGGCCGACGTGGAGACGCCGTCGCATACAACCGCCGCAATCGCGGGTAACCGCTCCCCCGGCGCGCCTGCCACGGTTCCCGCTGCGCCGGCGTCCTCATTTCGGGTGTGCTCGATTCCGCGGTCGGTGATCAGCACGATCGCATCGAGATGGTCCTCGTCGCGATCCGGCTCAGTGCGGCCCTGAGCGGGCCTGGGCACTGCGACGCGTCGGATCGGCGTCGGGGCCGTTCCGCAGTTCTCGCAGAACCTTTGCACGGGAGCGATATTCGTCCCGCACTCCGTGCATGTCGACACTGCGCTCCTCATATTGTCGTCCCGGGACGCATCGCATTCGCTTCGTCTACGGAGGGGGTCATCGGCACTGGTGGCTGGACAAGCTCATGATTGCTCATTCGGGCTTACCGGCGAAGCGCTACGACCGCATTGGTGCAGTCGTGCCAATTATCGGCATGAGACGCGTCGATTCAAGGGTCGATTTAGCCAGCGACGATCGGCCAGAAGAGGTCGAATAGCCGCGCTTCCCACCCGCTGACGGCCCGTCCCGTGCGGGCGCGCTCGGCGATATGCGCACCGACCACGGCGTCGACGAGTGTCGCGCCGTCGACATCGGCACTGAAAGACCCGTCGGCCTTCGCCGCGTCGATCACCGACTCCAATTTGGTGCGCTGCTTGGCAAGGACCCGACGGAAAAGTTTGGTGAATTCGGGATCCTCGTCGGTGAGCAAGGCCGCGAACCCGCCGACGCCGATGCCGACCTCGATGGTCTTGACCGCTTCTCCGATGAGCCACCGCAGCTGATCGGGCGGATCGGCCTGCATAGGGAGTGGTACGGGAGCAGTCACTCGCGTCAATGCGGCGGACAGCATGTCGCGGCGGTCGCGGTGCCTGCGGTAGATGGTGGTCTTGGCGATACCCGAGCGTGCCGCGACCGCCTCGACCGTCACCGATCTGGGACCTTTGGAGCGCAGCAGCGCCAAGGCGGCGTCGGCGATGCCGTCGTCGACATCCGGGCGTTGCGTCATCGACCTCTCCTTATCGCTGGGAATACCGGCGGCCGGAAAAACGCTACACTAGGCGTAGCGCTACGATACGCGTAGCGTTTCTAAATGAGATTGACGAGATTCGAGAGGTGATAGACGTGTTGAGGGCATTGCGGAGGGTTTCGATGACGTACGTGGCATATCTACTTCTGCTGCTGGTTTTCGTCGCGCTCGGGATGTTCGTCTACGCCCTGGCCGCCGAAAGTGCCCTGGCGGGGATCATCGGCGTGAGCATGGTCGTGTTGATGGTCGCGACCGTCGTGGGGTTCCGCGCGGGGGCCCGCATCCGGAGTGAGTCCAACGACAGCGGCATCGAGATCCCCAGTGAAAACATCTGGGCACGACCGCTGCGCCGCGAGCAGATCGACGGGTATCTGCAGAGCTACCGCGCCACGCGCGCGAACCATGAGCAGCTGCTGCAGGCCGTGGCCGTGCCCGGGGGCGACCCGACACCATGGGTGAATCGACGCGCGGCCTGATCCGATGAGTTTCGGGTGCGCTCGTGGTCTTCTTAGGCATGACGCGCACGAACCTCTCGATGTCGATCTCCGCGGACGGCTACGTCGCCGGACCCGACCAGAGCGAGGAGAATCCCCTTGGAATGGGTGGCATCGCTGTTCACCATTGGCATATCGGGCCGGGCAGCGATCACCCGGTCAACCGGCAGGTGATGTCCGAGATGCTCGACGGCATGGGCGCAACGATCATGGGCCGCAACATGTTCGGGCCCATCCGTGGCGAATGGGCCGATTCGGACTGGAAGGGCTGGTGGGGCGACACCCCGCCGTACCACTGCCCGGTCTTCGTCCTCACCCATCACGAACACGAGCCGGTCGAGATGAAGGGTGGAACCACCTTCCATTTCGTGACCGACGGCATCGAAGCCGCCTACGCACAGGCCCAGGCGGCTGCCGGCGACCGGAACATCTCCATCGCGGGGGGCGCCTCCTGCGCCCGGCAGGCGATCAAGGCCGGCCTCGTCGACGAGATCGACCTGCAGGTGTCACCAGCGATCCTCGGTTCCGGCGAGCGTCTGTTCGACGGCTTCGAGGCCGGCCTCCCCGAGATGGAACTCGTCCGAGTGCTGCATGCCCCCGGCGTGGCCCACCTCCGCTACGCGGTCACCCGGCGTCAGGAGACCGCTGCGGCGAGCTCCGCGTAGACGGCGGCCTCGAAGCCGAGGATCGTCTCGACCATCTTGCCGTCGAAGAAGGGCAGCAGTTGTGTCGCGATCACCGCGCCGATCCCCGCGGTGCGGTCGATCCAATAGAAGGAGTTGAACAGGCCCGACCAGTCGCCCGAGCCCGCGCTGCGCATGCCTGGCAGATCGATCAGGTACATGTGGAACCCCAGGCCCCACCCCTGCGGCACGTCGAGCAGCTCGACCGGGTTGGCCAGCTCGGGGACAGTCGACGCCAGCTTCTTCGGCAGCGGCGCCCCGTCGAGGTGGTCGGTCAACGCGAGCTTCACCGTCTCCTCCTTGAGGATGCGCCTGCCGTCGAGCTCGCCGCCGTTGACCCAGGCGCGCACAAACCGCCCGTAGTCCGCGATCGTCCCGTACGAGCCGTGGCCGCCTGAGTCCCACTCCGGCTCGGCGTCCAGGTCGATGTCGGTCGGTACCAGGCGACCGTCCGTGGTCCTGGAGAGGACCGGCAACAAGCGTTCGCGCTGCTCGTCGCTCGGGGCGAACGTCGAGTCCGTCATGCCGAGCGGGCCGTAGACGTTTTCGGCGAGGTAGTCGCCCAGCGTCTGGCCGCTCACGGCCTCGACGACCTGGCCGACCCAGTCGGTGCTGACGCCGTACTCCCAGACCGTGCCGGGATCGTGGACCAGCGGCGCACTGATGCTCTGCTTGAGTCCCGAAAGGATGTTGGGGAAGCCGTAGTCGGTGCAGTACTTGAAGAGCTTCTCGTTGAGGAAGTGGTAACCGCAGCCAGACGTGTGGTTCATCAGCTGGCGGACGGTCGCCTGCGACTTGGGTGCGCGTAGGACCGGTTCGCCGCCCTCGAACCCGTCGAGCACCTGAAGCTCGCCGAACCCGGGCACGATCGACGCCACCGTCGCGTCGAGGTTGAGGCGCCCCTCCTCGAATAGCTGCAGCGCAGCAGTGGTCGCGACGGCCTTCGTCATCGAGGCGTTGCGAAACATGGTGTCGGGCCCGGCGTCGCCGGCCGCGCCCTCGTAGAGGACGCCGTCGCGGCCCACGATCGTGGCGGCGATGCCGTGCAGGGACCCATCGGCCGTCACACCATTCAGCAGGTCGTCGATTCGCTCAAACCCCATGTCAAGCTCCTTCGCTCTCAGGGATCATCGCACGTGCGGTGGGATGGGATAGGCCGCTTCTGCTGAGGTGTCAGACGTGGATTATCGCAAGACCCGCGACACCTTCTAGGACATCGAAGTGCCCATCCTGCGTGACGACCGGCAGGTGCTTGGCGGCCGCGATTGCAGCGATCCACAGGTCACTGACTCGGACCCGTCGCCCCGCCTCGGCCGCGTGAACGCGTAGCAGCGCCAAAATTGAGCCCGCCTCTTCGACCTCTGTCAAGTCGTCGTGCGAGGTAGGTGCGCCCGCAAGAACGCGAACATTGCGGCGACGGTCGGCGAGCGTGGCGCGGGCGAGCCGTCAATTATTCACAGCGGCGGACGGTTTCGTCGTCGCCGAGCACGACAACCGCTGTTGCCGTCGCGTCGTGAGGCCGAATCAAGGCAAGCTCCCCTCGGCAGGCACGACGCCGGGCCGGGCTGAGGCGGCGGCATCTGTGAAGTCAATTCGACGGTATCGGGAGCGACCGACAGCTCTGGACGTCAGCGATCTTTGACCGCAGGCCGCGACGCGACACGCCATCCGTGGAAAAGCGAATCACCCTGCCGCCGATATCGAGTGAGGCATGCTCCAGTACATGAAGAAGCGGCACCTCGTGATCGCGGTCGCGGTGATGCTCACCGTGGCGGCGTGCGACAGCTCCAGCACGCCGGCCTCGGAGTCCACGACGACGACGCCGAACACTTCGACGTCAGCTGCGGCCACCACGTCCGCCACGTCCGCCGCGCCGACCACGGCGGCTGCCGCATCGTCCGCGTGCGCCGAGCTCGAGGGAACGGTTGGTGACGCCAACCTCTGCACGGTCCACACCGAGACGCCCGACTACACGATCGACATGAGCTTCCCCGTCGACTATCCCGACCAAGCTGCGGTGGTTGGTCTCCTGACCGATCAACGCGACGGGTTCGTCGCACTCGTCGAGGAGCCGCCGGTGCGCGATGTGCCCAAGGCGCTCGACATCAAGTCGCAGACATTCCGGTCAGGAACTCCGACGGCAGGTACCCAAAGCCTGGTCTTCGAGGAGTACGCCAACTTCGGTGGCGCCCATCCGGTGACGAACTACGACGCCCTCAATTTCGACCTCGACAAGAAGGCGCCGATCACGTTCGACACGTTGTTCAAGCCGGAGGCGGACGCCGTCGCCGTGCTCGATCCACTTGTGCAGGCGGAGTTGAAGAAGCAGTTGCCGGGCGCGCCCGTTCCCGACAATCCGGTGGGTGCGGAGATGTACACGAACTTCGCCCTGACCGATGACGCGGTGGTGTTCTTCATCAGCCAGGGCCAGTGGACCATCTCGGCCGCGGGACCGCAGACGGTTTCGATACCCCGCGCCGAACTGACATCGATCCTGGCCTGACGCATCGGCGATCGCGGGGAGACCGCGCGAGTCGTGGCGTCAGCCGTCAGCGAGTGGCCCGGATCGTCTTATCTTGGTGTCGATCACGGGTTACCAACGGCGGTAGAGTTGGCTATCGGCCGCAGTTTGCTGGGGGGTTGCGGGATGTCTGATCCGAACGAGCAGTTGAAGGTAGATCCGAAAGAGCTGCATGCTGCGGCAGACCAACTCGACGGACAGGCAAGCGAGTTCTCGGCAACCCATGAAACGGCATTCTCGCGGGCGAGCAAGACGAACCTGGGTTCGGGCTTGTCGGCTGCCGTGATGCCGCAGATGCTGGCAGCCTGGGAGACCGACAGCGCCCGCTTCGCCAAGCACTTCGCCACGAACGCGCAGGGACACCTCGAAGCAGCCGCGCGCTATGCGAAGACAGATGGCGCCAGCGCCGACGGGATCCACGACGCGGGTGCTGCGCTGTGAGCTGACACCGTGGCGCTGAACTTGAGGGAGCTGCGGGAGTGGCCGCCTGAAATCGCGGATCTAGCCGGTTCCACTCGTGAGGCTGCGGCGAACCATGCGAATTCGGCTGACTTCTATCGGTCGTTGGCGGCGACCTCCAGATGGGAGGGCGACGGCGGAGACGCGGCGCGGGCGGCAATGCTGGCCATCGCCGGTGAGCACGACGGGATGGCAGAGACCCTGGGCAAAGCGGCCACCGGCATGGAGCACGCCCAGCAGCAAGCCGAGCACGTTGCGCAAAAGATCACGGACATTCTCAATTACGCCGCCGAGGCGCCCGCGGTACAGATCGACGAGTCCACGAACCAGGTGATCGCGCCGGACACTACGTATTTGGATGACGAGGCCGCGGCGAAGGTGGCGGCCAAGGTCGCCGACTTGCAGGCGCAGATCGCGGCGGCCCTGTCCCGGGGCGAAGAGGTGGATGCCGACCTGGCGGGGGCGATTGTCACGGCCACCGGCACATCGGCTTCCGAGGTGAAGACGGCGTCCTCGGTGGAGGACCTTTTGCTGCCCGGCTCTGGGCAACGGCAAGGAACGCCGTCCGCGGACAGCGCGTCGCCACCGGACAGGCTGGACAGCGCACTCGATCAGCTCGCCGGAAGACCCGGCTCAGCCTCGTCAGGCATCCAGGAGGTCGACGGTTCTGCGGCACCAGTTCCCTTGAACCCGGCGAAGATCGAACAGTTCAAGGCGTTGGCCCGGCAGACGATGCTTCGCGACGGTGTACCGCCGGATCAGATCGAAGCACGCCTGGATGCGATGGTCACCGCGGCACGACAACCGCACAAGCCCTACACCCCGACGGAACCGGACAAGATGCCGCCGCCCGGCTTCGCAGAGGGGTTCGCCGATCGTTGGTTCGAGACCGAACAAGGCATCAAAAACCTGATCGGGCAGGGCGGGCCGGGGGCACCGGGGGTGTGGGAATCCTGGCGTGACCTGCTCGAGAGCACCAACGACCAAATCACGAACCCGGTCGGAACAGCTGTCGACGAAGTCAAGAACGCGCTGGAGTCGCCGAGCGGGGCGTATTACCTCGGCGGGAAGGCAGCAGAGGGTGCTATCGCCGCACCTGGCGTCATCTTCGGCGGCGAAGGTGCTCTCGTGGCACGAGCCGGCGCGCTCGACGACCTCGCCGGCGCAGGCGCTATTCCTCGTGAGGTCATCGACAACCCAACTCATACAGGCGCGTTCGAGCATCACACACCGACACCACTTAGCGACTTGCCGAGCCACCGCCTACCGACGGCAGATGCGCCGCCCCCACCCCTGGCGCCAGATTCACCGTTGTTCGACGGCTACGACCCGACACCCCCGGGTCCGGAATTCACCAACCCCGACGGCAGCTTGATCTATCCCGACGACAGCCTGCCGGAAAAGCCATACGCAATACCTGGCACCGTGGTCGACAACGTCCAGTTAGCCGCAGGCACCGAGCTCGAGCGCTTCGGCTACCCGGGTGGCACCTACCTCGCTCCGGAAGGAACGCCCTTTGCCGAACTCTCACTGCCGTCAGACAGCGCCGCCAGACCCTACTACCGCTACGTCGTCGATGATCCCACTGCACTTCCGCCCGGCTGGCTCATCGAACAATCCCAGGCGGCGCCATGGTTTCATCAGCCCGGCGGCGGACCGCAATTCCGAATCATCGCGCCCGATGGGGACGAGGCTTCAGTCGGTGCGTTGGTTGACTGGGGATTCTTGAGAGAGGTGAAGTAGTGATGACCGATTTCTCCTACCTGTCCGCAAGTTGGTTTGAATGGACCAGTCTCGCGCGAATGGGCCACGTCTCAGTCTCTACGGACTGCCAAGACTGCCAAATCCTCTTCAAGTCCGATGACGAATCATTCCACCTGCGCCAAGACGGAGAATGGTGGGTAGTGGATAGGATCGATGACCGAAATCAGCGGCACATCAGTGTGGCCAGGTTCTCTACATTCGGTCTTCTGGAGAAGTACCTTGTCTGGCGATGGTCGTGGCTAGCTCGCGCCGCTGTCGACGCAAAACCGCTGGGCGCGCAGCTCCACTCATTGGGGATGGCACCAGGCGTTGAAGCTGCCGCAACCGATCGAGAAGGTGCCGTTGAGCTCAGGTCGACCGATGGTTCCGCCGTAGTACCCAGGTCAGTGGAAAACATTTTCAGTCAATTGATGTCGAAACCGATGGATGAGATTGAGCAACTCGTCCACAAGGGGTTGCGATAGCGGCGATGCGCGCACTGACGATGAACTGTGTGTGCCGTCGAGCAGCGGCGCGAAACCGTCTTTCCGATACGTCGTTGGACGGCATCCGGCCCGCTGCGCAAACACCGGTTAACCGGGGATTCTCGAGACAGGTTGGGTAATCGATGGTGGACTTCTCGCGACTGTCGAGAAATTGGATTCAAGGGACGCGGCTGGCCCGGATGGCCAACGTCTCGGTCTCCGCTGACTGCGCCGACTGTCAGATCCTCTTCAAATCCGACGATCAATCCTCCCATCTGCGACAAGGCGGTGAATGGTGGAGCGTCGATGCGATGGATGATCGCGGAAAACGCTATAGCGCGACCGCGAAGTTTCTACGTTCGAGCTAGCAGAGAAATATCTGATCTGGAGCTGGGCGTCTGTCACTCGTGGCGCAATCGGGTGCTGTACCACTTGGCAGGAAACTTCACGCCCTCGGGATGTCGCCAAACGTGCAAACCTTTTCGACGGAACGCGACTATTTTGTGGAGCTGCGGGCGTCTACCGGCTCCGCCATCTTGCCCACGTCAAGTGCAACAATTTTTAGTCATCTCATGTCGAAATCAGTGGATCAGATCGAGCAGATGGTCACGGAAGACATCGCCTAATACACCGATTACTGGTTTGTGCTCTGGGGCCAATACCATCGGGGTGCTATGACCGACAACGCCCTGGCTGCTGCGCCGACCGCTGACGCCGCGCGACCTGGCCGTATTTCCGCTGAGGCGAGCCGGCGGCGAACGTTCGCGGTCATCAGCCATCCTGACGCCGGCAAGTCCACGTTGACCGAGGCGCTGGCGCTGCATGCCCGGGCGATCACCGAAGCCGGCGCGGTCCACGGCAAGGCGGGCCGGCGCGCGACGGTGTCGGACTGGATGGACATGGAGAAGGCCAGGGGCATCTCGATCACCTCCACGGCGCTGCAGTTCCCCTACCGCGATTGCGTCATCAACCTGCTCGACACCCCGGGCCACGCCGACTTCTCCGAAGACACCTACCGGGTGCTGACGGCCGTGGACTGCGCGGTGATGCTCATCGACGCCGCGAAAGGCCTTGAGCCGCAGACTCTGAAGCTGTTCCAGGTGTGTAAGCACCGGGGGATCCCGATCATCACGGTGATCAACAAATGGGACCGACCCGGGCGCCATGCCCTGGAACTGATCGACGAAATCCACTCGCGAATCGGGTTGCGGCCCACTCCCCTGACCTGGCCGGTCGGTATCGCCGGGGACTTCAAGGGCGTGCTCGACCGCCGGACCGGGGACTTCATCCGGTTCACCCGCACCGCCGGTGGCGCGACGGCGGCGCCTGAGGAGCACATCGCGGCGACGGATGCGCACGATGCCGCCGGCGTCGACTGGGATACCGCCGTCGAGGAGTCCGAACTGCTGACCGCCGACGGCTCCGATTACGACCGCGAGGCGTTTTTGGGCGGCGAGTCGACACCGACGCTGTTCACGTCGGCGGCGTTGAACTTCGGCGTGAATCAGCTCCTCGATGTTCTGGTCGGTTATGCGCCGCCGCCCAGCGGAGCAGCCGACGTCGACGGAGCTCTGCGCGTGATCGAATCACCGTTCAGTGCTTTCGTTTTCAAGGTGCAGGCCGGGATGGACTCCTCGCACCGCGATCGCATCGCCTACGCGCGGGTGGTATCGGGGACGTTCGAGCGAGGGGACGTGCTCACCCATGCGGCGACGGGTAAGCCGTTCGTCACGAAGTATGCGCAGTCGGTGTTCGGTCAGCAGCGCGCGACCCTGGACAGGGCGTGGCCCGGTGATGTGATCGGGTTGGCCAACGCGGCGGCGTTGCGCCCGGGTGACACGCTGTATGTCGATGCGCCGGTGCAGTATCCGCCGATACCGAGCTTCTCGCCCGAGCATTTCGCGGTGGCCCGCGGCACGGACCCGAGTAAGCACAAGCAGTTTCGCCGCGGGATCGAACAGCTCGAGCAAGAGGGCGTCGTTCAGGTGCTGCGCTCGGACCGCCGCGGCGAACAAGCGCCGGTGCTGGCCGCGGTCGGCCCGATGCAATTCGAGGTGGCCACCCACCGGATGGCCACCGAGTACAGCGCGCCCATCTCACTGGAGTCACTGCCGTATCAGGTCGCGCGGGTCGTGGACCCCGCAGACGCGGAGTTCATGAACAGGCAGGTATCAGCCGAAGTCCTGACCCGCACCGACGGAATCATGCTCGTGCTGTTCTCCACCCGGTGGCGGCTGGAAGGCTTCCAACGCGTCAACCCCGACGTGAAGCTGGGCTCGCTGGTCGCGGCGGAGGGATAAACCGCGGCGCCGAGGGTTCTAAAGGATGCTGGTTGATTCCCGATCATCACGTCTGAGGTCCGATCGCCGCATCGACGACCACCCGGCCATGAGCACGGCTGAGGTGACGCCGATGACCAGCCACATGATTGCCTGGTTCAGCAGCGAGTAGACCCGGAAGTCCGCCAGCACCTGCGCCGGAAAACCGTCGAGCAGCAGGCCGTCGGGTCCGGCTATCGGCCCGGGGACTTCGTGGAAGCTTGGCAGCACCATCATCACGCCCAGCATCACCGCCGCGTAGCCACCGACCGCGAGAGCACTGGCCCGCCACGGTCCCCATTGGCGCGCGAACGCCAGCCCGGCCGCCACCGCGATGCAGGCAGCCACCACCGAGAGGACCGTTATCGTCAGCGACGCCGAACTGCGCGCTGCCACAGTCTCATCCAGCCCGACGGTCGGCGGATTCGCCGGATACTTCAGCCCCGGCATGAAGGCTATTGCCACGAACATGCCCGCCGACAGCAGCAATGTCAGACCAGTTGGATCCGGTGCAAAACCCCGTCGCTCCAACCCGGTTCGAATCACGGTATGCACCACCGCGAACAGCACGCCCATCACGATGCCGAACACGACGATCCCAACCGCGGCACCCACGTTCTCTTGGATCGCACGGGTGAACAACTCATGACCGTGGGCGTGATGTTCGCCGCTCAGTTCCGACTCGACGTGTTCGCGCTCGCCCTCGTAGTCCACCGCGATGCCGATCAGCGGTTCGATCAGCACGCGGCTGAAGACGAACGCCGCCATGCCGGCGACGGCGCCGGGAACCAGATAGCGGACAGCGGAGGGCATTTCGTCGGTCAATGGCATGGGAATCCCAAGAGGTGGCGGGCGTCGTGCAGGAACTCGTGAATGTGGGTGTCCGATCCGAACACCGACACCGCGCCCTGGTCGTAGCCGACGAAGTAGTAGGCGATCAGCGCGAGCATCGTGATCGCGGTCAGTCGGGCCGCGGCGGCAAGTGCAGGCACAGCCCGCACGTTCAGGCGTGGGACGGCGGCGGCTTTGGCGTTGCTCATGGGCATCCTCAGTGGTCGTGGTCGTGGGGTAGGGCGTGGTCATTGGCGTCGGTCAGCGGCGGAGCCGTCAGCAGCTCATGACGGTCGACAAGCTTCTCCAGCGTGGCGACCCAGTGGTCGTAGTATTCCCACTGTCCGCGTTCGGATTCGGCTGCGCTCTCCCACTGCCCGATCGTGGCGATCAGGGTCTCCTGGAACTCGCTCCACGGGTAGTGCCGGAACTCCGAGAGCGCAAGCGCCAGACCGAATGCCCGGCGTTGCCATTCGTGGTCGAACTGCGGTGCCGCCTGATCGGTGGTGCAGGTGTCGTGCAGTTTCATGACGACTCCCCGGCCAGTGCCACGCCGATCATCGACTCGGTGGTCACCAGGTCCATCAGCATCTCGTCGGTGAAATCCTCAGTTCCCGTCGGTCGTTCGGGAATGACGAACCATCGCGAGTGGCCGCTGGAGTCCCACACCTTTATCTCGGTGTCGGCGGGCAGATCGAGGCCGACCTCAGCGAGCACCTTGCGCGGTTCGCGGGCGGCACGGGCCCGGAAGGTCGGATCCTTGTACCAGTACGGCGGCAGGCCCAGCACCGGCCACGGGAAGCAGGAGCACAGCGTGCAGATCACCAGGTTGTGCACGCCGGGCGTGTTGGCGACGGCCTGCAGGTGCTCGCCTTCGGCGCCGGCCATCCCGTCGGGGAAGTCGAGTTCGGCGACGGCAGCGGGGGTGTCGACGACGATCTTCTCGGCGAATTCCGGATCGGTCCAGGCCTTTACGACGATCTTCTTCCCGTTCAGCGGGGTCATCTCGGTCTCGAAGTAGGCGAGCACCTTGTCCACGGTCTGCGGGGTGATGACGCCCTTCTCGATCAGCAGTGACTCCAACGCGGCGGCCTTCTTGGCACTGGCTTCCTCGCGGTCGGGTGGGTAGGCGAACTGTTCGGTCATCACTTCTCCTCGATGGGTTCCAGGTAGGCCTCGAAAAGCTCGGCGTACAGGCTCAGCGGCCCGTCTTCGGCGCGGGGGCCCCAGATGTCGCCGGGCTCGAACTCGACGATGTAGATCGGCATCGGGTCACCGATGCCGTCGCCGGTGTGCACGAAGTAGGCGTAGTCGCCTTCGAAGACCCGTTCCACGGTGCCAGTGCGGCCGCGCAGGTAGCCCGGCAGCCGGCTGTGCGCGTCGGCCGGGACATTGGTGATGCGCACGGTCGAGCCGACGGCGAACTTCGGGTGGGCGACGTCGCGGCGGGGACTGTCACCCAGCCGCAGGTAGGAGATCACCTGATCGTCGACTGCTTCCTCGCCGGAATCCTCTGGCGCCGACGGCAGTTCGGCGACGCGCTGAGAAAGTTCCTCCTCGGTCACGTAGCCCTTGTCGATGAAGAACTGAGTGATGCCGCCCAGCCACTTCTCGTAGTAGCGGAACTTGAAGTAGTCGAACGGGTTCATCGCCTCGGCGCCGGTGCGCAGGTCGGCCCACGTCCACTCGTCCTTGAAGGCGGTCGGCACCTCGTCGATGGGATAGGCAGGCAGCGCCGAGCCGAGGTGGTTCGACAATCCCATCATCGCGACGTGAATGCCGAAGATGCGTTTCTCCCACTCCTCGACGAAGACGCGTTTCTCCAAAGTCAACGGTTCGGGCAGGCCTTCCAGGCCGCCGAGATAGTGCTGCAGTTTCATCAGGCCGGGCTTCCTTCGGTAGACGTTGCGGGTTCCGGTTTCTTCGTCATCGCGGTGGCCGCGTACTCGGAGAGCAGGCCGAAGGACGCGCCGAGGACACAGGCGACGGCGGCGACCAGACCCGGGTGGGAGACGGTCGTGACGGTGATGGTGTTGCCGGTGCCCGCGACCGTGGACACGGTGGAGGCGAAGCCGACGACGACGGCTGGCGTGGTGGACAGCAGCGGCACCCACGACGCCTGCACCATCACCGCGCTGCCGACGCCGACGGCGATGGCGGTGACCAGCAGGCTGCCGCCCATCAGGTGCGCGGCATACAGGCTGGCCGAGGCGATCACGACGCCGATGAGGTTCGACGACACCGATCGCACCCACCCGGTGACGCCGCCGCCGACGAAGAAGAACGACGCCCACGCCAGGAACACCACCCAGATGGGCACAGTGATGACTTCTGCGGTCAGCGCGACCGCCAGCCCACCGAGGACGCCTATGCTCAGGGTCAAGGCTGTTCGAGAATCCATGGCTCACCTCCTTGCAGTTGCAGTGAGATAAGCGTCAGGGCAGCAGGTTTCGGCCGCGTTACACCTGAATGTCGCTGGCCGTCAGGAGCGGACACGAATCGCGCAAATCCGGACCTGGGCTGACGCGCAACGTGGATGTAACAGACGGCAGTTAACTTGACTTCACTTCAGGCGGGGGTGACGAAAGGACAGCAGGATGTCCGACGGGAAGAGACCAGCGCGGCAACGGAGGACGGTCGTCTTCGCGCTCTACGACAAGGTCACGTTACAGGACGTGGCGGCGCCGCTGGAGATCTTCGCCCGCGCCAACGACTTCGGTGCGCGGTACGACGTGATGCTGGCGTCGGTGGATGGAAAGCCGGTCAACACAACATCGTTCGTCGTACTCAACGTCGACACCTCGATCGACGAAGTGCCGGACCGGATCGACACGTTGATCGTGCCGGGCGGGGTGCCTCCGGATTTCACCTTCACGCCGGGTGAACACGACATCCCCGAGGAGCAGACGCCCGACGTCGTCGCGTCGGCGCTGGAGATGGTGCGCGAACTGGCGCCGCGGGCGCGCCGGGTGGCGTCGGTGTGCACCGGCGCGTTCGTGCTCGCCAAGCTCGGGCTGCTCGACGGGCGCCGGGCGACCACGCATTGGGCGCACTGCCAGGAGTTGGCGCGGGCCTATCCGGAGATCTCGGTGGACCCGGACTCGTTGTTCGTCCAGGACGGGCCGTTCATCACCGGGGCGGGGATCAGCGCTGGGATCGACCTGGGCCTGGCGATGGTGGAGAGCGATTACGGTCCGGACGTCGCCCGGCGGGTGGCGCGGTGGATGGTGGTGTTCCTGCAGCGGCCGGGAGGTCAGGCGCAGTTCAGTGTGTGGACGGAGGCGGCATCGCCGGTGTCGACGGGGCTGCGCGAGATCCTCGACGCGGTGGTGGCCGACCCCGCCGGTGACCATTCGATTGCGGCGATGGCGGAACGCGCGGCGGTGAGCGAGCGACATCTGGTGCGCATGTTCCGTGTGCAGGTGGGGATGACGCCGGCACGGTACGTCGAGCGGGCGCGCGTGGAGGCGGCCAAGGTGCTGCTGGCGACGGGCGATCACAGTCAGGAAGCGGTGGCGCGACGCGCCGGGTTCGGATCGGCGGACACGATGCGGCGCACCTTCCGCCGCGCGCTGGGTGTCTCCCCCAGCTCGTACCGCAGGCGATTCCGGACGACGGGCGTGGGGTTGCCCGCGTAGGTGGGGCGCGGGCTGGGCGCGCGGCGGCGGACAGCTTTGAAGCTGGCTGACGTTCTCGAGCAAGTGCCACGACGGATCCCAGCGCTCCGGGGACGTTGCGACTGAGAAGTGTCATCAATTGAATTGATGACGCGAAAATGTCAGCAATGGTCCTGATGCGCACAAGCGGGGCCGATCACAGAACCTTGGACAGAAACTCCTGCAGCCGCGGATGTTTGGGATTGTCGAAGAGTTCAGCCGGCGGGGCGTCCTCGACGATGTTGCCGTCGTCCATGAACAGCACCCGTGAGGATACTTCCCGCGCGAAGCCCATTTCGTGGGTGACGACGACCATCGTCATACCGCCGACAGCGAGGTCGCGCAGCACCTCGAGCACGTCTCCGACCATCTCGGGGTCCAGCGCGCTGGTCGCCTCGTCGAACAGCATGATCGATGGATTCATCGCCAACGCTCTGGCGATCGCGACGCGCTGCTTCTGACCGCCCGACAACGTCGACGGCTTCACGTGCGCCTTCTCCTTGAGCCCTACCTGATCGAGAAGTTCGAGCGCCTTTTTCTCCGCTGCGGCTTTGTCCATCTTCTTCGTCAGCAGCGGCGCCATGGTCACGTTGTCGATCACCGTCATGTGCGGGAAGAGGTTGAAGTGCTGGAACACCATGCCGATGCGCTGGCGGACCTTGTCGAGGTCGACCTTCTTGTCGGTCAGGTCATACTCGTCGACCATCACCTTGCCGTCGGTGATGTCCTCCAGCTTGTTCAGGCACCGTAGGAACGTCGACTTACCCGATCCGGACGGGCCGATGACGCAGACCACCTCGCCCTTTCTGATCGTGGTGTCGATGCCCTTGAGGACATCCAGATCGCCGAAGGATTTCTTGAGTCCCTCGATGCGGACCTTCACGGTCCCTTCGGGTTCGGCGACCGCGGCCTCCGGGACGAGTTGGCTCATTTGTTGATCCTTTTCTCGAGGCGATCCGAGAGTTTGGTCAGCGCCATGATGACGATGAAGTAGATGATGCCGATGATCAACCACATCTGGAACGACTGGAAGTTGCGCGCGATGATGATCCGGCCCGTCTGGGTCAGCTCGGCGATGCCGATGACCGACAGGATCGAGGTGTCCTTCAAGGTAATGACGAATTGGTTGATGTAGGACGGGATCATCGTCCGGACCGCCTGCGGCAGAATCACTTTGCGCATCGTCGGCAGATATCCGACACCCAGGCTGCGGGATGCCTCCATCTGACCCTTGTCGACAGACAGGATGCCACCGCGCACGATCTCGGTCATATAGGCACCCGCGTTGAGCGAGAGGGTGATGATGCCCGCAGTGAACGCTGACATCTCCAAGCCCAGCGCGGCGGGGATGCCGAAGTAGATGAAGAACGCCTGCACGAGAAGCGGTGTGCCGCGGAAGATGTCGACGAAGGTGGTGCCGATCGCACGTAGCCAGATCGACCGGGATACCCGCATCAGGCCGAAGAGCACGCCGAGCACCAACGCGCACGCGATGGAGATGATCGTCAGGATGACGGTCATCTTCAGGCCTTCCAACAGCAGCGGGAAGGTGCTCTTCAGTAGGCCGAAGAACGAGTTGTCCGCAACTACGGCATCCTCGCCGAGGTAGGTGTCGAGCACTTCCTGGTAGCGGCCGGACTCTTTGAGGTTCTTCAGGCCGGCGTTGAACTTGGCCAGCAGTTCGGCGTTTTGCCCCTTGTTGACCGCGAACCCGTAGCTGGCGCCCTTCTCCTTCGGCGTCACGGTCTTCAGGCCGTTGCCCTGGGTGATGCCGTAAGCGAGGACCGGGTAGTCGTCGAAGACGGCGACGGAGTTGCCGGTCTTCACCTCGTCGTACATCGACGAGGAGTCGGCGAAGTAGACGGTTTCGAAGCCGTACTTGTCCTTGATCGACTCGGCGAACGTCGCGCCTTCGGTGCCGTTCTTCACGGCCACCCGCAGACCCCTGAGGTCTTCGTAGCCCTTGATGTCGTTGTCGGTCTCCAGCACCGCCATCTGGACGCCGGACTCGAAGTACGGGTCGGAGAAGTCGAACACCTTCTTGCGTTCGTCGGTGATGGACATGCCCGCGATGACGCCGTCGACCTGGTTGGCCTGCACCGCTTGCAATGCCGCGTCGAAGCCCAACGGTTTGATGTCGACCTCGAAGCCCTGGTCCTTGCCGATGTCGCGGAGGAGATCCATGTCGATGCCGACGAATTCGCCCTCTTCGTTCTGGAATTCGAACGGGGCGAACGTCGTATCGGTAGCGACCACGTAGGTCTCGTCTTGCGCGTGCGCGGGCGCCGGGCTCAACAGCCCAATACCGAGGAGCGCTATGACGATCGCAGCAAACAGCACCGCCAATCGATGGGGGCCACTTCTGTCTCTCACCCATCCGGCTCGCATCGTCGCCTCCCAGCGTCAGCTGTTACGGAGAATTCACGCTAGTAGTCCTGTGCTGTTGGCGCTGCGGATCGGGAGAGTTGTTTCCGACGCCGAGTTGATCCTCATGCCCAACGAGTGCCATGGCTTCGCGGCGGCCACCACGTCCGCCGCGGAAACAGGGGACAGGCAGGTCGATGTTCCTGCGCTCCCGCCCAACGCCGACGTCCAAACGTTCCCCGCACCGTCGAGCAGGCCGTCGAGGGGCTCAAAGAGTCCAGCCGTGACATCAGCGAGGCAACTTTCCGGATCGTGCCCGACTACGCTCATACCGCCGAAGCGTTCGCCAATTGGGTGAGCACTCCGGAGCCGAGCAGGCCGGCGCGATACTCGACACTGCTGGCTTACTGCCTCGCCCCGGTGCCAAACCCCTCGGTGAAGCGCTGCAACACGGACTCGACGCCTTCACCGCGGGCTGCCACGCCAACAACGTTGTGCACCAGGGTGTTCCGCATGACCTCATTGATGGGCCTCCCCGCTCCATGCGCTTCTTCTGGGCGACCTCGATGATGGTATCGAGGGTGGCACCATGATCGACAGCGATCGCGCCGAGGACTTCGAGCACATCGGCTGCCTCTGCGAGCACCGCATCGGACGTTTGCTCGGTCGCGAGCTCTGCCACCTCTTCGCGCAGTTTTTCGATGAGCGCCTCGCGATAAGACTCTGCGCTCAACGTCTTCACGCGCGGCCGCCGGCCAGACGTGCGGATCAGGTTGGGAATCTTGTCCCGGACAAGTTTGCCCACATGCTCCCCTTGTCTCGCAATAATGTCTCAATGCATTTGTACCGCGACGGGCTGACACGGATGACTCGCAATGTCAGATGACACTTTGGACCCGTTGCTCCTCGGCCACCGCGTAATCGCCATCCTTGAAACCGGCCTGAGGACCGCTACCTACAAGCTAGCGACGCTCATGGCGCTCCTTGAACACTGCATTGAGAACCTGCCGGATCGGCCCGACGAGACACTGCAGGTTCCGCTAGTGGAGCTGGCTCATCGAGTGCTTGGCATCTATTGGCAGCAGGTGCGCCCGTTCGAGGGGCATGAACTGCGTCAGTCGACGCAGCCCCGCGCGAGGATCCTGATCGCGCTGAATGCGTTGCGTGCCGCTTCGGGTCGTCCGGCAGGTGCGGTAGAAGGTGCGCGACTGCGTGCGCCAGTCGAATACGAGAGCGCGATTAACGAGGTCGTTCTGTGCCTGGCGCAGCAGCCGTTACATCGCCTACAGAGGCTGCCCGGCTCATCGACTAGCGACTCCTTTTTGTATGACGACTCATTTCTCCATGACCACGTATCGCGGTCGACACTTCGCGAGCACGACGATGCGATCGAGCTGAAGCCGGGTGTCGCGTACGGACTGGCCCGTCTCGCGGGACTGCTCAAGCCGGCGTTGGAGATCATGTGGGTCGAGGACGTGCGCCGCATGAATAAATTCCTCGATGAAAACGCCCCGGATGTCGCGGGCCATCTGTTTGGGCGTGAACGTACAGCGCTGGCCGCTGTGCGAAATCCGTTCAAGGAGGCATTCGGTCCGCATTGCTTCTACTGCGGGACGCATCTGCCAGCGAACAATCCGATTGACCATGTGCTGCCGTGGGCGCTCGTGGGGATCGACGGCTTGTCGAATCTCGTACTCGCATGCGCGCGGTGCAACGGCGACAAGAGGAGCGCGCTGCCTGCCGTGTCGGTGATTGATCAGGTGCTGCAACGAGATAGGCGGATCTTGGAGCAGATCGCGTCTGATATTCAGTGGCCGACACAGCATGAACGTGTCGTCGCTGCGGCGCGTGGCATCTATCGCGGCCAGCCTGCCGGTGTTCCGACGTGGTCGGGCTTCAAAACTGTTGAGCGGTTAGACATCAGCTTTCCGCCGCGTTGGATCAGTTCGTGATCGATCGCCGCAGTTCCTTGAGCCGCCGGCGAATTGGCGTCGGCTCCATGTGTTGCAGGTTCAGCGGTGGATCGAGCTCGCCCAGCACATCGCGTTCGAGCCGACCGAGTACGTCCCGGTCGTCATAGGGCACCGTGACGAGGCGTAGGTGGCTGTGCATCCATCGTGTCAGGCCATCCTCGTCGATCTGCGTAACACCATCTGAGTGCGCGATGATCGCACCGAGGGTACGTCTGAACGTAGAGAACTCGTGATTCCCACCGAGATGCATTGTCATGACCCGCAACCACAGCGTGTTGTTGGATCGCATGCCGCTGGGCCAGCGGGTCGCGCCGGCCAGGCCGGCGTAGATCAGACCGGGAGCGACTTCAAGGCGTAGGCCCCGGCTCAGGTTTTCAGCGCCCTCCTCGTCGACCCACCAGCTGTACAACCCCGGTCGGTCATATGATGCGCGGCCTCGTGCGATGAACTCTTCGGGCGAAAGTGCAGCGTCCGCGTCGCTCAGCGCTTGCACACAAGGCTCGATGTCGTTGGCTTCCGCGACTGGCTCGGTAGCGGTGTCGCCGTACCAGCCCAGCCGTGGCCCCATCTTCAAACCCTCAAGCGGGTTGACAACCCGCGCCCCGCGCTTCTCCAGCTCCGGACGGACCGCATCGAGGTAGGTTGACCCAGCGTGGATTTCAATGACCTTGTCCTGCAACGTTCCAGCGAGCAATTCCAGGCGAGATGCCACCCAGAGACCCCACGCCGCGCGATAAGAGGCGGGAGTATCGGGCAGGTACCGCTCGTAGGGCGCGAGCCATTCGTTGGGCGCGACCAGTCCGTGTTCGGCGGAGAGTATGAACCACGGGACACCCAACATTTCGGCATAGGCTCGCTGCTTCTTGAAGAGGGCCGAGATGTAGAGATCCTTGGCGGCCGCTGGTCGATTCAACTTGGACTTGACGCAGGTCACCAAGACGATGTCCGTCGAAGAATCGCCGATCATGCGACCGCCACCGTCGATGCTTGGTAAACCTCTGTAGGCATCGGCCGGTGCAGCCGCCACGTGATGGCCATGGGCCGGTCTCCCTCATGCGAGACATAGTCTGCGGGACCCAAGAAGACGTAGGGTGAAGTTCCCAGCGCGTTCGCCTTCGTCGCGCGGACGAACAAGAGGATATGAGTTCCGCGTTCCCGGTGGTGGATGTACCTCTGTCCCGTCGGCGATGCTTCTGACGTCGTGGACTGCGACTCCCAGTGGAACAGCTCCGGACTTAATGCGAAGTCGCGGTACATCGTTGTCGGTGAATAGTCGCGATCGGATTTCTTCAGCGTGATGAGAAACGCGTCGGCATTGACCTCGGGGCACCAAGCTACCCCTTCGCGCATCGTGTTCGGCGTTCGCTGCATGGACGCAAATCCCAGTGCCGCAAGGATTTCCTCGCGCGAGTAGCTCGCGTGCACTTCTAGGGGCACATCCGTCAGCGCCGGTACCAGACGTCCCAGGGCATAGGTGGTCCGTCGCGCAGTGTCGAAGGCGATGTCGATGACTTGCCTCATCTCGTTGGCTACCGCTTCGCTAGCGAGCGCACCGAGGCCGGATGCGGTGCTGTCAAACCCTCCCCCATTAGGGAACAGAGAGAAGAAGAGCATCTCCACTAAACGCTGTTCGGCTGGGCTTGGCTGATCGAGCGTTCCGTCGAGCATCGACTTATACGCCGCCCACCGCCGGCGGTCATCAACGTGCGCAAGTGCACGCACTCGCTTGATCAGATCATTCTCGCGTTCACCGGCTTCGCTGTCGAACTTGCCCGCCTCGCGACAAAGCGTGGTCCACGACCGGTTGGTCCGCAGGATGTCTTCGAGCGCACGTCCGGATGCGTCAAGGTAAGACGCCAACCGATCGTCCGGGTGAGCTCGAACCTCTGAGACGAGTGCCGCCCACCTCGGAGTGACCTGCTGACGGATATTCTCGAGCACTAGCCCTTGCGCCACGCGATCAAGGACGATCTGGCTGCCTGATGGCAAGAATGGGAATCCCTCTTCGACCTGGCGCTGCAACGCCTTTCCAGCGACGCCGGTCATTGCGCGAAATCGCTGATCGAAGCGGAACTCGCGACGCTGGTGTCCAACAAAGTCGAGCGCTGTCAGAACCGTCTTACCTCGGGTCAAACGCAGGCCGCGCCCGAGCTGCTGCAAAAAGACGGTTGCGCTCTCGGTCGGGCGCAAGAACAGCACTGTGTCCACCTCAGGAATATCGAGGCCTTCGTTGAAGAGGTCGACCGCGAATAGGGCATTGATTTCACAATTCCGCAACGCCTGCAGTGCATTCCGGCGTTCGGCTGCAGATGTTTCGGCGGATACGGCACGCGCGGGGATACCGGCGTCGACGAATCGCTGCGCCATGTAACGCGCATGCGCGACGCTGACGCAGAACCCCAGGCCGCGCATCGTGGTGACATCAGATACCTTGTCGCGTAGCTCCTTCAAGACGATTCGGGTTCGTGCATCGTTCCCGGTGTAGAGGCCGTCGAGCGCAGTCAGGTCGTATCCACCGCGCTTCCATTGAACGGATTCGAGGTCGGTTCCATCGTGAATGCCGAAGTAATGGAACGGGCAGAGGAGAGTCTGCTCGAGGGCTTCCCACAACCGAAGCTCGGCAGCCACTCGCCCACCGAAAAGATCTCGGACGTCGACACCGTCGGCACGCTCGGGCGTCGCGGTCAATCCAACAAGTTCTAGGGGATTTATATGGTCGAGCAGTCGCTTGTACGACGCTGCTTCGGCATGATGGAACTCGTCGACCACGACGACATCGAAATGCTTGGGATCGATTTCGGCGAGCCGTCGCTGTGACAGCGATTGGATGCTCGCGAACACGTGCCGCCATTGTGTTGGCTCTTGTCCGTCGACCAACATCTCGCCAAAGGTGGCGTCGGTGAGTACCTCCTGATACATCCGCCGCGACTGGTGCAGGATCTCTTTGCGGTGCGCGACGAAAAGGAGCTTTAGGTCCCGGTTATGGACTTCCCGCATCAGGCGTCGGTAGTCGAGCGCCGCGACGACGGTTTTGCCGGTTCCCGTCGCAGCGACGATGAGATTGCGGTGGCGATCGTGAATAGTGCGCTCCGCATCGAGCTGTTCGAGCATTTCAGCCTGGTACGGCTTGGGGTGCACCTCGAGGCCGGAAAGTGTCACTATAAGGCGATCGCTGGTGCGGTTGCCTGACGCGGTTTCAAGTGCGGCGCGTAGGCGGTCACCGTCCTGGCTAGGCGAATAGAGCTCGAACTCGCGGTTCTCCCAATAGGAATCGAATGTGGCGCGGAACTTTTCGAGCAGGTGTGGTGTAGAGACTGCGGACAGTCGAACGTTCCACTCGAGTCCGTCGACCAGCGCAGCATGAGAGAGGTTGCTCGATCCGACGTAGGCAGTGTGAAATCCGGTGTTGCGACGGAGCAGCCACGCCTTCGCGTGCAGGCGCGTGCGATCGGTCTCGTAATTGATTCGAACTTCGGCACCAAACTCATCGACCAGCGCGTCGAGTGCTCGGGCGTCGGTGGCGCCGAGGTACGTAGTTGTGATGACGCGCAGCGGCACGCCTCGCTGTTGCAATTCTCGGAGCTGCGCTTCAAGGAGACGCAGACCCTGCCACTTGACGAATGCGCAGAGGAGGTCAACCTCATCGGCGCTACCCATCTCCGCGCGCAGCTCAGCCGCCAGAGTCGGCTCATCGCGCGCGTTCGTCATCAGTGCCGCATCGGAGAAGGGCGTCGCGGGACGGTGCAGGCGGCCACGAGGCAGGGCGCCGACGCTTCCGAGCTCCTCGAGGCGGGTGATCTTTTCCGCTTCCATCGGTTGTAGCGCCTCGTCGGCCACATCTACGTCAGGTAGGACGGCCAGAATCCGCTTCATCAGTTCAGCTCGGTCACCGGCGCCTTTTGCCACCCGCATTGAATGCTCGATGATCGGCGCGAGATGCCGAGCGATGGCCAGCGGCTGCTCAGCGTCGTCGATGGTTCCGAATTCAGGACGCAATTCACCGCCGTCGTCGAACCCTCTGAAGAGCTTCGCGGTGAGTAACGACTCGTACACCCCCAGGTCCATGGCTCGGACGATAGTCGATCAGGCTGACACCTCGGGACGAACGTTCGCTAGCTGTTAGCGCATGTCATCGGTCGACACATGCGCTGTTGACGAGGGGAAATTCGCACTTTGAATGTTCTAAGTGGGGGCGCAATCAAGTGGTTTTCTGCGCCTGATCGATGGGACCGGATTGTGTCCACCGACACGGTCGCGTAAGCAGTTGCGGGTCTTGAGTCTTGAGTTATCCCGATGATCGAGCGAACGACCACAAATCGCTGAGCGACGACTACTGCACCTCAGTTGGCACGCTGTCGACACGTATCCACCTTTGTGCTCGCGCCGGCCGCTGTAGTCCTGGACGCAGAAGCACCCTCCTGCGACCGCCGCGCCACCTAAGCCTCCAGCAGCGCGCTCATCTCGCTCTTGAAACGATCGGCCAGATCCCACAGGTCGTCGACCAACTGTCGGCACGAGATGATGCCGACGTTGAGCCTGCCGTTCAACGACATCACCGTGATGTTCAAACCCGACCCGTGAAAGATCGGACCGAGCGGATACAGCGACTTCATCTCCGCGCCCATCGCGTACAGCTTCGTGTTCGGTCCCGCCACGTTCGAGATCACCACGTTGTGAATCGGCGTGCTCTTCAGCGGCGTACGCGACAGCACGTCGATCATCACACCGAACACCGCCGGTGGGATCACCTGAGTCACATCGGCAAACAGCGTCGGTGCCAGGGCAGCACTGTGTTCCTTTGCGCGCGAACTTGATTCGGCGATTGCCCGCAGGCGCTCCGCCGGATCCGCGATATGCGTCTGCAGGTTGGAGAACATCCCCGACAACTGGTTTCGGCCCGGCCGATCGGACTTGCCGCGCACCGACGCCGGAACCACCGCGATCAGCGGCTCATCGGGCAACTCTCCCCGACCCTGCAAGTACTCCCGCAACGCGCCGGCGCACAACGCCATCACCACATCGTTGACCTTGACCCCGAACGCATTCTTCACCTGCTTGACGTCGTCCAACTCCACCTGCGCCAGCGCGATACTGCGGTCGGACGTGATCTCGGCGTTGAACACCGTCGCCGGAGCTCTGAACGGCGGCGCCATCGCCCTGCCACTACGCGCGCGGCCGACCGTGTTGACGATCGTCGACATCGTCGCGGGCACCACCCTCGCGAGCTGCAGCGGACGAGTCAGCGCCCGTACCAATCCGCTGGCGGCGATCTCGAACGGCATCGCGCCCCCCGCTCCCTCCACCGGTTCCGGCGGCGCGCTGTCCGGCTCCACGTCGCACAGATTGTTGATCAGGCTGGCCGCCGCTACACCGTCCACCGCCGCGTGATGCACCTTGATCATCAGCGCGATGGACCCACCGTCCTCCGGCTCCACCCCGTCCAAGCCCTCGATGACCCACATCTCCCACAGCGGCTTGCTGCGGTCCAGCGGCGTCGACGCGATACGTCCGCACACCTCCGCCAAGTCGGCGCGCCCTCCCGGTGCCGGAACGCCGATGCGGTGCAGATGCTGCGACACATCCAGCTCGGTGTCCTCGACCCACACGGGATGGTCCAAATTCAACTGGCTGTCTTCAAGTTTCGCCCGCAACTCCGGCAGCGCCTGCATCCGGGACTCCAGGTGGCGGCGAACTCCGTCGAAGCTGTATCCGCCGGGAATCGTGGACGGGTCCAGCTCGGCGATGGAACACACATGCAATGGCACAGCGGCTGATTCGCTGTAAAGCATGCTTGCATCAAACCCGCTCAGTCGTTCCACTAACCCGAGGTACCCGAGCGGACACTCATCTCAAACCCGAGGCCCAACCCGCCGAAAGCTACCGCTGTGAGCCCGGCAGCTGATCGAGCCAGTCCGATTCCCCGTCGACGGGTTCGCCGTTGATCACGACGGTCGGAACACCGGGCTCAGGAAACTGACGCAGGACCGCGAGGTTGCTGGCCGCGATGGCGCGCGCGTCGTACCCGATCGGCAGACCGAGCCTGACCAGATTCTGGGCCGGTTGCGGTGCGCCGACGCGGTTGGCCAGCTCGGCGAGCTGATTGTTGTCCAGATCCGTGGGCCCTCCCTCTTCCGGCTGGTTCTCCGCCGAGAAGATCTGCTCGACGAAGCGCCACGTGACGTCGCTCGACCGCGACTGATCAGCCACCACGAAGGTCGCGTAGATCGCTCGAATGTCGTATGTCTTGCTGGCCGAGTACTTGTCGAGAAAGTCCACAAATCGAAGGTTGACGCGCAGCGAGCCGTCCTCGATGCGCTGACCGATTTCCTCGCCCTGCTCCTGGATCATCTTTCCGCTGAACGGGCACATCGGATCCACGTACAGGTCGACCACCCCGAGCGAGTGCGGGTCCCCGATGGCGATGGCATCCCCCGCCGGCGCCGCCGCGGCCGCCTGGGCAACTCCCGCCGTCGGTCCGCACATCAACAACGCCACGATCACGCCCACGACCGCCCAGAGCGCACGCCTTGTCCGGTTCACCGGTGTTCCGTCCATGCCTCCCATCATGTCGTGCCGGGCGCAAGAGTGAATCGGTGGTCATCCGCCCCACGGTTGAACCACCTCTCACCGGGTAGTCGGGCCCGATGAGCTCACTCGTCGCTGACGGCATCATCGACCGACTCCGGGAATGGGGCGTCAAGCGCATCTTCGGCTTCGCCGGCGACGGCATCGACCCGATCCTCGCCGCCCTCCGCCGCGCCGACGGCGATCCCGAATACGTCGCCGTCCGCCACGAGGAGATGGCCGCCTTCATGGCCTGCGGCCACGCCAAGTACACCGGCGAAGTCGGCGTCTGCCTGGCCACTCAGGGCCCCGGCGCCATCCACCTGCTCACCGGGCTGTACGACGCCAAACTCGACCGCCGCCCGGTCGTCGCCATCGTCGGCCAGGTCGTCTCCTCCGCCCTCGGCAGCGGCTACCTCCAGGAGGTCGACCTGCACCCCCTCTTCAAGGACGTCTGCGGCCAATTCGTCCAGACCGTCTTCACCCCCGAACAGCTCCCCATGGCCCTGGACAACGCCATGCGCACCGCCATCGCGACGTCCACCCCGACGTGTCTCATCGTCCCCCACGACATCCAAAAGGCCTCGCTGCCAGACGAACTCCCCCACAGCCACGGCATCGTCCCGTCCTCCATCGTCGCCGACCACCGCCACCTCGTCCCGCCGCCAGAGCGCCTCCAGGAAGCCGCCGGCGTCCTCAACGCCGGCCGCAAAGTGGCCCTTCTCATCGGCCGTGGTGCCGCAGGCGCCGCCGACGAGATCGCCAAGACCGTCCAGGCTCTCGGCGCCGGAGTCACCGCGTCGCTGCTCGGCAAGCCCGTCCTCGACGAGGACGCGCCCTGGCACACCGGCGTCATGGGCCACCTCGGCACCACCGCCAGCGCCGACCTCATGGAGAATTGCGACACCCTGCTCATCGTCGGCTGCAACGACCCCTGGACCGAGTTCTACCCCAAGCCGGGCCAGGCCCGGGCCGTCCAGATCGACGCCGACCCCCGCGTCCTTGGCGCCAAGTTCCCCGTCGAGGTCGGCATCGTCGGCGACGCCGCCACCACCCTGCGCCAGATGCTGCCCCTCCTGGAGCATCCCACCGATGACGAGTGGACCACCACCGTCGACCAGTACATCAGCCGATGGAAAGCCTTCGCCCAGAACAATATTGAGGCGCAGACCACCAACGCCAACCCCGAATTCGTCGTCTTCGAACTCAACGAACACCTGCCGGCCAACGCGCGCATCGCCGTCGACGTCGGCTCGTCCACCTACTGGTACGCCAAACATCTGCGCCTGCCCGGCGGCGTGCCCGCCCACGTCTCCGGCTACCTCGCCTGCATGGGCTGCGCCATGCCCTACGGCCTC
This sequence comes from Mycolicibacterium tusciae JS617, assembly GCF_000243415.2. The sequence goes on from NZ_KI912270.1 coordinate 3,190,286, forward strand.
GCCGCCAAGCTCGACGCGCCCGACCGCCCCGTCGTCGCACTCATCGGCGACGGCGCCATGCAGATGAACGGCCTGCTCGAACTCATCACCGTCGCCCACCACTGGCGCGAGTGGCAGGACCCACGATTCGTCGTCCTCGTCCTGCACAACCGCGACCTGGCCGAAGTGAGCTGGGAACAACGCGAGATGGAAGGCGACCCGCGCTACCCCGCCTCCCAGCAAGTGCCTGACTTCCCGTACGCCCGCTACGCCGAAATGCTTGGCCTGCAGGGTATCCGGGTCGAACAGTCAGCGCAGGCCTCCGAGGCGTGGCGACAAGCGTTCAGCGCCGACCGCCCCACCCTCATCGAGGCGATCGTCGATGCCAACGTCCCGTTGCTGCCACCCAACATGCCCGACGAGAAGGCCAGCAAGGTCTTCGATGCCGTCGACCAGGAACCCGACGGCGCCGCGGTGCGCGCCCGCATCGACCACCACCTCCAGGCCGAACACACGACGGGCTGACCGCCCCGACGGTTTCGTCAGCCTGCACGGGGGTACCCGGCTGCCATGGAGTCAGCCCACTTCACCGACATCACCGTGACCGTCGACGGCACCCCGCGCCAGGTCCGCGTCGACAACCGCACCACCCTGCTGGACCTGCTGCGTGAGCACCTCGACGTCACCGCCCCCAAGAAGGGCTGCGACCACGGCCAGTGCGGATCCTGCACGGTGCTGCTCGACGGCCGCCGCGCGACCACCTGCCTGGCGTTCGCAGTCGCCCACGACGGCGCCGAGATCGTCACCGCCGCCGGCCTCGGCGACACCGACTCGCTGCACCCGGTCGCCCAAGCCTTCCTCGACCACGACGGCTTCCAATGCGGCTACTGCACCCCCGGCCAGATCTGCTCGGCGGTCGGCATGCTCGACGAACTCAAGGCCGGCAACCCCAGCAGCGTCACCGACGACCTCGACGGAACACCCACCGCCTCCGACGCCGAGATCCGAGAACGCATGAGCGGCAACCTCTGTCGCTGCGCCGCCTATCCCAACATCCTCGCCGCCATCGGACAGGCGCTGCGATGATCCCGTTCGCCTATCACCGCGCCACCAGCGTGGCGGACGCCGTCACAACCGTCGCCGACCGCCCCGACGCGGTCTTCCTCGCCGGCGGCACCAACCTCGTCGACCACATGAAACTCGGCGTCATCGCACCCGGCCTGGTCGTCGACGTCGGCCACCTGCCGCTCACCGACGTCGACGTGCTGCCCGACGGCACCCTGCGCATCGGCGCCGACGTCCGCAACAGCGACCTCGCCGCGCATCCGGTGGTCCGCAGCCGCTACCCGGTCCTCGCCCGCGCCCTGCTGTCCGCGGCGTCGGGCCAACTGCGCAACCTCGCCACCACCGCCGGCAATCTGCTGCAGCGCACCCGCTGCGTCTACTTCCAGGACGTCACGACACCGTGCAACAAACGCACGCCCGGCGCCGGCTGCTCGGCCATCGACGGGTACGTGCGCTACCACGCCATCTTCGGCGCGTCCGAACACTGCGTCGCCGTGCACCCGTCCGATATGGCGGTGGCGATGGCCGCCCTCGACGCGCAGGTGGTGTTCCACGACGGCGACGGCGAACACCGGCTGTCGCTCGACGAGTTCTATCGGCTGCCCGGCGAGGAGCCCGAGCGCGACACCACCCTGCCGCCCGGCGCGCTGATCACCGCCGTGGAGATTCCCGCGCCGCCACCGCGATCCTGTTCGACGTACCGGAAGGTCCGCGACCGCGCGTCCTTCGCGTTCGCGCTGACGTCCGTCGCCGCCGAGGTGGTGATCGACGACGGCACCGTCACCTCGGCGCGCGTCGCGCTCGGCGGTGTCGCCCACAAACCCTGGCGCGCCCACCATGCCGAGGAGGCGTTGACCGGCAAGCCCGCCACCGAGGAGTCCTTCCGCGCCGCTGCCGACGCCGAACTCGCGCACGCACAGCCGTTGCGCGGCAACGAGTTCAAGGTCGACCTCACCCGCGGCGCCCTCGTCGCCACCTTGGCGGCCCTGGCGGAAGGGCGGCAGCGATGACCGCCCTGCAGCCCCGCGCCATCGGCACCCGACTCACCCGGCTCGACGGACCGGCCAAAGTCACCGGCACCGCCGACTACGCCGTCGAGCACCGCGTCGACGCGCCGCTGTATCTGCACGCGGTGCAGGCCACCATCTCGCGCGGGCGCGTCACCGCGATGGACACCAGCCAAGCGCAGGCCGTCGACGGGGTGGAAACGATCCTCACCGTCTTCGATGCGCCACGGCTGGCCGACACGTCCGACGGCGACCTCACCATCCTGCAGGACAACCAGGTGCACTACCGCGGCCAGTTCATCGGCGCCGTGGTCGCCGACACCGCCGAGAACGCCCGGCAGGCAGCCCATCTCGTGCGTGTCGGATACGAGGCCGCCGAGCGCCACACCGAACTGATCGCCGACCATCCGCGGCTGTATGCGCCCGATACGGTCAACGCCGGATACCCGACCGACACCGCCCAGGGCAGCGCCGAGGCCGCCATGCATCAGGTTCCGGTCACCGTCGACCACACGTACACCACCCCGCATGAGTTCAACAGCCCGATGGAGCCACACGCCTGTATTGCCCTGTGGGACAACGACGGCCCCCGGCTGACGCTGTACGACTCGACCCAGGGTGTGCACGTGGTGCGCCAACAGATGGCGTCGTCGTTCGGCATCGACAAGGAGCAGATTCGCGTCGTGGCCACACACGTCGGCGGCGGCTTCGGGTCCAAGGGTGCGCCGCACTCGCACAACATCCTGGCTGTGATGGCCGCCCAGCGCACTCCTGGCCGTCCGGTGAAGTTCGCGATAACCCGCCAGCAGATGTTCGCCGTCGCCGGCTACCGCACCCCCACCATCCAGCGCGTCCGTCTCGGCGCCCAAAAAGACGGCACGATCACCGCGATCAGCCACGAGGTCATCACGCAGACCGCGACGATCAAGGAATTCGCCGAGCAGGCCGCGGTTCCGGCGCGCATGATGTACGCCGGCGACCACCGCAAGACATCGCACCGTGTCGCGCCTTTGGACGTGCCCGTCCCGTTCTGGATGCGCGCACCCGGTGAGTGCCCCGGCATGTTCGCCCTCGAGGTCGCGATGGACGAGCTGGCCGTCGCGTGCGACCTGGATCCGATCGAGCTGCGGGTGCGCAACGATCCGGAGGTCGACCCCGAAACCGGCAACCCGTGGTCGGACCGTCGGCTCGTCGAATGTCTGCACACCGGCGCCGAACGGTTCGGCTGGGCGCCGCGCGACCCCACACCACGCGCCCGTCGAGACGGTGAATGGCTGGTGGGCACCGGGGTCGCGTCCGCGGTGTATCCGGCGATGATCCAGCCCGGCAACAGTGCACGCATCGAATGCGTTAAGCCACAACGGTTCGCGGTGCAGATCGGCGCGGTCGACATCGGTACCGGTACGTGGACGGCGCTGACCCAGATCGCCGCCGACGCGCTCGGCTGCGACGTCGGCGCGATCGATCTGCAGATCGGCGACACCGACCTGCCTGCCGCGTCGGTCGAGGGCGGGTCGTCGGGCATCAGCTCGTGGGGCCGTGCGATCGTCGCCGCTGCGCGCGCCTTCCGCGACGAGCACGGGGACACCCCGGCGACCGGCGCCGCCACGACGGCCGACGCCCCCGACAACGACGAGGTCGAGGACTACGGAATGTATTCCTTCGGAGCGCATTTCGTCGAAGCCCGGGTCAGCCGCTATACCGGTGAGATCCATCTGTCGCGCATGCTGGGGGTGTTCTCGATCGGCCGGGCGATCAACCCGACGACGCTGCGCTCGCAGTTGATCGGCGGGATGACGATGGGCATCTCGATGGCGTTGCACGAAGAGGGCGTGCGCGATACACGCTTCGGCCACATCGTCACCCAAGACCTGGCGACCTACCACATCAGCTCGCACGCCGACATCCCGCAGATCGACGCGATCTGGCTCGACGGTGTCGATGAGCACTCCAACCCGATGGGCTCGCGTGGCGCGGGCGAGATCGGCATCGTCGGGTCAGCGGCCGCGGTGGTCAACGCGATCTATCACGCCACCGGCGTGCGCGTGCGAGACTTGCCGGTGATGTGTGACGCCTTGCTCGCCACGTGACCGACCTCGACGACCTTGTCATCGAGTGGGACCTGTGTCCCGACGGACCCGCGATCGACACCGAGGGCTCCCGCCTGATGCCAGTCCGCGCCGACAGCGCCCCTGCTGTGCTCAAGATCGGCGCCTCCGAGCACGCCCACCTGGTGCTGCGACGGTGGAACGGCCGCGGCGCCGTCCGCCTCCTGCGCGCGGACCCGCACCGACGGGCCCTGCTGCTGGAGCGCCTGGGGACAACGAACCTCGTGCCCGACGACGACGCCTGCACCGTCATCGCCGACCTCTACCGCAGACTTCACGTGCCCGCAATGCCGCAATTACCCTCGGCCGCAACGCTTACCGAACAGTGGGCCGAGGACTTCGACGCCCTCCCCCGCAGCGCCCCTATCCCCCACCGCCTCGTCGAGCAAGCCGCCACGCTGTGCCGCGACCTGGCCACCGCACCCGCCGACACCACGCTGCACGGCAACCTGCACTGTGGCAAAGTGCTTGCCGCCGAACGTGAACCGTGGCTGGCCATCGCCCCGCAACCCCTCAACGGCGATCCGCCCTTCGAACTCGCCCCGATGCTGTGGACCGGCTGGGACGACGGCCCGAACCGCGACGACGTCCGTCACCGCTTCTACACGCTCGTCGACGCTGCAGGCTTCGACGAGGACCGCGCCAAAGCGTGGGCCATCGTCCGCATCGTCCGTGCAGCCGTCAACGCCTTGGACCACCCCGGCCAGCTGACCCAGTTGATCACAATCGCCAAGGCAATTCAGGACTGACGAGCGCTAGATCGCCCTGTTCGCCGATGAGCGCGGTCGGAATCCTGCGCCATCACCTCTTCGGAGAAGGCCGCGACGCCGTCCCCCACACCCTTCACACAACGGCAGTATTCGCCCGCAACACTCCCCCTCGGTGCGCCAAGATGTCGGCGGCGTGTCCTATGTTGAGTCCTCCGGATCGATGCACTGAATAGAGGAACGCGGGTGAACGAGTACGCAGGAGCCGCTGACCTGCTGGAGCTCAACCGCGACCTGCAGGGTTCCCGCGCCATCCGCCTGCTCGCCGCAACCAACCTCAGCCTCTACGCGACGCTGATGGAGCGTCACCTGTCCGACGGCGCGGTCGCCGAGACCGAACTCGTCGTGCGCCTCGAACGCGACCTCGCCGATCTAGACGACCCCCAGTCCGGCCTCGCCCTCATCAAGTCCTGGGCCGCCCAAGGCTGGCTGCACCGCATCGTCGACGAACGCCACGACCAGAACGTCTGCTACCTCACCCAGGACACCCGACGGGCGCTGGACTTCCTGCGCGGCATGCGCCGCCAGGACACCATCGCCACCGGCGGCTCGATCACCGGCATCGCGTCGCGACTCAAGCAGGTCGCGCTGCGCGTCGACAACGATCCCGCCCGCATCCGCAAGCACATCGAAGCCGAAATCGCCGCTCTCCACGAGGAACTCGAGGCATTGGACGCCGGGCAGCGTCCGGCACCCGACGTCACCGACTGCTACGACGAGGCCCGCGCCATCGCCCTGCAGATGGAACGCCTCATCACCGACATCGGCCAATACGGCACCATGATCGAGCAGGCCACCGCGGCGCTGGACGAACCCATCGACTCCAACACCGCCTACCGCGACCGCCAGCGCCAGATGTACACCGACTACCAAACCGCCTGGGACTCCCAGGGCCGCGACTCCCACCGCGCCTTCCTGCGCATGATCAACGACCCCGACCAACGCGCCGAATTCGAGACCGACGTCGCCGCCGTCGCCGAAGCGCTGCCCGCCCTCGACCCCGCCCTGCGCAAGGTCATGGCCGGCTTCTTCGAACTCGTCGGCCACCAGATCGACGAAGTCGAACGCATCCAGCAGCGCTGCGCCCAGCGCGTCAAACGCTTCACCGCCTTCGGCACCATGGAGCAGAGCCGCGGGGTGGCCCGCCAACTCAACGAAGCCATCGGCGCCGCCCGCGCCTTGTTGAAGTCCAGCTTCACCGACTCCCGCCTCGACATCGACGTCCCCCTGACTCGCCACGCCATCAGTTCCATTGGCGCGCTGAGCTTCAAGATCGGCGACCTGTCCAACCCCAAGCCCGCCGAACACGCCGCGAACGACGTCGACCTCACCAGCTTCGCCGCCCTCACCACCCAGGTCGACGCCCCCGCCATGTCCGACATGCTCAACCGCGCCCTGCGCGACGGGCCCGTCGAACTCCCCGACGCCGTCGCCATGCTCGACACGGCCTACCTCGGCCACGTCATCGTGCTGTGGTCGTGGGCGCTCACCCAACCCAACCCACAACAAGCCGAGTCGACCACCGTCCGCTTCCGCTCCCTCGACGGCCGCGACCGCGAAATGGCCGTCCCCCGTTTGACCTTCACCGAGCCCATCACCACCCTCGCCGGAGCGGGCACGTGAGTGCAACCGCCGCCGCGGACCGGCCCCGCTGAGGTGTTCGGACGCTAACCGCACACGCCCGCGTCAGGGGTGTTGTGCCAGATCTTGGGCGCACCCGGCAGACTCGGGGTGTGGCGGAGATGGTCATCGCGCTCAACCCGGATGAGGATTCCCGGCTGCCGTATCTGCTGCGGCTTCCGCAGCCCGGCGGCGACCTGCTGTTTCGGACGTCGGGGACGTGGCCGCGGGTCAAGGCGCTGTACTGCCACCCGGTGAGCCTCGACGAATGGCCTGCCGATGCGGAGATCATCGAACGCGCCGAACTGCGCTCGTGTCAGCGCCGCGGTGGGGCCATCGATGTGATTCTGCAGCGCGCGAGGGAGAACCGCTCCCAGCTGGTGTTCACCACAGCACGCGGCCGCGACGCCGTCTTCTGGCAGGCGCCGCGCACCCGCAAGCAGGCACGTCCGAACGTGCGTACCCCGACCGCGCGCGCCCAGGGCATCGAGGGGCTGCAGATCCTGGTCGACTCACACGAGCGGTATGCCTACCGGTTTGGCACCCAGCAGGCGAGCACCGTCGCGCGGGCGCTGCCGTGCGGAGACTACGGTCTCGAGGTCGACGGACAGTTGGTCGCCAGCGTGGAACGCAAGTCTCTGGCCGATCTGGTCTCCAGTCTGACCAATGGCAAGCTGCGCTATCAGGTCGCCGATCTGGCTGCACTGCCGCGCGCGGCCGTTGTCGTGGAGGACCGCTACTCACAGGTGTTCAAGCTCGACTATGTCCGTCCCGCCGTGGTCGCCGACGGGCTGGCCGAACTGCAGATCCGCTGGCCCAACGTGGCGATCGTGTTCTGCGAGACCCGTCAGCTCGCCGAGGAATGGACCTACCGGTTCCTCGCCGCCGCGCATACCTGGGCGGCCGCTGAAGACGCGGCGCTGCAACGTATCTCGCCCACTATGCTCACGGTTGCCGATCGCGATCAGGCGGCCGCAGCGCCCGAGCCGAACACCGCTGAGGTTCGGGCCTGGGCGCGCACCGCCGGGCTCGCCGTCCCCGACCGCGGCAAGCTTCGCCCCGACATCTGGCAGGCCTGGCACGCCGCCAACGACCCACAGTGACCGGACCCTCCGGCTGCGCCACACGCTCGTGCCGCACTCGCCGCCGTCGTCCGCGGCGGCGCGTTCGGTCGACTTTCGAGTTGCCAAGCTCCGAGCGACATAGTCGCTGATGGTGGGACAAGCCGTCGTAGTTGAGCGACAGAGTCGCTCAGAGGCTGGCAACTTGGATAGTGCCTCCGGCCCCTCATCGGGCCGCACAAGCCGAACTATATGCGCCGGAAGCCCCCTCGGGACGTGGCCACCGAACATCACCTGCCTCATGCTTCACAGCAGCACCGTCCACCCGTGATGCCTTGGGACGCAGGATTTCCGCTGACGTCGGCAAACCGGTGACGCCGCTAATTCACCGCCGACACGAGCCTCTCCCGTGCCCAACATGTCGGAACGGTGACCTATGTTGGGGCGTCCGACCAATAACAGAGCGAGGAAATGCACGTGACCACAGAAGCCGACATCGACTTCTCCTCCCTCCCCCAGGTCGACCAACAGACCGCCCGGCCGCCCGGCATCCGCCGTCCCCGATTCGACGGTGACGTCTCCGAACTCCCCGACCGCGCCTGCTGGGCATTGCAACACCTGCTCACCCGCCGCTACCTCAGCGCCGAGGCCGACGCCGACGTCTACAGCTGGGTCCTCGAATACCGGAAGGAACTCGCCGTCCGGCTCTCCGAACTCGACCTGATCCTGCGCATCGTCGACGGCACCGACATCGCGTTCATCGAACAGGCCCGCTACGAATCCTCCAGGGGCATCAAGGTTCTGCGCCGCGAGCCGCTGGGTACCTACGACTCCATCCTCGCGCTGCATCTCGCCCAGATGATGCGTGCCGCCGCCGGACAGAGCGTCCTCATCAGCCGCGAAGAGATGCACGGCCTGTTCTCCGCCATCCTCAACGACACCGACCGCGACGCCGTCACCTTCGCCGCCCGCATCGACGCCGCCATCGCCCGCCTCACCGGCCTGGAGATCCTGCGCAAGAGCCGCGACGACGAGGACAGCTACACCATCTCCCCCGTCATCACCGCCATCATGACCGCCTCGGTCATCACCGAGTTGCAGCAGCAGTTCGAACAGCTCCTCAACGGCGGCGCGCCCGCCGAAGGCGACGAGGGCGAAGACGAGTAACGCCTCTTACTTGGGCGCTCCGTCGGACTCACTGAGCCGACAGTCGGACTTGGCGGTGAGCGTCGATGCCTTCTGGGTGCCCAACCGGAACTCGACACCGTCGGGCCCGGCGATATAGACGTCATGGTCGGCGGGATTGTCCTTGAACGTCCCGAACTCCGATGCTCCCACTTGCGCGGCACCATCTTTGAGGATCTGCAGTGCCTGCGGCCACACGGCGTCGGGAATCGGGCCGCTGAAAACGGCCATGAGATACGCCTGCTTGGCGTTCGTCTCGGCGTATTCACCGCCGCACCCCACCCAGGTGTTCTGTTCGATGATGAAGGTCGTGCCGGGCGTCAGCGCGGCGATGCTGCCGGCCATGTTCTGAACGGCTGCTTGGTATTCCGCCTGCGCGGCTTCCAGGGAGGGTTTGGACTGCAGCTCCTGTTCGAGCTGCGCTGAGTCGGTTTCAGACACGCTGGTGGACTCTCCTCCCGTACTCGTCGATCCGTCGCACCCGGCGACGCCCGCCACGCAGACAAGGCTGAATGCCAAGCCCACGACCATCTTTCGTAGCGTCACCGGAAGGGGACCCCCGGTAGCAATGGGGGTGTCGGCGGCGCTACGGGCGGCGGTGGCGGTGGCGCAAGGACCTGGTTGTCCGGCAACCCGGCCACGACCGCGGCCAAGTTATAGCCGGACATGCGCAACTGGTTGTCGCTTCCCAGCCGGGCGTAATCCGAGTGCGAGTGAACGCCCTCCCGGACGACTCCGCCCGGATCGGGCCCGGCTGCCGCCGACAGTTCGGGGAACATTCCGGCGTACGGGTTGACCCCCCACCCGTGCAGCGGGGCCAGCTCCGCCACGGCGCCTGAGATCGGATCATCCATCCCGCGCATCACATAAGCATGCCCTGCGCCGAGCCCCAACTGGTCGGAACTCGTCAGCTCCAAGCCCGGTGAACCGTAAAACACGACGTCGTTCACGGGATGCAGCCCTTGGGCATTGAGCTCTTGCAGGGCCAACGATGACGTCAACGAGCCATAGGAATGTCCGAGCAAGGTCAGGTGACCGTCGGGGTTGTTGGCGCGGACCTGTTCGAGATACGACGACAGGCTGTCGGCCCCCAGTCGGGCCTGCCCGTCCCCCATGGTGGCCAAGGCATCCGCCGGGCTGAGCGTGTTGATCGGGTTGGGCGGCGGGTCGTAGCCCATCCAGGCGACCGTCGCCGCCGAGCCGGGCAGACCGGCGTTCCTCAACTGGCGCTGCGCTTCGAGTTGGAGGTTGGACGCCTCGGTGACCATGTCGGGCAACGAGCCCTTGGCGGTCGAGCCGATCCCGGGAACCGTGACCGAGACGTTGCGCGCGGTGTCGGGGTTGCCCACCGCGACCGCGGCCAGCACCGGCCTTCCGGTCCCGGTGCGCGGATCGAACACGGTCAGGTAGGTCTCGGGGGCCTTCCCCAGCGCGTCATGGACGGCGTTCAATTCGCCGAGACGCGACTTGGCGCCGTCCAATTGGCCCTTGAGGTCATTGAGCCGATCCAGCGCCCCCGCACTGTGGTCTCCGGTCGTGTACGCCTGCCGGGCCAGCTCGTCGATCTGATGCTGCAACTGATCCACGCGCGCCTGCGTGCCGGCTCGTTCGCGCTCCAGCGCCGCTTCGTTCGCATCACTGGCGACCTGAGTCGGCGTCAATCCCTCCGCGCCGACCGGCGGGCCCGCCTGCGGAATGGGTGTCTTGCCGGTCGCCATGTTGATGGCATTGGCCAAGTCGTCATCGATGCCGGCCGCCTCGGCCAACAGTGCCGTCAGTTGTGGTTGTAGTTCCGCTTGGGCCAGGGCCGCATCCGCTTTCGTGATGGTCGAACCCGCCGCGGGGACAAAGGCATTGGATGTCGCGTCGAGTTCCATCCCGAGCTGATGGGCGCGGTTTCGAAGATTGGTCAGCTTGCCCTTGAGGGTCTCGATGTCGTCGGCGGCCCGGTCGGCCGCCCTGGCCACCGCAAGCGCTTCCGCGCCGTGCGCGTCGAGATCCTTGCGCGTCTGGTCGATGGAGTCCCTAGCGGCTCGCGACGCGTCGCCTCCCCACGTCCCGAAGGCGGGAAGTTGCGCGATGCCGTCGGCTGCTTCGCGCGCCGCTTCGGCGCGACTGCGGGTGGCGTGGAACACCTCGCGCACGTCGCCCGCATTCCAGCGGTCGATGTCGGCGACGGAGACGGTCACGGTGGCCGCGCTACAGCCCTAGGTCGAGGTCACTTACGGCTTGCTCTGCGCGATTGATGTCCGTCGCCCCGTCGTCGTCCGCCCGTACGTACGCGGCCGCACCGGTACGCAGCCCGTGCGAGTGGTCGACCATGCGGCCGAACATCGCCGACGTGTCCGCCTGCCACTTCCCCACGGCGTCGGTCAACGCCGCCGCCGACCCCATCGGCAAACCGGCCTGCGCTGCCTCCATGCGACCGTCCGCCTCGAGGTGGCGGGCGTGGACGTTGTCGGCGTGGACGTCGACGGTGGCAGCCGAGATGTGCAAGTCCTCGGGAGTCACCCTGACTTCGTCAGGCACGGCCGCTCCTCTCCTCCCGAGCAAATCGCATCACCGCCACAATACTGCTTGCGACCGGTACCGATCGACGCCAAAGTGGAGCTGAGCCGGGCTGGCTGCCGTGGTGCATCTGCGAGCCCCAGCAGCACCATAAATCTCGTGTTTCACAATGGCATCTGGGTGAAGCCGAGCGGTCGCAATACTCCGCCGACACGGCCCCTTCCCGCGCCAGAGTTGTCGTCCCCGTCGCCTATGTTGGGCGTCCAGACCAACAACCCAGAGGACGACGTTGATTGAGCAGTTCCACCTGTCCCGGCTGCAGGTCATCAACTGGGGCGTGTTCGACGGCTACCACTCCATCCCGTTCAGCAGCGGCGGCGCGCTGATCGCCGGCGCCTCCGGCAGCGGCAAGTCCTCTCTGCTCGACGCGATATCGCTGGGCTTCCTGCCGTTCAACCGCCGCAATTTCAACGCCTCCGGCGACAACACCGCCGCCGGATCCAGCGCCGGGCGCCGCACCGTCGACAAGTACGTCCGCGGCGCCTGGGGCCAGCGCAGCGACGGCGGCACCAGCCGCGTCATGTATCTGCGTGGCGACGGCACCGCCTGGTCGGCCGTCGCGGTCACCTACGCCAGCGACTCCGGGCGTACCGTCACCGGCCTGGTACTCAAATGGCTCACCGGCGAGTCGCGCAACGACTCGTCGAGCCGCTTCATCCTCGGCGACGGCGACCTCGACATCGAAGACGTCTGCAACCGCTGGGCCTCGGGCCGCTTCGACGCGAAAGTCTTCACAGGGGACTGGCGCTTCTCCACCAAGGTCGAATCCCAGTACCTCGCCCAGCTGTACGCCACCATCGGCATTCGCGCCTCCGACGCCGCCCAGCAGCTGCTCGGTAAGGCCAAGTCGCTGAAAAGCGTTGGTGGACTTGAGCAGTTCGTCCGCGAGTTCATGCTCGACGAACCCGACAGCCTGGCCCGGCTGCCCGAGGCGCTCAAGCAGATCGACCCGCTGGTCGAGGCCCGCGAACTGCTGGCCGTCGCGCAGAAGAAACGCAAGATCCTCGGCGACATCGAGGCCATCCAGCACCGCTACACCTCCGAGTCCTCCGACCTCGGCATCATCGACCTCGTCGACGCGCCGATGGTGCGCGCATTCACCGACCACGTCCGTGCTGAGCAGATCCCTGACCAGATTTCCGGGCTGGACAGCACCATCGATCAGCTCGAGAACGAGTACGAGGACGTCACCCGCAGCCTCAATCTGGCCAAGGCGGAAGCGGATTCGCTCAACGCACAGATCAGCGGGTCCAGCGCGAACATCGCCCCGCTGCAGTCCCAGGTCACCGCCGCCGAGACCGAGGCCGAGCAGGTCGAGCGCCGCCGATCCGCCTACGAGGACCTGCTCACCGCCCAGGACGTCGAGATTCCGGACACCGCCGACGAGTTCTGGAACCTCCGCGAGGAACTGCTCACCCAGGCCACCGAACTGCTCGCCAAGGTCGAACGGAATCGCGAGGCATCCACCGACGCCGAGTACGCCCAGAAATCGGCCCGCATCGCGCGCGACGACGCCGCCAAGGAACTCAAACGCGTCGAGCATGTCGGCTCGGCACTGCCGGAGTTCGCCATCGCGATGCGCGACCACATCTGCGCGGCCATCAAAGCCGACTCCGCCGAGCTGCCCTACATCGCCGAACTGCTCGACCTGAAGCCCGACCAGACCCGTTGGCGCACCGCCGTCGAGAAGGTCTTGAGAGGGGCCGGGCTGCGGCTGCTGGTGCCCGACCAGCACTGGGAGAAGGTGCTGCGCTTCGTCAACGAGACCGACATGCGCGGCCGCCTGCAGCTGCACCACGTCCGCGCGAAGTTCCTCGGCGCAGAGCCGGCAGACCCCGAGCCGAACACGTTGGCGGGCAAGCTCTTCGCCGTCGACCCCGCGCATCCGTGCGCGGCCGAGGCCGTCGACGTCATCACAGCAGCCGGCGACCACATCTGCGTCGACACCCCCGACGTGTTCGCCCGCTTCCGCCGCGCGGTCACCGACACCGGGTTGTACAAGGACTCCGACCGGCTCGCCGTCAAGGACGACCGCAAAGCCGTCAGGCAGTCCGAATACCTGTACCAGGGTGACGTCACCGCGAAGATCAACGCGCTGACGTTGGAACTCGCCACCGCCGAGGACGCGTACCAGAAGGCCCGCCGCGTCGCGGACGACATCGCCGCGCAACGCCAGCAGTGGCGCGACCGCGCGACCGCGTGCAAGGCGATCTGCGAGCAGTACCCGCAGTGGAGCCAGATCGACACCGAGACCGCCGACGGGCACGCCGAGCGGTTGCGCGAACAGTACGAACTGCTGCTCGCCGAGAACCCCGACCTGGACGCGCTCAATGCGCGCGCCGACGAATGCTGGTCGCAGATCCAGAAATTCATGACGCGCCGAGGCGCGATCCAGACCCGGCGCGACGGCCTCGACGATCGCCGCACCCGGTTGATGGAGCTGGCCGAGCGGCTGTCGCCGGCGTTCGTGTCCGAACCGCTGACCGAGCTGCTGCACCGCTACGCCGCGCAGCTGCCCGTCTCGCTCGAGTTGCTCGATCCCGAACCGCACCGCGATGCGTTGTTGACGTCGATCAAGAAGGATCGTGAGCAGTTGCGCGAGAGCCGGCGTCGGTCTTACGACGAGCTGGCCCGCATCCTCAACACGTTCGACACGTCGTTCCCCGATGCGATTCCGAACGACAGCGAGGACTTCGACGAGCGGGTGCACGACTACGTCGCGCTGTGCCGCCACATCGACGAGCGCGAATTGCCCGAGGCCTACGAGCGGATGATGCGCCTGGTCACCGAGCAGGCGCCCGACGCGATCCTCACGCTGCACCGCGTCGCCGAGCAGGAGACGCGGCGCATTGCCGAGCAGATCAACCGCGTCAACACCGGACTGGGCTCGGTGGAGTTCAATCGCGGCACCCGGCTCACGCTGCGCGCCACCCCGCGGCAGCTGCCCGCGGTCACCGAGCTCACCGAGATCGTGCGGTCGATCTCGCGACGCATCGCCGAGGTGGGGCTGGGCGACAAGCAGGCGATCCTCGACCAGTACGCGGACATTCTGCGGCTGCGCAACCGGTTGGCATCCACCGCACCGGAAGACAAGGCGTGGACGCGCGACGCGCTCGACGTGCGCAACCGGTTTACGTTCGACTGCGCGGAGTGGGCGGGCGACGAGTTGATCCGCACCCACAGCAACGCGGGCGACAACTCCGGCGGTGAGCAGGAGAAGCTGATGGCGTTCTGCCTCGCGGGCGCGCTGAGCTTCAACCTGGCCAGCCCCGAAAGTACGGACAACACACCGGTGTTCGCGCAGCTGATGCTCGACGAGGCGTTCAGCAAGTCCGATCCGCAGTTCGCGCAGCAGGCGCTGTCGGCGTTCCGCAAGTTCGGCTTCCAGTTGGTGATCGTGGCGACGGTGCAGAACGCCACGACGATCCAGCCCTACATCGACAGCGTGGTGATGGTGTCCAAGACCGAAGCGACGGGCCGAAACGTCCGCCCCGTCGCGACCGTCGCCACCAGGACCATCTCGGAGTTCACGTCGATCAAGCAGGAGATGCGCAAGACGGCTGCGAAGGTGCCTGCCGGGGTCTGGTTCTTGAATCAGCGAAGGTAGGTTTGCCCGTCCTGCGGGTATCCGCCGCCGTCGGTGGCGATGTGAACGTGGTCGTAGTGATTGGCGGTGTCGCCGCCGCGGTCCGTCATCACTCTTTTCGAGCCGTCGGGCTTGTAGATGGTCTGCCGCCAGATGACGTGATTCAGATCAAAGCGCTTCCCATTCTGAAGGACATATGCCAGGACGCTGTCGCCGAGCGCTATCCCGGCCGGCGTGCGCGCGTTGGGAATCATCACGTCGATCGCCATCCCGTGCGGATGCCATCTCAAGGAATCCGGCCGGACCCCGCCGATGGTGGGGATCTCGGGAAACGCCGCGCTCACCGCGCGAGCCGCCAAGATGGTGTCGACCTGCAGTCCCTGCTCCTTCGCGACCCCGATGGGCAAGGTGGGGGGCGGGACCGGGTGCGCCGCCGTGGGAGGCAGTGTTGCGGGTTTCGAGGCCACCACCGTCTCGCAGCACAGAGCATCGCTGCTTATGCGTGGATCGGCGTCTGAGCCGACAACGAACAACGTGGCGATGCCGACGCCCGCGGCGACGGCCAGCGGCGACCGTTTCCGCGTTTTCGGCAATGCGTGTCTTCCCATCGCACGCGCACGCTACCGACACGCCCGAGCGCGTAGCAACTACACGGCTGACCCGTCGCCGTGCATACCTTCACCTAGAATTTTGCCCACGTTTACGTAAGACCGCAGCTCACAGGGTCATACTCAGAGTACCCAATTAGCCAAAAATGGTGACACCCGTCCGCTAACTGTGACACAAGTCAAATTTCAGCTAAGGATGTGACATCCGTCAGGTCGGCGCCGAAGCGCGAATCGACCACATCCAGCGCGCGAGGCACTCTCTGTTTGCGGACGCTTGGCGAGTGGCCGGCATGTCCGTCGCTGTCAGACCGGATGGTCAGTCTGCGTAGTAAAGGGAGTAATGCCCGGGACCGGTCTCATAGCAGTACGAGTAGCTGTTGCCCGCAGCGTTCGCCTGTCTCGCCGCGCTCTTACAGGCCGCCTCATTGATCCCGAAGTCGATGTAATCGTCGGCGTTGGCGACGGCTGCGCCAGCTAGAGATACGACCGCCGCGACCCCTCCTGTGAGGAGCAGGTTGTGCCACAACTTCATTGTCTTTCCCTTTTCTATCTGTACCGGAAGTCACTCACACGGTTCGGATTACGCCGAGCAATCGGCACCCGACACCCGAATGCTCCACCCGAGCGTCTGGCGAGCGAAGAGCTAGTGCTCGCCTACTCGCACGCGACGCCGTCGTTATCGCGGTCCAGACCTGACCGATAGCCAGGCGCCCCCGTATAAAGCGGAGCCGCGCCTGCGGCCCGGGCCTCAGAACAGTTCGAGTAATAGACGCTCGACGCGGATTCCGGAACATCGACTAGCGGCGGCGCGTACACGGGAGTCGATTCGGTCCACGGCGATGGAGCTGCTGCTTGCGCGGTCTCGGTGACAGTAGACGGCGGTGCCGTTTCGGTGATCGTGGCAATCGGTGGCTGAGCGCTCACAGTCGCCGTGGGCGGTCCGACCGTCCGAGTCACAGTCGACGTCAACGTCGTGGTGCTCGAATTATCCGACGGTCCTGAGCAATTCCCGATCAGGGCCAACATGAGGAAGCACAGTGCCACGCCGCCACCGATGATCCAGCCGCGATTGTTAGTCGGCGGTCTCGGCGGCTCCCCACCCCACGCATATCCATTCCAGTACGACATGCCACCCGATCCGGCGGGATCGGGATACCAACCGGACACCGCCTCCGTCGCTGCCACCGCTGCAACAGCACGCGGCGCAGCTGAACCCGAATGGCCAATCTTTTTTGTGTCTGAGACACCCGTGCCGGGAACCCGAACTGTCCGTCGCCAGGTCCCGTCAGCACCGCGGCTGACTCGCAGCGGTCCCGCGCCGACGCTCGTCGAGACGCCGCGATCGCTGAACGTCAACCGCACCGGCCCGAAAGACTTGGACTTCCGAAATTGCACCATCGAGCTTCCCTTCTTGCGCGGCCGCCAATCGTGTTCGACCGCTGTTACTTCTATTTCGTCAGCCACAAATTCGCGACAGATCCGCAAGCGCCGAGCCGATGTGTGTCTCAACTACCGACTGATGGGCTGAACGGTCTTGCCCTCGTTGCGGCTTACGGACAAGTCTCCGAATCCTTCACGACGCCGAAGTCGATCTCGGTGCTCACCGTGAACGAAGCACCAGCGGGTGGAGTAGAACTGCACACGGTCCAATTCCGGTCGTTTAGCTGTGCCCGTCCCTGACCGGTGAGATCTGTCGAACTGCTAAAGAAGACTTCACCGTTGCTAACCGACTGGATCGCATCCTGCGCTCCCTGCAGATCGGTCCCGACCAAGTCGGGCATCGTCCACGGCTCAGCCATAGCTGGAGACGCAGACCCCAATGCTGCGGCCGCAAGAACGACGCCGACGGCGCAGACAGCAGCGCACCCATTCCGCATAGCAAATTCCCTCGTAACAAATCCATCGTCTTCGTGCTGAACAGAACGTAGCTCCACTGACCCAGCACAGGAATCGGGTGTTTCCCTACGTTCTTGTTTGCTGGCGACTCCTAGGAACTTCACACCGGCACCAAGCGGATATCGACCGCGAAATCGGCGCCCCTGCGGTGTTTGGGCAGCGCGTGGCCGGTGAACACCCGAAGTGCGTGATCAGCCCAGGAAAGGAAACCATCATGGCACTCGACGATGACGACATGACGACAGCAGGCGGCGGCGGAGAAGGTACGGCCGACGGCGGCTCCAACCCCGAAGGCCACGACGGCGGCGCCGACGGCACCGCGAGCGAGGAGTCGAGCGGCGAGGGCACGGCCGACGGCGGATCGAACCCCGAGGGCCACGACGGCGGTGCCGACGGAACCGCCTGAGGCCAGCATGCTGAGCCGGTGTGTGGCAACTGATACCGGTGCGTTCGCCACCGAATATTGGGGCCGCCAACCCCTGCTCAGTCGCCACACCGCGCTGCCCCGCGACTTCAGCGATCTCCTCTCACCAACTGCGGTTGACGAGCTGATCGCTGAGCGCGGGGTACGCGCGCCCTTCATCCGGATGGCCAAGACAGGTGACGTGCTGGCCCGCACCTGCTACACCGGACCGGCCGGCTTCGGCGCCGAGATGCCCGACCAGGTCGACTCGACCAAGGTGCTGTCCGAATTCGCCGCCGGCGCGACGATCGTCCTCCAGGGGTTGCACCGGTTGTGGCCCCCGCTGATCGATTTCGTCCGAGGCCTCACCGACGACCTCGGTCATCCCGTGCAGGCCAACGCCTACATCACCCCGCCGGACGCCCAGGGATTCGAGCCCCATTACGACGTCCACGACGTGTTCGTCCTGCAGGCCGCCGGCGAGAAGCGCTGGACGGTGCACGAACCCGTGCACCACCACCCGCTGGACTCCCAGCCATGGACCGAGCACCGCGACGCCATCGCCGCACGCATCAGCGACGCCCCGATCATCGACACTGTCCTGCAGGCGGGCGACGCGCTGTATCTGCCCCGCGGTTGGGTGCATTCCGCCCGATCCGAGAACACCACGTCAATCCACCTGACGATCGGAGTGTCGGCGTTGACGTACCTCGACGTGGTACGCGCGGTCGTCGACACGCTCGCCGCGGACGACGAGTTCCGGAAATCTCTACCCATGGGCATCGATACCACCGATCGCAGTGAAATGGCCTCGACGACAAGCAAAGTGATGGCGCAGCTGGCCGATGCTGTACGCGAGAGGACTGCCGACCTCAGCGACCGGGCGGCCGCGCAGTTGTCGGACCGTCACGCCGAGCGGACCCGGCCCGTCGCGGTACGGCCCCTGGCCACGCTGGACGCCATGGACGCCGCCGACGCGTTGCGCGTTCGATGGCGCCACGGGCTCATCGGCACGCTGGAGCACCGCGGTGACAAGGTGTGCCTGCGGCTGCCGGATCGGACCATCACGTTTCCCGAGTCGTGCGCCACTGCGGTCGAGGCGCTGCAACACGGACTCGTCGCGGACGCACACACACTGCAGGGCCTCGACCACGCCGACGGAGAAGTGCTCATTCGCCGGCTGTTGCGCGAGGCCGTCGTGGTAGCGGTCGAGGACGGGACAGCATAGAGCGATGAGCTCCAACCGCACGCCGTGCAGCGACCAATCGCTGACGCGCAACGACCCCATGTACGGCACGGCCGGTGCCGGACGGTCCTGGGCGATGCTCGAACTGTGCGGCGGCTGGGGGCACTCGGCATTCCTCGACTCGCCCTCGCTCATCGACCGCGAACTCGGACGCAGCATCTGCCGCCGCATCGAAGCGCAGGGCCTGCGGGTCACCGCAATACGCCGGCCGGGACGTCGGCCCGCGCCGCCGCGCTGGCGATGGTTCATCGCGCATTGTGAGGAGGGCAGCGAGGCGCTCTACGGCGGAGAGGTCGACGACGCCCGCGGGTACCTCGACATCGCCCTGGACGGCTCGGACGGCGAGCGGGTCGACGGCCCACTTGTCGCGGTCTGCGCGCACGGCAGGCACGACCAGTGTTGCGCCGTGCGCGGACGCAGCGCCGCGTCGGCCATCGCGGCCGCATACCCCGAATTCACCTGGGAATGCTCGCATTTGGGCGGCGACCGGTTCGCCGCCACCATGCTGATCCTGCCCGAGGGCCTGTGCTACGGACGGGTCGACTCGACCGACTCCGCCGGCCTGGTGACCAAATACCTCGACGGTCGGCTGGACCACAGATATCTGCGCGGACGCACGTCTCTACCCCACCCGGTGCAGGCCGCGCAGTATTTCGCGCGCGAGACCCTTGGCGAGGACCGCATCGACGCCCTGTCACCGCTGAAGGTCGAACACGCAGAGCACGAAATCCGCGTCGAGCTCCGCACTGACTCGGGCTCCGTGGATGTCGTTCTCGCGGAGAAGATGTCGGAACCGCTGCTGTCCATGTGCCGCGCCACCGTCGCGGGCGCGGTGCGCACGTTCGAATTAGTGTCAATCTCGTCGGACTGAGGAGGCTGTTTCATGGCGGACATCATCGAGCTGGTATACGCCGACCACGACTGGATTCGTCGGCAGTTCTTCCGGCTGGACGACGCGAAGTCCGACGCCGAGCTCGCCGCGATCTGGGACGCCCTCGGCGCCCGCCTCGATGTCCACGCCGAAGTCGAGGAGGCCGTGTTCTACCCGGCGCTGCTCAAGCATGGCGGCAGCGAGGACCGCGGCAATCCCGAGGGTGACCCGGAAGACGAAACCGAGGACGCCATCACCGACCACAACGCGATCCGCGACGCGATTCGTCGCTCACGCCAACACAAGCCGGGCACCGAGGAATGGTTCGCCGCCGTTTTCGAGGCCCGCAAGGAGAACGGCGAACACCTCGACGAGGAAGAGCGCGAGGCGATGCCGGACTTCATCAAGAGCGCCTCCCTGGAGCTCCGGCACGAGTTGGCGATGAAGTGGCTGCGTTTCTACGCCGATCGCGAGACGACGATCAACGTCGACAACCGCGACAAGGACGCGGACGACTACATCGCCAAGCACTCCTGAGCGCGGTCTCGTGGGGGAATTACGTCGTTTCCACCCTGCCCTGCGCGTGTGCGCGCAACCGCGCACCGAGCTCGGCCAGCGCACAGTCCGCCTCGGCCAGCACACCCGCGTGCAGGTGGATGTCGTGCCACAGCCCGTCGAGGCGCTGGCGTTCGACTACCGTTGCCACGCTGGCGATCTTCTCCACCAGGGAATCCTCGCCCGCGCTCTGCAACACAATCGGCGGCAGACCTGTGAAGTCTCCGCACAGCGCGGACACCGCCGACGTCATCGACGGGCGGATCAACCCCAATGCCGCCGGCAGATCGATTCCCCTGTCCCGCAACGTTATCGCCAGCGCCAGCGCCAATCCGCCGCCCGCTGAATCACCCGCGATCACCGTCGTTTGCGGGTCCGTCCCGTCAGCCAACAGCGCCGTGTACACCTCGACCATCTCATCGAGCGCCGCCGCCTCCGGCGCCAACGAGTAGTCCGGCAGTACGGCCGCCATCCATGCCGCCTCGGCCAGCCTGCCGACGACACCCCGATAGCCGTACGCACTGCCCCGCCCGTACGCTCCGCCATGCAGATAGACCAGCGTTGCGTTGGCACATACACCGACCGTCCGCTGCACCGGCGCCCCGCCGAGGACCCCTCGCTGCCATTGCAGGCCTTCGACGGGTCGCGTCAACGTTGTGACGGCCTCATACATTTTTCGTTCGGCGCGTACCGAGGTCCGATGCGGCGCTAACGGCGAGCGGCAACCCCTCAGTGCCGCCCGCACGATCTCACGACGAATCCTCGCAATCTGGTACGTCATGCATCGAGAATGGCTGTCAGCACGCCCCTAGGTATTGACCGAAGACGACAATTTTTTACCATTTCCCGACAAGGGAGGATGATGGGCAACCTGATCCGGGCCACGGCCATGTGGGGCTACCCCGGGCTCGTACGCGAACTCGGGGCAGACCCGGCGGTATTTCTGGACCGCTTCGGCGTCCCCTCGGGTGCCGAGCTCGAGGAGGACACGTTCATCTCTTTTGCGTCGTTCATCCGGATTCTCGAAGCCACCGCGGAGGAGCTGACTTGCCCCGACTTCGGGTTGCGCCTATCGGGCCGCCAAGGCCTACACATCATCGGGCCCGTTGCGGTGATCGCGCGCAGCGCCTCGACTGTGCTCAGCGGTATCGAAGCAATCGAGCGCTTCCTCTATATCCATTCCCCCGCGCTGATGCTCGCCGCCCAGCCACGCGACGATGGCGGCGTCAAGTTCATCTACGAAATGACCGAGCCGGGAGTTCCTTACATCCAGGGATACGAGCTGAGCATGGGCGTCGCCGCGCGAATTGTCCGCATGCTCGGCGGGCCGTCAGCACGTCTGGACGCCGTCTCCTTCCCGCACCCCCAACAGGGCACGGACGCCGCCTACCGTGACGCACTGGGCTGCCCGGTGTACTTCGAACCGCCGTGTTCCTTCGAGCTGTCGGCGGAGCTGGCCGCCCGTCGAAACGATAACGCCGACCCACAGACGCATCGCATCGCCACCGAATACCTCGAGGCGACATACCTTCCCGCCAGTGCGACGCTGGCCGACCGCGTGGCCGAGCTGGCGCACCGATTGCTACCCACCGGGCAGTGCACCGTCGAAGCGATCGCCGGCGAGCTCGCGATGCATCCGCGGACGCTGCAGCGGCGGCTGGGAGATGAGGGCACCCGCTGCCAAGACATCATCGACCGTGCACGCCGCACCCAGGCCGCACGCTACTTCGCCGAGCCGGACCTCCATTTCGCGCAGATCGCCGGTCTACTCGGGTATGCCGAGCAGAGCGCGTTGAACCGGTCGTGCCGACGCTGGTTCGGCAGGACACCGAGGCAATGCCGCGAGGGTGCGCCGGTGTGAGAGCTCGCGGTCGTCGACGCCCGTCAATCCCGCGCGAGCGCGAGAGCTTTCCGCGAGTACGGCGCGATCAGTACGGCGTGACGCCGACCCCGTCGATGGAGATGTTCATGCCATGGACGCTGTCCACGTTCGTCAGACGCGTTCCCTCGATCGTCAACAGGAGGGTCCATCCATGGAACCGATACGGCTGGCCGTTGATCATCGTCACCTCTTGGCCAACAGTTGGCCCAATACCTGCTTCGGCCCAGCTGAACTTGCCGTCGGCATCCACCGATGCGACAGGCCAGTGACCGCCGGTAGCAGTGACCGGGGCGGCGGGGAATCCTCCGTCACGCTCGCACGAGGCCTTCTCCGCGCTGACCACGCAGCGCACATTGCCGGCCGTGCGGATGAACTGGGCTTCGGGGTTGAAGGTGCCCGGCTGCGCCGAGGCCGACGGGGCCATCCCCACAGTCATGACCGCTGCGGCCACCCCGAACACTGCAGCCGATGGTCGTCTCATGAAATCCCCTTACCCAGGAGGCGTCGCCGTTTCGGTGATTGTGCGTCATCCCGCGCTCGCACATGGGCCGATTGGCATCCGCGGCACGATCGGCTCCGAATACCTAGTGACGGGGTGGGCCCGCGGGAGGAGAACAGACGTTGAGTACGGCACAGACCGACACGAGCGCGCCATCGGTGGGGTTATGGCGGTGGATCGCCGCAGTGCTGGCATTGACTCAGCTCGCCGCGCCCCTGATCGTCAATGCGCTCGCCGGCGACTTCCTGAAGTCCGGCGCAACGAACCAGGCACTCATCACACCAGGGGGTTACGCGTTCAGCCTGTGGGGGTTGATCACCGTGCTGAGCGCGGCGACGGCGCTGACGGTGCTGCGTTACGGCTTGGGCTCATGGTGGGAGACCAGCGTCCTCATCGACGCCAGCGTGGCGTTCGTCGGATTCAGCGTGTGGCTGCTGGTGGCCGCGCAGGACTGGTTGTGGGTCAGCGTCGCGGTGTTCGTGGTCATGGTGTCGGCCCTGATCCACATCATGCGGCTGCTGGTGCGTCGGCGCCACGACCTGACGTGTCCATCGTGGGTGGCGCTGTTGGCCACGCTGACATTCGGTCTTTATCTCGGGTGGAGCAGCATCGCGGTGTTCGCGAATGTCGCGGCGGCACTTATCAATAGCGGCGTGTCGGCGTCGACGGTCGGATGGCAGTTCGTCGTGCTGGCCGCCGCGAGCGCCTGCGCGCTGGTGTTGACGACAATGCTGCGCGGCACACCCGGCTATGCGGCCGGCGTGGTGTGGGCCCTGGTCGCGATCGCTATCGGCGCCGCCGACCGCGGCAGTGCGTTCTTGTCGACGACGGCTGTGGTGGCCACGGTGCTCGTCGTGGCGGCGACGGTCGCGGCGATGCGACGTCGTCGCCTCCGCTGACGCCGGTGCTCACGCGTCCGAGTAGTCGATACTCAGCCACCGCTGTGGCCGCATCCGAATGACGATCGACGTCGACGTGAGGTTCGCGTCGGTGAACTGGTTGCCCGCCTCCTCGCCGAGGTAGCGGATGGCGATCGGGCGCACATCGGCGTCTGTGGCGGGGCTGATGTCGGCGACGTCGCCCTCGGCGGTGACGTACCGATACGGCGGCTGCTCATCTTGGGCGGTGATGGCGAACCGGCCGGCGTCGCGAATCAGCCGGTGCTTGAGGGAGTCGGCGTCGGTCCACAACAGCACGTCGCCGCCGGGTTCGTAGCCGTACCAGATGGGAACGCTCAGCGGCGCGCGGTCTGGTCGTTCGACCGCGATCACCCCGACGTGGACGTCGGACAGGAACTTCTCGCGGGCATCGCTGGTCATCTTGGCCATGTACCGCGCAACCGTGTCCGGTCGGAGCCCATTCCCAGCCCATTCTCAAAGGTGATGGCCTTTGTATGGCGTCATCAAATCATTACGCCGCACGAAAGTCATATAGACCCAAGACCGCGGCGCGCCAGCAAACACCCAAATTCGCATGTAACCGCACGAATTGCGTCCAGATACCCACTACATCGGCCCGCAGCGCGGAAAATCGCGCGTGCAACGACTCCGCAGACCAGACCGCACCTGCGGCGACGTGTGACAGCCCGCCGAGGGCCAAAAATTGGTGCACAGGGGGTACTCCGGGGACTGGTAATGTGGCCAGCAAATAATGTACGCATCCATGACGAGGGCGGGGTTGATCTAAATGGGTGAAGAATTGCGGGTCGATCCCGCCGAGGTGCGGATGGCCGCCGACCATGTGGATGTGGCCGCCGAGGGTCTGCGGACCGACCACGGCTCCGCCCAGGAGCGCATCGGCACCGCCCAGGCAGGCTGGATCGGGACGAGCGGGGACGCGCTGTCGAAGGTGGCAGCGAAGTGGGAGGAAGACTCCACCAAGCACTACACCGACCTCATCGGACACGTCGAAGGTTTCAAGTCAGCGGCGGCCAACTACGTCGGCACCGACCATCACGAGTCCACCGAGATCGAAAACGCGGGACCGGATCTGGGGCTGTAATCCGTGGGGATAACGCTGGCCGACGTTCAAGGTTGGCAACCCGAGCAGATCGACGAAGTGTCACAGGCGGCGGCGCAGCGCGCCCGCACCAGCGGTGAGGCTGCCGAAACCCTGCGCAACCTGTCGGTGTTCGGGACCTGGAAGGGCGACGCCGGCGAGGCCGCCCAGCAGGCCATCAATCAATCGGCCACCACGCTGTCGCTGTCCCAGAAGGAAGCCATCCTCGTATCGCTGGGGGCAGGGAAAGCCGCCGCCGACGTCCGCACGGTCAAGAACGACCTGCAGGCGCTTCTCGATTACGCCAACGCGGCGCCGCATGTCCAGATCGACCTGGCCACCAACTCGGTGATCCCGCCCGACACCAGCGGGTGGACTCAGGAAGAGATCGACGCGCTCGCCGCCAAGACCGCCGAGGTCGAAAACAAGATGACGGCCGTGCTGGCCGCCGCCGAAGAAGCCGACGCCGATCTCGCAAGGGTGCTGACCGCCGCGACCGGCGGCGACCCTGGGCTCCCCGGGGAGCAAGGCACCAACGACGGACAGTCACTTCAGGACGGGGATCTCACGCCGGAGGAAATGGCGCGTCTGGAAGAGAACACCACCCTCACGCCACAGGAGCAGGAGGCGTTGGTGCGCGGCGACCTGGTGTTGCCCGCCAGCCAGATGGAATACCTGAACAACTTGGCGCGGTCGCTGGATGGCAAGAGCCCCGCCGAGATTCGGTCGATGATCGACCAGATGAACGCCAACGGCCAGAACGGCGGTGCCGTCTCCGACGCGCTGCAGCTGCTGGGCAACGAGCACATCACCACCGCGGGCGACGCCACGGAGGGTGTGCCCACGCAGGGCGGCATGCAGCACCTGCCCTCGGGTATCCGCGAAACGTTCGAGCGTCCGACGCGTGGACCCGCCGTGCCGACGCAGGGCACCAACGAGCAGGGCTATCCGACGATCGAGATGCCCGACCTGGAGAAGCCGTTCCCCGAAATCGACAACTACCGCGACGTCGCGGCGATCGTGTCGGCGGGCGACGCCTCGCTGCAGCAGGGCACGGCGATGGACGAGGCCCTGCTGAACAAGTCGGAGCAGATCCTCCACGGCTTGCACAGCCCTCCCCACATCCCGTGGGACGAGAGGGTCGAGGTGTCGCAGAGACTCATCGACCCGGCGTTGCAGGACATGCTGTCCGCGGCGGGACGCGACCAGATGGCAGTGCACAACGAGCTCGCGGGCGCCGACGGGGCGACACCCAACAACGAGTTCATCGGCGACTTGTTCAAACATCAATGGGCTGACGATGGCGCCGCGGCAGGCACGGTGCTCAACGGCACCGGCGCGGTGCCGACCGACCTGACCGACCCCACGCAGGTGGCGCAGGCGACCCGCTCCGGGGAAATCATGCATGCCGTCGACCAGTACGTCGGCAACGGCGACAACTCCCCGCAGTTGCTCAACATCCCAGGCGCCGACGGCCAGTCACTCGGCCAGGTCAACCCCGAGCTCACCCAGGCCCTCGCCGAAGCCAACAAGCCCTACATCGACGACATGCTCGGCAACTCCCTGGACAACAGCCGGGGATTCAACCCGCTGGATGACGTGAAGAACCCGGAGATGCCGGTCATGCGGGATCTGTTCGCGGTGATCGACACCAATGCGGACGCCGCCACCACCCTCAACAGCCAGGCCTACCTCAATGGTTTGCAGTACCAAAACAACTTCGAGCAGTCCATCATCGACGGCGGCACGGTCAACACCGGCGATCTGCAGTCAGCGGGCACGTTGCGAGGCGTGATCGATTCCGCGGCCAACATCGCCGACAATGACGTCATCGAATACGGCAACCTGCAGGAGGCGAAAGCCTACGAGAGCCGCGGCATGTGGTTCGACGTGGCAACGACTCTCGGCAAGGAGATCCCCGGCGTCTCGGCAATCCTCGAGTGGAACAGCAAGATGCCCATTGATCCGCTGCATCAGATCTTCGTAGGCGATGCGCCCGCGGGCGCGGATCCCACCTACATCGCCCAGCAGAGTTCCGAAATGATGCAGTACGCCGTGGCACAGCGACTGCTCGACGCCGACCTCGGCAACCCGGACGTCTTCAACCAATTCGACCTGATCGACCCCGAGACCAACCAACTCAAGCCGCTGAATAACTACGACTTCGGCGACTTCCGCTCCGCGTTCACGGAGTACTTCATGGGAGTCGATCCGACGGTGAAGGCGGGCATCGAGGACTACGAGGACGCCTACCGCGACGCGCTGCCCACGCCGACGGGGCACACAGGAGGATAACGAGCGTGATGTCGATCGTGCGGTGGTGCGCGGTCGTCCTGCTGACGGCGGTGGGGCTGACTGGGTGCGGCGGCGAAGAAGCGCCGCAGGCGCCGACGTTCGCGAATTGGCCGGATACTTTGGGCGACTTCCGGTTTCAGTGGGCCGCCGAGCCGGGCGTCGACCTGGTGTCGGGCCCCGCGGTGCCGTTGCGCGCGTATCTGGAGTCCTACCGGATCGCGCAGTTCACGGGCTTCGTCGGCGCCGCTTATCCCGGTTTCGATCGCGCTGTCCCGGACGCATTGCCGCCAAGTTCCAAAGCGAGTACCCGAAGCGAACTGGTGAACATTCGGCCGCTGCCGGAGGCCGAGCCGTTCGGTCCCCCGGGGCCGTTCTTCGGCAACGAGTTCTTCCACGTCCTCGAGCTCACCCCGATCGAGGGCGGCTACCGCGCATACGTCTGCGACGGCATGTACAAGATTTTTCGCGAGGACCAGGAGCAGGGTAAGTACGTGTCCGTCGTCGGTTACGACGCCCGCACCGGCCTCGGCGACGTCGACGGCATGAAGGTATGGCGGGTGGAGTTCACCGACACCCCGCCCGCTGCCGACGCGCCTGCCATGGTGGCCGACGTGCAGCGTGGACCGAACCCCGCACCCGCCGGTGACGTCTTCGGTCCGTGGCGCATCACCGGCGCCAGCGACGAGAGCTGGGGATCGCTGATCAATCGTGAGTCCACCGCCGATGAAAGGATCGACGGCGCCCGACGCATATCGCGATGTTCTGATCTGATGCCGCAATGGCGCACGGAGCGCGCCGCTATCGTCGAGCGCGTTCTCGACACGCCACCGGACGCTGAGCCCGCGTCGCCCGGCTGGCCCGGATAGTTGCAGCAAAGCGCTGGGCGGACGCGTAACCCGCTAAGAGCAGGTGATCAAGCCAGCCTGAGCAACTGTGCAACGAAATTCGTCGCGAATGAATGCAATTACTGACGCACACCCAAGATCACAGTTAGCCGAGCTCACCAAAAGCATTGCAAGAAGCCATATCTGAGAGTCCTCTGAAAAGTGCAGACCTGCGACGCAATCCGTACTACTCTCAGGATGGTTGAGCTTCCGCCCGCCGGTAGCACTTAGCTGGTGCCGGGTCCTGGGTCTCACCCGGGATGCTCTCCGGCGACGCCTACAAGTCGATCTTGAGGTTGTGCAATGACGGTTGGGACCGTACGCATTGGTCGTCCGAATCCTGCGTTAGTGCCTGCGTTAGTGGAGGAATACCGACAGTGCGGCAGAGCGACATTTGCCGCGCGGCGGCTTTCGACGTCGCGGCTCGCCGTCGCGGTCATCGGGGAGTTGGACGCCCGCAACGGACGCGGCCTCGGCCGTTTCGTCGAGCAGCACACCGGAATCTCGCGCCAGCTGGTGCTCGATCTGCGGGCCGTCGACTTCGCAGGCACCCAGGCGTTCACCGCGCTCTACTACATCAGCGTGCACTGCGCCCGCAATGACGTCGACTGGATCATCGTCGCCAGCCACCCGGTCCGACGCCTGCTCTCGATCTGCGACCCCGACAACGAACTGCCGCTCGTCGACGACCTCACGTCGGGACTGGAGCACCTGACCCGCTCAGCACGGTGTCACCAGCACGTTCCATCCGCGGGATAGCCGCTTGGCCCCGCCACGCGGGCCGCTCCATTAATCCATCCTCTGCATCAGTCATACCTAAAACAGTCTTGGACATGCATGGATCGGGCTCCTAACGTAAGTGGCAGACCAGACACCATCGACGGCCTAGGAAGTCATGACTGCCACCATTACGGGCCCACTCAGGACCACCGAACCGACCGGACAGATGCTCATCGCCGGCGAACCCGTCCGCGGGTCCGGCGAGCCCATCAACGCCTTCGACCCCACCGCCGGCGAGACGCTTGAGCCCCCCTACCACTACGGCGACTCCGCCAATGTCGAGGCCGCCTGCTCCGCCGCGGCCGCCGCCTTCCCGGTCTACCGCGCCACCACCTCCGAGCAGCGCGCCCAATTCCTCGAAGCCGTCGCCGCCAACATCGAGGCGGTCAAGGACGCGGTCATCGCCCGCGCCACCGCCGAGACCGGCCTGCCGACCGCACGGATCACCGGCGAGGTCGGCCGCACCACCGGTCAGCTACGCCTCTTCGCCTCCGTCCTGCGCGAAGGTTCCTGGAACGGCGCCCGCATCGACCCCGCCCTTCCCGACCGCCAACCCGCACCCCGCCCCGACATCCGCCAGCGCACCGTCCCGCTGGGTCCCGTCGCTGTCTTCGGCGCCTCCAACTTCCCCCTGGCCTTCTCTGTCGCCGGCGGTGACACCGCCTCCGCGCTCGCCGCAGGAT
Source organism: Mycolicibacterium tusciae JS617 (assembly GCF_000243415.2). The sequence goes on from NZ_KI912270.1 coordinate 3,219,832, forward strand.
GCCCCGTCGTCGTCAAGGGCCACGACGCTCACCCCGGCACCTCCGAACTGGTCGGCCGTGTCATCGCCGACGCCGTCGCCGAGTCCGGCCTGCCGAAGGGCACCTTCTCGCTGCTCTTCGGGTCCGGCCCCGACCTCGGCATCGCGCTGGTCACCGATCCGCGCATCAAGGCCGTCGGCTTCACCGGATCACGTTACGGCGGAACGGCTCTCGTCGCGGCTGCGGCTGCCCGACCCGAGCCCATCCCCGTCTACGCCGAGATGAGCTCCATCAACCCGGTGTTCCTGCTCGACGGTGCCCTGAGCACCCGCGGCGCCGACCTCGGCAAGGCCTTCGTCGGCTCACTGACCATGGGGTCCGGCCAGTTCTGCACGAACCCGGGCCTCGTCATCGCCGCCGACAGCCCCGGCCTCGACGACTTCATCACCGCCGCCCGCGACGCCCTGGCCGGGTCGGCGGCCACCCCGATGCTCACGCCGAACATCGCAGGCAGCTACGCCGACGGTGTCACCGCGCTGAGCAAGGAAGCCGACCTGATCGGCCGGGGCGAAGCCGGTGACAACGAATGTGCCTGCCACGCCGCGCTGTTCGCGACCGACGCCGCCGGCTTCCTGAACTCCGAGCGACTGCAGGCCGAGGTCTTCGGGTCGTCCAGCCTCATCGTGCGTTGCAAGGACGCCACCGAGATGCGCTCCGTCGCCGAGAACATCGAAGGTCAGCTCACCGCAACGGTGCACGCCGACGAGTCCGACTACCCCGAAGCCGGAAAACTGCTGCCGGTACTCGAACTCAAGGCCGGACGCATCCTGTTCGACGGCTGGCCCACCGGCGTCGAGGTCGGCCACGCCATGGTGCACGGCGGCCCCTACCCGGCCACGTCCGACTCGCGCAGCACGTCGGTCGGCTCGCTGGCCATCGAGCGCTTCCTGCGGCCCGTTGCCTACCAGGACGTGCCGAAGTCGCTGCTGCCCAGCGCAATTGCCGACGGCAACCCAGACCGCCTGTGGCGCCGCATCGACGGCCAGCTCACCGCCGACTAACACCCACCAGTTATCAAGGAGTCCCGCGCGATGAATCCCAAGTTTGACGGCGTTCTGTTCTTCCCCGTCACGCCCTTCACCGAGGCAGGCACGGTCGATCTCGACCTGCTGGCCCAGCACGTCGCCAAGGGCGTGGACGCGGGACCCGGTGGTGTGTTCATCGCCTGCGGCACAGGCGAATTCCATGCTCTGGAGCCGAAGGAGTTCGGTGAGATCGTCCGCACGGCCGTCGAGACGGTGGCCGGGCGCGTGCCCGTCTACGCGGGTGCCGGGGGTTCCATCGCCCAGGCCAAGCTCTTCGCGACGGCCGCCAAGGCCAACGGCGCCGACGGCCTGCTCCTGCTTCCCCCGTATCTCGTCGAGATGCCCGCCGCCGGGCTGATCGAGTACACCCGTGAGGTCGCTGCTGCCACGGATCTGCCGGTGATCGTCTACAACCGCAACAACGCCCGCTATACCGAGGCGTCGGCGATCGAGGTCGCGAAGATCCCCACCGTCGTCGGAATCAAGGACGGCACCGGCGATCTCGACCAGGTCGCACGCATCGTCCGGGCAGTCAAAGACAACGTCGAGAAGGACTTCTTGTTCTTCAACGGCCTGCCCACCGCGGAGACCACGCAGCAGGCCTATCGCGCCATCGGCGTCCCGCTGTACTCGTCGGCCACCTTCGCCTTCGCCCCCGACCTCGCGCTCGCGTTCTACAACGCGCTCGAGTCCGGCAACGACGCGCTGGTGGACGCCCTGTCCGCGGCGTTCTTCCATCCGCTGGTGCGCCTGCGCGACACCGTGCCGGGTTACGCCGTCTCACTCGTCAAGGCCGGCGTGGCGATGGAAGGCCTGCCCGCAGGGCCGGTCCGCCCGCCGCTGATCATGCCGAGCTCCGCGGACCTCACCGAGCTGCACGCCATCATCACCGCCGGACGCGCCGTGCTGTCCGACGCGCTCGCCCAGGCCCGCTAGCGATGGCACCCAGCCGGATTCGCATCACCGGCGCCCGCATCACCCCGGTCGCGTTCGTCGACCCGCCGCTGCTCAACACGGTCGGCGTGCACCAGCCCTACGCCTTGCGCGCCATCATCCAGCTGGACACCGACGCGGGGCTCGTCGGGCTCGGCGAGACCTACGCCGACTCGACGCATCTCGTCCGCCTCCAGGCCGCCGCCGACGCGATCACCGGGTTGGACGTGTTCTCGCTCAACGCGATCCGCGCCGCGATCGCCGACCGTCTCCGCGGCGACAACCGGGCCATCGGCACGGCGGGAATGATCACCACGGCCAGCGCCGTCGACCAGGTCTTCTCCCCGTTCGAGGTCGCCTGCCTCGACATCGGAGGCCACGCCACCGGGCGTCCCGTCTCCGATCTGCTGGGCGGCAAGGTCCGGGACACCGTGCCGTTCAGTGCCTACCTGTTCTACAAGTGGGCCGCGCATCCCGGCCAGGAGCCCGACACGTTCGGTGAGGCGCTCGACCCCGACGGTCTGGTCACTCAGGCCAGGCGCATCATCGACGAATACGGCTTCAGCGCAATCAAACTCAAGGGCGGTGTGTTTCCTCCCGAGGAGGAGATGGCGGCCATCGAGGAGCTACGCAAGGCGTTCCCCGAGCATCCGCTGCGGCTGGACCCCAATGCCGCGTGGACGCCGCAGACGTCGGTCAAGGTGGCGTCCGGTCTGGCGGGCATCCTCGAGTACCTCGAAGATCCGACGCCCGGCCTCGACGGGATGGCCGAGGTCGCGCAACAGGCGCCCATGCCGCTGGCGACCAACATGTGCGTGGTGGCGTTCAACCAGCTGAAGCCCGCCGTCGCGAAAGGCTCGGTGCGCGTGGTGCTTTCCGATCACCACTACTGGGGCGGCCTGCAACGCTCGCGACTGCTCGCCGGGATCTGCGACACGTTCGACCTCGGCCTGTCGATGCACTCCAATTCTCATCTCGGCATCAGCCTGACTGCCATGGTGCACCTTGCCGGCGCGACGCCGAACCTCACCTACGCCTGCGACACGCACTGGCCGTGGAAGACCGAGGAGATCGTCAAGCCCGGCGTCCTGGAGTTCGAGGACGGCGCCGTCGCCGTGCCGACGACACCCGGTCTCGGTATCGAGATCGACGACGACTCGCTGGCCGCGCTGCACGAGCAGTACCTGAGCTGCGGGATCCGGGACCGCGACGACACCGGCTACATGAAGTCGATCGATCCGAGCTACGAGTTCGTCGGCCCGCGCTGGTAGGGGAATGTGCGAGAGGCGGGCCCGGTAAGGGAGGTCTTCTGTGCCAAACTCTCAGCGACAATGTCGCTCAACTACTACCGCGCATCGCGAGTTCGCCGACAATGTCGCGCGTAGCTTGGCAGGCGTAATGGTCGTCGTCCCCGAGGTTGTCTCAAATGTCGTCTATACCGAGACGGCCTTGAGCTCGGTTACCACCCCGTCGATCCCGGCTACGGATTCGTCAGCCGGCGGTAGCGCCGGGAGCGCGGACCACCATCGGCACGGCAGGGAAATACCGCGCCATCTCTGAACGCGCCTTGCGCAGCGCCGCAGTGCCGTAACCGTGCTTTCGGTGGTCCGGATGGATCCAGATCCGGACGTTCACCTCACCGCTTACTAGCTCCCCGAACACCATTCCGACTGTCTGCGTCCCTATTTCGGCCACCAGCCACACGGCGTCCTCGGCGTCGATCCGTCCGATAGCCGAGCCGATCTCGTCGTCGAGAGGGCCTGCGGCACCGCCGGAGCCGTCACCGGCGGCACCCATGTCGGCGGTCCGGGCTCCGAAGAGGTCTCGGTCGGCCTCGCCGGAGAACGCCCGCAGCTCGAGATGCTCTCCTGAACTCTCGGGCCGTTCCATCAGGGTGAAGCTCAGTCGGCTGTTCAGGTCCTCGAGTTCCGCCGCGATCTTGCGCCGCGAGTCTTTGGTGAGTCGATACATCGGCATTTGCACCACCGCTTCGGCGCCCAGGTGCGTGGTGCCGAGCAATTCGGCAACCGCTTCGACGGCCGCGCCGCGGTTGTCGGCATCGACGATCACATCAAGCACCTCGTGCCGGCGGTCGAGAGCAGCGATCAGGGCGTCGGTGATCTCACGGCGCGAAGCGGCGAAGTCGTGGTCATTGTCGGCCATGGCGCCAGCGTAAACGCCGCCGGTTTTGAATTCTCGACGCGAGGTGCCGACCGAGACGTTTAGTTGGTTATGTATGACTTCGCTTCATGCGTTCATCGCGTTTTCGTTGACTTCCACAGTCATCAGTCATACATTTCGAGCATTCTGTCGTCTCAGTCAGGGCTGGTGGCCAATGAACGTCGACGTGCTCTGCCCCAATGTCTTCGACGCCGGGCTCCCGACGCTGACCTACGACGTCGAAGAGACGCCCGCCGCAGTGTTCCCGCGAATTCGCGAGGCGCAGTCGCAGGCCCCCATCGCCATCGGACCATTCGGTCCCGAGATCCTGTCCCACGAATTGGTGCGGACGGTGATGCGTGACGCGCGCTTCACGATCCCGCCCGGAATGAACCTGATGGTGCACGGCATCACGTCAGGACCACTGTGGGACAAAATGATCAACAGCCTCCTCGGCCTCGAAGGCGAGCCTCATCGCCGGCTGCGCAGCCTGGTGTCCAAGGCCTTCACACCGCGGGCCAGCGCGCGGCTGCACGACACCATCGTCGACGTGCTCAACGAACTCATCGACCGGGCGGCCGTCGAGGGACGCTGCGACGTCGTCGCCGACATCGCGCGGCCCTACCCCGTGCCGATCATCTGCGCGCTGCTCGGCGCCCCGCGGGAGGACTGGGAGCAGTTCTCGCTCTGGGCTGACGACATCTTCACCGCGTTCAATCTGGACTTCGAGGCGGGGATCGACGAGTCCCTCGTCATGCGCGCGTGGGACGAACTGGACGTCTACGTCGACGAGATGGTCGCGCGGCGGCGCCACACCCCCACCGACGATCTGCTGTCCGATCTGATCCGCGCCGAGGACGAAGGCGACCGGCTCAACGCCGCTGAACTGCGCATGCTCGCCGGCGGTCTGCTGCTCGCGGGCACCGACACCACCCGCAACCAGGTGGCCGCATCCATCGACATCCTCGTCGACCACCCCGACCAATGGACACTGCTGGGCGAGCACCCCGAGCTCGCGGCCACCGCCGTCGAGGAGACCATGCGCCACTCGCCGATCGCGTGCGGCACCCTTCGCACCGTCACCGAGGACACCGAATTCGCGGGCCACCTGTTCCCCGCCGGAACGTTGGTGCTCGTCAATACCTTTGCCGCCAACCGGGATCCGGCTATCTACACCGACCCCGACCGCTTTGACATCAGCCGGACCGACGCGCCCGCCGTGCTGAGCTTCGGTGGCGGCATCCACTACTGCCTCGGCGCGAACCTGGCCCGGCTCGAGCTCGCCGAGGCCCTACAGATCCTCACCCGCCGAATGCGCGAACCCTCCCGCACAGGTCCGGCGCCCTGGAAGCCGATGATGGGGTTGAGCGGACCGACGACGCTGCCGATCGAGTTCTCCCGTGCCTAACCGCGGCTGGTCGGGCAATGCCCCGGGGTCCGACGAAGAGGCGATCGACCGGATCCTCGACGTGGCCGACGCCATCATCGCCGAGCGCGGAACCGCCGTACGCATCGCCGACGTCGCGCGCATGCTCGGCGTCACCCGTCAGACCGTCTACCGCTACTTCCCCAACACCGAAGAGCTGTTGTTGGCCAGCGGGATGCGTACCGCAGACGGGTTTCTCGACCAGCTCGCCGAGCACACCAGCGGGTTGACCGAACCCGCCGCGGCGATCGTCGAGGGAATCGCATTCGCCGTCGAGACACTCGCTGAGGACGCACAATTCGCCAACCTGCTCAGGAACGGATCCAAGAGCGGCACCGCCGTCTCACTGACCTCCGACACCGCCAGGGCATTCAGCCGTTCGATGCTGCACCGATGCGATGTCGATTGGGAGAGCAACGGTTACGACGAGGCGGCGCTCGATGAGCTGGCCGAGTTGGGGTTGCGCACATTCCATTCGATACTCGTCGACCCCGGTGAGCCCGCGCGTGACGGCTTTGCTCTGCGCCGCTTCATTTCCCGGTGGTTGGGCCCGGCCGTCGTGTATCCGCGGCTGACCCAGGTCATGGAGGCGCTGCAGCCCATCAGTGTGCGGCCGCAGCGCAGCCGACCTACAGCCAGCGCATAGCCTGATGCACTATCATTACGCAATTCGCGGGTAATGATGCGAGGAGTGCATAGGTGTTTTCACTCGCCCGGCTGTCGTGCTTCGTCGCCGTCGCAGAAGAACTGCACTTCGGACGCGCGGCCGAACGCCTCCACATGACCCAGCCCCCGCTGAGCCGCCAGATCCAGCAGCTCGAAAGCGAACTCGGCGTACAACTGATCGACCGCACGACCCGGACGGTCACGCTCACCCCCGCCGGCGTCGCCTTCCTCCCCGATGCGCGACGCATCCTCCAGCTCGCCGAGGGCGCCGCCCAGACCGTCAAGCGGATCCCCGAAGGCGACCTCGGCACGGTCGTCGTCGGATTCACCGCCGCCTCCGCCCACGTCGTGCTTCCACGACTGCTCAGTGCCGCGCGCGAGAAACTTCCCGACGTGAAACTCGACCTGCGCGAGATGGTCACCGCCGTTCAGCTCGACGGCCTGATGAGCGGCGAAGTGGATCTGGGCATGGCCCGCCCGCCGGTCAAGCGGCCCGGCCTTGTCTCGCGACCGCTGTTGCACGAGCAGCTGATTGCCGCACTGCCGGAAGAACATCCGCTCGCCGCACTCAACCGTCAGTTGACGCTCAACGACCTCGACGGCCAGGACGTCATCATGTATTCGCCTATCCAGGCAAGGTATTTCAACGAACTGCTCATCAGTACGTTCACCATCGCCGGGGCATCGCCGCGCTACGTGCAGTACGTGACGCAGGTGCACACCATGCTGGTGCTGGTCCGCACCGGCATCGGCATCGCGTTGGTGCCGGCGTCGGCCGCGACGCTGCATCCCGACAATGTCGTCTTCCGCACCATCGGTGCGTTCCGCGAGCGTCCCGTCGAACTCGACGCCGTCTGGCGCGGCGACAGCAGCAACCCCGCGCTGTTGCGTCTGCTCAGAGATGTGCTGCCGCAACGGGAGTGGACCACCGACAATCTGGTCGAGGACGTGCTGAGCTGACCTTACTTGGGCGCCACCGACAGCCCGGTATAGATCTCGTCGAGAAGGTACGGCAGCATCGCATTCGCCGTCGTCCTGCCGTCGGGCGACAGGGTGAGATTCGTCCAAATGACCAGTGTCACATCGGCATCCGGGTCGTGGCCGATAAAGGAGTTGAAGCCCGGCAGCTCGCCCCTGTGGTAGTACATCTGCGCGGTCGGACTGTAGCGCTGATAGGAGATTCCGTATCCGTACTCCTGCCCGCCGGCTGCATCCGGAATCTCGACTTGCAGGCTGTCCAACCATTGCCGGTGGAAGTCGGCGTCAAACACCTTGCCTGACACCAGCGCCTTGATCCACGTCGCCAGGTCGTCGGCCGTCGAGATGGCCCCGCCCGCCGCGGTGGCGTACGACGAATTCTGGTTGGTGTAGTCGACCGGCTCGAGGGTTCCGTCTCTCATCTCGGCCTGCATCCCTGCCGGATACTCGATGTCGGCGAGTGCGTACTTGCTCTCGCCGTACATATAGCCGTGGGAATACGGCGCCGGAATCGACGTGTCGTCGATCGCGGGCAGTGACGTCTGCTCGAGGCCGACCGGACCGAACAGTCGGTCCTGGAACTGTTGCGCCAGTGGGCTTCCGCCGACCTTTTCGGCGACAAGACCCAGCAGGGCGTAGTTGGTGTTGTCGTACTCGTACTCGGTGTCCGGCGGGAAGTTCGGCGGGTGCTTGAAGCCGATGGCGAGGACCTCCTGCGGTGTCCAGGCCTTCGCGGGATCGGCATCAAGGGCGTCCGCGAGTTCGGGAGCCGCCGTGTAGTTGTAGAGACCGCTGCGCATCTTCAACAGGTCGGCGATGGTGATGTTGTTGCCATCGGGGACGTCCGGAACGTAGTCCGAGATCGGATCGTCGAATTTCAGCTTGCCGTCCTGGGCGAGCAGCACGATCAGCGCCGCGGTGAAGGTCTTGGTGTTCGAGGCGATCCGGAAATGCGTATCCGCGGCCGGTGGTGCCACTGCGCCGAGTTCGGTCGTGCCGACCGTCGCCTCGAAATCCCCTTGCGGCGTGCGCAGGACGACCATGGCGCCGGGAACGTAGAGATCCTTCGCCACCTTCTCCACGACCGCCCGGAACGCCGCCGCGTCGATGGGCTTGAGTGCCGGGGTTGGCGCCGGAGACGACGAGCAGCCGGCGATCACAAACGCGACGCACATCGCGGACGACGCGATTCGGACCGTTCTCGTCATGGCCGAACCCTAGGCGCCCGCTCTCGCGCTTGGATAGTAGGGACAAAATGGCGTCATCGATTGAGGCTCTTGTGACTCATTCGTGGGTCATTGGCGGCCAGGCAAGGTGGGGCGGTGTCCTCCGAGAGTGAGCATGGCTAGGGCGATTAAGGCGCCGGGGTGGGCGAAGCCGAAGGCGATGCGGGTGATGAGTCGGATCTTGGTGTTGACCGATTCGATGAGTCCGTTGGAGAGGCCGTGGGCGATGGAAGCGAGGATCTGCTCGCGGTGGCCGGCGATGCGGCGTTGGAGCTTGACGAATGATTCGATGCGGCTGCGCCGTGCCCAAGCGATCCACCTGTCCAGCGCTTCGGCGGCGTGGTCGGCAGGGAGTTTGAAGACCGTCCGTAGGCCTTCTTTGAGCAGGTAGGCGCGGTAGAGCCGAGGGTCGGTGGTGGCGATCCAGCGCAGCTTCGCTTGTTGGCGGTCGGTGAGGTTTTCCGGGTTCTTCCACAGCGCGTAGCGGGCGCGCCGCAATGCTTGGGCTGGCCCGGTGGAGATGGTGGCGCGTCGGCCATGGGCCCACCCGTGCGAGCGGGTATGCCCGCTGCGGCGAGCATCGCTCCAGGCCTGTTGACGCACGGCATCCAATGCCTCAGTGGCCCAACCAACGACGTGAAACGGGTCGGCACAGCGGATGGCGTCCGGGCATCGTTCGCTGACCACGTCGGCGATCCATTTGGCCCCATCAGCGGTGACGTGGGTGATCTGGGCGCACCGACCTGCACCTGAGGCTTCTAGCGCGTCGAAGAAGGCGCGCACGGTCGCGCGTTCGTGACCGGGATGCGCCCACACCAGGCGGCCGCTGTCGTGGTCGACGACCACAGTTAGGTACTTGTGATGGCGCTTGTAGGAGATCTCATCAATCCCGATCCGCGTCAGGTCGGCGAACCCATCGACTCCGGCGACGGTGTCGGCCCACACTCGAGTGATGATCGATCCGACTGTGCGCCAGGCGATCCGCATCAGCTCGGTGATTGCCTTCTTGGAGCAGTGTGTGGCCAACCAGGCCACCTGCTGGTCGAACGAGCGGGTATGTCCCGCGCCGTGTCGGGCCCAGGGGACTTGTCGCACCGTCGGGCCGTGGGTGGGGCAGTTGACCCGTGGGGCGTCAGCCTCCAGGAAGACCTGAACGGTTCCCAAATCGAGTCCGCGCCACCGCCGCCGCCCCTGGCCGCGGTCATACCAGGAGGCTCTCGATCCGCAGTCTCCGCATCGACCCTTAAGCGGTCGTCGCGGTCGCATATGGACCACGAGAGCCTGCGTTTGGTCGTCGAACTCGACGCCCTCGACCACCGCGTTCTCGACGCACAACACGGTGCGCCATAGGCTGGCATTCCGCACGCCGTTCTCCGATCTGTAGTTTTTGACCTTCGACAAGCCAAAAACCTAGACCGGAAACGGCGTGTGGCCGTTCAGGCGCAATCAGCAACCCACGAATGAGTCACAAGAGCCTCAATTGATGACGGCGCTGGGTCGGGTGGTGCCTTCAGCGGACAGACGAGGACGGGTCAGGAAGTCGACCCATGCATGAAGTCGCCGCTTCGGCGGTGTCCACACCTGCCGTTGTTCGCCAGGCCACGCATAGGCCGGCACCCCGTCAGAGATCAAATCGAGCAGGCGCGGTTCCTCGAGGACGCGAGCCGAGGCGGCATACAGAGCGTCGGCCCGCGGCGCGATCACGCCGAAGTCCACCATCCGAAAGAGCCTGTTCTCACTGTCGATGACCTCTTCGATCGTCACCTCGTCGATCGGGTAGCTCACGGGGAGAACATCCTTCATCGACAGCAGGGCCTGTGGCCCGCGGGCCCGCGGATGACCGACGAGCCTGGCGACGAGCGCGAACCGGCCCAGCGCCAGGTTGGCGTCGGCCACCAGCGCGTGTGCATACAGCACCCGCACCAGAACCACATTCATGAAGAACCGCTCGGCCGGCGCTTCCCGCGACGCCAGTTCCGTATGCGTCAAGTATCCGGCGACGACACTCGCGTTGTGGGCCAGGTACCAGGATCGGGCCGACGGTGCACGGAAGAAGTCGACCCAGTGCTGCACCGTCGGGCGCGACGGCACCACGTCCTCACGCTCCACCAGAAGCTTCGCCTCGAGCGTGTCGCGAAGCAGGTCCTCGTTGACCGCGCGCCACCACGGACTACCCGGCGCCGCGGCCTCTGATGCGTTCAGCACACCTCGCGCCTGCTGCCACCGCATGAACGCGACGACCGCGCGGCGATACGGACGGTAGGGCCGACGCACGCTGCGAAGCGCATACGTCTGCGCGGCCAGGCGGATGCGCGCCGCAGGATCGTCGCGCACCTCCGAGACCATCCGCTCCGCGGCCTGCGCAGCGGTCACGACGCCAACAAGGCCAGCGGTCATATCCCCACTCCTCAATGTGAACACTATTTACATTAATGGATGTTAGCGTTGTAAACATGCCCGGTCGAGCCGGAATTCCCGACACGGCGGAATCCAAGCGCGACACGTATCACCACGGCGATCTCAAACGCGCGCTGACGGACGCAGCCCTGCAGTTGGTGCAGGAAAAAGGGCCTAAAGGGTTCACGCTGCGAGAGGTCGCCCGCCGGGCGGGGGTCAGTGCCGCCGCGCCCTATCGGCACTTCGCCGACAAGGCCCAGCTGCTCGCGGCCGCGGCCACCCAGGGTTTTGTCCAACTCCACGAGACGTTGGATGACACCGTCAAGGCGACGCCCGACCTCTCGGCACAGGTGCTCGCGATGGGGAGGGCGTATGTCCGGTGGGCCGTCACCCATCCGGACTACTACCAGGTGATGTTCGGCTCAGAACTCGACAAGACCGAGAGCCCCGAGGTGCTCGCCGCGGGCGAGCGCGCCTTTGACGACCTGCTGGACACGATCGTGCGATGCCAGGAGTCGGGACTGCTCCCCAAAGGAGATTCCCGCACCATCGCGGGGCCGATTTGGTCAGTGCTGCACGGTGTTTCGATGCTGACAATCGGCAGCGATCTCATCCATGTCGGTATTCGTGAAGAACCCGAGGCGCTGATCGAGCGATCGCTGCGCGATCTGCTGTTCGACAACGAGTGATCCTGCTCTCTTAATGTTTACTCAGAGATGTTCTGCCACAAGGGGAATAGGCGTCATCGCACAGATGAAAACGTGGTGAGCTGGGCTAATGCGTGCTAGCGTCGAAACATGCGCTTGAAAGCAAAGATCTTCGTCGCCTCCGGCGGTTTGCTGCTGTCAGTCGTCGCCCCCGCCGGAATCGCCTCAGCACAGCAAGATGTCGGGCCCATTGTGAATACAACGTGCTCATATCCGCAGGTGGTTTCCGCGCTCAACGCGCACGACCCCGCCGCTGCCGCCCAGTTGACCGGCTCGCCGTTCGTGGCTGGATGGATACAGAATTTCCTCGCGCAGGGGCCCGCTGAACGCACCGTGTTGATTCAGCAGGTGCAGGGCAACCCGCAGGCTGCGGAGTACACCGGGCTGGTTTTGCAAGTCGCCAGCACCTGCAACAACTTCTGACAGTGAACTCTTAAAGAGTCGTTAGGCCGGCCCGGACAGGTTGCCGTCGCGGATGTCATTGCGACATTCGGCTCGGGTCTTCTCGGTTTGACTCACGCACGCCTGAACCTGTTCCTCGATGCCCGTCGCGTACACCTCGTCGGTTGGGGCGGGCGCGGCCGTCGGATGCGGACTCGGCACGGTGCCCTGATAGATCGACCAGAGCTGGGTATTGGTGGCCGGCAATCGCGAGCAGTAGGCCTGCTGCCCGCTCGTCGCGACGCCGGCTGAACCGAGCGGATCGCAGTCCGCACCGATCCGCACCACCGGGACAGCCGGAGTGCTGGCGGCCGGCGGCGCCGGCGCACGTTGAGCAGCGGGCTCCTCGCGGTTGGCGATGGCCACACCCACCGCGATCGCCCCGCCGACTAGCACCGCGGCGGCCCCCGCCGCAAGCAGCCCCAGCCGCAAACGGCGCGATCCCCCGGCATCCTTGCGCCTGTGCTGCTTTCCCGACGCGGGGGCGGCCATCGTCCTATCGGTGGCGCCCAGACCCTGCGCCGCTTCCGACAGGCCATGGGCCATCGCCTCGGCGAAATCAGTGCAGGTATCGAAACGGTCGGCGGGCAACTTGGCCAATGCCCGTTCGAATGCAGGACCCAACCCCGAGAGTTCGGGGATGCGTTCGCCGATGGCGGGCGGGCTGGCCGTGAGGTGGTTACTGATCACCACCGCGGGATTGTCGTGCTGGAACAACTGCTGCCCGGTGAGGAGATGAAACGCGGTCGCGGCCAGCGCGTATTGATCGGCCCGGCCGTCGAGAGCCTGGCCCATGAGCTGTTCGGGTGCGGCATAGGCCACCGTGCCGACGGTCATATCGGTGGCGGTCAGACCCGCGGTGTCCTTGACCCAGCGCGCTATCCCGAAGTCCGCGAGGAGTGCGCGGCTGAACTTGGAGTTCGACTGCGCCAGCAGGATATTCGACGGTTTGACGTCGCGGTGCAGTAGCTCCTCGCCATGCGCATAGTCCAGCGCGTCGGCCACGGACGTCACTATTCGCACGACGTCCTCGGGCGGCAGACCGCCGCCCTGATGGTCACCTAGCAACCGTGCGGCATCGGTGCCCTCGACGAAGTCCATCGTGATCCACAGCTGGCCCTCGGCCTCGCCGCGGTCGTGCACGCCCACGATGTGCGGATGCCACAGTCGCGCAACCACGTCGGCCTCGCGATTGAAGCGTTCGCGGTATTCGCGGTCGATCGTCAACTCGACCGGCAGGATCTTCAGCGCGTCGTACCGCGGCAACCGCGGATGCTGGACGAGGTACACCTCGCCCATACCGCCCGCGCCGAGCTTATGAACGACGGTGTACCCGGCGAACACGTCGCCTTCGGCTAACGACATGGCATCGCACCCCGCATGGTGGCGGCATCACCGTTTTGTGCCATCGGGAAACCTTCGCACGCGCATGCGCGGGTATTGCTGTGGGGATGCCAATCGGCGTGCCGGGTGCTAGCCCGAGGCCGCGACCGGCAACTGAACCGGCGTGACGAGCTGTCCCGACTCGAGGAAGCTGCTCAGGTTGCGCAGCGTGAGGTCCTCCATCGCCGCGCGAGTCTCGACAGTGCCGCTGGCGACGT